>CAVVGA010000024.1:0-266252 GCA_963747605.1 uncultured Acidobacteriota bacterium | reverse complement strand
GCCAGACCATCCAGTCCATGAATAAGGGACCAGACCAGCGTCCACGCCGCAGTCTCCTTACGTCACGCTGTTGCACACGTACCGTACGGAAGCTGCTCCTGTAGAGTCCGTAAGATGAGGCAAGACGGACTGCTGGATGCTTGAGCGACACGGCGCGACCGTCTTGTTTCTCGTCGGCGTAGCACTGGTTGTCGTCGCTGTCACGACCGCGACGGCGGCGACAGAGGTTGGACTTGTAGGCCTTGGAACATCACTATCCGTCCTCGCTGTCGTGCTCCCCCGCATCGAGGGTCCGTTTACGTTCGGGCCAGGCGGACTCAAGGGACAGTTGCGTCGCGTGAGCGAGCGCGAGGAGGAGGCTCGGAAGACACTGGCGAAGGTTGGAGTACCAGACATCCTTTCGATCGCAAGCGATGACCGATCGGCACGAAGCGACGCTGATCGGACAACCATCAGGGACGCCGTTGATCCGCTCGTTGAGGCTGTCAATAGCCTCGAGACTGCGAGCTACTTTGACGCTCCCGAGGTTCGAGCGTCGGCTCTTCTTGAGGCTGCCCGAGGACTAATGGCCGTTGGTGACTGGGAAGAGGCCGCAAGCTATCTCGATCGCTATATAGAGGTGAACCCCACTGACTGGGATGCCCAATTCTCTCGTGCCGTGGCATACGCCAACGCGCGCGGCGACGACGCAACGGACGTCGCGGCGCTGCGCGCCTATAACGACGCGATAGCACTTCGACCACCTGAGGTCGATCAAAACCTTCTTGCGCGGCTACTTAGCTATCGCGCCGCCATGTTTAAGAGACTGAAACGTCTATCGGAGGCCGAATCTGATCTCAATCTAGCAGCGGGACTCGCTACGAACCAATACGAGCGAGAAGACATCACATATAACCGTGCATGTATAGCCGCGATGCGCCGCAGACACGACGAGACCATTGACTTCACTAAATCTCTTGTGGGTACCCGATATATCGATGTCATTCGTGCCCACCTCGATGATTACTTCGCCTACTTCGGGCACGATCCGGAGTTCCTAGCTCTGCTCAACAGCGGTTCTGATGGCAGGGGGATATCGTCGATACCATCCACGCTGTAGGTCGTCAGATGCCGTTGTACGACAGGGACGGGCAATCTCAGCTACGAGCCACACCTTGCCTTGTGTCGCGCTATACGGCATGGCCGCGGCGATGGTCCGGAGGAATACTAGTTTTCAGGCGGCGCCCCGCGCCCCGCCATCCTCTGTGTCACTGTGCATGACGGTGAGGAGCTTTACGAGCTGGGACGGGACCCGGATCGCCTACCAGGAATGGGGCGAGCGGTCCGCGCTGCCACCCGTTGTCCTGCACCACGGTTTCGTCGTCGACGCGCAGGCCAACTGGGTCGCCACCGGCGTGGTCGAGGCGCTCACAGCCGCGGGACGTGCGGTCATAGCCGCCGACGCCCGCGGACACGGGCGCTCGGAGAAGCCGCACGACCCCGACCGCTACGGCGAGCAGCGCATGGCGCGCGACCTCGCGACCCTGCTCGACACGACCGGCGCGCGACAGGTCGATCTCGTGGGCTACTCGATGGGAGCGATCGTCGCGTTGATCCTCGCGAGCAAAGACACGCGAGTACGACGCCTGGTCATAGGCGGCGTCGGCTCGGGAGTGATCGAGTGCGGCGGCGTAGACCGCCGCGCGGTCTCCAACGAGTCGATCATCGTGGCCCTCGGCGCGGATGATCCCGCGAGCATCGACAGTCCTGAGGCTCGCGCGTTCCGAATGCTCGCCGACGCACTGCAAGCCGACCGGCAGGCGCTCGTCGCGCAGGCACGCTCGATCTACAGAGGCCGTATAGCCCTCGAGCAGATCACCGCCCCGACGCTACTGCTCGCCGGCGAGACCGACCCCTTGGCCGTGCGCCCCGAGACCCTCGTCAAAGCAATCCCCAGCGCCACGCTCCAGCCGCTCATAGGCAACCACGTCGAAGCGCTCGGCGACCCCCGCTTCACCCAGTCGATCGTCGACTTCCTCGCCTAACCTCGCCCGTGGCGGATGACCGGGGCCGTGAGCCTTTAGCTGCTGCTCGCCGAACCGATAAGCCCATCCCCGCACGGCTTGCCCGGTAGCCTCCAGGAGCGTGAATGTCTCGACGGCGACCGTAAAGAGCCGCTCATGGCCGCGGCGCCACCGGCGCTCGCTGCTCTTGGCGAGCGTACTGCTGATACTCGTGCCTGCTCGCCGCCGGAGCCGCGGCCAGCTGGTACTTCTCCTCGAAGGTCGTGGTGCCGGAACATCCGCCCTGGCCCACGAATGCCGACGGTGAAGGCGCTCTCCCCTGGCGAGGTGGTGCTCTCGCGCTCGAAGGACACCCTGCGCCCCGGCGTCTACGGCCTGTATTGGCCTACTGGCCATGCGATCGTGGAAGGAGTCGTGAGCAGCGCCGCCGACCACGGTCACCCGCCGGCTCACAGCTCTGCAAGGTCACCTGGCGCCCGGGACGAAAGTGGGCCTCAACGCCAGAGTCTACCAGGGCAACCCCGAGCAGACGCTTGGACTGTCATTCCTCAACGTAGAGGTCCCCGACGAACTTGGACCGATGCCCGCCTGGCTGATCCCCGGGCGCTCGCGCACCTGGGCGATCGTCGTGCACGGCATCAACGGCAGCCGCGAAGACGGCCTGCGGATGGTGCCGATACTGCACCGCGCGGCGCTGCCGACGCCTGCTGATCACCTATCGCCAGGACGTCGGCGCGCCGCCAAGCCCCGACGGCCATCACCACATGGGCCAGACCGAGTGGCGCGACCTGCAGGCGGCCGCTCGCTACGCGCTCGCACACGGCGCCCAGCGCCTGGTCTTGGTCGGCTACTCGATGGGCGGCGCGATCGTCTCCCAGTTCATGGAGAGCTCCTCGCTCGCGCACGACGTCGCCGGCCTGATCCTCGACGCGCCCGCGCTGGACTGGAAGGCGATCCTCGCCTTCAACGCCAAACAGATGGGCCTACCCTCATTCCTCGCCGACCCGGTCGAGTGGGCGATCGACCTGCGCATCAAACCCGACTGGAGCAGCCTCGACGCGCTCGATCATCCCGCCGACTTCCATCTGCCGATCCTGCTGTTCCACGGCCTCGAAGACGAAATCGTGCCGATCTCGAGCAGCGACGCGTTTGCCAAAGAGCTGCCCGGCTGGGTCACCTACTACCGCGTGCCATACGCTGGGCACACCGAGTCCTGGAACGTCGATCCCGCACTCTATGCGCAGCGAGTCAGCAGCTTCTTGAACGGCCAAGTCCAGAGCGGCACGAGCCGCCTACCCCTTCTTCTTCCCCACTGACGCGCCATAGAGCTTGCGCGCCTGCTTCTCACACCCGACCCTGTCCTTCTTTGGCTTCTTCGCACACGCCTTCAGCGCTTTGGCGAGCTTCTGTGCTCTTGTCAGGGACTTGGGCGTGACCGTCGGCACCGTGCCCTGTTCCGTCGGGAAGACGATCGCGGCGCCCGACAGCAGTGGCGCCTGCGCAACGATCGACAGCGGGTATTCTCCGGTCGTGAATGTCTGATCGGAGCCGTAGCTCGTGCCGCCGCCGTTGCTTGCCACGAGGCGATAGTGGTAGAGAGTGCCCGGCTGCAGGTTTTCGAGGAAGACCGACACCGGCTGGGCGCCGCTCAACCCGCCCAGGGAGACCGGAACCGTTGGCCAGCTCGCGCCGTAGGCGGTGGTGGTGCCGTACTGGAAGGAGTACGTCGTTTCCCAGCCGTGCGAGTCGATCGCGCCAGTGAGCGTCGCCGCGCCGAGACCCACACCGCCCGCCGCGCCGGTGCTGACGAGTGGCGCGGGGATACCCGCGGTGGTGAACGTCTCGTCCGGCCCTACGATCGTCCCGGCGCCGTTGGCCGCAACTAGTGCGAAGTGGTAGGTCGTTCCTGCCTGCAGGCCCGCCAAGCGCTCGCTGACCGCGTCATCGCTGGCGTTGAGCGACGTGAAGCCTTCGGGAATGGGGGTCATCGACCCGTATGCGCTCGTGGGTCCGTAGACGAAGTGGTAGCTGGTCACCTCGTTGCCGGGGTTGACGGTGCCGTGCAGGACCGCCGCGAACTGGCTCACTTCTGAAGCGAACGCCGCCTGATCGTTGACCGCGGGCGCCGTCGGCGGGGCGCGAAATTCTTGATCTGCGGTGGTGGTCGTGCCGTATTCGCTGGTAGCTACTAGTCGGTAGTGGTAGCGCGTGTTGGGCGTCAACCCCGACAAAACCACATCGACCGTGGCCGGTGTGCATGGTGGACCGCCCGGCGCGACGCACCCGACGCCCCCTGTCCCTGCATCAACGCCCGGGAGGGCCGGTGTCGTGGACCCGTAGCTTTCGCTTTCGCCGTATTCATAGTAGTAATGGGCATCCGTGCCGTCTGGAGAAAGCGAACCGGTGAGATTAACAGAGGTGGGCTTTAGATTCTGGGGTGCCGCACTCGTGAGTCCGTCTACCGACTGCGGAGTCGTGAATGTCTCATCTTCCCCATGTTTGTCGCCGCGATTTGTACCGTTGATGTTCGAGACGCTCAGCCGATAATGATATGTGGTGTCTGGTAGCAGGCCGGTCAATTCTGTGCTAACCGGTATTTCGCTCGTGCTCGCGCCCGGTGCTTGTTCGCACGCCTCCGTCTGGCCGTAAGCTGTGCTTGTCCCGTATTCATATTCACAGACTGTCACGGCGATACCTTCAGGATTGACTTTACCGTGCAGCGTTGCGATAAATTTACCGCCCTTCTTTTCGACATTCGACGGAGCTTCGATACTCACGTTTGGAAGATCGACAGGCGAGAAGACATCGACCTTGTCGGCTCCCCTCTCACTCGCATAGACAATACCGTCATCGACAGCGATCCCATTCGATTCCGAGAGAGTTTCCACACCTTCGTCGCCGAATGTTTGGAGCGGGCCTGAATATGGTTCTCCGAACGGTCCAAACTCATCGACACGATCACCGTAGTCAAGATACAGATCGTTCGTTGAAGGGTCGAGTGCCACCTCTGTCGTATTTCCACTATCGATAGAACCGAATTCGGCTAGCCTTATACCCGTAGCGCTGTACTTTACTATATTGCCATTTCGAGTATTTTCATTTACATAGAGATCGCCATTGGAATCCACCGCAATACCCGGTTGCGCAAAATGCGGAATTTCAAATCTTGCAATAAAGCCGCCTTCGTCGGTAAACTCTGCCACGGAAGCCAGCCGAGTGGCAAAATTTTTCAAAACAAACACATTACCTGCACGGTCGACCACGACGCCGATCAAAGACCCCACACCCGCCCCCGGGAAATGTTTGCCAAAGGCGATCATTTCACTTGGTAGACAGGGTAGATTCGTCGGGCACTCGCCAGTCAATTGTCCCTTGTATTCACCTGTTGGGCTGAACTTGTCGATCGCGCCGTGGTTGGTGTCCACGACATACACGTCCCCGACGGATGGGTCTTCGAGGACTGTCTTACCGGAATTGTCGACCGCGATCTCGTTTGGTTCGGAGAACTGTCCTGTAGGCTCTTCGCCTGGACCGCTGCCAGCCGCCTCTCCTTCGCCGGGGAGCGTGCCGCTCCCGTTGAATTGGCCGATATAGGTGCCCGTGGAGCTGAAGTACTCGACACGATTGTTGCCCTCGTCGACCACATACACATCTCCCGCGGCCGGGTTTCCCGGTTCGGTTGAGTCGTTCACGGCCACTCCGGCCGGTTCGTTGAACTGACTTTCGCCGGCACCAGGACTCCCGAACGATCCGGTCAAAATGTTCACTCGGAAAGCAAACGCCGGAGTACTCCACAGCGCGAGCGCGCCACCCAGCATCCCAAGGACCATCATCCATGCAAGCGTGACTTTACGAATACTGCTCATCTCACTTGCCTCCCGTGACAGTGTGCCGATTGACGATCTTCTTTACTTTCCTCTTTTGCTTTTTCTTCTTTTGCTTCTCCTTCTTGATCTTCTTGTGTGTAGTCGCTGTGATCGTCTTGGCTTTCGTCGCGGGAACTCCGATTAGCGGCGTGGGGACAAGCGTCACTGTGGATGGTGCAGTCAGCAGCGAGGAGGGTATGCTCGGCGTCGTAAACGTCTGGTCGGGTCCGTAGGTCGTGCCGAACACGTTCGTTGCCAGCAGCCTGTAGTGGTAGGTCGTGCCCGGCGCCAGGCCGCCCAGGTGGCTGGTGAATGTTTGGGGTGTGGTGGCTGAGCCTGCTTCGCCGAAGATGCGGCTGCCGTAGCTGGTGTCTGTCCCGAGGTCGAACTCGTAGGTGCTTTGCACGCCCTGCGAGTCGACGCTTCCCGTTAGTGTGGCGGCGCTGGGTGTGATTTCGCCGGCCGGCCCTGGGTTGACGATCGGCGGTGTCGGCGGGAGCGTCGTGACCGTCTCGTCGATACCGGTCGCTGGGCCGGTTTCGTTTGTCGCGACCACTCTATAGTGGTAGGTGGTGTCCGGCGTCAGTCCCGAGAGCTGTTGGCCGACGACGACGTCGCCGTATCCCGAGCCGATGTCCGCCTCAGGCGCCGGCAGCGTGTTCCCATATTCGCTGTTTGACCCGAAGTCGAAGTGGTAGGTCGTGTCCTGGTGGTTGGGGTTGATGCTCGCGTCGAGGATCGCTGACGTCTGCGTGACCGCCGACGCGGATACGTTGTCGAGCGAGGGGATCGCAGACGGCGTGGTGACCGTCTCGTCTTCCCCATAATTGGTGCCATTGCCGCTGGTAGCCGTGAGCCGATAATGGTATGTCGTATCCGGCTGCAAACCGGCCAAGGATGCGCTCTGTGCCACCGCCGCGTTCCCGGTGAGCGGCGGGCTCACAGAGCAAGGTGCGCTCGCCAGATAAGAGGTGCTTGTCCCATATTCGAAGCGGCAGCGAGTAACCGACGTTTCGTCGGGGTTGACGGACCCCGCGATCGTTGCGGTTGTCGCGGTCACATTCGTTGCAGTAATGCCGGTCGTGACTTCCGCCACCAGCAGTGGTGGACCATAGATCCAGACCACGTTGTTACCACCGTCCGTGACGTACACCGTGCCCGTTTCCTGGTCAACCGCGAGCGTGTTGATACTCCCGAATTCAGAGCTGCCGATCGTGCCCTGCCCGAATTCGGTGAGCTGCGCGCCGGATGGCTGGTACACGACGACGTGGAAGCCCGATCCGCTGTTCTCGGCGGCATAGATGTTTCCGGCCGCGTCGAGCGCCAGCGCCTGCACACCGGGACTCGCGATCTGGTTCATGAGCGTGCCGTCTGCTTTGAACTCCTCGATGCGGTTGTTGCCGCTGTCCGCGACGAAGATGTCGCCCGCCGCGTCCACCGCGACGCCGGTTGGGGCACTCAACGCGCTTGCCCCCGACCCGGTGATCGTCTGTAGCGGCGTGCCGTTGGAGCTGAACTCCTGCAGCTCGTTGTTCGGCGCGTTGGGGAAGTAGACGTTGCCGGCGGAATCGCTTGCGATTTGAACCGAGGTGAACAATCCAAGCAGGTTTGCCGACCCCGCGACGGAGAATTCCGAGAGCAGACCACCGGTCTCACCGTCATAAGTCTGGATTGCTTCGCCACGCCCATCGACGGCGTACAGATCGCCGTCGACCTGGTCGAACGCCACACCACTAAAAACCATAAAGGTCGCATATGTGTGTTCGCTGGTGCCGAATGGCGAGGGCGGAGCAACCAGGCTCCCGGAAGGGTTGAACTCATCGATCCTGGACAAGAGCAGGCTGGCCACATAAGTGTTATGTGTGGCTTGGTCCACGGCCACACCCACGGGACTGGTAAAATAGCCGCTACCGAAGCTCCCGAGCTCGGCATCCTTGTAGACCGCCTGCGCAGCCGTGCTCATCACAAGACTCGCGACCACTACCACCACTCCGGCCAGGATTGTTGTGCGGATCCTCATGATTTGCTCCTCCCTGGACGGCTACGACGGACACTGGCTCTTCGCGCCTTTTTGGCCTTGCTGGCCTGCTTGGCTGTTGTGGCCTTGGGACACCCGGTGACTGTGATCTTGGTGTCCTGTTTGAGCTGCGAACCATCCTGAGCGATGAACGAGCTCGGCATCAACAATTTCGACTTGCACAGGTTCCCATTCGCCGCAAGCGCCGAATCCTTACCCTCCGGCAGATACAGCTCAAACGAGCTGACCGGAGCATCCGGGACCGTGTCGAGCGTAGTGCTCGTGATGCCCTTTTTAGAGATGAACGTCGTCCCCGTCAGGTCTATCCTGACGCCGTAGCCCTGCAGCACGATCACGATGTCCGGGAACGCCTCACCACCATATGACACGAAATACACCGGGCCGGTCAACGCTACCGGCAACAACGGCGTGAGCGCCTTAGCAATACCAATGATCGACGCGCGCGGACACGACGCCGGATTCGCGTCAAACGTCTGCGAAGGACACGCCTTCTGCAGGGTCGTGAGCCTCGACGGCAGCTGTTTGGGCAGATCGACCTTCACCCTCGCGATATTCGACTGCGGGCCCGTGGGGAATGTGAGCTTCGCGTCAAGGCTCGCACCAAGCGACCGCGAGGTTTTGCCCGATGTTGAGACCTTGAACGTCGGGCCGAAGTGCAGGCCCGCGCAACCCGCCACCGCGAACGGTGCCGTGACGTTCGACACGGCACCTTGTGCCGCGGTGATCGTCGCGGTGATCCGCTGCTGGGCGCAGTCCGTCGGGTTGAACGTGAACCCGGGACGGTCGATCGTGACGTTCGCCGCACGCAACCGCAACGGAATCCCATCCAAGATCTGTGGGAACGAGTCGCTGGTGACCGTCAGCGCCGTCGTGTTCGGATCGACGTTGATCCTCGCCCGCACCACGACGTTGCCGAGGTTGAACGGCCCCGCGATGGTCGGCACCACGATGCTCAACCCGAAAGGCGCACCACCATAGGGGCCGGTGAGATAGATCGAGCCTTTCTCATAGAACGGATGGCTACCCGGGCCGGCCGCCACGGTCATCGTCCCAATCCGCGACGCTTCACCACACGTACCAAGCGACGATTGCGGCTCGCCACACAACGGGATACCCGTAAGAATCCCCGACAGACCAGGCGGCATGTGCACCTGGATCCCCGCGAGATCCTGTTCACGGTCTTCACGACCAAACGTCAGCGTGAACGGGCTGAACTGGCCCGCATTCGGATTAGACGTACCAGCACTAAAAGACGGAGCAAACGGAGAGGCGGCGGGACAAGCCCCACCATTCCCATCCCAATCCACGTTGAACGCGGAGCTGGGAGTACCGTCAGGCGTTATCGGCGAACTCCACGGCGTCAAATCTGATGTCGTCGTGAAGCTTCCACACGTCTGCGGTGTCGCTAGCGTCGCGCGCAGCCCGCCCTTGAACTGCAGTTGGATGTCGCTCACGGGCACCTGAGGCGTGTCCTTGAACGTCGTCGTCAACTGTCCCGTCGAGGTGTTCGCGTAGATCGTGCCTTCCTTCTTGACGACGACACCGAACCCCGCGACTTCCAGGAAAATCCGATACATGTTGCCATCCGAGGCATCCGCGTTACTGCAGGGATCGCAGTTCGGCGCGGCCAAGAACACGTGTCCTTCAAGCGGTTCGGGCAAAAGCGGTGTCGTGACCTTTGCCGTCCCGATCACCGACGCAATCGGACACGAGCCCGCCGACCCCGCCAGCAACGCTACCTGGGCAGCCGAGCAAGCCTGCAAACCATCCCCGGCAGAGGGGTCGATCGACATACCCGCCGGCAATGTCACAGTCGAATCCTCCAGCGCCGGCGTAACCAACGCCGGGAACTGTTGCGCCTCCTGCGGAATCTTCAGGTCGACGTTCACCCCAGCCGGTTCGTCCGCCCGCGTCGTTTCCGGTGTAACCGAGATAGACGGGTTGAACTGCAAGAATTCACAGCCTTCAAGCGAAGGGAACGCCGTCGTGGTAGCCGACTTCCAATTCGGACCGTTCAAATCCGGTGAACCGTCCGCCAACCAGCCCCCCGGCTGCTCCCAAGAATCAACGCTGACCTTCGTATACAACGGCGTGGTCGAGCACTGCGTCGGATCATCGAGAAACGCCACCGGAGTCGCGCCGGGCGCCGCGGAACTCAGCTTGTCGTACACATTCGGATCGCTCACCGGAGTACCAAAGAACGTTATGTCCAAATCGCTAGGGGGAGCCGCCTCTGGAATCCCCGGCGTGACAATCCGAACGCCGTAGTTGGTATCGGGATTGACCTCGACATATAGGGTCACCAGACTTCCTTCCAGCGGCATCGCGAACTCCGCCGGATATCCCTTGTCGGGGACCACGTTGTAAATCGGCAGCTCAACGCCCCCTACAAATTGGGCTCGCCCTTGGCGAGCGAACAGATCGAGGTGGCCCTCTCCCATCTGGCTGCCCGGCGGGCACTGATTGCTGTCGGCATCCGCTTGTGTGCACTTTTCGACCACATCCGGGTCGCCGACGAAGCCCGCCGGCACATCGACCACGATGTCCTTCGTATGAGCTGGCGCCCCCCTGAGCCCACCAGCAGTCTGGTAGGCGTCTTCAGCAGAAAGAGCACCCTTGTTATCAACCGTATTGAGCGAGAACGAAATCGTCTGCTCAAATGGATGTTCGCCAGCCTGGCCGTCGGGCAGACCGTTGGGACCCGTTACCTGCTGGCTCAAGTACGCAAGACCGTAGGGGATGTCAGCCGATTCTTCCGCCGAGCCGATCGCGGTCGTCACACTCGTCGAAGCAGTGGGGGCGCCACCGCCCGACACGCTCGCACTGTCAGTCACAGGACCAGTAATGCCCTGCGTCACCTTCACATCCACGATCACGTACATGCTTTCTCCCGGCTGCAGCGCACCCGAGTATGCGCAGCTAACCGTCGACCCATCGCACAGCAGAGGAGTAGTTTTACCTGCGGCATTTTCTACGATCCCGCTTATTTCGCTCATCGTGACGCCGGTAGGAGGCGTGTCGGCAACCGTGATCCCGCCGTCTGTGGGCTCACTGCCCGAGTTAGTGATCCTCAGCGTATAGTCGTCAGGAGGCGACTTGCCGTCGTGTTCCGCTGAGAAAATCGTCGGCCCGGCGACCGCCTCGATCTTAAAGCCCGGAGCGCTGGTCGCCGCGACCGATATAGCCGAGGAGAACACGGCAACCGCGATGGCAATCGTCATCGCGAGCACCGTCCTAGCGATTGGCAATCCACGCAGCGCTCCACGTACGCCAACTCTAGATAGAGCCCTCATCGCTTACCCCTTCTCTTTGTGACGGCCTGTCCAGCCGTCTTCCTGGCCTTCGGCCGCTTTCCTCGCTTTTTGGTCTTTGGCCGCTTTTGCGTCTTCTGCTTGGCTTTGGCTTTGGCTTTGGCCTTGGGCTTGGTGGCCGTCGGCGCCGAAGCGCTCTGCAACGGAGCACTTCCCGCCTGCAGTTCACTGCCCGCCGTGAGCAGCGTCGGCGGGGCGCTCAACGGTCCCTGACAGGCATCGCCCGAGCAACTTGGCGCCACAACCGGCGCCGGAAAGCCCCCATTTACACGCGCGTCGTAGACATCGTTGTTGCTATCCGTGTCCTGACCTACCAGCTGGTCAGCCGTGGTGAAAAAGACATCTCCGCCCGATGCGTCCGTGCCGATCAAGCGGACGTTGCTCTCTCTAAGCCCATTAACACTGATATCGCGGCCATCGGAGATCAGGCTGACCACCCCGTCGTGATACTCGTAGATGTTCATCGCATACTCGGGATACGGCAATATGCCTTTTTCTCTTTCTTCCGAGCTAACCGCCGTGTAGCTGATGAGCTTGTTGTCCAGCGCCTGCGGAGTCAGGGCATCTGAGCTCTCGAAGAACACATACTGGCCGTCGGCGGAGACCCAGCGGTAGGTTGGATAGGCTGACGGTTGGTAGTTATTTTCATTGCCTCCGTATTCCGATCCCTGTGCCACCAGCCGAGCATCATCCACACAGCCCCCCCCTTGACTCAGGTACGCCGGCACACAGGGTGCGTTACCGTTGTCGTTGTAGCCAGCCTGGCCGACCGATACGCGCGTCAGTGCGCCGGTCTGGGCATCGTACTCAAACAGCTGCTGGGTGGCGCTCGTATCGTCAGGAGTCAGGTCCGACATGCTCGTGAAGAGCATGAAGCGCCCGTCGGGCGTGACATTCGTCACACCCACTTCCCCGCTCGTTACAAACGAGATCTGACTCGTTTCGCCGTCGTACACGTAAACGTTGCCGGCACCCGGCTGAGCGTACTGACCCTCGTCGTTCGCAGGGACACTCAGAGCGTCACTCGACCTGAAGTACACATGTGACCCGTCTTCAGAGACCTGTATTACGCTTGCTCCCGGTGCCACGAAGCGGACCTTTTTGCCTTCCGGAGCGTTGAAGTCGTATTCGTAGAGCCCACCGGTGCCGTCCAGCAGCCGTTGTTCGGTGGTGAAGAACACTCTCGAGCCGTCTTCGGAAGCGCCTTCGAACCTTGCGCCAGCCAACACGTTGCTTTCAGTGTCACAGACCGAGCAGTCCTGCTTGGACGGCTCCGAGATGGCTACCGTGTGCGCACCCGCCAACCCGTTGTCGATCCGAGCAAACACCTCGCTGACAGGTGGCCCGGGAGTCGGAGGCGCGCAGCTGGATGCGGTAAAGAAGACCGTGTTGCCGTCGGCGGACATGGCGTCGTGACTCGATCCCCCACCAAGGATCGTTCCGCATTGGCTGATCTCGCGACCGTCGTTGCCGACCCCCACCAGCAGCGGTTCAGTGTTGCCTGTACCGAGATACTCATAGAGAGGCCCCGCTGTTTCGGAGAAAGACCAAAGTTCTATACCGGAATAGTTGAAGAGCACGCGCGACGCGTCGTCAGAGATTCCGGCCGCATCAATTGTCAGGCTGTCTCCGTTCCTATTAACCACATTCAATTGCACACCGGGCGGCACAATCGGACCGACGTCCGCAATCGAGCCATCTGCCCGGCGCAAATAGAAGTCGATCGAGTCATCGGGCCGCGTGATCCCCTGGTCGATGAACAGCGTTGCGAGACCATCCTCGCTTGTTCCGGCAAAATCCGTTCCGATCCCGTTCTCGACAAAAGGTATGAATTCAGACGCCGGCGGCTCTAGCGGCACGGTCACCCAACCAGATTTGGTACGCCGCATCGAATAGTGTGATGCGTTTACCACGCCGGGATTCGCTTCCTCCCCCGCAAAAGCAGCTCTTGAGGCAAGCAGCACCGCCGATCCATCGGGGCTGACAGAGGCAACGATCCATTGTGTGCTGCTGTCCTTGGAAGGAGGTGTCACCTGCTCATAAGCGCGACAGTCGGGCAGCACCGTCGATCCCTGTTCGGCGCGGATCGTTTCATTGGGGCAATTCTCTGCGGCGGCCACCGAGGTCATCGCGAACAACGCGATGATCGAAGACAGCGACACTGCCGTCCACAGCCACAACCCACAAGCGGCGACTCCTCTGAGTGCGCCGCCGGGTGCCCCAACTTTCCCGGTTGTCATTTTGAAATGCTGCCTCATGCTAATCCTCTCGCTCATCCGCTTTCGGTTCCTACTCCGTCGCCTCGGTCCGCAATACCCCATCAACCTGCGTGCACCCTCTTTGAAGTGGGCGTGGGACGACGCCACTGCTGTCGCCCCACGCGCCGCTTCCTGTCATCTTCTGGTCAGGCTTTGAGTTCTACGTCTAGGCCTCCGCCAAATGTCTGCAGCTCGTTATCGATGAGCCACCCAGTACCTTTGATTTTGAGCAGGCTGGCCGTGACCGTGAGTATGCAACTACCGCTCACACCTTCGAGTTTGGTCCACTTCTGTTTGCCAGAAGCGCCTTCGGCGAAGGTCACGTTGGCTGTGTTCTGATCTACGTTCAGCGGGGTTGCTTCGCCGATCGTGCATCCTGCCACCGAGACTTTTCCGGCTTGGCCTCCGCACGTGAATTCAGCGATGGTGCTGCCCGATTCTGGTTTCAGTTCCAGGCCCACTTCTTTGCCAGTACGCCCTTCCGCATAACCGATTGTGCCTTTTAGCCCGTTGGTTACGACTTCACCCGCACTGTGGCCGGAGGTCGTGCACTTCTGTTCGGGTGTGACGCCCTGTTCGCGGCATCCGGTGTAGGTGAAGACCACGTGATGGTAGACTTCGCCTTTGAAGCCAGCGAATTCGCCTGTCCCCTGAGACGCTTTGCAGACGATCTTGTGTTCGAGAATGCTTGCGGCGATCACCGGTTCCACGCCTGAGGCGTTTTTGAACGTAAACGTGATCGGCAATTTCGTCGTTACGTATTCCGGTAGCGCCGCCGAGGCACTTGCCGTCGTGACTGCCGCAAACGCGAACACCGCGACCAGCGCGACCAGCGTCGTCTTGAACTTGGATCTCATGTGTTAGAATTCCTCTCGTATCGCGGGTGCCTGGGCGCAACCACGCAAGCGGACGCCTGGGCACCTGTTTTGGTTTCCTTCGCGCCCGGGCCAACGGCCGGCGTCACCGGCCGGGACGGACCGGAGCGTGCACCGAGGCGCCTGCGGACAGGCGCGATCGACGATGAGACCCACAGGAACCGTGCGCGGCGACCCCACTCGCCGGCTTGTGGGCCGATAAGTCTGATGAACGGACGACACCGGTGTTCCCCCGGCACCCGCGCCTCTGCTTGCGAGGGCCTGGCGGCGAGCGCCGCTGTGACCGCCACGCGGGCATGAAAACAGCTTGGAGTCACTCCCCCGCATAATGTGCCCCCATCCCCACAACCCGCGCGACCTGTTTGCCCGCTGACGTCAATTCCCATGCGTTGGCGGCGCCCTTGCGCAGCGGGCCGGTGTTCTTCATCAAGCCATTGCCCTGCAGCCGCGCGAGCAGCTTTGAGACCTGACCCTGATCGGGAATCCCAGCCGCATTGCCCACCCCCCGGTTTGACAGCCCCGGCTTCGCCGCGACCGCTTCGAGCACGCACGCGGTGCGGTAGGTGAAGCGCATCGAGACGCCGTGCAGCGGGTCGCGCTCGGCGCCCACAACCGTGCCGCTAGAGAGACTGCCGTTGGTGTTGGCGCTGGGTGCGGGAGCCTGGAGCGGCGCCGGCGCGGGCCGGTTGCGCTCGGCGCGCGCGGCCGCGGAGCCCATGTAGGGCGCCACGATCATCGCCATCAGCTCTCCCTGCAAGCTCTTCAGCGGCTCGTGCTCGCCGCGCACAAGGCGCGTGTGCAGGATCGAGAGTACGGCTCCGACCAGCCCCTCGGCGGTCAGCTCCGGGCAGTCCAGCGCACGGCCGCCGCCATCGCGGCCCTCGTCGATGGCGCCCGTCAGCTGAGCGAACAGGCGCTCGCGCAATTCGACGATCCGCGGCCCTCCGCGCGCTGACTGAACCACGCCGACGCGCGCCAGCACCGGCTCGGCGTCGAGGAAGGAGAGGATCGCCCACAGCCCGCCGCGCACCCGCTCGCGCCAGGCCAAGCCGTCGAGCTCGGCGGCGCTCATCTGTGCCTGAGCGCGAGCCAGGATCTCCTCGACCATCGCCAGCAGGCACTCTTCGCTGCCCGCGAACAGCTCGTAGAAGGTGCGTCGCGAGACGTGGGCCAGTGCCGTGATCTCGCTGACGGTCGTGTGCGCGTAGCCATACTTGTCGACCGCTCGCACGGCCCCGGCCAACAGGCGCGAGCGCTGCACGCCGGCGACGTGAGCTCCCTGGCGCTCGCGGGCGGCCTCAAGCTGAGCGCGCGAGCTGGAGCGAGAGCGCCTGGCCTTGGCCGGGCGAACAGGACGGGCTGAGCGGGCAACGCTCACGAGCGCACCCCTGGCCCTGCCTCGAGTACCGCGCCGGCCGTCTGCCCAGCGCTCACCAGACTCCCCATCCTTTTTGCTGCTCCCCTCCTGTCGACTTCAACCCAAGGCGATTGACCTGACCGCCTGTCCCTGGGTTGGACACAAATGTCTTGCCCCAATAAAAACAGATTTTTACGACCGTGTCAAGAGGGAGTTCCCCGCAGCCGCGAAATCAGGCCCAGCGGCGAGCTCCCGCCTTGCCGCCTCGGCACCGAGGTAGGCGTGCACGATCATGCTCATCAGCGACGGCGCCAGCTCGACCAGCGGACCGCCCTCGGACTGCATCCGCCTGTGGACCCAAGACAGCGACGCGCCGACCAGGTTCTCGCCGGTCGTCTCGGGCAAAGACCCAACCGGATCGATCTTGCCGCGCGGATCGTCGAGCGCCCCCGCCAGGACTTCGAGCAGCTCACCACGACGCTCGAGCACCTCCGGACCCCAGGCGATCGAGTCGTTGATCAATGCGCGGGCGGTCTCAGGTCGCTCGTCCAGCGCGCGCAGCAATGCAAGCAGCCCGGCCCGCGTGCGCTCCAGCCAGCCGTCGGCTGTGCGGTAGGCGGGCAGCACCTGCGCCGCGATCTCCTTTACCGCCGCATCGAAGGCAGCCAAGCGCTCGTCCCGGCGCTCCGAGCACGCGCTGTCCTCGTCGCGCTCCCCTTCTTCGCTTCCGCCGCCCTGGGGCGACTCTCCTGTGTAAAGCAACCTGATCACCTCCTGGCCCGCCTCGCCGGACATTGGCGTCTCCACATAAAAACAGATTTTTATGGCCGTGTCTAGTGTTGCCTACTGACTCGTAGAGATGGCGCCTTCCCCTTACGCCCTTCCGGAGGCGAAGCGACGAGCCCGAGACCGCAGCAAGCCGTATCGAGAAGACGAGGCGAGACTGTCGGCCGGCAAGGCCTACACCCTGTCAGGAGCGATGCGGCGCGCGGCGACCTCGGCCGCCGGCGCGTGCGCATGGCGCGCGCCGTGTAGCGGCGCACACACGATCTCAGTGAGTTGGGCCCGCAGCGCCGGCAGCTGCTCGACGCGCCGCTCCAGCGCGTGCTCGTACAAGACCTCGAGGATCGCGCCGACGAGCATCTCGGCGCCGGCTTCAGGCAGGCCCGGAGCGGCGGCCAGCGCGGGGCGCAGCAGCTGCTTGAGCGCTCGCGCCCTGCGCTCCAAGAACTTGCGCCCCGGCTCGCCCAGGCTGAGCGAGTCGAGCACCATTACGCGCGTCGCCTCGGGGTCGCGCGCCGCCTCGGCCAGGTAGGCGCCCAGGCCATCGTGCACGCCCGTGGGCCAGTCCAGGGCGCTGGCCGACGCCCTCCGTGCAGCGCCGATCAGCCGCTCGTGGACGCCCTCGCACGCCGCCAGCTGCGCCTCCTGGCGGCTTGAGAAGTGCTTGTAGAAAGTGTCGTGCGAGACCCCCGCGGCGGCGGCGATCTTCGGGTAGGTGCAGTCCTCGCCGTCGCTGGCCGCGGCCAGCGAGACGACCGCGCGCAGGATGCGCTCGCGCGGCTCCTCGCCGGGGAAGTCGAGTGCGCCGGGAACCTCCCCCTGTATCTCGACGACCGGGCTGCCGCTCTCAGCCGTGAAGCTCGCGTCTCCGTAGGAGCAGATCCACTCGTACAGCTGCTCGCCAAGCCGTCCCAGCTCGCGCCGCGGGCGCTTGCGCAAGTGCACGTACGCCGCCCAGCGCATCCCGCCGAGCACGGCACTCACGAGCAGAGGCGCCCGCTCGGCCTGCGGGCCGCCCGAGCCGAGCGCTGCGTCGAGCAGCGCGCGCGTCCCCGCCAGCTCCTGAACGCGGCCCTCCAGCGCGCCGTGGGCGACGGTCAACACGTCGATCGCGCACACGCGCGCGCCCGCGGGCCACTCGCGCGCAAACTCACACAGCGCCGCCGGCGCCACTGCCGCACGCTCGGAGTCGTGCTCCAGCTCGGGCGCGTTGAAGGCCGAGACGACCTGGCCCGCGCCCCAGGCGAAGTGGCTGTTGTAGGCGGCCTGGAAGCAGGCCTCCATGCTGCCGTAGTGCCGGTAGAAAGCGTCGCGCGGCACGTGCGCCTGGGCGATCAGGTCGGCAAGGCTCGTGCCAGCAAACCCTTGAGCGTCGACCAGCACGAGCATCGCGCCGGTCAGTCGCTCGCGCTGGCTCTCGGCGACCAGCTCGCGCGACAGGCGCATGCCCGGTGCGAGCTTGCCGGGCGGTGCGCCGCCTGCGTCACGGATGGGCTTACTGGGTGGCATTAACTTTCCATTCCCATTTGAAAATACCATTGGTATTGGTAAGGATTAGTACTTACTGCCATTCTACGCGCCCGCCAAAGTGGCCGCAAGGATCGGCGCCAGACAGGCAAGCGCGCAGTCGAGGCGCTCGTCCTCGGGGTCGTGCGCGCGCTCGGCCCGGCGCTCGACATGGGGCTCGTGCCAGGCGCGGCGCTCGGCCAGCGGATCTGGGTGCACGGGGCCGGCGGCGAAGGAGAAGACCTGCGCGTGCGCGCGTATCGCAAGCGTATGCAGTGCCGCCAGCAGACACTCCTCGGCCGTTGCGAAGTGTTCGTGAAAGCACGCCTCCGACAGGCCGGCGCGCGCCGCGACGGCCTCGACGGCCGTGTCGAGATAGCCGTGTGCGCGGGCCTCGTCGAGGGTCGCCGCGAACAGCCGCTCGCGCTCCAGCAGCCCGTTCAACGAGCCCGGCGAGCCCCTGAGGACCGGACTCCGCATAAGAACTAATTCTTAGCATGCACGGCTCTTATTGTCAATGGCAGTAGGTGCCGCGTACAAACTACTGACCCGAAATGCGGCCCCCTCGCGTTGACAGCAACCCGCGGCGCCGTCAAGCTCTTGGCGACAACGGGCAACACGCGCTTTCCGCCCACCGGCGGGAGACGACGACTGGCCCCCAATCGATAAGGACGGTCCCCGATGGTTGTTGCAGCGACAAGTTACCCGTTTCTGGAAGTTTTCTGGACGATGTTGATCTTCTTTGCCTTCGTCGTCTGGCTGTGGATCCTGTTCACCGTGATCGCCGATCTCTTCCGTCGTCACGACACCTCCGGCTTCATGAAGGTGCTGTGGATCATCTTCATCATCGTGCTGCCCTACCTCGGCGTGTTCGTCTACCTGATCGCCGAGCACAAGGGCATGACCGAGCGCGCGATCTCCTCGCAGAAGGCCGCGCAGTCGCAGTTCGACGACTACGTGCAGTCGGTTGCCGCCAAGAGCGACCCGACCGAGCAGATCCACAAGGCCAAGAGCCTGCTCGACAGCGGCTCGATCACCCAGGCCGAGTTCGAGAGCCTCAAGGCGAAGGCTCTCAGCGCAGCCTGAGCCGCCCGAGCGACAAACGCGCCGGCGTGCACGGATGTGCGCCGGCGCGGGGCCTGCTCCGGGGCCGGCGCGCGGTCCGGCGTTTGGCCTAAGAACGTGTTTCAAAATAGGCGGTGGACGTGCCGATCTTTTTGAAACACGTTCTAAAAGGTCGATCCCAAGAAAGGGGGTGCATTTTTGGGATCGCGACAATTGCTTAGGTACCAAACTTAAAGATCCCCGTCCAGATTTACCAGCATTTTTCGGACCTTTCCTTCTGGAATGGCCCAACGCTCCTCGGATTGCCCTGGATAGCTGTGGGCGGGCTGGGGGGCGAGCCCCCTCGTCGCACCAGAATGCGTAGAGTTACCAACCAATGGCGCGCGAACAGACACCTTTCGATGTAAGCGGGCGCACCGTCTTCATCACCGGCGCCGCGCGCGGCATCGGCGCGGAGACCGCCCGGCGGCTGCATCGCAAGGGGGCCAACGTGGCGCTTGTCGGGCTCGAGCCCGAGCGGCTGGAGAAGCTGGCGGCCGAGCTTGGCGACCGCGCTGCCGCCTTCGAGGCCGACGTGACCGACTACGAGGCGCTGCAGCGCGCCGTCAATGCCACCGTCGAGCGCTTCGGCGGGGTCGACGTCGGCATCGCCAACGCCGGTATCTCCTACACCGGCTCGCTGGCGAGCGCGCCGATCGAGCAGGTCGAGCGTACGCTGGCGGTCAACCTGCTCGGCGTGTGGCGCACCGACCGTGCCCTGATCTCCCAGATCGCCGAGCGGCGCGGCTACCTGCTGAACATCTCATCGCTGTCTGCCGTCGCGCACGCACCGATGATGGGGCCCTATACAACCGCCAAGGCTGGTGTTGAGGCTTTGAGCGACGCGCTTCGTATGGAGACCGCGCCGAGTGGAGCGAAGGTCGGTTGCGCCTACTTTGGGTTCATCGACACCGATCTCGTGCGCGCCAGCTTCGCGCAGCCCTCGGTCGAGCGCGTGCGCGGTAACTCGCCCTCGTTCCTGACCAAGCCGGCCCCCATCTCCAAGGCCGTCGACGCGATCGAGCAGGGCATCGAACGGCGCGCCGCACGCCTGTGGTCGCCGCGCTGGATCGGCGCAATGATCGCGGCGCGCGGGCTGATCCAGCCGTTGACCGAACGCCGCATGCTCAGGGACCCGGACAGCCTGCGCGAGAGCATGCGCGCCGCCGAGGCCTCACAGGAGTCCAGCAAGCAAGATCCGCTGCTGGGCGTAGCGATGCAGGCCGTCTCCGACCGACCGTAGCGTCAGCACTTCGTGGCGATGCAGGCCGTCAAGCACTGAGGGTCGAGAGGCAAGCCTGGCGAGGACGTACCCCATTCGGGGCATACCCTTCGGGGCACAGGCAGGCAATTCGCGCAGTGTGCTCTGCACATAAGCGACTGCCTGTACCCGAAGGGTGAGGACGCCGCCAGGCACCGCCTCCCGACCCTCAGTCGGCGAGGATGCGGTAGAGGTCGCGCTTGGCCGTCTCGATCACCTTACGAGCCTCTGCTACCTGGGTCTCGCTGCCGCCGCGGATCACCTGGGTGAAAGCCGCGACGAACTCGCGCATCGCAGCCGCCAGCTCGTGCGCCTGGTCTGAGACGTTGCCGCTCATCTGCTCCCACGGGGTCGGGGCATCGGCGTCGCGCTCCTGCACCGTGGCCCTGCCCGCGTCGGTCAGCTCGAACACCTTGCCGGTGCCGCCACCGCCCTCGCTCGAGCGGATCAAGCCCTCGTCCTCGAGCTGCTGCAAGGCCGGGTAGACCGAGCCCGGGCTGGGGCGCCAGACGCCCTCGCTGCGCTCCTCCACCTCCTGCATGATCTGGTAGCCGTTGCGTGGCTCCTCGGCCAATAGCAGCAAAGCGGCAGTGCGGATGTCGCCGCGGCGAGCCTTGCGGCCGCGACCGAAGCGACCGCCGCCCCTGCCACCGCCGCCACCGCCACCGCCACCGCCACCGCCGGGGCCAAAGCCGCCGAAGCCGAAGCCCTCGAAGCCGCCGCGACCCCCGGGGCCGAAATCGCGCGGTCCGCGATGGTGGGCATGACGGTGTCCACCACCCTCCGAGGCGCCGCCGCGGCCGGTCATCGCGCGCAGGTAGTCCCTCAAATTATGGCGAGAGACGCCTCCTAGACAGCGAAGGTCATCGTGCAGACAGCCTCCCTCATCGGTTGCATATATCGCGTGAGCGAACATATCTATCTCCTATCGTGATCTATCAAAGTAAGGTCACGATATATCGTTAATTTCGTTATGTCAAGGGCTTTTTGTTTTTGGCTGAGCTGGGCCTCCTGACGGGACGCCGGCCCGTAGGAGCGGAACTTCGGTTGCGTCGTGTCCCGGTCGGCGCCGGCCCGCAGGAGGACTTCGGCTGTGCCATGTCCCGCTCGGCGGTCCCGGTCGGATTAGTAGGCATGACCCCATTTGTTTTTTCGCCACAGCGCGGGTAGAATGTGTTCATGGCTACAGCCACATCAGACCTGCCGCTCTACCGGCTCGACGTGGAGACATACGAGCGCATGGTCGCATCGGGCGCGCTGGAGAGCATGGACGTCGAACTGCTCGACGGGCAGCTCGTCGACAAGGACAGCGCACGCGAGGACCCGATCCACCGCATCGACGTGGACACGTACAACCGCATGGTGCTCACCGGCGCTCTGGAGGGCCTGCACATCGAGCTGCTCGACGGCCTGCTGGTGGAGGTGAGCCCGATCTCGCCCGCACACGCGCTTGTCGTGACCAGACTGATGCGCCACTTCGCGGCGGCGCCGCAATGGTGGACACAGGTTCAGTGCCCAGTCGAGATCCGCCCGGATTCCGAGCCCGAGCCAGACCTGCTCGTCGCGGCAAGCGAACCGCCGCCCGGTCGGCACCTGCGCGGCGCGCTGCTCGCGGTCGAGGTGGCGGTCAGCTCGCACCGCAGAGACCGCGGTCGCAAGTCCGCGCTGTACGCGCAGGCAGCCATCCCCACCTACTGGCTCGTAGACGTGCCCGGCCGCGCCGTCGAAGTGCGCAAGCAGCCCGGCCCACACGGCTACGAACGCTGCGAGACCTGCCACGAGGGCAGCGTCGTGCCCGCGCCGCTCGACGGCGTGGCCGACCTCGACGTCGCCGCGCTGCTCGCCGATGCGACGCAAGCCGCATCCGAGCAAAGCGTCGGCCGTCAGGGGCTACTCCACAGCTGAGAACTCGGCGATTGCGATCGCCAGCATCACCAGACCGATGATCGCGACCATCGCCGCCTCGAGCAGGCCCGGCACGTGCCAGCCCCACCAGGTCACGCCCGGGGCGAGCGCGTGGCGCACGGCCGGCGCGATGTTCAGGTGGGCGAACACCGCGCGGCGCATCGGATCGACCGCATAGGTGAGCGGGTCCAGACGGTTGAGCACCGCCAGCCAGGTCGGCAGGTTGTTGACCGGGAACATCGCGCCCGAGAGGAAGAACATCGGCATGATCGCCATCTGCATCAGCGCCATGAACGACTGCATCTGCGTCACGCGCGCGGCGGCCATCATGCCGAAAGCGGTGATCGAGAAGGCCAGCAGCAGCTGCAAGGCGAACACCTCAAGCGCCAGTCCAAGTGTGTAGTGCACGCCCACGAGCGGCCCGATCGCCATCACGATCACGCCCTGGAAGGCGGCTACCGTCGCGCCGCCGGCGCACTTGCCGAGCACGATCGACGAGCGCCTGACCGGCGCGACCATCATCTCGCGCAGGAAGCCGAACTCGCGGTCCCACACGATCGAGGCGGCGCTGAACATCGCCGTGAACATGACCGCCATGCACAGCACGCCCGGGTAGATGAAGGTGCGGAAGTTGACGCCGTGCGTGCTGGCCGACACGAGCGAGGAAAGGCCCGTACCGAGCACGAACAGGAACAGGAACGGCTGGATCAGCGAAGTCAGGATGCGCAGGCGATCACGCGAGAAGCGGATCAGCTCGCGTCGCCAGACCGCCCTGATCGCACGCAACTCTGAGCGGACACTGCGAGCGGGTACGTGCGGGCGCGCCAGTTGCGGCGCGGATCCATGCTGCACGGGTGTCGCGGTAGGGGTCCGGGTCGCCATTTAGCACGCCCCCAGACGGCGAGGATCGGCACAGGTGCGGGTCGTGGGGCGGCGGGCGAGCACCAATGGCACGCCATCTCGACCGTGTGAGGGGCCACGGGCGAGCATCAGCGGCACGCCATCTCGACCGCGTGAGGGACCACGGGCGAGCATCAGCGGCTCATCATCTTTGCCACGTTGCGCATCATGTCGTTGGAGCCGGCCTCCGCGTCGCGGATCGTCGAGCCGGTGTAGGACATGAAGACGTCGTCCAGCGACGGGCGCGCGACGCTGACTGAACGGATCGTGAGACCCAGCTCGGTGAACAGTCGCGGAACGAACTTCTCTCCCGACTCAACCCCGAAGGTGACCTCGCCTTCGGCGATCTGGGCCTCGATGCCGAAACGCTCGCCCAATGCGGCGATCGTCGCTTCGTTGTCGTCGGTCGTGATCTGCACGCGGTCCTTGCCGACGCTTGCCTTCAGCGCCTCGGGCGTGTCGAGTGCGACGATCTTGCCGCGGTCGATGATCGCGATGCGGTCGCAGTACTCGGCCTCGTCCATGTAGTGCGTCGTCAGGAAGATCGTCACGTCCTGCTCGTCTTCGAGTTTCGTTATGTACGACCAGATCGAGCTGCGCGTCTGCGGGTCGAGGCCGATCGTCGGCTCGTCCAGGAACAGCACGCGCGGGGAGTGAAGCAGGCCGCGCGCGATCTCCAAGCGCCGCTTCATGCCGCCCGAGAACGTGCCGACCAGGCTCTCGCGCCGCTCCCACAATTGCAGCATCTCAAGCACCGTCTGCATGCGCGGGGCGATCGCCTCGCGCGGCATCCCGTACAGCTCGGCGTGCAAGTGCAGGTTCTGCTCGGCCGAGAGGTAGTTGTCGAGCGTCGTGTCCTGGAAGACCAAGCCGATGTTGCGCCTGACGCTGTCGCGTTCTGAGACCACGTCCATGCCGGCCACGCGCGCCGAGCCGCCGGTCGGGCGCGCCAGCGTGCACAGCATCGAGATCGTGGTCGACTTGCCGGCCCCGTTGGGCCCGAGAAAGCCAAACGTCTCTCCGCGCGCGACCTCGAAGTCGATCCCGTGCACCGCTTCGATCTCGTCGTAGGTCTTGGTCAGGCCTTGCACGGAGATCGCGGGGGCGCTCATCTCTACATACTTGCAACGTTGCGGTCGAGTCGCGCCGCGGCTTGGGGGAGGGCTGAGCGAGCCCCGCCACGGCACGCCGGCACGCAGGAGCTGAAGTTTCGGCTGTGTCATGTCCCGCTCGGCGATCGCGGTCGGATCAGAAGGCATGGCCAGTGAGAAGACGGCCCAGCCGGGCGTACAATGAGCCAATGGCCTCCTCGCCCGCCACGACGCTCCCAGTCCACCGCATCGACGTGGACACCTACGATCGCATCGTCGAAAGCGGCGCCCTGGACGGTCACCCCGTCGAACTGCTCGACGGGGTGCTGGTGGAGGTGAGCCCACAGTCGCCCGCACACGCGGCCATCATCGAACAGTTGCAGCGTCATCTGGCCTCCGACCCACGCCTGCGAGTGCGTGTGCAAAGCCCGCTGCGCGTGCCTCCGGGCTCCGAGCCCGAGCCGGACGTCGCGCTGCTCGCCGAGCGCCCGCCGCTTGGAGCCCACCCAAGCACCGCGCTGCTCGTGGTGGAGGTCTCGGTCAGCACGCACATGATCGACCGCAACGTCAAGACGGTCCAGTACGCAAGGGCGCGCGTCCCCACCTACTGGCTCGTGGACGTGCCCGGCCGGGCCGTCGAGGTGCGCACACAACCGGGCCCGCACGGCTACGAGCGCTGCGAGATCTACCGCGAGGGCAGCGTCGTGCCGGCGCCGCTGGAAGGTGTGGACGAGCTGGACGTTGCGGTGCTGCTCAGCGCTGTGTGAGCTGCGGCCAGCGTTCGAACAGCGATAGCCAAAGCCCGGATACCATTCAGGTGGTATTCTAATACCATGCACGTGTCAATCGACCGGGCCGGGCGTGTGGTGATACCTAAGCCGCTACGCGACCAGCTTGGGTTCTCGCCGGAGACGGGACTGGAGGCCGAGGTTGTCGACGGCCGCCTGGAGCTCTCGGCGCAACACGAGCCAGCGCGGCTGGTGACCGGCCCCCATGGGCCTTCGTTCGCCGCGACCGGCACACCGATCTCCGACGAGGACGTGCGCGGCGCGCTCGAAGCGGTGCGCGAGCGGCGGTGAGTCCCAGCGCGGCCGACACGAGCATCGCGATCGCCGCGCTGCTCGCCGACCACCCGGCGCACGAGGCCTCGGCGCAGGCGCTGGCCACATGCGACACCACCATCGCCCACGTCGCGGTAGAGACCTACAGCGTCCTGACGCGGTTGCCCGCGCCGCACCGGGCTGACGCCGCCACAGCCGCGCAGGCCCTCGGGGAGCGGTTGCCTCGCGCCCACGTCACGCTGCGCGCGCGCGATCACGCCGGCGCGCCCAAGCGTCTCGCGGTGTCAGGAATAAGCGGTGGCGCCACCTACGACGGGCTGATCGCGCTGACGGCCATCGAGCACGATCTCGAGCTCGTCTCGCGCGACCGCCGCGCGGCGCGCACCTACCGAGCGCTCGGCGCGCGCTTTCGGTTGCTCTAGCGCGTCACACGCATCACTCGGGCCGGCCGTCGCGCAGGTCCACCAGCTCGACGATCGGGCCGATCGCGAGGATCTCCGGGTCGCCCGTGAAGAGCGCCGCGCGGTGGCGAATCGCCGTGGCCACGCAGAATGCGTCCGCATATGACAGGCGGCCGGGGACCTTGACGCGCGCGGCCAGCGAGACGAGCTCCCAGTCTGGGTCCTCGACGACCGTCGCCGAGCGAAGCTTGTTAACCAGGCGCGTCGCCTGTGGGCGTCCGTGATCGCGCTCCAACTGGTAGAGCACCTCGCCGAGATTGATCGCCGACATCAGCGCTTCGCCGTCTTGGATCGCCCGTGCGACGCGTCCCGCACACGGATGGTTCTCATACAGGGCCAACACGGCCCAGGCGTCAAGGACGATCGCCAGCTTGCAGTCCCACCCGCGTGCGCTCCTCGCGCGCCCGTTCAGACTGGCGGTCGCGCTCGAGCGTCGCCGTCAACGACTGTCCTCCGGCAAGCGCGCCGCGCAGCGAGGCCACAATCGCCTCACGCTCCGCCGGCCCGGGAAGCGCCTTGCGAATCTGCACGACACCGCCCTTCTCGGCGACCGTCACCTCGTCGCCCGGATTGATCCCAACCCGCTCACGGACGGCCTTGGGTAGCACCACCTGGCCCTTGATGCCGACCTTGTAAGTCATACCTCTAGTATAACTGAGGACGCCCGAGCCCGCGCTGATCGGCCTTACGCGGGCGGCAGCAAGCCGGAGGAGTGCGGCTCGATCGCCGCTTGCAGGTCGCGACCCTGCGCGGTCAGCCGCCAGGCGTTGGCCGCGCCCTTGCCACGGTCTGCGCCCGTATTCTCGATCAGGCCGATGTGCTTGAGACGGGCGAGCAGCTTCGAGACCTGGCCCTGGTCTTCGATGCCGGCCGCGCGTCCCACCTGGCGGTTGGACGGATAGGATCCCCGCCCACCCAGCTCATCGATCGCCGCCAGCACGCGCATCGTCCTGTAGGTGACGCGCATGGCGAGCTTGGTCAGCGGCTTGCTGGTCGAGCGCGCGGCCGGCGGAGCGGGACTCACCGGCCGCTCGGCCTCCTTGCGCGCCGCCGCCGCGCCGAGATAGGGCAGCACGATCATGCTCATCAGAGGGTTGAGAAGCTCGCCCAAGCGGAGACGAGCGGCCCGTCCGCCCCGCTCGGGCCTGACCATGCGCGCGTGGATGACGGCGAGCGCGGCGCCGACGACGCCCTCGGCGGTCAGCGACGGCAGCGCCGCGCCGCCCTTTGCCTCGGCCCGCCCGGCGTCCACGGCGGCGATGAGCGGCGTGAGCGCGAGCGCTCGGCACTCCAGCGCCCTGGGGCCGGCTCCAAGCGACTCGACGATCAGCAATCGCCCGACCTCGGGCTCTTCATCGAGGAAGTTGAGCAGGGCGCCCATCCCAGCCCTGATCCGCTCGCGCCAGCGCACGGGGGCCTCGTAGGCCTCGACCAGCCTCGCCGCCACTGTCGAGACCGCATCCTCGAGCGCCGCGAGCAGGCAGCCTTCGCTGTCCTCGAACAGCTCGTAGAACGTGCGCCGCGAGACGCCGGCGCGCCCCACGATCTCGGCGACCGTGAGGCTCGCGACGCCCTGCTCGGCGCACACGTCGACCAGGGCATTGAGTATGCGCGCGCGCTGGACGCGAGCGACGCGTTGCCGTGCCCTGCTGTCGTGTGACTCGACTGACGTGTCGGGCATCGTGCTCGCTGCTCTTCGGCCGGCGTGTGTTCCAGCTCAGCCGACGAGCACGGTCACATGGCTTGTGAGGGTCGCGCCGTGCTTGGGCTTGAAGCGCAGGGCAACGGTGATCTTCAGCTTGCGTCCGGGGTGGCCTTTGAGCAAGCTCTGCTCGGCGCGGGTCAGCTTCAACGTGGCCGTCAGCGTACCGGCCTTGGCGATGCTCTTGGCAGCACCGCTGAGCCCCTTGCCGCTCATGCTCAGCTTGCCCGCGGCGGGCACGCTCGCGACGACCGTCACGGCCGCGCCCTTGACGCTGTGGCGCACGATCTTGATCGCGGGCTTGCAGCCGCTGACGCTGATCGGTGTCGACTCGTTGATCGTCATCCCGTTCTGGGCGACGAACGCCGTCGGCATGCTCAAGGTGGAGGTACAGAGGTTGCCGTTGGCGGCCAGCGCCGAGTCGGTTCCCTCTGGCAGCGTCAGTTCGAAGCTGCCGATCGGCGCGTCCGGCACGCTGCGGAAGGTCGAGCTCGTGATCCCCGCTTTGCTGATGAACGTTTCGCCGTGCAGGTCGAGCGTCACGCCGTAGCCCTGCAGCACAACGATCAGTTCGGGGAACTTCGCGCCACCGTGGCTGACGAAGTAGGCGGGCCCGGTCAGCGGCACGGGCAGGATCGGCGTGACCGCCGTGGCGTGACCGACGATCGAATCCGCCGAACAGGCCGCCGGGTTCGCGTCGAAGGTCGTGTCCGGGCAGGCCTTTTGCAGCGTGCTCAAGCGCGAGGGCAGCTGCTTGGGCAGGTCCACCTTGACCGATTTGATGTCCGCCTGCGTCCCCTGAGGAGCGTTTGGATAGGTGAGCTTGGCCGTCAGGCTGGCACCCTTGCTGCGCGAGGTGCTGCCCGAAGTCGAGACCTTGAAGACGGGTTTGAACCGCAGGTTCTGGCAGTTGGCCATCTGGAAGGGATTGGTGACGGTCGCGAACTGCTGGTCGGCGGGGTTGGTCGGGTCAGCACCGCCGCCGCCGACGGTCGCTGCAAAGCTCATCGGGTTGCAGCTCGTCGGGTTGATCATGAAGTTGGGCCGGTCGACGTAGACGCGGATGTCGCGCACGTGGACCACGATCCCGTGCAGGATGTGCGGGATCGGGTCGGACGCTTTCGCATCGACCGTCACCACCGCGGTTTCGGGGTTGATGTCAAGCGCCTCGCGCACGACCACGGTGCCCAAGTCGAACGGGCCGACCTTGGCCGAGGTGATCGCCACGATCGAGAACGGCGCGCCGTTGTAAGGGCCGGCCATGTAGACCTTGCCGGGGGTATAGGCCAGCACCGTGCCGACCCCCGCACCGACGAGCGAGTGACCGATTTCGCTTGCCGCGGGACAGGAAGGGTGCGCTTCCTCTTCGGCGCCGGAGACGAGCTTGGCCGCTTCGATGTCGGCGTCGGGACAGAACGGGACGCCGGAGAGGTTGGCGGTCAAGCCGGCGGGCAGGATCGAGGTGAAGCGCGTGATCTCCTGTTCGCCGTCTTTGCGGGTTATGTCGATGTCCATCGGGCTGTAGGCACCCGCACTGTTGTTGAGCGTGCCCGCGAGGATGCCTGGTTTGAATGGTGGAATGCCTCCCGCGGGACACGGGCTGCCACCGATGCCCGCTTCGATCACGGCCGGCGGCGAGCTGAGCAGGTGCTGCGCGACGAGCGGTTCAGACCACGGCGTGAAGTCCGCTTCGGCGGTGTAGGCGCCGCACGCGGGCGGGCTGACCAGCGGCGATGTCTGACTCTGGTTGAGTTCCAGCGTGAATTTGCTGAACGGGACCTGTGGGTTTTCATCGAACGTCGTCACGAGCTGACCGGTAACCGGGTTCGGTTCGATATGACCGGCCAGTTTGACGATGATCCCGCGCGCCGGGTCCTTCACGACGATGTACAGGGCCAGCAAGGACCCTCCGGGATGTTCGGGCGTGCCGAACGGATTGTCGAACGGCGTCGCGACATAGATGTTGCCTGTGAGTTTTTCGGCGAGCACAGGGGTCTCCACGTCGACTTTGCCGATCTTCGATTCCGGTGGGCAGCCGGCACCCGGCGCGCTGTCAGACGTTTCGGATTCGTACTGCTGCGGCGTACACGTCCCGAGACCGGAGGCAAGCGAGGGGTTGGCGGTGTATCCAACCGGCAAGGCGACCGTCGTGTCCTTCAGGTTCGAGGTCGCGATCCCGCTCGGGTTTTCCCACGTCTGCGGCACCAGCAGCGAAATGTCCAGACCGCTCGGCGATTCAGCATCGCGGGTCGTGGGGAACACTTCGAGCGAGGGGTCGAAGGGGACGCGTTCGCATTCGCTGCTCGCGGGTGTGACCTGGGTTTCGGCTTTCGTCCATTCTTCGGGGTGCTCCCACGAATCTGCGCGCATATGCGCGATGTGCGGTTCGCAGCTGGTCGGATTCGACAGGAACGGCTTGACGGGATAGTTTGCGCCCTCGTTGCCCCCTTGGCATATGGGGTGATCATCCGACAGGCATTCCAGTCCACGCTGGGGATTGTGCACGGCAGCCGCCGGAAGACCCCAGGTCGTCACCTTCACGTCACGGAATTCGCCGGACCGTTCGATCGAGGGACTGGTCACGGTGATACCCGAATCGCCGGGTCGCACGCTAGCGTTGAGGGCCTGGACCACGGTCCCCTCGAGGTTGAAGCCCAGCTGGGCGGCGACACCGAAGCTCGTGACTTCCATGTTGTACAGAGGAAGCAGGACTTCTTCGGTAGCGTGACCCACCAGGTGGGCGTCGAAGCTGATCGTCCCGACCTGGCTCGCTGGAAGACATTCGACGTTACCGCGCTGGCCGACACCATTGTCGCCCACAAGCTGACTGAACGTGCACGTCGGCACCGCGGTGTTGTTGCCAATAAAACCCGGTGGCAGTTCGACGATCGTGGTCCGACCGTCGTTGAACGTCGGCCCCACCGTCCCTTCATGAGCGAAATCGAAGGCGACCGTCAGATCGGAGTGCGCGGCCGCCTGGCCCGTACCCGTACTCACAGCAAAACTACCAGGCACGATTTCAAAAGCATGCGAGCTCGGCTCCGCCACGGCCGAGGCCACCGCTACCAAGCAGCTCGCCACAACCGCCATAACCACGGTCAACCTTCGCACCATCATACGACGAGCATAGGAGGCACCGATCATCGTCCCGCCCTCCTTGTCACCTTGGCTGGTCGCGTGGCCTTCTTCGCGGTTTTCTTCTTCCGCCGCTGTCGCTTTGCCTTGCACTTCTTCTTCTCTTTCGCCTTGCACCCGGGTTTGGCCGCGGGCTTGGGCTTTGCTTTGCTTTTCGCCGGCGATGGTGTCAGCGAGAGATTCCCCGCCCCTTGGAACGTCGCGCTCGACGGCGTTATTTCACTCGGCGGCGCGAACGGCGTAGAACACGCATCGCCCGCGCATTCCACCGGGCGCGACGCTTCAGGGAAACCGCCGTTGACACGCGCATCGTAAATATCCTCGGCGGTATCGTTGTCGGAAGACAACAACGATTCTTTGGTAGCGAAGAACACGTCGTTCCCTGTCTTGCCGATACCAAGCAGAATATTCAAAAAGCCGCCGTTACCGGTCGTGATCAGCGCAAGACAGCCCTGCAGGTGCGCACAGCCATCGATACCGTCGCGGCGCCACTCATACACGTCGCTGGAAAGCGAATAGGCCGACGAACCGTGTTCCCCGCCCAAGGCCCTCACGCTTTCCGGTGCCACTTCGCCGTCTACATCCGAGGGCAGCAGAGCAGCCGGAGTATCAAAAAAGACATAGTCGCCGTTTGTGGAGGCTATCGTACTGTTTTCGTTACCCCCGAACAGCGAGCTCAACCTCGGTTCGGGATCGTGCGAGGACGCGCAGGACATGCACTCCACAGACGCTTCAGCACTGTCATAACGATACACCTGCGTAGTCTGCCCTTTTTCAGCCGCAGCTGCCTGTTCGAGCTCCTTGCCACCGCCAGGCAAACCGGCAACCGTTTCAGCAGCAAAATAGAGATAACGCCCTTCCGGGCTAATTTTATGGAATCCGTCATCTCCATAGGTCACCTCAGTAACGTAACTGAGCTTCTCAGAAGCTACATCGTAACGATAAAGAGCAAACTTGTGTTCACCAACATGATCATCGATATAGACAGTGCTCAAATCTTCAGAAACGCTCACCACAGAGCCGGCCGAGGCGGCGCCAACCACAATCCCACTGGAGGGAAGGAATTCCGGCGGCGACCCGCTCTTGTAACGGTACAGTCCCGGATTTTCGCCGCTGCTCTTTTCAAGCAGCGCTTCCGTGCCCTGCTTGTTCGCAACGACGAACCTGTAAGCACCAATATCGACCGTTTCCGCATCATCCTCACCGCCGTCCACGCGCACATACAGATGCAGGGCTTCCGAGCAGTCTTTGCCAGGAACAGCTTCGAAGAAAACACGAGAGCCATCGTCAGACACAGCATTCTGTTTGCCGTCAGTCAAAGCAGGTTCCGTAAGATCTACACTTTCTCCGCCCGCGCTAGCGTTTTCCAGCCCATTACTCCTACTCGCGATCCTGGCTCCGCAGGAGCCGATCGTGGTCCCCGCACCAGGCCCGGTAACGTTCGCCTGGCGCAATTCACCTTTAGAGTATTCGTAGAGGTCATAGCCTTCCTGAGTATGCGTCCTGGCGATCAACGAATGGTCCGCGACCTGAAGCACGAGCTTGGAGAAGCCTTCAGATGCCGCTACCCACCCCGGCGGCGCCTGCGCAGCGGGCACCGAGGCCACTGTCACATACGGACCACCGGGGGGACCGGCCTTGAATTCCACATTCGCTGCAGTGGCCGAGTTCGAGGTAGCCCAATCCGCGATAAAAGCAAACTCGCTCAGATCCGGGTCGAGCACCTGCGCGCGGTAGCTGAAGATGCCCGCTTCGGGCTGCACGGTGCCTGCTGTCATCTGCCAGCCCGTATCGGTACGGGAGAAGAAATACGGGCTCTGACCAGGATCCGGTTCAGTTCCCCACTTCACCGCGGGCGACCCGTACTCCAAATGGTTACCATCTTCACTCGCTGCAACGCCTTCGAATCCAAAACTGCCACCATAGTTGAAGCTTTCCTGTGCGCCCGCCTTATCCACCGGCGTCAACTGCTCAAACGCACGACAATCCGGCAACAGCGCAGAGGGCCCCGTGCGCACCGCTTCATTGGGACACGCCCCCGCCGCTTCGGAGGCGACCACGGCCGCTACCGGGACCCTCAGCGACTGTTCTTCACCATCCACCACAGGGTTGCCCGTCGAGTTGTTCGTGGCAACAGTACGAAAACGATAGCTTTCGCCCGGTTCCAATGCCGGTAGGTCCGCGCCGACGTACTCCGTGCTGTCACCAGAACCGAGATCCACCTCGGGAGTAGAACTCGCCTTGGCGAAGCCACCTTCACCACCGGGCTTTTCAAACTGCTTCTGCGCGACATATTCGAAGTGATAGTGCGTGTCAAGCCCTTCGCCCCCTTGCGCGTCGGTAACGACCGACACCGCTGACGAAGGAGTCAGGCCCGAAGCGTCAGCAGTGATCTGCGGCTGAACGACTTCGCCGTTATGGACCGCGAAGAAGACCTTGTACGGGCCACCGTCTGCACCATTCACGTCAACGCCGTCTTCGCCGACCGTAGACAAAGCCGACAGGGCGTTTGCCACCACTCCCTCCGGTGCGTCGAACGCGATTGGTGCGGTCGTCTGGCCCTTGAACGTCAGCGTGAAAGTCCCGCCGGTGGGAGCACCTACGACACTGATCGTCTGTTCCCCCGACGTGGGAACGCTACCCGGATTGACCGCACCAATCAAACGCAACGCTTCTCCATGCAAACCATGCACCGCAAGCGTAGCAACAGTCGGCGCACCAAAGGTCTTAAAACTGGCGATCCCCTGCTTCTCGGTGGCGATCGGTTCTTCGGATCCGTTGCGACCTTCGCCAGCTTCGCTTTCAGCGAACAGACGCACATAGTAGGTAGTTGAGGGATTCAAGCCAGTGAGAGAACCTTCGATGCCACGTGCACTGCTGAATTCGGGAAGGGCTTCCGCCTCTGCCTGCGACACTATCCCTTCGGCTCCGACAACGGATTTCCACGGTCCCGCTGCGGAAGTAGCATATTCAAAATGCCACTCGGTTTCCAAGTCGTGAGGTAGCAGAACTGCTTCAAAGTGGGCCGTGGTACCTGTCACATTGCGAACTTCCGGCTTGCTAGCTACTGGTCTGTTGGTGGGCGTCGAGAACGAGTGGTCTTCCACCGTATACTCTCCGCCGGGAGTGACGATCGCTGTCCCCTTCGCATTGGTGAGCTTCACACGAGGGTAATACTTCGTCGCAGGCGTGAGTGTTGCTACCGTCGCTTCGGCGACCGCAAAGTCTTCCGCTGCCGTGACGGTCCCGGTCGCAGCCGGACCGAACGGAACCCACGACGAACTCGCTTCGGCCGGTTCCTGACCATTTGCTTCAGCAGGAGCATATTCAAAAACATATTTTGTTTCGAGACCGTTGCTCTCAATCTGAGCCTTCGCTACAGCGAATGTCGGGCTTGAGGCTGCGACACTAAAAACTCTAGCCGGTCCTCCAACCACAGGAGGAAGCTCTGTAACTTCGGGCTTTGTGACCGGCGTGGTGGTAAATGTAAAAATCCGCGGCGTCGCGGTTTCTTTGGCTGAATTTTCCGCGGTAAAGCGCGCGTAATAAGTGGTACTAGGCGTCAGATGATGAAGAAGAGTGTCGTCCGGCGGGTCCGCGCCGAGGTAGATTTCATTTAGAGTACTCTTTGCTTCGAACGTCCCACTATTTGCTGGAACCCACGGTCCGTTGGGGCCGGTAGAGTATTCAGCGTGCCACTTTACTTCCAACCCACCCAGTTCTATTCCGACATCGATAAATGCGTGCGTCGCATAGACTTCCTCATGTGCGATTTCTGTCCCGATACGCGGAGGGCTCGAGGCAAACGCAGATATCAGCGGCAGGCAAAGGACAACCGCGAGGCCCGCAAGGCCGACGAGCACCAGCGCACGGACGTGGAGGCCGAGAGCCCGAACAAGGCGCCGCAATAGAGCCGCCCTCGCTTTTACTGGTGTCGCCTTGGCACTAATGTTCATCGTGTCCCCTCGGTCTGTCTCGGCGTCGGATTATTCCTCGGGTTGGATCGTGTCCAAGCACGGTCCAACCCCGATGCCAGCTTATCCGGCTGTGACTGCCCAGCTACCTTTAATATTTACGGTCCCTGCTTCCTTGGCAAGAGCATCGACCCCGAACCCGAACGGATCGGAAGTCCCTGGGGACCCATTGAAGAAACAAACATCTGACGTCGCGACCGGACAGACAAGCGGGTAGTGATGATTAAGGAGTTCTTCTTCTCCCTCGTTTTGTTCGACTACTGCGAAGACGCAGAGATGGCCTTCTTCTGCCCCAGGTTCTTCCGAGTTTCCTGTGCAGCCCGAGGGGGTTGGTTCATTGGCTTTGACATAGATCGCCGTGGCTGCTGCTTCCAGCGGGATGCCAAAGCTGACGCTGGTAAAGACGAATTCTTGCCCGGCTGCCGTGCCTGTGATACCCCAATCGCCCTTCAAAGTCTTGCCCTTGGGAAGCGTTTCGGTGAAGCCGGTCGTGCCGTCCTTGCCCGGTTCGCCCTGCTTGCCCTGTATGCCTTCCTTGCCCTGCACGCCTTCTTTGCCAGGCGCGCCGGCAGGCCCCGTTGCGCCGACGGCTCCCGTCGCACCTGCCGGGCCGGCCGGCCCCGCGAGGCCCGCGGGGCCTGTCTTCCCGGGCTTGCCAGCGAGCGCCTTGAGCACCTTTGGGCTGATCTGTTTAGTCGAAGTGATCAGATATTTGCCGGCGGCGTAAGCACCGCCGCTCATCGCGAAGACCAACGCGATCGTCATGGCGACGTTTGCGTACGTGAAGCGCCTGCGAATCCTTGAAAACATACCGATGCCCCTCCCTCTAACTCTCCGGCGGGTCGCCGACATCGCTCGCGCCACCCGCCCCCAATGCTTGACAGCCATCGCAGGTCACTGCCCCCTCGCGAAGCCCTTTGTATGTGTAGACCTTCCTACGTTTCGCCCCAAATGACAAGCCAGAACGTAGAAGTTTCTAGATTGTGAGTAGTAGCGGTCCGGGCTGCGCTACTGAGGCGCGGCACCGCGTTTTACCACGGCACCGCGCGTTCCATCGCTCTACTAGTCCGAGGCCTATGTGGCTTCGAGCTTGCCGCCTTTGCTTGCTGTGATGGTCTGGGTCCCTTCAAGCGTGCCGACCCGGGCTTTACCGTTACAAGCAAGTTTTTCGCTTGCTAGGAATGTCGCGGTCAGCCCGCTGCTCCCATTTGTGGTGCTCGTGCTGAGCGTGGAAGCGGTGCATTCCGAGGTGACGACAAGGCCGAGCACTTTGCACCCCATCTTGTATCCCGGTTCGCCATGTCCGCCACTGGTGAGGACGTAGCGGGTGGCACCTTCGATCGTTATTACTTCCGCGTGCCACGGCAGGTGCACCGCTTCCATCGTTATACCGCTACTTTCGCATATTTTCAGAGAGACACATTTAGAGCTGGTCCATTTTGTTACTTCCCCAACATCGGTCGGGACCGCCGACCCTTCGGCTGTATCTTCGCATTCCACAGCCTCGCCTGTTTCGCTTTCACCGAGTTTTAGTTTGCCTTTCCAGCTGGTGGCCGTCGATTCAGTCAACGCCACGCCGCCGAGACGCCATTCGGCTTCCGAGATTTTGGCCGCTTCGGTAGCGTTCACCGCGCTCAACTTGCCGCCCATGGTCACTTCGAGCGTCTGTGCCCCTTCGACGATACCAGTGCCGGCTTTACCATTACAGGCCAGCTTTTCGCTCGAGAGGAACGTTGCGGTCACTCCACCGGCACCATTTGTGGCACCCGCACTAAATTTCGCCGCTATGCATTCGACGGCGGGCATTTTTATACCAAGGACTGTGCACTTGAAATTATATCCTGGTTCTCCGTGTCCGGTTCCAGTGAACACGTCATGCGTCGCTCCCCCGCTCACCACGAGTTCCTCGTGCCACGGCAGATGCAACGCTTCCATCGTTATACCGCTACTTTCGCATATTTTCAGAGAGGCACATTTTGAAGTAGTCATTTTCGTCACTTCGCCAGTACCAGACGGCGTAACCGGCCCTTCAGCCGTATCTTCGCATTCCACGACCTCACCAGTTTCATTTTCGGTCAGCTTCAGTTTCCCTTTCCAACTGGTAGCAGCCGATTCCACCAACGAAGCCCCACCAATACGCCATTCAGCCGAGAGCGTCGTAAACGCCTTGTCTACACCATATGCAGTGCCAGAGCGACTGTTGACAGCCACTATCCGGAAGTGATATGTGGTACCCGCATGGAGACCTTTGATCGTCTGACTTGCTGCCACGTTGCTTGTTCCCGCGCCTGCGCCTGTTGCTGATGTGCTGGTCCCGTAGGAGATCGTGGTGCCATATTCAAAATGATATTTCGTTTCCGTGCCCTCGGGGTTTACGCCGCCGGCCAGCGTGGCTCGCGACGTCGTCACGTTGGTAGGTGACCCTGTCGTCGCCGACGGCTGCGACACCGGAATGCCGTCGGGTGCACCGTTACCCGTTGGCCCGTTGTAACCTCCCCCAAGAGTCGCAGCGCAGAGATATGTCAGTTCAGCTGGTGGACAGTAGCCGTTGTGTCCACTTACGACTTCGAACAACGAGCTTCGGTTGTTATAGAACAACCCTCCCTCCAGTGACCGCGCGTATTCACTTGCATGCGCCTCTATCCCGGCGATCAAGGGCGCGCTGGCACTTGTCCCGCACTCGTTACCCCAGCCACCCAGGACAGGGGTACTGTAGATCGACACCGGGGTTTCGCAGGCTGCGTCGGCGGCGACATCGTTGTCGGTCCGCTTGGCGCATCCACTATCTGTCTGCCAGATCGGCTTTGACTCCGCCAGGCTGCAGCCGCTGCCGGTACCAATTTCTTTGCCTATGGTCGGTTCTTCGCGCCAGACACTTTCAGACCAGCCTCGGGAGTTGGAAGCCTTTCTAAGCGAGGTTCCGCCCACCGCGACGACATTCGGAGATGTCGCCGGAAAGTCAGGCGCCCCCCCGCTTCGGGCGTGTACTGGTTGTCATATAGAAGGTCGCCGGCGGAGGCGGTTATGAGAACTCCCGGATGTTCGTAATCTGCCTTGTACTGCGAACAATCAGTTTCTCCGCACCATGGAACATACTTTTCGGGATATCCGTAGCTATTGCTGATCTCATTCGCTCCCAACTTCACGGCCTCATTCACCGCTGCTCCTGTTTCAGCCGGCAGTCCGTTGTTGGCCTCGACGAGCAGAATATGACACTGCGCGCAGGCCGCCGACACCATATCCAGGTCGAGCGACGTCTCGACCGCCCAGCCAGGTTCGGATTCGCCCGGATAGCCGCCTTCTAGGCCTTCTTGATTGACCTGCTTGAAGCAGCCCCCGAATTTTTCGCATTTCGGGAGTCCGTACCTTTCTCGGTATTTCGCGAGATCCGATTCTGCGTGCGCATCTCCGTATGCGTCGACGATGGCAACCGTCTGACCCGAGCCGCCTGAGTTCGAAAAATCGTAAGCAGACTGCAGGTCTGCCGGGTCATACCCACCTTCTTCGCCGCCACCTTCAAGCGCCGTCGCGGCAGATGGAAGTTGATAACCGGCAACGGTCTTGATCGCCCGCGGAGCACTGATCGCATCGCACGCTTGGGCGGGGCAGTCGAGAAACGGTTTGGTCGTAGAGGGCGTCAATACGGCTCCGGGTGTGACGGCGGCCGCCAGGCACGGCATTGTGCACACCAGTGCAACGACACATGCCGTCAAGTAGGCCAGGCGAGCAGACCTCCGTCTGAATCTGGACGCCGGACTGGCCATATCAGTTGCTTGTCCGAACCGTGCCGAGATTGTCCGCCTATCGTCCCCACCTACTCGCCAGTCATCCGACTTCACCCTTCGACCCATGACTCCTCCTTGACTACGTCGCGAGCTGCTACTAGCCTGCGTCGTTCTATTAGCTCATATGCTCGGTGTGGCCTCTCGAGCGCCACACCGAGCTCTACTACTCCCGGAGCCTATGTGGCTTCGAGCTTGCCGCCTTTGCTCGCTGTGATGGTCTGGGTCCCTTCAAGCGTGCCGACCCGGGCCGCGCCGTTACAGGTCAGTTTTTCGCTTGCGAGGAATGTCGCGGTCAGCCCGCTGCTCCCATTTGTGGTGCTCGTGCTGAGCGTGGAAGCCGTGCATTCCGAGGTGACGGCAACGCCGAGCACTTTGCACCCCATCTTGTATCCCGGTTCACCATGACCGCCACTGGTGAGGACGTAGTGGGTGGCACCTTCGATCGTTATCACTTCCGCGTGCCACGGCAGGTGCACCGCTTCCACCGTTATACCGCTACTTTCGCATATTTTCAGAGAGACACATTTAGAGCTGGTCCATTTTGTTACTTCCCCAACATCGGTTGGGACTGCGGACCCTTCGGCTGTATCTTCGCATTCCACAGCCTCGCCTGTTTCGCTTTCACCGAGTTTTAGTTTGCCTTTCCAGCTGGTGGCCTGCGATTCTGTCAATGCGACGCCACCAAGGCGCCATTCGGCTTCAGAGAGTTTAGCCGCTTCCGTAGCGTTCACCGCACTCAGCTTGCCGCCCCTGGTCGCTTCGATCGTTTGACTGCCTTCGAGAATACCTTCGCTCGCCCTACCGTTACAACTCAACTTGTCGCCGGCGAGGAATGTCGCGGTCACACCTCCGACACCGTTTGTCGCGCTCGTGCTGAAAGTCGGGGCCTTGCATTCATCGGTCAAGAGCAGCCCCAAGAACTTACATTTCATCCTGACTTCCGGTTCTCCGTGTCCCGTACCGGCCAACACGTCGTGTGTTACTCCTTCAGTCGTCACCAGTTCTGTGTGCCACGGCAGATCGCGAGCTTCCAAGGACGCACTGGAGCTGCTTTCACATGGCGCCAACGCACCACATTTAGACATCGTGATTTTTGTGATTTCCCCGGTATCACCAGACGCCACAGAGCCTTCGACCGTATCTTCGCATTCCGCACCACCGTTTACGCCTTTTTCACCAAGGAACGGATCCGTCAGCTTTATTTTACCTTTCCCGCTTGCCGCCACCCCTTCGGTCAAGACCACGCCACCAAGACGCCATTCGACTTCGGGCAGCGCACTGAGCTGACCACCTTTGGTCGCTTCGATGGTTTGCACGCCTTCAAGAGTGCCCTTACCGACTTTGCCGTTACAGTTGAGTTTTTCGCCCGAGAGGAACGTCGCGGTCACACCTCCGACACCGTTTGTCGTGCTCGCGCTGAGCGCCGGCGCGATACATTCCAGATTGCTCGTTGTCCCAAGTAGCTTACATTTTATTGTATACCCCGGTTCCCCGTGACCAGATCCCGCCAACTCCTCCCGCATTACTCCTTTGATTTCAGCCAGTTCCGCTTTCCATGGTAGATGAACCGCTTCCAGCGTCGACCCACTTTCGCAAACTTTTAGATCGGCGCATTTTGACATTGTCCATTTTGTTATTTCACCACCATCCCCTTGTGCGACCGTTCCTTCGGCGGTCTCTTCACATTCCACCACCGCTCCGGCTTCCGATTCACTGAGCTTTAGTTTGCCTTTCCAGCTAGTGGGTGCTGGTTCGGTCGGGGGCAATCCACCCAAGAGCCATGTTCCGCCTCTCCCCGTCCTAAAGGTCACATCGTTACCGTTCATTGTGCCCGAACTATTGGTCGCGACCAATCTCACGTGGTAGGTTTTGAGGTGCTTGAGCCCGAGAAGGCTTTGGCTTACCGCGATGTTGTTTTTACCAGAACCGATATTTACGTCAGGGATAGGCACATCGGTCCCATAAGATGTCGTTTCGCCATATTCAAAGTGATACGTAGTTTCCTCCCCAATGGGATTAATCAAACCATCGACGGTAGCCTCATGTGCTATCACACCCCCGACCGCAGTGGTTTCCACGGTAGGCGTCGTGAATGTTCTGTCCATACTGTCAGTCGTGCCCGTGCTATTGGTCGCAACCAAGCGATAATGATAAAGGACGTCCGATCCAGCCAAACCCGTGATCGTCTTACTCACACTGACATTACTTGTGCTTGCGCTGAGCGTCACTTCCGATGTACCTGTCCCATAGGACGTTGTCCTACCGTATTCAAAATGATATTTCGTTTCAAGCCCCTCCGGATTGACAATTCCATTCAATGTTGCGCCAGTGGTGGTAATGCCGACAGCGGGTTCAGCGATCGCGGTCACGTGTGGAGGTTCCGCATCGGATGTCGAGCAGGCGGACTGATGATCGTCCCAAAGATGAGCTACAAACGACCCGTTGGGTAGTTCGACACTATTTAGTTCATCGCACATGTCAGCTAGCTCGTGTTCGTCTTCGGTCGAGCGCCAGGTGCCGTATTTTTCACCGGCGCCTGGGTCGGTAGCGCTCTCGGCGTACTCATGGGAGGCGGATCCAGACGTGGCGTCGCCGACGTTTTTGGCTGGGGCATGCGACAAACAATGTTCGTTTAGAGGAGCGTCGCCCTCATAGGGAACCCACGCGACCACTACCTTTTCGTTAGAGGCATCGACAACATTGTATTCGTGATATGCGCAGTAGCCAGTGAATGAATATGTAGAGCCGGGAGGTGTGAACACTACGAACTGAAAATTGAGAGAATGACTCCATCCGTTTGCCGCGATTGCTCGACCAGCCTCTTCGTCGATGTTGTGCTCCGTTATGTCGGCGGGTGGGTTGTGTTCCCAATCCGTGTACGACTCATCCGAGACAAATGAATTGATGCGTCCTGTAGCATCGAAATATTGGGTGAGGATTCCCTGGTATGCCGAGCCCGAGAGACCGCTGTACATTTTCATGACCTGTGCGCGTACTGCAAATCCCGGTTCTTCGTTCCATTTACTGCCCCAGAAGATCGCGAGGATCTGTGGTTCATGTTGAACGCCAAGGCGTTCTGGGTAGTAGCGTAGAGGCGCACCTCCTTGTCCGCAATTTTCGCACGCTTCCAGTCCTTCGCGCGGTGCTCTGGAGGTCAATGGCAAGGAAGTACCCAAACTATGACCCTGATGTTCGACCCATGGCAGATAATGGACATGCCTGGACTGGGCCCACGTGGCCCACGATGGTGCCACGAAAGGCCGCGCGTGACCCTTTTTGGGCTGAAGGGCGGACGCGGGGGCAGCTACCCACAACGCCAGCAATGACACAACGAGCGTGGCGAGCGCCGCTACTCTCGCGGCGAGAGCGCCCCCGCCCGCTACACGACCCGACTTGACCTGCCACTCCCCCACACGCATACGACCCATGACTCCTCCTTGACCACGGCGCAAGCCGATACCGACCTTGGACCCAGTTATGGGGCCGATCTTTCAGTAGATGACCCGGACGCCACAAGCCTCGGCGTCGAAGGTTCTAGGTTGTGAGCCCGTGGCGACGCCATGGCATCCACATGCTCGGCTGGCTTGACGGCTGTATACCATCACAGTGGTAGACTGATCCCATGCGTGTGTCAATCGACCGCGCCGGACGGGTGGTGATACCCAAGCCGCTGCGCGATCAGCTCGGGTTCTCCCCTGAGACGCCATTGGGGGCCGAGGTCGTGGACGGCCGTCTGGAGCTTTCGGCGCCGTACGAGCCGGCCAAGCTGACCGCGGGTCTCCACGGGCCGTCGTTCGCCGCGACCGGCACGCCGATCACCGGCGCGGACGTCCGCGCCGCGCTCGAAGCGGCGCGGACCTACCGCACGCTCGGCGCGAGCTTCCAGCTGCTTGCTTAGATCGCCTGGTTGCTGATCCTGGGGGCGTGCACCCTGGTTTCTAGATTGTGAGCCACGCGTACCAGCCAGCAGATGTACTTGCGTAACACGAGTGTTTCTAGTAGCTTTCGTTGCAAGATGGGTGCGAAGGTCGTAGCGGAGAAGAGCACCGGGGCACTACGCTCGCCCGTCAGCTGGGCGCTGTTGGGGCTTGTGATCCAACGGCCCTCCTACGGCTATGAGCTGGTGCAGCGCTTCGAGCGCACGTTCGCCGACGCGCTAGATCTGTCGAGCCTCTCACAGATCTACACGGCGCTTGACACGCTGCGGCGGCGCAGCCTGATCGAAGAGTTCGCCGTGGACGACCACGAGAGCCAGCACAGCGGCGTGCGCCAGCCCAAGCCCCACTACCGCGCGACCGGCGAAGGCGTGCGCCACTATGAGCAATGGCTCGTCGATCAAATTCACGAGGAGCGTCGCCGCTCGCGGCTGTTCGCACGCCAGCTGTCGGTGCTGCCACCGCGAACTGCGCTGGGAATCATCGAGCGCTGCGAGCGCGCCTGCCTAGACGAGGCCAAGAGCGCACACCCGGGCGGCGAGGACGGCCCGCCGCTCGCCGACAGGCTGCTATGTGAGGAGGGGCGCCTCGCGGTCGAAGCAAGGCTGGCGTGGCTGGAGTACGCACGCCGCGAGCTGAGCGCTGTGGTCGGCGAGCGCACGCCCAGGCGATGACGCTGCTCGAGCTGAACCGCGTCAGCCTGCGCTACAAGCACGGCGCACACGAGCGCGTCGTGCTCGACGACATCTCGCTGCAAATCCAGCGCGGTGAGCTGGTCGCGGTCTGGGGGATGCGCCGCTCGGGCCGCTCGACGCTGCTGCGCGTCGCCGCCGGGATCGAGCCGCCCGACACAGGCGTCGTGCGCTTCGCCGGACGTGACCTGGCCACAAGCGCCGGCGACGAGCTCGGCGGCGGCATCGGCTACTGCCGGCTGGCCGAGCGCGGCAGCGAAGCAAGCGCGGTGCTCGAGGAGCTGACGGTCGGACAGCTCGCGCGTGGCGTGCCCCAGGCAACGGCCCGCGGACTTGCCTTCGCGGCGCTAGAGCGGGTCGGCGCGAGCGAGTGCGGCGCACGCGAGCTGCGCGAGCTGGATGGCTCGGAGGCCGTGCGCGTCGCACTCGCGCGGGCGCTTGCGCTCGAGCCCTCGCTGCTCGTGATCGACGAGCCGACCAAGGGCGTGGATCTGCTCGAGCGCGACAATATCCTCGCGCTGCTGCGCTCGTTGGCAGACGAAGACATCGCGGTCCTGATGAGCAGCGGTGAGGCAACCGCGCTGGCAGGCGCCGACCGCGCCCTGTCGCTGTCGGCGGGCAGACTGCGCGGTGATTCCAGCCCCGAGCTGGCCGACGTGCTGCCGCTGCGCCGCAAGGCCGGCGCGTAACAGTCGTGCGGATAGGGTGATTCTGGCATCATGGATGCTGTGGCAGCACAATCGCATGTAACACTCAGCGGCGACATAGCCGGTGAGTACGTGATCGAGGAGGAACGCCCCGATGGGCGTCTGGTACTTGTACGGGACACCAGCATCACCGCAATCCGCAGACAGCTAGGAACCCGTGCCATGACTCCCTCAGAGTTCGAACGGTTCATGGCAGAGCACGAGCCGCACATGCAGCCCCCCGACGGCGAGGGGTAGCTCGTGAGCCCATCCGAGGCGCGCTTTCCGGCGCGGTTTGCTCCCGATCCTTGGAACGAGGATCTCGCGCGCTCCACTCCCGTTGGGCGCCAAGCAGCCGAAGCGGCCCGCCGCGACTACGAGGCCAATGGCATCCCTCGCTCACATTTGAGGCCCTGCGAAGCAGAAGGACGTGATGGAACTAACCTTCCGCAATGCTTCAAGGCCTATCTGCCCCAGCCCGACGGGCGCTTCGGAATGGTTTTTACGATCGACAAGGACGCAGACGAACCCACGCTCGTGTTTCTCGCTGTCGCTGTGCGCCATCATCCCAAGGATTCACACGCGCCCACCGTCTACCAGATCGCCCATCAGAGACTGCAAGGTTGAGACAGTCAAGACAAGCCGCGACGCGCAGGCACCTCTAGAGTAACTCCATGTCAATGCTCGAGCTCGAGCAGGTCGTCAAGCACTACCGCGGAGGGGGCGAGCCGGTGCGCGCTGTCGACGGCGTCAGCCTGCGACTCGACGCCGGGGAGATGCTCGCGCTGCACGGGCCCAGCGGCTCGGGCAAGACGACACTGCTACTGCTGATCGCGGCGCTGCTGGCCGCGGACGACGGCTCGATCCGCTTCGCCGGAGAGGAGCTCTCGCGTCTCTCGGAGGGCGAGCGCTGCGACTATCTGCACCGCGACGTCGGCTTCGTCTACCAGACACCGCAGCTGATGCCGCGCGTCTCGGCGCTCGAGAACGCGGCGATGAAGCTGCTCGTGGGCGGCGTGCCGATGCGTGAAGCCACCGCGCAGGCGCTGCCGTGGCTACAGCGCGTGGGCCTCGGCGACTCGCTGCAGCGCACCCCCGAGCAGCTCTCCGGCGGCGAGCGCCAGCGCGTGATGATCGCGCGTGCGCTGACGGGCACGCCGCGGCTGATCCTCGCCGACGAGCCGACCGGCAACCTCGACAGCGCCCGCAGCCAGGAGATCGTCGCGCTGCTGCACGCGGTCGCGCACGAGCACGGGGCCGCCGTGCTGCTCGTCACACACGACCTCGAGGCCGCCACGATCGCCGACCGCCACTGCACGTTGCGCGACGGCAGGCTGAACGAGAGCTCGGGCAGGACCGAGCGCGCGTCACAGAGCGCCGAGCGCACTACGCGCGAGACAGCGGGCGCAGACGACGCAGGACGCGAGCAGCCGCTGGCCCAGCCGCGGCCGCTGAGCGCGCAGGGGTGAGCGTGACACGCACAGCCAGCTCCAGCGCGCAGCCGCTGATGCGGCCCGGCGCGCTGCTCTACCTGTACCGCCGCCGCCTACGCGTGCACGCCGTGCAGGAGCTGCTCGCCGGGCTGGGCGTCGCGATCGCGGTCGCGCTCGTGTTCGCCACCCTGGTGGCCGCCGGCAGCGTCGCGGGCTCCGCCGGCGAAATCGTCCACGCCGTGACCGGGCCGGCCAGCCTGCAGCTGCGCGCGCGCGGCGCGGACGGTTTCGACGAACGGTTGCTCGCGCGCGTGGAACGACTGCCCGGCGTCAAGCAAGCAGCACCGCTTTTGGAGCAGACCGCGACCGTGCTCGGGCCGAACGGACGCAGCGTCACAGTCGACCTGGCCGGCGCCGACACCAGCCTGGTTGTGCTCGACGGGCTCGCGCACACGCTGCCGACCGCGACGCTGTCCGCCGGCGGGATCGGGCTCAGCCGCACGACCGCGCAGGCGCTCGGCATCCCCGCCGGCGACACGGCAGGCAGCAATCCGGCTCTCCCGACTTCGACGGGCACACCGTCGCTGGCCTCGGTGGGCACACATGTCTCGCTGCTGCTGCGCGGACGCGCGATCCCGTTGCGGGTGTCGGCCGTGCTCGGCCCCGAAGCCTTCGGCGCGCTCTCTGAGGCGCGGGTGGCGGTGATGCCGCTGGACGAACTGCAGCGGCTCGCCGGGCTGCCTCGGCGCGTGACGCGCATCCTCGTGCAGACCAAGCCCGGCGCGCAGGGCACGGTGCGCAGACAGTTGCAGGCGCTCGCCGGTGGGCGTCTGGACGTCGCGGCGGCCAACCAGGATGTCGCGCTGCTGCGCCGCGCGCTGCGGCCCTCCGACCAGGCGAGCGGCTTCTTCGCCGCCGTCAGCGCGCTGCTGGGGCTGCTGTTCGCCTTCAACGCACTGCTCTTGACTGTGCCCGAGCGCCGCCGCGCGATCGCCGACCTGCGCCTGATCGGCACCAAGCGCAGCGCGATCGTGCAGATGTTCGCGTTCCAGGCGCTGTGCCTGGGCGTACTCGCCGGACTCGTCGGGCTCGTCGGAGGCTACGCGCTCTCGCACGACGCCTTCCACCAATCCACCGGCTACCTGGCCGAGGCCTTCACGCTAGGCGCACGCACCGTCGTCGGCGTGCAGCCGCTGCTGATCGCCTTCCTCGGCGGCGTGCTCGCGACCTGCCTGGCCTCGGCCGTGCCGCTGCTCGACCTGCGCCACGGACGCGCGCTCGACGCCGTCTACCGCGAGCAGGGCGTACCGGGCAACACGCTCCCCGCCGGCGCCCGGCGCGGGCTGGCGCTGGGCTCGCTCGGCCTGCTGGCGCTGACAAGCGTCCTGTTCGCGACCGCGCCCTCGCTGGCGCTGCTCGCCTGCGCGCTGCTAGCGCTGGCGACGGTGCTGGCCGTGCCGCTCGTGTTTGCCGGCGTGCTGCGCGCGGCGCGGATACTCAGCGAGCGGCGCCCGCGAATGACGATCCTGCCGCTGGCGCTAGGCTCGCTGCGCGCCACGACCGTGCGCTCGCTGGCGCTGGCGGCGACCGGCGCGGTCGCATTGTTCGGCGCGATCGCGCTCGGCGGCGCGCGCGGCGACCTGCTGCGCGGGATCGAAGGCTTCTCCCACAACTACGCAGCCGACGCGCAGATCTGGGTCGGCAACCCGGGCGACAACCAGGCGGTCGTCGACTTCCAAGCGCACGGTCTCGCCGAACGCATCGTGCAGATTCCCGGCGTCGGCGGCGTGCGCGCTTTCCAGGGGAGCTTTCTCGACCTCGGCCAGCGGCGCGTGTGGATCGTGGCACGCCCGCCTGGGGCGAACGGCAACGTGCTTGAGAGCCAGGTCTCGCAGGGCAGCGCGGCGAGCGCGATCCGGCGCCTGGGCGAAGGTGGCTGGATCGCCGTGTCCAAGCAGATCGCCGAAGAACAAAACACCGGCGTCGGCGGCGCGCTGACGCTGCCCACGCCGAGCGGTCCTCACTCCTTCAGGATCGCGGCAACCACGACCAACCTCGCCTGGAGCCCGGGCGCGATCTTCATGACAAGCGCCGACTACAGCCGCCTGTGGCAGACCAGCGCGCCGACCGCGCTCGGCGTGACGCTCGCAGCCGGAGCGAGCAGCGCAAGCGTGCAGCACGCGATCGAGGCCACACTGGGAGCGAACAGCGGGCTGCGCGTGACGACGGCCGGCGCCCGTCAGGCGAGCATCGACACGCTCACGAGCGAAGGGCTCGGCCAGCTTGGCGAGATCTCGACGCTGCTGCTGCTCGCGGCGATCCTCGCGATGGCGGCGGCGCTCAGCTCGGCCGTGTGGCAGCGACGCGCATCGCTCGCGGGGCTGCGGCTGTCGGGGGCACGGCCGCGGCGCCTGCGCCTCGTGCTGCTGTGCGAGTCGGCGCTGATGCTGGGCGCGGGCTGCCTCACGGGCGTGCTCGCCGGGATCTACGGCCAGCTCGTGATCGACGCGTACCTGGCGCACGTGACCGGCTTCCCGGTGGCGCGCTTCGGCGCGAGCCTGCGGCCGCTTGAGATCCTGGCGCTGACGATCGCCGCCGTGCTCGCGATCGCCGCCGTCCCCGGCTGGCTGGCCTCGCGCGTCTCGCCGACGCTCGCGTTCGGAGAGTAGGCGCCTGGGTGGGTGGAGCACTCAGCGCAACCCAGACGGCTCGCGCAGGCGGGGCACTGCTACTCGCCAACGCGCGCTACTGGAGCAGCGTCGCGCCGCTCGTGCGCGCCCAGATCGTGCGCTGGGAGGAGCGCGCGCGGGCGATCCCCGATCCGGCGCTACAAGCGCTCGCGCTCGGAAAGCTGAGCGAGGAGCGCTTCAACGTCGAGCTGGCGGCGACGCTGGCGACGCTGGCCCCCCGCGCGCGGCGAGCGGCCGTCGCCGACGCGATCGTGGCGCTGCAGATCGCCTATGACTACCTCGACGCGACCGGCGAGCGGCCGGGGGGAGAGCGAGCGCCAGAGGACGGCGGCTACGCGCGCGAGCTGATCGACACGGTCAAGCAAACCCTCTCAAGGCTGCCAGCGCACGGCGCCGTCAGCGAGACGATGCGCAGCGGCGCGGAGCGCTGCAAGCGGGCGCAGGCGCTCGTGCACGCGGCCGCGCACAACGACGACCGGGAGCTTCAGCGCTGGGCCACGCGCGAAGCGGCGGGCAGCGAACTCGGCTGGCCCGAATACCTGGCCGGCGCGAGTGCGTCGGTACTCGCGCTGCACGCCCTGATCGCCGCCGCCGCGGACCCGCGCACCACGACCGCGCAGGCGCGTGCAATCGACGCCGCCTACCTGCGCATCGCGGCCCTGACGATGCTCGACAGCCTGATCGACAGCGAGCAGGACGCGGCCAGCGGACAGCCCGGATACGCGCGCCACTACGACAACCCCGACCAGCTGGCGACGCGCCTCGGCGAGGTGGCCCACGACGCCCTAAAGCAGACATGCGGCCTGCCGCACGCCGGCCACCACGCGATGACGCTGGCCGGTGTGGTGGCCTTCTACGCCTCGGCTCCAGCCGCCTCCAGCCCGCTCGCGCGTCCGGTGATCGCGCGCCTGCGCGGCGAGCTGCGGCCACTGATCGGGCCCACGCTCCTCGTCATGCGGGTTTGGCGCGTGAGCAAGCTACTTCGAAGGCCCAGGTGGGTTGTATCGTCTAGATGAACGTATGGAAGACGAGTAGAGCGTTGAAGTCAACTGGGGCGGTAGTGATCGTCGCGACACTGCTGGGGGCGTGCGCCGGGCCGGCGCTGGCCGCGCATGCCCTGAAGGCGACCGATACGGCGCACCTGCGCTACATCTCGGCGTCGGGCTCGCTGCTGATCGAGGAAGGCGCGGCCTCGGGCACGCTGCCGGGCAAGATGAAGGTCCATTTCGACGTCGGCGCCACGTTCAGCGGCAGCTTCACGATCTACGCGAAAGGCGGATCGATCTCCGGCCACGGCAGCGCCGTCCCGCACGGCGCGGGCGTGTACGAAAGCTTCTCCGGCTCGCTCACCGTCACAGGCGGCAGCGGACGCTACGCGCATGCCCACGGACAGGCGCGTCTGTATGGCACGTTCGACCGCAACAGCTATGCGCTGCTCGTACAGACCGTGGGCATGCTGCGCTACTGAGGGGGACCCGACGCGAACAACAACCTCACGCCGTGCCGCGCTGATGGGCGTGCTGCTCGGCGTCTGCCTGCCGAGCATGGGCGTCGTGCTGCTCGGCGCGTGCCTACCGAGCACGGCGCGAGCCGCGACCTCGGCAAGCCTCAGTGCGAAGTTCGTGCCCGAGCATCTCGGGCAGCGAGCCACGCTCGACTTCGGCTTCGCCTTCGCCGTCCCTCCTGGACACGTGCCACCGCCGCTGACCCAGATCGAGCTGCGCTATCCCAACAACCTCGGGGTCGCGCTGAGCGGCCTGGGGATCGCCATCTGCTCGGCGCAGACGCTGGAAGTGGACGGGCCCTCCGGATGTCCGCCCAACTCGATCATGGGCCACGGCGAAGCCTTCACCGGCATCGAACTCGGCACCAGCGTCGTCAGCGAGATCGCCCCGATCACGGTCGTGCGCGCACCCGACCAGGAAGGACGCCTGGCGCTGTTCTTCTTCGCCGAAGGCTCCACACCCGTCGATACGCACATCGTCTTCCCCGGCATCCTGCTACCCGCCAACGCGCCCTTCGGCGGCGTCGTCTCGATCGGCATCCCGCTGGTGCCGACGCTGCCCGGCGCGCCCTACATCTCAGTCATCCATCTGCACGCCACGCTCGGCCCAGTCGGCGTCACCTACTACGAACACGTCGGCGGCGTGACGCTCGCCTATACGCCCAAGGGCATACTGCTACCCAAGAGCTGCCCGCGCGGTGGCTTCCCCTTCGCGGCCACGTTCAGCTTCCTCGACGGCAGCGAAGCGAAGGCGAGCACGGCGATTCCCTGCCCCGACCCGCGCAAGAAAAAGCGCCACTGAGGCGACTCAGTGGCGGAAGTGCCTGATTCCCGTCGCTACCATTGCGACGCCGGCTGCGTCCGCGGCGGCAACGACCTCCTCGTCGCGCACCGAGCCACCCGGCTGGATGATCGCGCTGACGCCCGCGTCGATCGCCAGCTGCGGGCCATCGGCGAACGGGAAGAAGGCGTCTGAGGCTAGCGAGGAGCCAGCCAGCAAGTCCGGCTGGCCGGCCTGGGCCTTCTCGATCGCGATGCGCACGGCATCGACGCGGCTCATCTGGCCGGCGCCGATGCCGATCGTCGCGCCGTCGCGGGCGATCACGATCGCGTTGGAGCGCACGTGGCGGCAGACCTGCCAGGCAAAGCGCATGTCCTGCCACTCGGCGTCGCTCGGCTGCTTGGCGGTCATGACGCTCATCTGCTCGGCGGTCTCTGCGACCTCGTCGCGGTCCTGCACGAGCAGGCCCCCTATGACGGGCTTGGCCTCCAGGCCGCCGGCCGGCTCAGGCCAGTCGGGCAGCTCCAAGAGGCGCACGTTCTTCTTCTGCGTCAGGACATCAAGTGCCTCGGGCTCGAAGCCAGGGGCCAACAGGACCTCGATGAACTGTTTCGAGAGGGCCTGCGCACAAGGCCCGTCAACCGGGCGGTTGAGCGCGATCACGCCGCCGTATGCGCTGACAGGGTCGCTGGCGAAAGCACGCTCGTAGGCGTCCTGAGCGGTCCTGCCCAAGGCGCAGCCGCAAGGATTGTTGTGCTTGACGATCGCGCACGCCGGCTCTGAGAAGTCCTCGACCAGCTCGCGTGCTGAGGACAGGTCGAGCAGGTTGTTGAACGACAGCTCCTTGCCGTGCAATTGACTGACGCCCGCGAGCAAGTGCGTGGGGGCGCCGACCTCGGCGTAGTAGGCGGCGCGCTGGTGCGGGTTCTCGCCGTAGCGCAGCTCGGCCGCCTTCTCGTAGGCGAGCGTGCGCTGAGCGGGGAAGTCCTCGTCGGCGCGCTGGGCAAACCAGGAGGAGATCGCGGCGTCGTAGCGCGCCGTGGTGGCAAAGGCAACCGTCGCCAGGCGCTGCCTGGTAGGCAGCGATATGCGAGCGTCGGACTGCCTGAGCTCGCCGAGCACGACCTCGTAATCGGAAGGGTCCACCACCATCGCCGCGAACGCGCTGTTCTTGGCCGCCGCGCGGATCATCGTGGGGCCGCCGATGTCGATGTTCTCGACGATCTCCTCAGACGCCGCGTCGCCGCGGGCGAGCGTCTGCTCGAAGGGATACAGATTCACGCACACGAGGTCCACCGGCTCGATCGAGTGCTCGGCTGCGGCCCGCAGATGCTCGTCGTTGTCGCGCACCGCCAGCAGGCCGGCGTACAGGCGCGGGTGCAGCGTCTTGACGCGCCCGTCCATCATCTCCGGAAAGCCGGTGAAGTCCTCGATCGCGCGCACGGGCACATCCGCCTCGGCCAAGGCGCGAGCGGTGCCGCCGGTCGAGACGATCTCAACGCCCAGCTCGACCAGGCCACGGGCAAAGTCGACGATGCCGGTCTTCTCCGAGACCGAAAGCAGCGCCCTGCGCACCCGCACCGCACCTGGCTCGGCGCGCTCGATGCCTGTCTGGGTGGGCTCAGCGCTCATCGGCTCGCAGATTATCCGGGTGGAGCGAAGGTCGCTTGCACACGTTAGGGCGCCTGCGGCTGGGACTGTGGCGGCGCTGGGGCGATCGTCATGCGGCGAGGGTTCTCCGGGTCGAGGCCCAACGCGCCGCGGGCAAACAGGCGCACCGCCTCGGGCAAGAGCGAATGCTCCATCGGGCGCAACGCCGCCAGCACCTCCTCAGGATCGCGCGCGTCCGGCAACTCCAGCGCCCGCTGCAGGATCACGGCGCCGCTGTCCACGCCCGCGTCGACGAAGTGGACCGTCACGCCGAACACCTTCACGCCGTAGTTAAGCGCCTGCTCGATCGCGTGCAGGCCCGGGAAGGCCGGCAGCAGCGAGGGGTGCACGTTGATGACGGCGCCCGGGAAGCGCTCGAGGAAGACGAACGTCAACAGCTCCATGTAGCCGGCGAGCACGACCAGCCGTGCGCCACGCTCGACGAGCCAGTCGGCCATCGCGCCATCGCGAGTCTCGCGGTCAGCATAGGCCGAGCGCTCGAACACGGCGGTCGGCACGCCGCGCGAGGCCGCGCGCTCCAGGGCCAGGGCGCCAGGCGCGCCGGAGGCGACGGCGACCACCTGCGCCTCGTGACCGTGCACCGTGTCCAGCAGTGCCTGCAGATTCGTGCCGGCGCCCGAAACGAGCACGGCGATCGGCAACGGCTCACTCACGGGGCGATCTCAGACAGCGTCACTGATCGCGCACCCTAGCGGGCAGCGGACTTGTGAGCACCCTCACAGAGACCCGGCCTTTGCTCGACTTCAATCGGATACATGGTTTCTTCACTCATAGTCGCGGGTGCATTGATAAGCGGCGCCGCAACGGCGCTGCGCGGCGGTCGCAACCGCGGTCTCATCACGCACAGGCCCTATAACAATCGCCATAGCGACGCGACTGCCGCACGCGACGAGCGTGCGCAGATGCTCAACTAGGCTCCAGCGACCTCAAGGGCGTACTTGCCCTGGGCGCCGTCTGAGCCCTTGACCGGGTACTCGCCGGTGAAGCAGGCGTCGCAATGCGTCGCACGTGTGGCGCCGACCGCCTCGTACACGCCGTCGAGCGACAGGTAGGCAAGCGAGTCGCAGCCCAGCTCGGCCGCGATCTCCGCCACCGAGCGCTCGTGCGCGATCATCTCCTCGCGCGTGGACATGTCGATGCCGTAGTGGCACGGGTGCTTGATCGGGGGAGCGGAGATGCGCATGTGTACCTCGGTGGCACCCGCGTCGCGCAGCATCTGCACGATCTGGCGCGTCGTGTTGCCGCGCACGATCGAGTCGTCGACGACAACCAGGCGCTTGCCTCCGACGATCTCTGGCAGCGGGTTGAACTTGAGGCGCAGGCCGTGCTTGCGCAGCTCCTGGCCCGGCTGGATGAACGTACGCGCGACGTAGCGGTTCTTGACGAAGCCGTCGTCTTGGGGCAGCCCGCTGGCCCGGGCGAAGCCGCGGGCCGCCGCGTTGCCCGAGTCGGGCACGGGGATCACGAGGTCGGCCTCGACCGGGGACTCTCGCGCAGGATCTCCCCCATGCGCCCGCGCGCCACCTGCAGCACCTGGCCGTTCATGCGCGAGTCCGGGCGCGCGAAGTAGATGTACTCGAACACGCAGAAGGCCTTGCGCGCGTCCGGGAGAACGCGACGGTTTTCAAGACCGTTCTCCCCGAGCGTGACGATCTCGCCGGGCTCGACGTCACGCAGCAGCTTGGCGCCGATGATGTCAAACGCACACGACTCGCTCGCGACGCAGTAACGCGAAGGCTCGCCGTCCGCGCCCTCGATCACACCGAGGGCAAGCGGGCGCAGGCCGTGGGAATCGCGGAACGCGACGACGCGATCCTTGGTCATGACGACAATCGAGAAGGCGCCGTTCAGGCGTGGCAGCACATCGGCGATCGCATCCTCGATCAGCTCAGCCGGATGCGTGGCAAGTAGCGCCGCGACGATCTCCGAATCCGATGTCGAGCTGAACGTGACACCGCGCTCGGAGAGCTCCTCGTGCAGCTCCAGGGCGTTGATCAGGTTGCCGTTGTGCGCCAGCGCCAGCTCGCGGCGCGAGCCGTTGGTGCCCTCCGAGCGCTGCACCGGCTGCGAGTTCTCCCAGGCGTTGGAGCCGGTCGTCGAGTAGCGCACGTGCCCGATCGCAAGCTCGCCGCGCAGCGTACGCAGGTCGTTCTCGCTGAACACCTGCGAGACGAGGCCGAGCTCGCGGCGAGTCATGATGTTGCCGCCGCGGTCCGCCGCCGCGATGCCGGCCGACTCTTGACCTCGGTGCTGCAAGGCGTACAGAGCGAAGTACGACAAACGCGAGACCTCGTGGCCGGGTGCGTATATGCCAAACACACCGCACTCGTCGCGCGGTCCGTCGCGGTCCTCCGGACGAGGGTCCAAGGGCATTGCTTGCCTTAGGCTATCAGCAGCGCAGCTCATCGCCGTGGACTCGCTCGGCTCATCGCCATTGAGCTGCTGCTCGTGAGGGTTGTCTATCACTTTTTGTGCGATTGCCAATAGTGACTACAATATGTAGCTGCCATGGTGAATTGCGTAAAAAGTTAATACCTACGCTCACGTAAACAGCTCCGCGAGCGCGCCATGTGCCCGAGCGAGGTCGGACAGTGGCAACTCGATTCGCTCTTCGCCTGCGTGCGTGAGGCACTCAACCTGAAGTGCCTCACCGCCCACGCTGCCGAGCATCCGCACAGGCGTCAAAGCGCAGAGCGATCGCAGCGTATCCTCGGCGCCGCTCACGAGGAAACCGCCCGAGCCCTCGCCAAACAGCCTGTCCACGAACGTGGGCGCGACAGCGGAGTCGGGCGAAATGCCGCTCCCTCCAGCCTCACGTCCCGTCGCGTCGGCTCCCTCAGCCCCAAAAAACTCCTCCCCGAGCGACACGCTCGCGCCAAGCCGCCACCCAGGCAGCACTCCGCCAGCGCGACCGCGAGGCCGCCCTCGGCGATGTCGTGGGCGCTTGCGAGTGTGCCGGCTCGCACCGCCTCGCGGACGGCCGCCTGCGCCGCGGCCACGGCGTCGATGTCGATCGCCGGCAGCTCCGCAGGTAGCTCCCAACCCCACAGCTTGGCCAGCTCGCTTGCCTCCAGCGACGGCGCGAACGGCCCGACGAGCGCGATCGCGTCGCCCGCGCGTGCGAAGCCCGAGCGGCCCGCTGCACGCACGTCCGGTAGCTCGCCGACCATGCCGATCACCGGCGTTGGGTAAATCGGTCCCATGCTGGCGCCCTCGTTATAGAGCGACACGTTGCCGCCCACGATCGGCGCCTCCAATGCACGGCAGGCATCGCCAAGGCCGCGTACCGACTCGGTCAGCTGCCAGGCGATGTGCGGCTTCTCGGGATTGCCGAAGTTGAGGTTGTTGGTCGTCCCAAGCGGCCTCGCCCCCACGCAGGCAAGGTTCGACGCGCACTCCAACACCGCGGCGACGGTGCCCGTGTAGGGATCGGCCGCGACGCGCCGCCCGTTGCAGTCGATCGACACCGCGATCCCCGCCACCGGCCCATCCGTGTCGTGGACGCCGTCGGCGGGCAGCGTCGTCCCGTGCGCGGCGATCGCCAGCACCGCAGCGTCGGCCTGCTCGGGGCGCCTGACCGTGCGCGATTGCACGACGGAGTCGTACTGCTCGAAGAGGGGACGACGTGAGGCGATGTTGGCGGAGGAAAGCAAGGCCAGCAGCAACTCACCCCCAGTCCAACCGTCCGCGGCGTCCCCGTCGCCGACGCCCACCGCGTCCCCTCTGGGTTTTTTTTGGGAGAGGAGCGCCTGCGGCGCTCTGAAGGGCGTGCCTTGTGGCTTTACGGGCTTCAAGTCATAGAGCGGGCAGTCATCGACCAGCGCCCGCACTGGCATGCACCCGACCAGCCGCCCTGCCTTGAAGATGCGCATCTGGCCCGTGTCGGTGACCGTGCCGATCGGAGCCCCGCCGACCTCCCACTTCTCACACAGCTCCAGCACCGCCGCGACGTTGGCGGGCTCGACCACGCACAACATGCGCTCCTGGGACTCAGACACCATGATCTCAAACGGCTCCATGTCAGCCTCGCGCAGGGCTACGTTGGCGACGTCGATGTCGATCCCGACCTCGCCCTTGGAGGCCATCTCCGCGGCCGAGGAAGTCAGACCGGCCGCGCCCAGATCTTGAAGGGAGACAAGCAGGCCGCGCTCCAGCAGCTCCAGCGAGCACTCCATCAGCTTCTTCTCCTCGAAGGGATCGCCAACCTGGACGGTGGGCCGCTTGTCGTCGTCTTCGCCCAACTCGGCGGAGGCGAGGACCGACGCACCGCCGATCCCATCGCGGCCGGTGGAGGCACCGAACAGCAGCACGACGTTGCCGACCCCGACGGCGGCGCTGGTCACGAGCTGCTCGCGCTTGGCGATGCCCAGGGCCATCGCGTTGACGAGGCAGTTCTGCTCGTAGGGCGCCTCGAAGTAGACCTCGCCGCCGATCGTAGGCACGCCGATCGAGTTGCCGTAGTGGCCGATGCCGGCGACGGCGCGATCGAGCAGGTAGCGCGAGCGTGCTCCGGCCCCCGCAGTCCCATCCCCATTTCCCTCCCGACCCTTCCTTTCCCCAGCATCTGTGAGTGGGGGTCCATCCTTCCCTTTTTCTCTCTCATCCCCCCCATTTTCATGGGGGGGATGAAGGGTTTTCAGGTGAGGCTCGCCGAACCTGAGCGAGTCGAGCACCGCGATCGGGCGCGCGCCGATCGCGAAGATGTCACGCAGAATGCCGCCCACGCCAGTGGCCGCACCTTGGAAGGGCTCGACCGCGCTCGGGTGGTTGTGCGACTCGACCTTGAACGCGCACACCAGCCCATTGCCCACGTCGACGGCGCCCGCGTTCTCGCCGGGACCCATCACCACACTGGGACCTTCCGTCGGAAGTGTGCGCAATAGCTTCTTGGAATGCTTGTAGGCGCAGTGCTCGCTCCAAAGCAGCGAGTACATTGCCAGCTCCACTTGGTTGGGCGGCCTGCCCTGCTTCTCGCAGATCAGCTCGTACTCGGCCTCCGTCAGCCCAAGCGCAAGCGCGTCCTCCAAGCCGGGGAGCGTCGCCGCCTCAGACACGGCTTGCCACCCGGGGCACTATGTCCTCCTTGTGGGCTGCCCCGCGCGCGCGGGACCCACTGTGGTTTTGCAACCTCAGACACGCGCTCCCTCCACCGCCATCCGCATCGAGGCGAAGACGCAAAGCCCGTCGGTGGAGCCGGTCAGCTCGTCCACGGCGTGCTCGGGATGGGGCATCAGGCCGAAGACATTGCCCTGCTCGTTGCGAACCCCAGCGATGTCATCCAGCGAGCCGTTGAAGTTCTCACCTGGCGAATAGCGCAGCACGACCTGGCCGTGCTCTTGCATCGAGGCGAGCGTCGGGGCGTCGGCGTAGTAGCGCCCCCAGGAATGCTTGGCGGGAATGCTCAGCGACCGACCCCATCCAGACGTCGGTCTACTGCCGAGCGCCAAGCGCTCGGCAGTCTCAGGCTCAGCTACCAGCTGATCTCGTGCGCTCTCACAGGCACAGGTGAACGCCGTGTTGGACTCCACCACTTCGAGGCGCACCTGCCTGAAGGTAAAGCGGAGATTCGCGTTGGGCAGTAGCGCCCCGGGCAGGAGCCGCGCCTCGCACAGGACCTGGAAGCCATTGCAAATCCCAAGCACCAACCCACCGTCGCCCGCGAAGGCGATCACCGACTCCATCACCGGCGAGAAGCGCGCGATCGCGCCCGCCCTCAGGTAGTCGCCGTAGGAGAAGCCGCCAGGCACGACGATCGCGTCGACTCCCTTCAGGTCGCGCTCGGCGTGCCAGAGCAGCTCGGCGTCGCCCACGCGGCGCGCGGCATACAGCGCGTCAACCTCATCGCAGGTGCCGGGAAACTGAAGGACGCCGAACTTCACTTCAAGGTCGCCACAGCCTCGGGGTCTGCCGGATCGACCCGCTCCAAGCCAGGAATACCGTCAAAGCCGCGATCGGGGCTGAGAATCGCGTCGATGCCGCGGTTGAGCGCCTGGGCAGCGAAGATCGCGTCGCGCATGTCCAGGCGCTCGTGCTCGCGCCAAAGCTCAAGCGCCCGTTCGATATCGCTCGGCGTGACCATGTGCAACCGGGAGGTGCCCGCGATCTCCAGCGCGTCTTTGGAGGCCACCGTGCGTGAGATGCCGCGCCTGCACCGCACATACGCGAACTCGTGAATCAGCTCCACGCTTGCCTCGGGGGAGAGCAGGCCCTGCGCACCGTCATCCATGATGGCTCGGCAAGGCTCGCGATAGCGGTGCTCGCCGCCGAGCGCATAGAGGAACACGCTCGTATCGAAGAGGAAACGACGCACAGAGGACGCTACTCCTCCCCGTCGTGGCGCTTCAGCAGCTTGCCGTACCTGCCCTCTGTGATCTCCTGCTTCATCACCGGCCAGTCATCGACCGGCATAGGCTCCGCTTCGAGCAGTTTCGCGAACGCCTTTGAGCGAGAATCGTGCATGCCCGCCAGCTTCTCGTCGATTGCCTCTCGGATCAAAGCCCCGAGCGAGATGCCGCGCTGAGCGGCGATCTCGCCCAGGCGTCGGTGCAGGTCGTCGTCTAGCAGCAATTGAGTGCGGCGCGTCAGAGAAGGCATACGCACACGGTAGCATGCACATGCTCATGTGTATGTGCATGATTCATTCGAGGACTATCTCGTAGTCCTCGACGAGCGGATTGGCAAGCAGCTTCTCGCACATCGGCTCGAGCTGGTCGGCGTCCTCCACATCCAGCTCTACGAGCCGGCCGATGTGGACGTTCGCGACACCCTCGAAGCCGAGCGCCGGCAGCGCGCGCTGCACCGCCTCGCCCTGCGGATCGAGGATGCCCGCCTTGGGGCGGATCAGGACGCGCGCTCTCATGCGGTTCGCTCGAGCCACGCTGAGAATGGCTCGCCGGTAATCAGCTCGTACGCCTCGACGTAGCGCGCGCGGGTCCCCGCGACAACGTCCTCGGGGATCGCAGGCGCCGGCGGCTTCTTGTCCCAGCCGCTACCGGCCGCCCAGTCGCGCACATACTGCTTGTCGAAGCTCGGCTGCCCCTTGCCGACCTCGTAGCCATCCACCGGCCAGTAGCGCGAGGAGTCAGGCGTCAGCACCTCGTCGCCCACGACCAGCTCACCGTCCTCGTCGAGACCCAGCTCGAACTTGGTGTCGGCCAGGATCACACCGCGCTCGCGCGCGTGTGCGGCCGCGAAGGAGTACAGGTCGATCGAGATGTCCCTGACCCGTTCCATCAGTCCGCTGTCGCCCACAAGCTCCGCGGCGCGCTCGAAGTCGATCGCCTCGTCGTGGCCGACCTCGGCCTTGGTGCTCGGCGTGAAGATCGGCTCGGGCAGCTGCTCGGACTCGCGCAAGCCTGCCGGCAGCTCGATGCCAGAGACCGCCCCCGTGGCCTGATAGTCCTTCCAGCCCGAGCCGGTGATGTACCCCCTGCACAACGCACTCCACCGGCAACATCTTCAACTTGCGCACGACCAGCGCCCGCCCACGCGCCTCTGGCGGGACGCCGTCGGTCGCGGAGATCAGGTGGTTGGCGACGATCCCCTTCGTCTGCTCGAACCAGAACGTCCGACAGGCCGGTGAGCACCTTGCCCTTGTCGGGGATCGGCGTGGGATGAACCGCGTCGTAGGTGGAGATGCGGTCGCTGGCGACCATCAGCAGGCGGTCGGGTTGGGCGGGACCCAATCCATACAGCTCGCGGACCTTGCCGCTGGCGATGAGGGGCAGGTCGGCGAGCGCGGTCACTTTTCGCGATGCTACCAACGAAGGCGGCCGCGCACCTAGTGCCGGTGGTGTACTGAACGTTTGGCCTCAGGATGGGTCTCGCCTCAGGCGATCTCGTCCAGGCGCGCCACGATCTCGTGCGCATAGCGCGTGTAGTGGCCATAGTCGAAGATCGCGTCCAGGTCGAGCCCCGCGGCGCGCTCGTCGGCGGCAAGCAGCTCGCGCAGCGGCGTGCCCTCGTCCCAGGCGCGCTGCGCCAGCTCCTGGGCGATGCGGTAGGCGTCGTCGCGCACCATCGGCGCACGGCCATGCTCGCTCCCCGAGCCTTCGGGCGAGGTCCTTCCCTCCACGAGCGCCAGCAGCACACGTTGAGAGAAGAGCGCGCCGTGGGTCAGCTCGAGGTTGGCGAGCATCCGCTGCTCGTCGACCACGAGCCCGTCCACGAGCTTGGTGGCGCTGTGCTGCAGATGGTCGATCAGGATCGTCGAGTCGGGCAGGATCACGCGCTCGACCGAGGAGTGCGAGATGTCGCGCTCGTGCCACAGGGCGACGTTCTCGCTCGCCGCCTGCGCGTTGCCGCGCAGCACGCGCGCCAGCCCGGAGATCTGCTCGCTCTTGATCGGGTTGCGCTTGTGCGGCATCGCCGAGCTGCCCTTCTGGCCGGCGCGGAAGGGCTCCTGCGCCTCGCGCACCTCCGTGCGCTGCAGGTGGCGGATCTCGGTCGCGAGACGCTCGAGGCCGGCGCCGGCGAGCGCGATCGCCTGCAGCAGCTCGGCGTGGCGGTCGCGCGCGACGACCTGCGTGGAGACGTCCTCGCGCGCCAGTCCCAGCCGCTCCAGCACGCGCCGCTCGAACTCGGGGCTGGTCGCCGCGTATGTGCCGACCGCGCCCGAGATCGCGCCGACGGCGACCTGCTCGAAAGCGCGCTCCAGGCGCAGAGCATTGCGGTGCGCCTCGAAGGCAAAGCCCGCGAGCTTGACGCCGAACGTCGTCGGCTCGGCGTGCACCCCGTGTGTACGCCCGACGCACAGCGTGTCCACGTGCTCGCGCGCGCGGTTGGCAAGCGCCTGCACCAGCGCCCGCGCTCCCGGCACGATCAGCTCGCCGGCAGCGCGCAGCTGCAGCGCGAGCGCCGTGTCGAGCACGTCCGAGGAAGTCAGCCCGAAATGAATCCAGCGACCGGCCTCACCGGCTGAGGCGGAAAGCACGTCCACGAACGCGGCCACGTCGTGGTCGGTGATGCGCTCGCGCTCGTTCACCGCCTCCACGTGAACGTGGCGGCGCGGATCGCCTCCAGCTCGGCCGGCGTCGGCCCCTCGCCGCCGCCATCTGCCTGCTTGCCGTGTGCCCCTTGGATGTGCCCTTCGGGGTGCTCTCCCTCGTGGGGAGCACCCGTCGGGTTGAGCAGGCCCGGAGCTCCTCGCAGGCGGCACCTCGACGCGCCGCCATGTCTCCATGCGGGCCTCGTCGGTCCAGAGGGCGCCCAGCTCGGGGCGTGTGTAGCGGGGGATCACTCTTCGGATTATCCCTGCCGCCCGCCGATCCTGTACAACGAGGAGTGAGCGCGCCGTCGAGCGCGGACGCCGCGAGGAGAAGAGGAGCCATGCCCACGTACATCATGCTCTCGACCTTGACGCCGGAGGGTGTGCAGACCGTCAAGAACAACCCGGAGCGCATCCGCGAGGTCAACAAGGAGGTCGAGCAGCTCGGCGCCACCGTCAAGGCGCAGTGGGCGACGCTCGGCGACGTTCGACTTCATCTCGGTCGTCGAGGCCCCAGACGAGAAGACGATGGCACGCGTCTCGCTGGAGCTCGGCTCGCGCGGCACCGGCCGCTACGAGACGCTGCGGCGATCCGCGTGGACGAGTTCATCGCGTCGCTGTGACCTGAGTGTTCTTGTCGTCGGAGCGGTGGTCGCGAGCACGCGCTCGTGCGGGCGCTCGCGCGTCACCCCAGAAACCGGAGTTGCTGTGCGCACCGGGCAACGCCGGGATCGCGCGGGACGCGCGGGTGCTGGACGTCGCCGCCGAGGACATACGCCGGGCTCGTTGCCGCCGTCGGAGACGAGAGCGTCGAGCTGACGTCGTCGGCCCCGAGGTGCCGCTCGTGGCGGGCTCGTGGACGCGCTCGCCGAGCGGGGCTGTCGCCGCTTCGGCCCGACGCGCCGCCGCCGCCAGCTGGAGGGCTCGAAGGCGTTTGCCAAGGAGGCGATGGAGCGGCGGGCGTGCCCACCGCCGGCTGGCGAGCAGTGGCGACGCTGGAGGAGGGAATGGCCGCCGAGCGAGCTGGCCAGCCCGGCGTGGTGGTCAAGGCCGACGGGCTCGCCGCCGGCAAGGGCGTCACCGTCGCCGAGGACGCCGAGCAAGCGCACGCGGCGCTGGAGAGATCTTCGTCGAGAACCGCTTCGGCGGAGCAACACGGGCCGCGGGAGCCGGACCGGCGCGGTACGACCGTGCCGGCGCGTCCCACCGGTGTCGAGGAGCTTCTCGGTGGGCGAGGAGCTGTCGTTGCTCGCGCTGTGCGACGGCGTGCGCGCGGTGCCGATGGCGCCCGCGCGCGACTTCAAGCGCATCTTCGACGGCGATGCCGGGCCCAACACCGGCGGCATGGGCTCCTTCTCGCCGGTGGCAGGGATCGACGCACGCGAGACAGCGAACTGGCCGCCATCGTGCACCAGCCGGTCGTGGACCTCATGCGCAAGCGCGGCACACCCTTCCACGGCGTGCTCTATGCGGGCTTGATGCTCACCGCCGACGGCCCGCGCGTGCTCGAGTTCAATGTGCGCTTCGGCGATCCCGAGACCCAGGCGGTGCTGCCGCGCCTGCGCTCCGACCTGCTGGAGCTGCTGCTAGCCGCCACACGCCTCGGCGGCTTGCAGGGGATGTCGCTTGAGTGGACAGAGGAGTGGGCGGTGACGCTGGTCCTCGCCAGCGCCGGCTATCCGGCTTCGTCGTCCAGCGGCGATGTGATCCACGGCCTGGAGCAGGTGCCGGCAGGCATCGAGGTCACCCATGCGGGCACAGCTTCCGCAAGCCGGCGTTCTCGTCACCGCCGGCGGTCGCGTGCTGAACGTCACCGCGCTCGGGCCGAGCGCGGAATCAGCCCGAACGGCGGCGTATGCTGCCGCTCAGAAGATCTCCTTCGATGGAATGCAACTGCGGCGCGACATCGCCGCCAACGCCGAACGCGAGGCCACGACAACCACATGAGCGACACCGCCCCCACCCCGATACGAACCGACCTCGCCCAAGCCGAGGTGCAAGCACAGCTAGAGGAGTTCGACGTCGAGGGCCCGCTGGTCGGCATCGTGATGGGCTCTGAGAGCGACATGGAGGCGATGGAGAAGGCAGCAAAGGAGCTGCACGCACGCGGCATCCCACACGAGATACAGGTGATGTCCGCCCATCGCGAAGCAGACATCGTCGCCGAGTACGCCAAGGGCGCCAAGTCGCGTGGCCTGCGCGTCTTGATAGCCGGCGCCGGAATCTCGGCGGCGCTGCCGGGAGCGGTGGCGGCGCACACCGACCTGCCGGTGATCGGCGTGCCGCTGTCCGGGCGCCTGACGGCCGCCGGCGGCCTGGACGCGATCCTCTCGATCGTGCAGATGCCGCCCGGGGTGCCGGTGGCTTGCGTGGGCTTGGACAACGCACGCAACGCGGCGATCCTGGCCGCGCAGATCATCGCGGCCTGACGGCACAACCGGCGATATTGGGCCTACGCGGCCGGCGGCAGCCAGTGCTCCGCGCCCACGACCCCGTCCGGATGCGCGCGCATCAGCGCCTCGATCGCGTCGGCAAGCGTGCCAGCCGCGTCGCGGCTGCGATCCCGGTTCGCGGGCACGAGGATCAGGCCGGCGTGACCCCGACCGTCTGTAACCAGCTCGGCGGCTATAGGGCGAAAATCCTTGATGTCGTTGGTCACAACCGCGCGCTGCTCGCGCGTCGCCGCCTCCACGATCTCTCGATCGGAAGCCTCGATCAGATCTGCACGTTCAGCCGCGGCCACTACATCCAGACCTCGCTCCCGCAAAAGTTTGGCAATCAAAGGGGAGAACTGCTCGTCGAGCAGCGCCTTCACGAGGCGAGCGCCCGCTTGCCCGCCTCCCATGCGGCGTACCCGCGCTTCGACTCAGCCTGGTTGAGCGCGATCTCGGAATCGATCTCATCGCGATAGCCGCCGTAGTAATCGATTGCCGCCTGAACCAGCCCTACCGGTATCTCCAGGTATGCGGCGGCCTCTTCGGCGTTGTTGTCGTTGTCTCGGACCGTCTCTATCACCTGCCAGACATCGAGCCCACGGCCGACCAGTGCCGCCCTGCGGCCGCTCGGCCCGTCGGCAAAACGGATCAGCGGATGATCCTCGCGACGCAGGCTCTCGTCGACGTAGCGCTGGGCGAGAGTCCTGGGAGCAAGGCCAGCTCGCTGTGCCTGGACGGCCAAACGTTCGCTGACACCAGGTCGCAGACGTAGCGTGAAATGATCGCTCATTCCCCATACCGTACCACGGAGTGTCACAGAGTGGCACAACCGCACACCTTGCTCTCCACCTCGTGAAGGACCAGGGCGCGGTCGATCAAGCGGTGACGCCCGCCAGCTCCAGCGCCACCCCGCCCTCGTGCGCGTCGGCAAGGACACTCTCCCCGGCGTGAAAGCGCCCCTCGAGCAGCGCGCTCGCGAGCTTGTCCACCAACTGCTTCTGAATAACGCGCCGCAGCGGCCGCGCCCCGTAGACCGGGTCGTAGCCCATGTTGCCAAGCAACTCGCGTGCAGCGGGCGTGATCTCTAGCTGCACGCCGCGCTCGGCGACGCGCTCGATCACCTGTTGCAATTGCATGTCGACTATCTCTCCGATCTGCTCGCGGGAGAGTGGGTCGAAGCGCACGATGTCGTCGAGGCGGTTGATGAACTCGGGCTTGAAGTGCTGGGTCAGCTCCGAGCGCATGTCATCGCCGGTGGCCGACACCGGAATGTTGGAAGTCATGATCAAGACTGTGTTCTTGAAGTTCACGGTGCGGCCCTGGCCGTCGGTGAGACGGCCGTCGTCCATCACCTGCAAGAGCGTGTTGAACACGTCGGGGTGGGCCTTCTCGATCTCGTCGAGCAAGACAACCGAATACGGCCGGCGGCGCACGGCCTCCGTCAACTGTCCCCCCTCTTCGTAGCCGACGTACCCCGGAGGCGCTCCGACAAGACGAGACACCGAGTGCTTCTCCATGTACTCGCTCATGTCGATCCGGATCATCGCGTCCTGCGAGTCGAACATGAACTCGGCAAGCGCACGGGCAAGCTCGGTCTTGCCGACGCCCGTCGGACCGAGGAACAGGAAAGTACCGATTGGGCGGTTTGGATCCTGCAGGCCGGCCCGCGAGCGGCGCAGAGCCGTAGCCACGGCCTCGACCGCCTCGTCCTGGCCGACGACGCGTTCGTGCAGGCGCTGCTCCATGTGAATCAGCTTCTCGACTTCACCCTCCAACAGACGCGAGACGGGAATTCCGGTCCAGCGCGCGACGACCTCGGCAATGTCCTCGGCGTCGACCTCCTCCTTGAGGAAAATCGGCCTGTCTTTCGGCCTGTCTTCCCCAGACCCACCGGAGTCCGCTCCACCGTCGCCCTCGGGCTCGCCGTCGCCGCCGAGCCCATTGCCTTTCATTTCCTGTTCGTACTCGGCTGATTCGTGTTCGCCAAGCCGCTTTTCGAGCTGGGGGATGTCCTGGTACATCAGTTCACCGGCACGGGCGAAGTCGCCTTCGCGCTGAGCTCGTTCCGCCGCCACGCGCAAGCCCTCTAGGCGTTCCTTGATATCGCTCACTCCTTGCAGCACCTGCTTCTCGCGTTCCCATTGGGCGCGCATATCGGCGGAGCGCTCCTTCAACTCGCCAAGCTCCGACTCGATCGCCGTGCGCCGCTCCTTGGATGCCTCGTCCTTCTCCTTGTCGAGCGACGTCAGCTCGATCTCGAGCTGCATCACACGCCTATCGACCTCGTCGATCTCGGTCGGCACGGAGTCGATCTCGATACGCAGGCGCGACGCCGCCTCGTCCACGAGGTCGATCGCCTTGTCGGGCAGGAAACGGTCGGCGATGTAGCGATCCGACAGTGTCGCCGCCGCTATCAGGGCGCTGTCCTGGATCGTCACCCTGTGGTGAATCTCATAGCGCTCCTTGAGCCCGCGCAGGATCGCAATCGTGTCCTGCACGCTCGGCTCGCCCACCATCACGGGCTGAAAGCGGCGCTCGAGCGCAGCGTCCTTCTCGATGTACTTGCGGTACTCGTCAAGCGTGGTGGCGCCAACACAGCGCAGCTCGCCGCGAGCGAGCATCGGCTTGAGCAGATTCGCGGCGTCGACAGCCCCTTGAGCCGCGCCCGCACCGACGATCGTGTGCAACTCGTCTAGGAACAAAATGATCGTGCCTTGCGCGTCTGAGACTTCCTTCAGCACACCCTTGAGCCGCTCCTCGAACTCGCCGCGATAAACAGCCCCGGCGATCAGCGCACCCATATCGAGTGCGATCACACGTCGCTCCCGCAGCGACTCGGGCACGTCTCCGGAGACCACGCGCTGGGCCAGCCCCTCGACGATCGCGGTCTTGCCCACGCCGGGCTCGCCGATCAGGACAGGATTGTTCTTCGTGCGCCGCGAGAGCACTTGGATGACGCGCCGAATCTCCTCGTCGCGCCCGATCACCGGATCGAGCTTGCCCTGCTCGGCGAGCTCGGTCAGGTCGCGCCCGAAGCGCTCGAGCGGCTTTTGCTCGTCCTCGGGCTGGGCCTGCGCCACCGCCGGCGCGCCCGGGCCTTGACCGCTTGCCATTACCGAGTCCTCCGGGTTGATCTCTCCTGCCCTAGTACCCGAAATGGAGAGCGGGCATCCGCCGCGCGCACAAGGTCTGTGCGGGACTCCCGAAACGGCACAAGCTCGGCACGAAACGAGCGGCGCACGCGCTCCAGCTCCTCGGCCAGCTCGACCTGAGCATGCAGGGCCTTCACTTCAAGCTCTTCGATGCGCTCATGCATCCCTTGCACCTCGGACTCCAAATCCAGCACGCGCTGCACACCGGCAAGGTTGAGCCCAAGATCGACTGTCATCTCGTGGATACGGCGCAGCTTCTCGACGTCCTCCTGGGAGTACAGCCGCGTCCCCTTGGGAGAGCGCTTGGGCTCGAGCAGACCGCGCGACTCGTACATGCGCAAAGTCTGGGGATGCATGCTGGCAAGCTCGGCGGCCACCGAGATCATGAACACACCACGGTCGGTCTCGACCTCGACCCGCGTGACGCGCTTGCCGGTCATGAGGATGATTCCGTGAACAGCTTGGCGCGGGGGTTGCCGTTCATGACCTTCGACAACTCGTCGACGGCAGCGCGCTGCTCGTCGTTCAGCTGCTCGGGCACGTCGAGCGTGAAACGGTAGTGAATGTCACCGCGGTTCTTGCTGCCAAGCTTGGGGGGACCCTCGCCGCGCAGCCGCTGCACAGCACCATGCTGAGTACCGGGCTTCACACGCAGTGTCTTGGATCCGTCAAGCGTCGGCACGCGCACCTCGGCTCCGAGCAGCGCCTCGGGAATGCTCAACGGAACCTCTACCTCCAGATTGTCCCCCTTGCGCTTGAAGGCAGGCGAAGGATCGACGTGTGTGACGACATAGAGATCGCCGGGCGGCCCACCGCGGGACCCATCCTCACCCTTGCCGGCCACGCGGATGCGTGAGCCCTCCTTCACCCCGGCGGGAATGTTCACACGGAATTTCTTGACGTTGCGCACGGCGCCAGAACCGTGACAAGTGGGACAGGGATCCTCGATCACGGTGCCGGAGCCACCGCACAGCGAGCACGGCTGGGTGATGGAGAACATCCCCTGTCCTTGGCTCTCGATCCCGCGCCCTTCACAGCGAGGACAGACCTTCGGCGTCGTGCCGGGCTTGGCACCGGTGCCGTGGCAGGTATTGCAGATACTGCTGGTGGGCACCGAAAGCGGAACCTGGGCGCCGGAGATCGACTGGTCGAAGGAGATGCGCACCTCGGTCTCCAGGTCGCGTCCGCGCTGCGGGCGATTGCGCGCACGCCGACTGCCGGCACTGCCCGGCGCCGCTCCGCCACCGGGGCGGGCGGGCCCTGATCCGCCGAACAGGTTGGAGAGGATGTCCCCCATCGAGGAGGCGTCGAAGTCGAAGTTGCCAAAACCTCCGAAGCCGGGCCCACCGGATGCGCCACCGGCGAAGGGCCCGGTGCCAGAGTCGTACTGCTTGCGCTTCTCGGGATCGCCAAGCACGTCGTGGGCCTGGGAGATCTCCTTGAAGCGCTCCTCGGCCTGCTTGTCGTCGGGATTGCGGTCGGGATGGTACGTGCGCGCAAGCTTGCGATAGGCCTTCTTGATGTCATCGGCGCTCGCCTTCTTGTCCACTCCGAGCGTCTTGTAGTAGTCGGGACGGGTTGCCATGTGGCCTACCTCTACGCGGCCACGAGCACGCGTGCCGGTCGAATGATCGTCTCGCCCATGCGATAGCCGTTCTGGAAGACCTCGGCGACGGTGCCGCTGGCGGCGCCCTCCACGGGTTGCTGGGCTACCGCCTCGTGGAGATTAGGATCGAACGCCTCGCCAAGTGGCGCAAACGCCTCGATGCCCAAACGCGCGAGCGCCGCACTGAGCTCTGAGCGCACCAGCCGCACGCCGGCGAGCAGGGGATCCTCGGCCTCGGCGGCGTCGATCGCGCGGTCGAGGTTGTCAAGTGCCGGCAGCAACTCCTTGGCGAGCTTTGCTACCCCACGCTCTTGCGCTTGCACCGCGTCGCGGGCAACGCGCTTGCGGTAGTTCTCGAAGTCCGCCTGCGTGCGTTGTGCAAGCGCGAGGTACTGGTCGCGCTCAGCAGCGGTCTTGACCATCTCATCCAGATCCCCTTCGATTGCCCCTCCAGGGTCCACCCCTTTACCGGGGGTGGACTGCTGGGAGGAGCTGGAGGCTGTATCGCCGTTGATCGGTTGCTCGGCATCAGCCTGAGCGGCCGGACGAGCACCCTCGACGGCCGGGTCCTGAGCCTCGCGACCGTCGGGGGCTGTGTGCGTCTCGGGGATGCCTGTGGTGTGCGAGTCGGTGTCGGTCATCGAGGTCAGCTCTTGCCCTCGTCGACCACCTCAGCATCGACGACGTCCTCCTCGGCGGAGGCGCCATTATCCGCGCCCTCACCGCCAGGAGCGCCGTCGGCTGAAGCGGCCGTGTCGGCCTGAGCCTTCTGGTACATCGCCTCGGAGACCGCGTGGAACGCTGTCTGCAAGGCCTCTGTGCGAGCGTTGATCGCGGCCGGGTCCTCTGCCTCTAGCGACTCGCGCACCTCCTTGATCGCCTCTTCGATGCGACCCTTGGAGTCGGCGTCGACCTGATCCCCAAGGTCGACCAGTTGGCGCTCGGCCTGATAGGCGGCGTTCTCGCCGTTGTTGCGAGCCTCGGCAAGCTCACGGGCCTTGCGATCCTCCTCAGCGTGGGACTCGGCGTCGGTGACCATCCGCTTGATCTCATCCTCGGAGAGCCCGGAGCCGGCCTTGATCTCGATCTTTTGCTCCTTCTGAGTCCCGAGGTCCTTGGCTGAGACGTTGAGGATGCCGTTGGCATCGATGTCGAAGGCGACTTCGATCTGGGGGATGCCACGCGGCGCCGGCGGGATGCCGGTCAGCTGAAACTTGCCGAGCGACTTGTTGTATTGGGCCATCTCGCGCTCGCCTTGCAGCACGTGGATCTCAACCGAGGGCTGATTGTCCTCGGCTGTGGAGAACACCTCACCCTTGCGCGTCGGGATCGTGGTGTTGCGCTCGATCAGCTTGGTCATCACGCCGCCCTTGGTCTCGATGCCGAGCGTGAGCGGGGTGACGTCGAGCAGCAGCACGTCCTTCACGTCGCCGGCGAGCACGCCCGCCTGGATGGCGGCGCCGACGGCCACGACCTCGTCCGGGTTCACACCTCTGTGGGGGTCCTTGCCGGTCAGCTCCTTAACCTTCTCCTGCACGGCGGGCATGCGCGTCATTCCACCGACGAGCACGATGTGGTCGATCTCCTTGACGCCCTTGTCCTTGGCGTCGTCGATCGCCTGGCGCACGGGCGCCACGACGCGGTCGAGCAGCACAGAGGTGAGCTCGGCGAGCTTGGCGCGTGTCAAGCGCGTGTCGAGGTGCTTCGGACCCGCGGAGTCGGCCGTGATGAACGGCAGGTTGATCTGCGTCTCCTGAGTCGTTGACAGCTCGATCTTGGCCTTCTCGGCGGCCTCGTACAGACGCTGCAATGCCATCGGATCGGCGCTCAGGTCGATGCCCTGGTCGCGCTTGAAGTCGGCCACGAGCCAATCGACGATCGCCTTGTCGAAGTTGTCGCCGCCGAGGTGGTTGTCGCCGGCGGTGGACTTGACCTCGAACACGCCGTCGCCGATCTCAAGGACGGATACGTCGAAGGTGCCGCCGCCGAGGTCGAACACGAGGATCGTCTGGTCTGACTCCTTGTCGAGGCCGTAGGCGAGCGAAGCGGCGGTGGGCTCGTTGATGATGCGCTTGACCTCGAGGTTGGCGATCTTGCCGGCGTCCTTGGTGGCCTGGCGCTGGTCGTCGTTGAAGTAAGCGGGCACGGTGATGACCGCCGAGTCGACCGTTTCGCCGAGGTAGGCTTCGGCGTCGGTCTTGAGCTTCTGCAGGATCATCGCGCTGATCTCAGGCGGCGAGTACTGCTCGCCTGCGGCTTCGACGCGCGCGTCGCCGTTGGGGCCGGAGACGACCTTGTAGGGGACGATCGACTCCTCCTCGCGGACCTCGCCCTCCTTGCGGCCCATAAAGCGCTTGATTGAAAAGACTGTGTTCTGCGGGTTGGTCACGGCCTGTCGCTTGGCGACGGTGCCGACGAGTCGCTCACCGGAGGCGGTGAAGGCGACGACGGAGGGAGTGGTGCGACCGCCCTCGGAGTTCTCGATGACGGTGGGCTCGCCCCCCTCGAGTACGGCCATGCACGAGTTCGTGGTGCCGAGGTCGATGCCTATGGTCTTGGCCATGGGTTGATGCTCCTTGCGTTAGCGTGTTCGAAATCTAAGTGGCAGAGTAGCAGATTATCTATTTGCCCACAAGTGGTTGGGGACCGCTACCGTTTGGTATGTGAAGCCGAAGCTACGTGGTGTCTCACATCAGTACGCCTTCTTCATATCGCTGGGCTGCGGAGTCGCACTCATCTTGGGCGCCTCGGACGGCAAGGCGCGCCTCGCGGCAAGCGTCTACGCGGTAGCGGTATCGGCGCTGCTTGGCACGAGCGCCCTCTACCACCGGATCACCTGGCGGCCAAATGCTCGACGCTGGATGCGACGCTTGGATCATTCGATGATCTTCGTGCTGATCGCGGGGACCTATACACCCGTAGCCCTACTTGCCCTGAAAGGGTCGCTGGCAAGCACGATTCTGATCGTGCTGTGGGCAGGGGCGCTCGGCGGCGTCGTGTTCAAGCTGCTGTGGATCGACGCACCGAAGTGGCTCCTCGCCGGCGTATACGTCGCGTTGGGCCTCGTGACAGCCGCCGTCTTCGGCGAGCTACCGGCCGCGATCGGCTGGCTCGGCGTGGCGGGCTTGGCGACAGGCGGGCTGTTGTACGTGCTCGGCGCGGTCGTGTACGCCAGTGGCCGCCCGAACCCGTGGCCGAAGGTGTTCGGCTACCACGAGATCTTCCATGCGCTCGTGATCGCCGCGGCGGCCTTGCAGTATGCGGTGATCGCGTTTGCGGTGCTGCCTCACGGCTGACCCTCGGCTCCTCCCCTCTCCGAGGACCCGGAAGGCCCACCGGTCGAACCCCTACTCCTCTCCCTTTGGGGGGATGAGTGGGGTTGCTCCTCTCCCTTTGGGGGGATTCCGTCCGGCCCGTCAGAACCGAAGGGATGGGGTCTGCGGTTGACGGCCAGGACACATCCTCGCCAGCGCGCATTCGTAGCAAGCCGGAGTGCGTGCGTGACATGTGCGCCGTCCATGGCGCAGCAGGTTGACGTGAAACTCGAGCTCCTGCCCAGCCGGCGTGAGCGCAAGCATCTGATCGTGCAACTCCTCGAAGGGAGCCCCTCCCCTGAACAGGCCAAGTCGCGTGCCGACACGCGAGACATGAGTATCTACCGGGATGTCGGGCAGCCCATAGGAGAACAGCAGCACACACGCGGCGGTCTTGCGCCCCACGCCGGGAAGCGAGCACAGATACGCCCGGCTCGTCTCGACCGGAGCCTCGCGCATCCACTCCAGAGACAGAGGATCGGCGGCGCCAGGCAAGGAGTCAGCCCCGCGCGCGGCTTGGAGAGTCTCGCGCGCCGAGCCGGCGATGGCGGCAAGAATCGCCTGAATGCGAGCCGACTTGACCTTGGAGATGCCGCCCGGGCGGATCGCCTCCTCCACCTCCGCGACGGGCGCCGCGAGTACGGCCTCGTAGTCGATCGGGCGGGCTGGCGGGCCCCCATCCGCGAAACGCTCGCGCAAGCGCAGGAAGGCGACGTCGCGATTGCGATCGTTGGTGCTCTGCGAGAGCACCGTCAGGATTAGCTCGTCGAGCGGTCGCCCGTGAGGCGCCATGCGCGGGATGCCGTACACCTCGCGCAGGCGATCGCGGATGCGCAGCACACGAGCCGTGGACGGGCGCTTCCAGCCTTCGTTTGCCACGGGGCTACAGTAGCCGCAAGTACGTGCGCCAGCCAGGCGTCGGTTGCGCGCGCCAGCCAAATGTTGCCGTGCGCCAGCCAAGCGTCGGCTGCGCGCGCCAGCCAGGCGTTGGATACGTGCGCCAGTCAAGTATTGGCCGTGCGCCAGCCAGGCGTCGGGTACGTGCCCCAGTCAGGCGTTGGGTGTGAGCCCGCGCTCGTCAAGCCCTGGCCAGCAGCGCACCATGTACCTGCTTGCCCTGCTCGGTGAGCACCCACGCGTTGGGCGCGCCGGTGCCCGCCACGGCGCTCTTGTTGAAAACGAGCCCGAGCTTCTCCAGACGCGCTAGCAGCTTGGAGATCTGGCCCTGGTCACCTATTCCGGAGCGCTGTGCCACACCGCGGTTGGAGTCCTCCGGTTGGTCGGCGACGGCCAAGAGCACGCGCACGGTGCGGTAGGTGAGCCTCATGTCAAGGGCACTGAGCGGATCGCGCTCAGGGCGATCCGCTCTTGCCGGGGCGTCGGGGACCGGCCTTGAGAACTCCTTACGCGCGGCCGCGGGGCCCAGATAAGGAAGCACGATCATGCTCGCAAGCGCTCCCGTCAACTCGAGGAAGGAGCCCGGGTCATCTTCCAGAGGCGTGAGTGCAGGATCGAGAGCACCCCACCGACGACGCCCTCGGCAGTCAGCGTCGGAGTTGCTTGCCGGCCTTGACTTCGCGTTTGCCTCGTCCACGAAAGCGATCATCCGCTCTACCACCGCTCGGCGGCGGGCCAGGCGCTGTCTCCCGCCGGCAAGCGACTCCACGATCAGACACCCGGCCGGTGGCGCGCTCGGCATCCAGGAACGCGAGCAGCGCGGTGAGGGTGGCCGCTCATGCGATCTACCCATCTCCTCGTCTGCTCGTAGCCGTCGAGCGCGTATCGGGAAGCTCGAGCGACTCCCTCGTCGAAGAGCCTCCAGAAAACACTCTTCGCGGTCTGAGTAGATCTCGTAGAACGTGCGGCGCGACACGCCCGCGCGCTCGACCACGTGTGCGACTGTGACCTCGGCCACTCCGCGCTCGGCGCACACGTCGATCATCGCGGCGAGCAAGCGCGCGCGCTGGATCTCCGTCACGCGCACGCGTCCGAGCTCACGCACCGCGCCGTCGCCGGCCGGGCGACCTACCACGCCGGGCGTGTTCTTGGGTAGCTGACGGCGTCCGTCGCCTGCCGGCCATCTCGTCCTCTTCTTTGCGTTGGCCTTGGCTTTAGGTGTGGGTCAGCCGGTGACGTCTATCGGCTGTTACCACGTAGGTGGCGCCGCGCAACGACGCCGCTTGCCCTTACACAAGGACCAACGTCATCTCGCGTGCGAACACGTTGAAGACGCGCTCCAATCTAAACCACAACTGGCAGATTGTCAAGTCTTTGTTCATAAAGGTCTCTTGTCTTCCAGGCTCCGCCGCCGCACCAGTCACGCCATACGACGCCGGCCAGCCCCGTGATCGCTATATCCTCGCGAGGTGCCCACGGTCGAGGAGAACAGTGGCGAAATCGGTGAGCCTGCCCGTGTTCTGGCGAAGCGCATCACCGGCAAACCCGGCCGTGGCGCCGACCCTCTACCTGCACGGAGTGCCAAGCAGCTCGACTGACTGGGTGGCGTTCCTGCGGCGCGGCGGAGGGCTGGCTCCAGACCTGCCCGGCTTTGGGCGCTCCGGCAAGCCCCTCTACCTGCGATACACGATTGCCGAGTACGCGGGTTTCATCGAGCGGTTCCTCGACATGCTGGGGGTTGAGCGTGTGCGCATGCTCGTGCACGATTGGGGCGCCGTAGGGCTCGCCTTCGCCCAGGCCCACCCGGAGCGAGTGGAGCGACTGGTGGTGTGCAACGCCGTGCCCCTGCTGCCCGGATATGAATGGCACCGCACCGCGCGCATGTGGCGCACACCCCTGCTCGGCGAGATCGCGATGGGCGCGACCACGCGCCGCGTACTGCGACGCTCGACGCGCGAGGCGAACGTCACGCCGGGTCCGCTGCCGGAGGAGTGGATCGACTCGGCGATGAGCCACTTCGACCAAGGGACCCAGCGTGCGATCCTACGGCTGTATCGCAGCTCCCCGAGCGAGGTACTTGCCCAGGCCGGCGAGTACCTGGGCCTACTGAAGATGCCCTCGCTCGTGCTGTGGGGGATGCAGGACCCCTACATACCGCAGAGCTTTGCGAGCGCCTACGCGCAGGCACTACCCGACAGCCAGCTCGTCGAGCTGGCAGACGCCGGGCACTGGTGGTGGCTCGATCGCCCCGACGCGATCGAGCGAGTCGTCGAGTTCATGAACGCGACCTGAGAGCGGCTCGGGAGCCAACCGAGCAATGACGACACCCAGCGCAGCGACCATCCAGCAAGGGCTCCGAGGGGGCCATGAGCAGACGACACGCCTGGCAGCTTCTCCCTTGGCACTTGCGCTGGTGGTGTCCGTTCCACTCGCACTGGCCTATTTGATCCTGGCTCCGCCCGCCGGTGATTTGGCTGCGGCCACGTACCGTAGTGACCTGTTTGCGCGAGTGGGGCTCACCACTTGGGACACCGGCTGGTACGCGGCACACGGCTACTGGCTACCAGGCTACTCGCTGCTCTCGCCGGCGCTTGGGGCGCTGTTGGGGGTACGTCTGCTACTCGCGCTATCCGCGGTCGCTGCCTGCGCCCTGTTCGCCCTGATCGCAGAGCGCGTATTCGGCACGGCGGCAGCGCGCCTTGCCGCTGCCTGGTTCGCGCTTGGCTTCTGCGTGGGATTGCTCTCCGGACGCGTTCCGTATGACCTTGGCTTCGCGATCGGGCTCGCCTCGGTGCTCGCACTGATGCGCGGGGCGCTACCGGCGGCTTTGGGGCTGGCGGTGCTCACAAGCCTTGCCAGTCCTGTGGCCGGAGCATTCCTGGGACTCCTAGGGTTGGCCTTCGCGCTTAGCGCTCGCCGGGGTGAGCGTGTCTCCGAAAACGCCATGCCCCGCGCGCGCGCGCGGGGCATCTCATTTTTCGGACACACCGCAGGCAACGGGACACGCCAGGATGAGCCCGGATCAGACGCGCTCAAACACCATAGGCGCTGGGAAATGCGGGTGCAAACAGACCCACGTCCTGGTTTGGGCCTGTGCGTCGCTGCCCTGATCCCGATCCTGGCACTCAGCGCCGCCTACCCCGACGGCGGCTACGAGCCGTTTGCCGCCTCCGCCTTCTGGCCAGCGCTCGCCGGCGTGCTGCTGATCGCGCTGCTGTTGCCACAAGGCCCACTGACCCCACAGGGCCGGCGCGTGCTGAGAGTCGCGGCCGCCCTATACGCGCTTGTGCTGATCGGCTCCTATGCGATCCACACGCCCGTCGGCGGAAACGCGGCCCGGCTCGGACCGCTGCTGGCCGCGCCGCTGCTCGCCGGGGTGCTTTGGGAGAAGCAGCGTGTGCTGCTGCTGGCGCTTACGCCACTACTGCTCTACTGGCAGCTGGCGACGCCGATCCGCGATTACAGCTCGATCGCCGACGACCCGTCTGTGCACGCCTCCTACTACAAACCCGTGCTTGCCGAGCTGCGAGAGCTGTCTCACGGCAGGCCAACCATCCTAGAGGTGCCGATGACCGCGGCACATTGGGAATCCGCATACCTGGCCGGCCACGACGGCGTGAAGCTTGCACGCGGATGGGAGCGCCAGCTCGACACCCGCTATGCGGCGATCTTCTACCGCAAGACGCTCACCCCGGCGGCCTATCGCGCATGGCTCGCGGAAAACCGGGTGTTGACCCACGGCCAAGCCTAAGATGTAGAGACTAATGGTCAGCTCCAGAGCGGCGGGCGTCGCATGGAGGTCCTTGGCCGCGGCTGGCAGCGCCGGCACGAAAATGTGCATGCCAAGCGTGCCGCTGAAGGTGAACAACCCCAGGAGCCAGAGCGGAGGAACCGGGCGTCGGCGAATGAGCTTCATCGAGCCGTCGCCTGCTTGCGCTCGACCGTGTCTGTTCTCGTTTGGGCAAGGTTCAGGAGCCGGTCTCTGACGCTTTCCAACAGGCCAAGGGCGCGGCCCAAGTCCTCTTCCGAGGTTTGCCCGAGCACGAGATTGCGGATCTCAAGGGATACGCGCTCGACCTGGTCGACCGTCCGGCGTCCGCGCGACGTGAGGGCAAGGCTCTTCGCACGCCGGTCGGCAGGGTCCTCGTATCGTTCTATGAGGCCCGAATTTTCAAGCGCGTCGAGCAGGCGGACGACCGATGAGCCATCGAGAGACAGGGAGGCCGCCAGTTCATTCTGCCGCATCGGCGTTTCGGATCGAGCGATCCGAAGCAAAGGGAGCCAAGTCGCTTCCGTCAGCCCATAGACCTGCAAACGCCCGTCGACGGCGCGCCGCCATTCGCGCGCCACATGGGCGACGAGAGGAGCGAATTGCGCTTGGGCGTCTTTTGGGGTAGGCGGCATAGAGAGTAATAGTTGACATACAAATTGATTGCATGTCAACTATCTGCGCATCCGAGGATCGACCAAAGGACCAGAGCTGGGCGCGCGCGTTTCGGTCATGTGCGTCGGGACTACTTGCCCTGCTTGGCGAGCCACGCTTTCATTTGCGCAATCTCCTTTTCTTGCGCGGCGACAATATCGGTCGCCAATTGGCGCAATTCCGGGTCGGTTCCGTATTGCAGCTCAACCTTGGCCATGTCGACCGCGCCTTGGTGATGGGGGATCATCATGACTACGAAGTCCTTGTCCGCATTGCCTGTCGGCTTCACGTGCATATTGGTCATCATGGTCTTCATCGAAGCCGCGAGCGCCTTATCGGCGGGACTGGTCGCGGGCTTCATCGCCATGTTCATGCCCTTCATGTCTTCGGCGACGACAGTTTCCGCCGTCGAAAGGAATGCAGACATGACCAGAGCCGCGAGCCACATAGATTTGTTCATGGAGGCTTTCCTTCGAAGTCGAGACAAGGGCGACGGTCGAGGCTTAACCGCGGCCAGCAACATCGGGCGCTCAATCAAGTGACGCGCTGCTTCCATGCTTTCGGCCCGGTGCGTCAGGTTACCGTCGGCGCATTGGATGGATGCAGCCGGAAACTGCGCAACCGCAGCGCATTGGCGACCACGCTCACCGAGGACAGCGCCATCGCCGCGGCGGCGATGACCGGCGACAGAACAAGGCCGAAGGCCGGGTAGAGAACGCCGGCGGCGATCGGCACGCCCGCGGCGTTGTAGATGAAGGCGAAGATGAGGTTTTGCCGGATGTTGCGCATCGTTGCTTGCGAGAGGCGACGCGCCGCAACGATGCCGCTGAGATCGCCCGCCGAGCAGCGTGACGCCAGCGGACTCGATCGCGACATCGGTTCCTGTGCCCATCGCAATCCCGACGTCGGCGGCTGCAAGCGCCGGGGCGTCGTTGACGCCGTCGCCGGCCATGGCGACGACCCGCCCCTCCTTCCGCAACCGTTCGACCGTCTTGCCCTTGTCCTGCGGCAGGACTTCCGCCTCGACTTCCGCAATGCCGAGCTTGCGCGCCACGGCTTGAGCGGTCGCGCGGTTGTCGCCGGTGAGCATCACCACACGGACGCCAGCCTCCTTGAGCGCGCGAACCGCGTCGAGCGCGGTCGCCTTGATCGGGTCGGCGACGGCGATCACGCCTGCCGCCTTTCCGTCGAGCGCTGTGAAGATCGCGGTCGCGCCGCTCGCGCGCAAATCGTTAGCCGCTGCTTCGAGCGCGCCGACGTCAATTCCAGCCGCCTGCATCAGGCCCAGATTACCGAGCGCGACTTTGCGCCCGTCAATGGCTCCGGTCACGCCCTTGCCGGCGACGCTCTCGAAGCCCTCGACCTTGGCGAGCGCGAGACTGCGCTCGGCCGCCGCGCGAACGATCGCGGACGCAAGAGGATGCTCGCTCTCGCGCTCGAGGCTCGCCGCGAGCCTAAGCAGCGTCTCCTCGCTGACCCCGGGCGCCGGCCTCAGCGCGACGACCGTCGGCTTGCCGTCCGTCAGCGTGCCGGTCTTGTCGACCACCACGTGTCGACCTTTTCGAGCCGCTCGAGCGCTTCGGCATGTCTTGATCAAGACGCCCGCCTGAGCGCCTCGCCCGACGCCGACCATGATCGACATCGGCGTGGCCAGGCCAAGCGCGCATGGGCAGGCGATGATCAGCACGGAAACTGCCGCGACCAGACCATAGGCCAGCCGCGGCTCCGGGCCCCAGATCGCCCAGGCGATGAAGGCGACGAGCGCGACGGCGATGACCAGCGGCACGAACCAGCCGGAGACCTGATCGGCGAGCCGCTGAATCGGCGCCCGGCTGCGCTGCGCCTGCGCGACCATTTGTACGATCTGCGCCAGCATGGTGTCGCGGCCGACCTTTTCGGCGCGCATCACGAAGGCGCCGGCTCTCGTTCATCGTGCCGCCGATCACCTTGTCGCCCGCGGCCTTGCTCGACCGGCATCGATTCGCCGGTCAGCATGGATTCGTCGACCGCGCTTCGCCCCTCGATGATTTCGCCGTCCACTGGGACTTTCTCGCCCGGCCGCACCCGCAGCCGATCGCCGATTTTGATTGTGTCGAGTGCGACCTCCTCGTCCGAGCCATCGCTATGAACGAGCCGCGCGGTCTTCGGCGTAAGATCGAGCAAGGCGCGGATCGCCCCGCCCGTTTGCTCGCGCGCTCTGAGCTCCAGCACCTGCCCGAGCAGAACGAGGGTCGTGATCACCGCCGCCGCTTCGAAATAGACGGCGACCGAGCCATGGTCAGCGCGAAACGCCGAGGGAAACAGGCCCGGCGCAACGGTCGCGACGACGCTATAGGCCCATGCGACGCCGACGCCTAAGGCGATCAGCGTGAACATATTGAGATTGCGGCTCTTGAGCGACGCGAAGCCGCGCTCGAAGAACGGCCAGCCTGCCCACAGCGCCACGGGAGTCGCCAGCGCCAGCTGAATCCCGTTGGAGAGCCATTCCGGAATGAACCGGTGCAGGTCGAGGAGATGGCCGCCCATCTCGAGCACGAAGACGGGGAGGGAAAGCGCAAGCGCGACCCAGAAGCGCCGGGTCATGTCGACAAGCTCTGCGCTCGGGCCGGTCGCTTCCGCAGGCGTTTCCGCCTCAAGCGCCATGCCGCAGATGGGGCAGCTCCCGGGATGGTCCCGCCGCATCTCAGGATGCATCGGGCAGGTGTAGATCGCGCCCGAGGGCGCCGGTGTCGGGGAGGGTGACGACGCACTGACGCGATGAGGGTGGTTATGGGCGGCCCCCGCGGGCGCATGAGCTGGCTCAGCCAGGAACCGCGTGGGGTCGGCGACGAACTTTTCGCGGCAGCCGGCCGAGCAGAAATAATAGCGCGCGCCGGCGTGCTCAGCCTTGTGCTTGGCCGTCGCCGGGTCGACCGACATGCCGCAGACCGGGTCCTTCGCGAGCGGGCTTGCGTCGGGGGCCGCGCTCATCGGCAAATGGTGCTTGTGTTCCATGACGGACACGCATAAACCTTCCCATCATGGGAAGGTCAAGCAGTTTCTCGGCATGAATATCGGCGCGGCGGCGGCGGCGAGCGGAGTCAACGCTAAGATGATCCGCCATTACGAGGCGATCGGTCTCTTGCGCCCGGCTGAGCGCCGCGCGAACGATTATCGCGATTATGGCGAGCGCGATCTTCACGAACTGAGGTTCATTCGCCGAGCCCGGAGACTTGGCTTTTCGATTCCCGAAATCGGCGAATTGCTGGCTTTATGGCGCGACCGGGGACGCCCGAGCCGCGAGGTCAAACGCATCGCCGAGACGCACATCCGTGATCTTCAGTCGCGCGTCGCCGAAATGCAGGCGATGGCGAAGATGTTGCGCGAGCTGGTCGCCGCCTGTCATGGCGACGACCGACCGGACTGCCCGATCCTCGACGATCTCGCGCAACGATGACGTACAGAGTCTCACACCTGAGGTGAGGGCTCCCAATTTAGTCCGATTTGACTTGGTGTTCTGACACAAGCAACCTCGGTCTTCGGCTTGGGGATTCTCCGTGGCTCAGCTTGCTGAGGCTTACTTCCATCTGAAATCCTTTCCGGCTTCCGACGACGATCTGCAGCGGCTCGGACGGGAAGTGACATCCATAGCCGCTGAAGCAGCATCCAATTTATTCAAGACCTGATTCCGAAATCGAGGTGCGTCTCGAGAGCGGCAGCTTGAAGGGTTGGGCCAAGGTACTCAATCGTGCGCTCGTGATCTATGGCATTGTTGCCGGCTACAAGGGGCTTAAAGAAAGCACGACTGAGCTGGTTCAGGATGCTCGGACTTTTGGCGGGTTTGTGATCGAGACGGTTCTTCAAGAAAATAACGTCCCTCCGCGAGATGTTATAAGTACTGAACGGCGTACGAAGACCCCGGGAAAATTGCTACGAGTTTTGAAAGCAAGGGAGTGGCTTGAGTTCCCACCGGACCCAGCTTGATCCAGCAGCGATCCATCGGGAAACCGCGAGAATAGAGGGGCTCACCGAAAAGGTACTTGAAGACCTTGAGCCGGAGGAGCAGCGCGCTTTGCGCGATCTGCTGGAGGGTGATGTCACCAAAGTTTCCGAGCCGAAACCGGAGCGGCATCCTTCGGAGCCGGAGCCTACCGCGATTGACGAAAAAGCCAGGCAGGCTGAGCTGTCCCTTGGACCGGAATCGCCTGCGCCTGAGCATGATGAGAATACGAGAGAATTCTATACCCGGTTCCGGCTAAGCGATTGGACTGCGGATAAACACCGCCTCCGAGAACCGTGGAACCAATCAGTTATGCCTTCCGAACTCGAGATTTGCGGACGCTGCCCGCCCTTGCACGGGCGCGACCGCTGGTCCATGACGCGGAGCCATGAACCTCGCCTCCCCGCCTCAACGCAACTGGGTCGAAGAAATCCGACCCACTATGCGCGACGTCGCGACAAGCGGCATCGTCGAAGTGTTCAACTATGGCCGCGGCCGCCAGGGGCTCATTCCCTTATGGGTTGGCGAGGGCGACCTGCCGACGCCGCCCTTCATCAGTGAGGCGGCCAAGGCCTCGCTCGACCGCGGCGAGACTTTCTACACCTGGCAAAACGGCGTTCCGGAGCTGCGCCAGGCCATCGCCGCTTACATGACGCAGGTCTATGGCGCGGCGCCCGGAGGCGGAGCATTCTCGCCGCGGAATTTCTTCGTCACCATCGGCGGCATGCACGCGATCGAGATCGCGACCAGGCTCATCGTTGGCCCCGGTGACGAGGCGCTGATCCCGTCACCCGCCTGGCCCAATTTCGTCGGCGCGCTGGAGATTTCTGGCGCGCGCGCCGTGCCTGTGCGGCTCGATGAAGGAATCCGCTGGAGCCTCGATCCGGCGAAGCTCGAGAAGGCGGTGACGCCGGCAACCCGCCTCATCTTCTTCAACAGCCCCGCCAACCCGACCGGATTCGTCGCGACGAAAGAGGAGATCGTCGCGACGCTCGCCATCGCTCGCCGGCACGGGCTTTGGATCATCGCCGACGAGATCTACGGACGGCTTACTTACGGCGGCGCGCGCGCGCCTTCGTTCCACGATGTCATGGAGCGCGACGACAAGATCCTGTTCGTTCAGACACTCTCCAAGAACTGGGCGATGACCGGTTTCCGCATCGGTTGGCTCGAGGCGCCGCCGGAGCTCGGCGGTGTGATCGAGAACTTGGTCCAATACACGACGTCGGGCGTCCCCGTGTTCAATCAGCGCGCCGCGACCGCGGCGCTCGAGCACGGCGAAGCCTTCCTCGCCTGGCAAATCGAGCGCTGCCGCCGCTCCCGCGACATCTTATGCCAAGGGTTGGCCAAGACCGGACGCGTCCGTTTTTTCAAGCCGGAGGCGGCGTTCTATCTGTTCTTCTCGATCGACGGCTTTCCCGATTCCCGGGTGCTGGCGCTGCAGACTCATCGACGAAGCCGGCGTCGGCGCCGCCCCAGGCGGCGCGTTCGGTCCCGGCGGTGAAGGCCATTTGCGTATTTGCTTCGCCCGCGATCCCGAGCAGATCGCCGAGGCGACGCGCCGCATGACGCGGTGGCTCGCCGCCTGACGGGCGCTCAACCCTCATCCGCGGCTCCTGTCGGCAGGGTGCCCGAGCTTGCCGACGGGGAATGCTTCTGGGCGCCGCCCGTCTTGGGAAGGCCCCTCTGGCGCCGCAGCAAACTCGCCGTTAAATGCTCGCAGCTAAAATCGGAAGATGTTCATGGTTGCTCGCCCGCGTCGAAGCGTACTCTACATGCCCGGCTCCAACGCCAAGGCTTTGGCGAAGGCGAAAACATTGCCGGCCGACGCGCTGATCCTCGATCTTGAGGATTCGGTCGCCCCCGACCAGAAGATCCTCGCCCGCGAACAGGTCGCCGAGGCGGTGCGAGCGCGGGCCTTCGGCGGGCGTGAAGTTGTCATTCGGGTGAACGGGCCCCACACGCCCTGGGGGGAGGAGGACCTCGTGGCCGCCTCGGCCGCTCAGCCGGACGCGATCCTCTTGCCGAAGGTCGACGGTCCGGGAGCGATCATGGCTGCGGCCCGCACGGTGCGCGATGCAGGGGAGCCTGAAGGACCTCGGATCTGGGCGATGATGGAGACGCCGAACGCCATTTTGAACGCGGGCTCGATCGCCTCCGTCGCCGCCGACCCGAGCTCGCGCCTCTAGGTCATGGTGATGGGTCTCAACGACCTCGCCAAGGAGACGCGGGCGAGGCTTACCCCCGGTCGGCCGACCATGACGGCGTGGCTCGCGAGCTGCGTCGTCGCCGCGCGCGCCCATGGCGTCGACATCATCGACGGCGTCTATAATGACATCGAGGATCTCGACGGCTTCCGCCTCGAATGCCTGCAGGGCCGCGACATGGGGCTCGACGGCAAGACGCTGATCCATCCCACCCAGATCGACATCTGCAACGAGGTGTTCGCGCCGACCTCAGTGGAGGTCGAAAGCGCCGCCGCTATCATCGAGGCGTTCGCGCTGCCGGAGAACGCCGGCAAAGGCGTCATCCAGCTCAATGGACGCATGGTGGAATTGCTGCACGCCGACATGGCGCGCCGAACGCTGGCGATCGCCAAGGCGATCTCGGGGCGGAGCATGGCCGCCGAGTAGAGCGGCGGCTTAGACTATCGTGCGATAACCGACGGGAGCGTGTTTGTCGCCGCGTGGCCAGCTTAGCGCGACTAAGTTAGGTTTGTCGGCGAACGGACGCAAAGAAGCCGTGACGCATGACAACGCGCTGTTGCGGAGGAAGAGTGTCGCTCGTTCATACGCCGTCGCCGGCCATGCGCCGCATGCAATGGATCGCGCTTGTGATGCTGGTCATCAGCGGCGCAGTGAATTATCTGGACCGTTCTGCGCTCGCGATCGGCAACCCCGAGATCCGCACGGAGCTTGGCTTGAATGCGACGCAGATGGGCGTACTCCTTTCCGCTTTTCTGATCAGCTATGCCTTCGCGCAGCTTCCGGTTGGTCTTCTCGTTGACCGCGTCGGCCCGCGCAAGCTGCTTGGCATCGGCCTTACCGTTTGGTCGCTGGCGCAGACCCTGGCCGGGTTCGTTGGCAGCCTTTCGCAGCTGTGGTGGGCGCGCCTGTTCCTGGGCGTTGGCGAGGCGCCGCAGTTCCCGTCTGGCGCCCGGGTGGTTAGCGACTGGTTCAATGTCAAGGACCGCGGCTTGCCAACCGGCATCTTCAACTCCGCCTCTTCGGTTGGTCCGGCCCTCGCTCCACCGATCCTCACCGCGCTGATGCTCGCCTTTGGCTGGCGGATCATGTTCGTCACGATGGGCGTGCTCGGGTTTATTACGGCCGCGGTTTGGTTCGCCGTCTACCGGGACCCCGAACAGCGTGCGACCGCCGAAGACCGCGCCTATATCCGCGCCGGGGATACGGATGAGACTGCGGCCGTGACGTTTTCCCAATGGGGTCGGCTGTTCCGATTGCGCACCACATGGGGAATGGTGTGCGGCAATTTCTGCGTCGGCTACCTCGCTTGGATCTACTTTGCGTGGTTGCCGGGCTATCTCGAAATCCAGCATCACGTCAGCGTTGCGAAGACCGGCGTCTATGCCGCGATCCCACCGTTGCTCGGCATCTTCGGCTCGCTGATCGGCGGCTATCTCTCGGATCGTCTCGCCGCCAGGGGGGTCACACCGCTGAACAGTCGCAAGATACCAATCATTGGCGGGATCATCGGCATGGCGACGTGCACGATCCTTGCCGCCTATTCGAGCGACCTTACACCCGCGATGATCTTCATCTCCGCCGCAGTTTTCTTCAGTACGATCACCTCGGGCACGGTGTGGGCGCTCGTCACGGCTGCGGCGCCGCCCAACTATGTGGCCTCAATCGGAAGCATCCAGAATTTCGGCGGCTATCTCGGCGGCACGTGCTCGCCGATCCTCACTGGATTTATTGTCGACGTGACCGGTTCGTTTGTGATGGCGCTGGTCCTCGGAGCTGCAATTTCGCTCGCAGGCGCCCTGATCTACCTATTTGCCGTCACGCGTCCGATCAGCGGCGCGGAGCTCGAGACCGGTTTCGCGCGCGTGATCGCAGGGCGGGCCGCCGAATGAACTCGCGGAACGCCGCTCGTCACGCCTTTCGAGCGAGCCCCGCAGCCTCGGCGATCAGTTCGAACGACCGCACCCGTTTGGCGTGCTCATAGACGTCCGACACGATCATCAGTTCGTCGGCGCCGGTTTCCGCAACCAGCGCGGCCATGCCTTTGCGAACGGTGTCAGGCGATCCGATGATAGTGCGGGCGAGCATCTGCATCGCTTGCGCCTTCTCCATCGGCGTCCAATAGGTTTCGATGTCGTCGATCGGCGGGTGGCTCAGGCCGCGGGTGCCGCGGAAGATGTTGGTGAACGACATCTGCTGTGTTGTCGCGAGCCGCCGCGCTTCGCCTCGGTTTCGGCGGCGATGATGTTCACGCCCACCATCGCATAAGGTTGCTCGAGTTGCTCCGACGGCTTGAAGCGTCTCGCGATAAATCTCCAGCGCGCAGATCAGTTCAGCCGGCGCGAAATGCGACGCGAACGCATAAGGCAGCCCAAGCTCGGCGGCGAGCAGCGCGCCGAAATGGCTTGAGCCCAGGATCCACAACGGCACATTGGTTCCCGCCGCCGGCACCGCCTGGATGCGCTGGCTGGGACCGGCCGGCGCCAGCAACGCCTGCAGTTCGAGAACGTCCTGCGGAAAATTTCGGCGTTTTCCGGCGAACGGCGCAGCGCGCGCAACGTGAGCTGATCCGTGCCCGGCGCGCGGCCCAGCCCGAGGTCGATGCGGCCGGGAAAGAGCCGCGCCAGCGTGCCGAACTGCTCGGCGATCACATAGGGCGCGTGGTTGGGCAGCATGATGCCGCCCGAGCCGACCCGGATGTGTCTTCGTGCCGCCCGCGATATGCGCGATGACGACTGCGGTCGCGGCACTCGCGATCCCCGCCATGTTGTGATGCTCCGCCACCCAGAGCCGCCGGTAGCCCCAGTCTTCCGCATGCGCCGCGAGATCGCGGGCATTGTCGAGCGCGCCGCGCGCGTCGGTCTCTTCGGTGACACGGACAAGCTCGAGAATGGATAGCGGGGTCATGGGAGCCCGAGGCGCGTTAAGCAAGTTCGCACTGGCGGACCAACGCAAACTTGCTGGAATTGTTTAGATTTCGCAGGACTTTTAGCCGAAAGCCGGCATGCACTTTTCGGCAATCCTGCTTCGAGCGAAAGGCCCAGTCTTACGAGAGCTTCTTCAGTCTCACGATCACGTCGATCGCCGCGATGCTCGTGCCGTCGGGAGCTGGAATCTCGAACTCAGGCAAGAAGTCCTCGGGGATGTCGGACAGCTCTTCCGTATCCTCGTGATAGAAGTGATAGTGCGCTCCGGTCTTGGTGTCGTACCAGAGCTTGGCGTCGTAGATCGCGATCTCACGCAGCAGGCCGCAGCGGGAAAACTCGTTGAGCGTGTTGTAGATGGTGCCAAGCGTCGGCGCGAACTGGATCGACCGCGTCTCATGATAGATCATCTCGGCGGTGAAATGTCGGTTCCCGGCGCTGAAGATCGCGCGCGCGAGATCGAGCCTTTGCCGGGTAGGCCGCACGCCAGCGGCGCCGAGCTTCCGGACCAGCACGCCGTAGCAAACATCGGGATTCGGTGCGCTCTTCGTTTCCATCGACATCGCATGCTGCTCGCGCACGGCCGGAGCCATCCGCCAGCAATTGTGAACCTGGGTGGACTGTCTTTGTAATCCGGCTTGGCCGCGTCCGCAACCTCGAACCTTGGAGGAAGGGCAGCCGGCCTTGAGCGGCGCTCGCTCTACCTGGCAGGCGCAGCCCATTTCTCCTATGGTCTGGCGTTGGCTTCAGGGGGACGGATCGTGGCGATCGCGGGCGGATGTTTGTGCAGGGCGGTGCGCTACGAGGTCAAGGCGGAGGCGCCGCTTGGCGCGCGTTATTGCTGGTGCCGCGTCTGCCAATATCTCGGCTGCGGAACCGGTGCTGTGGGCGCACTGTTCCAGAAAGAAGATGTGACCGTTTCGGGTCCGCTCAGCGACTACGTTTGTAAGGCCGATAGCGGGACGACCATGCACCGGCGGTTCTGCAGCCAATGCGGCACACAGATCTTCAGCGAAGCGGAGGAGCGCCCCACGGTCACCTTCATTCGAGCGGGAACGCTCGACGAGCCCAATCTGGCGGCGCCGACCGCGACCATCTGGGCTCATTCCGCGCCGAAATGGGCCTGCTTCGACCCCGATCTGCCCAAGATCGAAGGACAGCCGCCGCCGCTCAAGGTTTGACCACGGGCGTCGCGCACCCTTTATCGCCGGTCGTCGGCGTCCCGCTCAGCGGCTGATCGCCGGGATGAAGACGCGAAGGGCAGGGTAGGGCGCTCGGCACGAGATTGGGCTCTCATAGAGCCAACTGCCGGTGAGGCTGCCTCGGACTTGCCTCGGGGCCACTGCCGTCATGGCCGGGCTTGTCCCGGCCATCCACGCCGCGCCGCCTCATGACAAATTCCTCGGGGTTGCCGCGGATGGTGGCAATGGCTTCAGAGATAAAGCTTTTGGATACCGCAGTCCCCTTGCGGTCCTTCTTCTCGCCGCCGAAACGCGTGGATGGCCGGGTCAAGCCCGGCCAGGACGCTTCACGTCCATCTCGCGTCGCCCAATGTGCGGAGTTACTTCGCGACCAACAGGTAACGCCATTAGACTAGACGCGCGAACGATTCGCGCTTCTCGCGAAAAGGCGGGGCGGCGTCTTTTCGGCGCGCGCCGAGGCCTGTGGCTTACCCGCGGCGCCTCTTCAGCCTTTGTTGGTCTCACCGATCACGCCGAAATCGGCGGATTTTGTCTTTCCGTCCGAAATGTCAAAGCCTTCCGTCGCCAGACCCCGGCGCAGCAATTCGCAAATCGCCGCCGCGCAACTCGGCATATGGCGGCTGAAGCGCCACTGGTCGAGAGCCGTAAGCTCGTCAGCCGTCAGCATGATCTGAAGACGTTCACCGCGAAGCTCCGTCGACATCGGTCCTTTCCCTCGAGTTGTCCCCCATTAACGGGTGTGTCAGTTACTCATAATTAGGCTTTTTTGTCAAGTGTGCATACTAAGTAGGAACATAAAGAATAGCCAAATGTATATCTAGCCAAGATTCATGCCTTTACTGACTCTGCTTAAGTTGATGACGAAATATTTCTTGCTATATCGTAGATTTTAGGATAGCGATTGAAAGGTGATGGGTGAAGTCATATCACTTAGCGAAGCGGCTATTTCCTCATCGGAGCGCTTCACCGCGTATCGGCAGGAAGCCGAACACCGGATCGCAAATAGTCTGCAACTGATCAGCGCCCTGGTCCGCCAGCGTGCAAGGGCGCGCGATGTACAGGATCCCCAGACGTTTCTTTTGGAAATCGCTGACCGTATAGAAACGGTAGGGAAGCTTCATCGTTTTTTGAGTACTTCGACGACGGGGATGATCGATTTATACGCCTATCTAGAAGAACTTTGTACGCGCCTCACCGGCGCTGTCGCGCCCGAAGCGACATCACTTTATTTTGACTGTCCGCCGGCTTGTCATCTGTCGGCGAAAACAGCGCTGCCGCTCGCGCTCATCACCGCGGAACTCATCTCCAATTCGTTAAAATATGCTCATCCGACAGGTTTACCGACAAGGATTTCTCTTTCCTGCGCTCATGAGCAGCAGGGGCGCCTTGTGATCGCTTACGAGGACGACGGGGTTGGATTTCCCGAGGGCTTCAACGTTTCCGAGGCTGGCCACATGGGAATGAACTTCATTCGTCTTCTGAGCGCAGGCCTTGGCGCTCATCATGAATGGCGCAGCGACCCCCTGGGGATTCGCTTTGAAATCGTGCTGCCGCTAGCCGCTTAGCATATTCAGCTCAGCCAACGCCGTCGCGCCAAAGCCGAGAGCGGCTATTCCCCAGGATTGCTTGGCCACGCGGTCATTGCCGCAGCAACCATGCCTCTCAGTTCCGCCGGGCCGGCGCCATCCCGCGCCTGGACGGCCATCCCCTGGTAGACGCTGAGATAAAACCGGCTCAGGCCCTCGATATCCGTCGAGGCCGGCAGTTCGCCATTGGCCACGCCGGCTTCCAGCCGCGAACGCAGCATGTCCAGCATTTCGAGCCGGATTTTTCTGGCGACACGGCAATCGCGGCCGGCCATTCGTCGCTGACGGCCGCCAGCACCGCCATGCAGCCTGCTGGCGTCGCCCGGGATTTTGGCAGGCTCTCGGTCCCCGCGATCAGCAGGTTCTCGACGCCGGCGCGCGCGGTCGCGCCTTCCGCCAATTTGCCCCAGACCGGAGGCCCGAGATCTCGGACATAATGCTCGACCGCTTCGAGATAGAGCGCCTCCTTGCTGCCGAAGGCCGCATAGAGGCTCGGCGAGCCGACGCCCATGGCCTCGCACAGGTCGGTCATCGAGGCCGCCGCGAAGCCTTTGCGCCAGAACAGCAGCATGGCCGCCTCAAGCGCGGCGTCGCGATCAAATCCCCTCGGCCGTCCGATAACCGCCATCGCCGTTCTTTCTGTAATGGGTAACACATAAGTCATTTGACGCCGGCGATCAAGCATTTAGTTATTCTGTATCGATCATTACAGAAATGGAGATGACAATGACGCTGACAGGAAAACGGGCTCTGGTGACGGGGGCAAGCAGGGGCATTGGGGCTGCGATCGCAAAGGCGTTGGCGGCTGAAGGCGCGGATGTGGCGATCACTTATGAGAAGTCGGCAGACAGCGCTGCGGAGGTCGTCAGCGCTCATCAAGGCGAAAGGACGCAAAGCCGTAGCGATCCAGGCGGACAGCGCCGATGTCGCCGCGGTGAAGGCCTCGGTCGACAAGACGGTCGCCGAACTGGGCGGGCTCGACATCCTCGTCAACAATGCCGGGATCCTTCGGTTCGGCGAACTCAAGGACATTTCGCTGGCCGACATCGACGCATTGCTGAATGTCAACGTGCGCGCGCCGATCGTCGCCAGCAAGGCCGCGTTGGCCCATCTCGGCAAGGGCGGCCGCATCATCAACATCGGCAGCTATTTCGCCGACCGCGTGCCGGCGTCGGTGCTGAGCATCTACGCGGCGACGAAGTCGGCGCTGACCGCATTCACAAAAGGGTTGGCGCGGGACTCGGGCCCAAGGACATCACGGTCAATCTCGTGCAGCCGGGCTCGATCGACACCGACATGAACCCGGCTCACGGCCCCTTCGGGGACACGCTACGGCAGTTCATGGCGTTGGGCCGCTATGGCGCGACGGAGGACATCGCCAACGCCGTGGCGTTCCTGGCGAGCGCCAAGGCGCAATACATCACCGGCTCGACCCTGACCGTCGACGGCGGGCGAACGCCTGAGCGGCGGGGGACGGCCACGAGAGCGCGCCGGACTACCCCCTCGATCGCGCGTCGTCCTCATCAACCTCGGCCAGGCGCCTCAGTCGAACCGTTCTGCTCGAAAGTCCGGAGAAACAGCCATGAAACTCATCCTCTCGCCGCTCATCCTCATCGCCAGCATTGGCCTGAGTATTGCCGACCCCGTCGATCGACCACCTTTAAGTCGAACGAGCTCAGTCACAACGGAATATCCGGCGTTCCACGCGTTCCACCACTTCGTCGGCGACACGTCTTTTGCCGGCTACTATTTCAACGGCAAGCCATCGAACTGTTCCGTGATCATATGGTCGAAGGGGCCAACAACGAAGCTCCGGCTGATGAGACAACGCATCGGAAAGTCCGGATCGACCTCAGCGCGAAGCAGGCGATCACATTTTTCGCCGACGACCTTGGCTCGAATCTGAGCCTGGAATGCTCTGCCGACGCCAAGAGCTTGTCGGTCAGGCAAACGTCGATGTCCTTCACCCAGTGAGGGGCGAAAACTGGGCCGACGAACAGCCGCCCGGCGGGGCGGCTCTCTTCGAATTGAACAGACAAGACAGTCCCGGCGGCTTCGGCGCGCCAACGCGTAACGCTATAGGAAGTCGCAATTGCTTGCAGAAAATAGAAATAAGGTTACGCTGCCCCATGAGCAATTCTACGCTGCCGCACGGCCTCTATTGTGGGTCGCCGTTCCCGCGGCCCCGAACACAAGGAAAAGCGCGCGGAAAAAGTTTCTAGCGAAAATCCTGTGTAACTCATTGATAAGTCTGGATTTGGACGAGGAAATCCAAGGAAATCCAAATAGAGATCTATGGGGTTTTCGCGGCCAAACAGCCACGGGACAAGAAAAACCAAATTGACCGGGTCGAGCCGAAATAAACTCTTTCTAATTGTGAATAAGTATAGAGCCTGCAGCCTCCGTCGGGAGGTTCAGGCGCCTATTCGGGCGCCTTGCCGAACGGGATGCCGTTGACCTTGATCGACCGCTCGGCGTCGAGTTCGACCAGCCAGCTCAGGCTGCCGTCGCTTTCGCTCTTTCCAGGCCCTTGGCCAGCGCCAGGCCGGGCATGGCCTTGCCGGCGATGTCGGGCCCCAAGTCCTTGACCGCCGCCATCGTCTTGTCGAAACCGCGCGCGTGGATCGTTATCGCCGCGGTCGGCTTGTTGTGGTCGAGGCGGACCGACGCCCGCGAAGTCCGCGTCGACCGCCGGCGCGACCACATGCGAGGGGGCGAACTCGATCTGGACCGGACCGGCGCTCAAGAAGGCGGCCTCGACCTTCTCCGCGTTGTCGTCGCGAGATGACCGGCCCGTCGCCTTGCAGGCTGAGGTCGGAGATCCATTCGTTGGCCGCCGCGGCGATGTCGATGCCCTTGAGCGTCGCCGCGACGTCGATCTTCGACGGCGTCAATGCGCCGGCGTTCGGGGGAAGGAGGCCGACCGGCAAGCTCAATCCGTCGGCCGAAACGCTGAAGTCGATCGAACTCTGCGGCCCGGCATTGGCCGCGCCGAGCTGGTACTTGACGTCCGCCAGAGCAATCGCGCCGAGCGAAGCGGTGATGACGGTCTTCTTCGCTTCGATCCCCTCGTCGACCTTGAGGCCGGGCGCCGCCAGTTCCTTGAGCAGGCCCTTGAGCTCCGCCTCGTGAGTGGCGAGATCGGCGCGCGCGGGGTGAGCCGCGAGCAGGCCCCAGAGGTCGAACGCCTTGCGGCTCTTGAAGCCGTCGACGCCAAGATTGATCAGCGCCTTTTCCACCCTGCCGCTGAAATTGATCGGGGTGTCGTTTTCGCCGGCTCCGACCGCTTTGAGGCCGAGTTCGGCGATCTCCTCCTTCACCTCGGTCGACACGGAGCCGTCGGCGCCCACATTGGTCGCGATCGTCTCTTGAGCCGGTCCGAAATCGATCGACTGGGTGATCTTCGGGTTCTGGATCTGGAACGAGCCCTTTGTCCGTGCTCGCCGAGCCGGACAGAAGCCAGGCGATGGCCGGACTGACCAGCGCGGTCGAGCGAAAATTGGTGAGTTCGAAGCTGCCGGTCGCGTCCTTGGAATGAAAGCCGATACGGGGAAGCGAGTCGATCGCGACCCGCCAATTGCCGTCGTCCTGCTCGACCGCCTTATAGGCGATGACCGCCGGATCATAGGAAACGCCTGTTTCAGCGAGGAGCGCATTGAGCGCGCTGAGGTCGGCCGAGACGAGATAATGGGAGCCCTCCGGCTTCACCGTCACAACCGGCGCGGCGCCGGCCTGCGCCGCGGGAAGAACTTGGCGATCAAGGCTTTGAGCGCATCCGCGCCCTCGGGCGTGGCCGGCTTGTCGGCGGCAAGCGCCGGAAACGCCCACAGAGCGCCGCGGCCAGCCACAAAGGCGCAAAGCGAAGGCGCGATCGGCCCGGGCGAAATCGGATAGGGGGCATTGGGCGGCCTGTTCGGTTCAGCGAGGACAATCCCGAGTCTCCGCCCAGCCTATTTCAGATTTTTCGCCGCCGCGCGACAATTTCTGCGAAAAGCGACCCGCCGGGCGGCGGCCGCTCGGCCGCGCCTTCACCGCGCCGGCAATGCCGCCGGCGGCCGGTTCTTCGGCGCTTGCGCCTTGGCGACGCCGGCCTTCACCGCCTGCTGCACCTTCTCGAAAGCGCGCACCTCGATTTGCCGCACGCGCTCGCGCGAAACGCCGAATTCGGTCGAAAGCTCCTCGAGCGTGATCGGGTCGTCGGCCAGCCGGCGGGCCTCGAAGATGCGCCGCTCGCGCGAATTGAGCACGCTGAGCGCGCCGCGCAGCGCGCCCAGGCGGGCGTCCGATTCCTCGCGGTCGGCGAGCAGCGTCTCCTGATCCGCGGCGTCGTCGACGAGCCAGTCCTGCCACTCGCCCTCGCCGCCTTCGCGCAGCGGCGCATTGAGCGAGGCGTCGCCGCCGAGGCGGCGGTTCATATCGATCACGTCCTGCTTGCCGACGCCGAGCCGCTTCGAAATCGTCTCGACCTGATCGTCGCGCAGATCGCCCTCGTCGAGCGCGGAAATCCGGCTCTTCGCCTTGCGCAGATTGAAGAACAGCTTCTTCTGGCTCGCCGTCGTGCCCATCTTCACGAGCGACCAAGAGCGCAGGATGTATTCCTGGATCGAGGCGCGAATCCACCACATGGCGTAAGTCGCGAGCTTGAAGCCCTTGTCCGGCTCGAAGCGCTTGACCGCCTGCATGAGGCCGACGTTGCCCTCGGAGATCACTTCCCCGATCGGCAGGCCGTAGCCGCGATAGCCCATGGCGATCTTGGCCACGAGCCGCAGATGCGAGGTCACGAGCTTGTGCGCCGCCTCGCGATCCTCATGCTCGCGCCAGCGCTTGGCGAGCATGTATTCCTCCTGCGGCTCCAGCATCGGGAACCGCTTGATCTCTTGCAGGTAGCGGGCAAGTCCCGATTCGCCCGCGATGATGGGAAGCGACGCAGCCATGTTTTCCTCTGGTTGGAGCCCGGTCTTGGCCGTCTCCGTCGGCGCGATGGCCGGATAGACATATTGTGGTCGAGCAAGCGTGGCCGAAAAAGGGCCGCGTCTAGACACTTATTCGCTGCCGATATGAAATTGTTTCAATGGCGCTTCAGTCCGATAAAGAACGTCAGGCCGCCCGCGAAGATCGTAATGCTTTGAGCAACCTCGCAAAATCTTTCGGCGGAGGGCTTTCGAAGCGAAGCGGCTCGCCGGTGCGGGATGCTCGAACCCCAGGACGGAGGCGTGGAGGGCCTGCCGTCCGAGAGCGGCGAGCGCGGAGGCGGCGCGCTCGCCGAGGAGCGCCGCCTTGGTTTTGAACCCTGATCCATAGACCGAATCGCCTAACAGCGGATGACCGATGGAGGCCATGTGGACGCGAATCTGATGGGTCCGCCCTGTCTCGAGCTGGCAGGCAACCAGGCTTGCCGGGCCGAGGTTTTCCTCCACCCGCCAATGGGTCGTGGCGTGCCGGCCGCGCTCCTCGCTCACGACCGCCATTTTCTCGCGATGGCGCGGATCGCGGCCGATCGGCGCCACGACCTTGCCCGCACTCGCTTCGAAGCCGCCCCACACGAGCGCCAGATATTCCCGCTTCAAGCGAGCCGGTGCGGCCGTGGTCGGCAAAGAGTTCAGCCAGCCCCGATGCGCCGCGTCGGTCTTGGCGACGACCAGAAGCCCGGATGTGTCCTTGTCCAGCCGATGCACGATGCCAGGCCGCTTGACCCCGCCGACGCCCGACAAGCTCGCCCCGCAATGGCGGATCAGCGCGTTGACCAGCGTGCCAGCCGCATGGCCCGGCGCCGGATGGACGACAAGCCCGGCCGGCTTGTCGATCACGATCAGATGCTCGTCCTCGTAAACGACGGCAAGCTGGATGTCCTCGCCGACGAGGGTCGATTCCTCCGGCGGAGGCGCCTCGAAGGCGATGCGCGCCCCGGCCGTGAGCCGCGTCGAAGGATCGAGCGCGACGCTTTCGTCGACCCTCACCTCGCCCGCCTCTATCAGCGCCTTCAGCCGGGTGCGCGAGAGCGCGATGCGTTTTGCCGCCGCCGCTTGGCCGAGGAAACGGTCGAGCCGCTCGCCGGCGTTCTCCTCGCCGACGTCGAAGACCTGCAGACCTTCGGGCGCAACGAGCGGAGCGAGGCGCGTCGTCGAGCAACGGCGTCTCTTCCGGCTCGACCTCATCGGGCGCGGCCGGAAGGCTTCAGGCGCGCCGCTTGGCCTTCGTGTTCACGCACGCTCCCGCCGGCGCGGCCGGCCGGGGCCGCTTTCCGCCGCGGGCGGCGCGACGAGGGGGCCGAGCGCCGCGACGATCGCCGCCACGTCCGGCCGCGCGCCGGCCTTGTGGGCGTCGAGGCCGCGCCGCATCGCCGCGACGTGGGCCGGGCTGTTGCCGCAGCAGCCGCCGATGATGCGCGCGCCGCAATCCACGGCCAGGCCCGCGTATCGCTCCATCAGTTCCGGGGTGCCGGAATAATGGATTTCCGCCCCATGCCATTGCGGCACGCCGGCGTTGGCCTTGGCGATCAGCGGCGCGCCTGGCCCTCATTCCAAGGATCGCCGCCAAGAGATCGGAGGCGCCGACGCCGCAATTCGCGCCGTAGGCGACAGGCGTCGGGTCGAAAGCTTGGACAAGATCGCTGAACGCGGCGGGCGCAACGCCCATCATCGTCCGCCCCGCGGTGTCGAAACTGGCGGTGACCGTGTAGGGCATGCCGCATTTGCCGCGGCGACGCGCCGCGGCGCGCATCTCCTCCGGCGCCGACATGGTCTCGATCCAGGCGACGTCCGCGCCGCCTTCGCGCAGGCCCTCGATCTGCTCGATGAACACCTCGACCGCCTCGTCCTCGCTCAACGGCCCGAGCGGAGCGAGGAGATCGCCCGTCGGCCCGACGGATCCGGCGACGACGACGGGCCGCCCGGCGCTGTCCGCGACCTTGCGCGCGATCTCGGCGGCGAGACGATTGAGTTCGCGCGTCCGGCCCTCGAGCTTGTGCAGCATCAGGCGGCGGCGATTGGCGCCGAAAGCTGTTGGTCAGGATGATGTCGGAGCCGGCGTCGACGAAGGCCTGATGCAGGCTCTCGATCCGGTCGGGATGCTCGGCGTTCCAGAGTTCGGGCGAATCGCCGGAGGTCAGGCCCATGGCGAAAAGATTGGTGCCGGTCGCGCCGTCCGCGAGCAGCGGCCGGCCTTCGGCCAGAAGGGATTGCAACATGTTGGGTTCTCTCGGAGGCCGGCGACGCGCTTCCGTGCCAATTTAGCGCCCGGCGGCCCGGCGCAAGATTGGAAGGGAACAGCGCCAGGGTTTCGGCGTTGGCCCGTCGACCTCCGTGAGGAAGGGAGACGCAAATGCGCGTTTTGGTCGCAGGCGCGAGCGGCGCCGTTGGCAGCCGGCTCGATCCCGATGCTCGATCGCGGCGGGTCATGAGGTCACCGGGCTGACCCGCTCGCCGTCTAAAACGGACGAAGCTGAGGCGCGCCGGCGCGACTCCGGTCGTGGTGGACGCTCTCGACGCGTCAGCGCTGCGCGGAGGCCGTCCTGAGCGCCCGGCCCGAAGTCGTAGTTCACGAAATGACGGCGCTCAGAAACGCGAGCGACCTGCGCCACTTCGAGCGCGCATTCGCTCAAACCAACCGGCTTCGCACGGAAGGTCTCGATCATCTCCTTGCTGCGGCGCGCGAGAGCTGGCGCGAGAAAGGTCGTGGCGCAGAGCTATTGCGGATGGCCCTTCGCCCGCGTTGGGGCGCCGGTCAAGACCGAAGACGACCCTCTGGATTTTGACGCCGCCGCGGGAATTCCAGCGCTCGCTTCAAGCCATCCGTCATCTCGAAAGCGCCGTCGGGGAAGCGGCTGACTTTGAAGGCATTGTCCTGCGCTATGGCGCATTTTATGGGCCAGCGATCCGGAATGTTCGATGGATCGGCCCTCGCCCAATTGCGGCGCAGCTCTTTCCCGTCATCGGCGGACGGCGGCGGCTGGTGGTCATTCCTGCATCTTGATGATGCGGCTCAAGCGACTATGTGCGCCATCGAGAACGGCGCGCCGGGGATTTTCAATATCGTCGATGACGACCCCGCTCCGGTGCGCGACTGGCTTCCGGCCCTTGCGGACGATGATCGGCGCCAAGCCGCCCCGTCATATTCCGAGCTGGCTTGCTCGCCTTCGTTGCTGGCGAGCACATGGTGGTGCTGATGACGGATATGCGCGCGGGATCGAACGCCAAGGCGCGGCGTGAGCTTGGATGGCGGCCCGCTCACGCTTCATGGCGGCAGGGTTTCGCTCGAGGTCCTTGCGTCGTCCACTGTACGGCGCCATGGTGTCGAGCCATCGGTCGAACCGCTCTACTTGTACTCCCAATCGAGGCCGATGCCGGCGCTCGACCCTCCGCTCGAGTCGACGCCCGCCTGAAGCCGGACATGACGGGTGACATCGTAATTCAAGTTAACTCCGTTGTCCTGAGGCCTCGCTCCGGTCGTCACGCCGACGCTCACTCGGTCGTTGATCGCGCGGGTTGCGCTGACCAGCGCGCCGCCCGTGGCGCTCGAGCTGATGTCCAGGCTGTCGACGCCAAGCGATTTTCGGACATTCTCGAACGCGTCGGCTTGGCCGGAAAGAGTCGCGACCGCGTTCGCCAATTCAATCGCCTGGAAAGCCGACAAGCTGCCCGACGACTTCTGAAACAGGATTCGGGAGAGGATCTCATCTTCCGGCAGGCTCGGATTGGAGCTGATCTGAAACGCCGGCTGAACTGCGGGGCCGGTTACGCTGATCCGGGCGGTGATGCCGCTCGCGCTCGTCTCGGCGACGAGATCGAGATCGGGCATCACATCGCCGTGGAACCGGACGTTTCCGCGGGTGAAGGTGAGGCGCGAGCTCAGAAGCGTGAGCGAGCCGCGCAACAGATCGAAGCCCCCGGTCACCTGCGGGTCGCGGGCGGTGCCGTTCGACGTGCAAGTTCGCCGCCCAATTCCGCATAGATGCCACGGCCGCGCACGAAAATGCGGCTCAGCGCGGAGATCGTCAGCGCGAGCGTCGCATCGAACAGCGGCGCGCGCGCGCCGGATCCCTTCGCCTTGGCCGATCAGCGCCAGCCGCGCCCGCGCTGTCGCGGTTGGGTTCAGATGTTTCGTGCCAGGAATAGGCGACGCGACGCTGTTGAAGCGCTGGGCACGGAGATGTCCATTCCGACAATCGTGATGCGTCCGTCGACCTTCGGCTTCTGAGCGAGAGGACCCGAGATGTCGAGCGCCATGTCGGCGGTCGCGGAGACAATGTCGTTGGCGACGAGTTGGGCGTGTTTTCCGGTCAGGCGAATGGAGCCGGGAAAGCCGGCGGCGGGATCAAGCCTCACTTCGCCGGTCGGCGCTGATCGAACCGCGCGTTCGGCGTTGTCCCTGCGAGATGATCGATTCGAATCGTGCTCGCCGTTCGCGACGAATGTCCCGGTCACTCCGGTTAGCTTGAATCCCGTCTGATCGTCCGTGAGTTCGCCGCCGCTCAAGCGAACCGTTCCTTGCGCCTGCGGCTTTGCGATCGTCCCGCGCAGCTGAAACGCGACGGCCAGCGAACCCGCGGCGTGACGCCCGGAGACGGAAAGCATGGCATTGGCGAGGCGGGCGTCGAGGGAGCCGTCGATCTTCACGTCCAGCGGCGCCATCGGGCGCGAGGGGAGCGGACCCCGTCAGACGCACGGCGTTGCCAGTCCCGGCATTGATCGTGACATCGAGCGACGTTCGGCCTCCAGCGAGCCGGCCGGAGCCCGTGACGTCAAGCGCGGGCAAGCCGGCGTTGCGCATTTGCGGCGCGATCACGCGCTGCAGGCGCACCCGCCATTCGCCGGTCGGATTGGCTGGCGTTCCGCCGATCGTCGCCTCGCCGTCGGCGACGCCGGACATGCCGAGGCCAGGCGAGAACAAATCGAGCGCCGCGAGCGGCAGGCCCGCTGCGCTCGCCTTCAGGGCCAGCGTCGATCCGCTATGGCCGGAGAGCGACAGCCGGCCAGCGCCGACACGGAAACGCAAGGTCCTTGATGTCGAGGCCATCGGCTCCATAGGTCACGGTCGCTGGCGCCGCGAGCGCGATGCGCTGGCCGCCGCCCTGAGCGGTGAAGCTCGCAAGCTCAAACCGCGTCGGCGGCCCGCCGAAAAGCCGCCCGCGCGCCGTTCATCGCGAGGCCGCGCGCGTTCCCGCTCAATTCGAGGTCGCTTGCCGACGCGTTGCCGGTCGCCGTCAGCTTGACGCCGGTGATCGACTGCCCGCCGACTTCGGCTCGGGCAAGTTGCGCGAACCCGGAGACGATCTTCGCGCCCCAGAGGTCGGCGACCTTGAGGTCGACTTTGAGGCCCTCGAGCCGATTGGCGTCGATGGTCATCCGGTCGCTGTTCGCCGTGACGGAGAGCGCTTGCTTGCCCTCGGCGACGGAGGCGCTCGCTTTCGCCTGAAGAGCGCCGGTCAGCTTCGTGAGCACGAGCGGCGACAGATCGTCGAGATTGGCCGCGCTGAAGCTCAAGTCGCCGGTCGCCAGATCGTCGGCGCCGACGGTCGAGCGCGCCGGCGAGCCGCGCCGAAGCGAGGCTGAGCGCAAGATTGTCGATCGCCCAGCCGCCGTCGTCGTGTCTTGCGACATGCGCCGAGCCTTGGAGAGGATGGCCGTCGACATCGCCCGATAGGGAAGCGTTCGCGTCGATGAGGCCGGTTACGTGATTGGCGAGCGCTTCCAGGGCGATGCCCGACGTCTTGCGGTCGAGGAGCCTTCCTTCGCCCAAGTTGGCTTTCAGCGCGGCGGTGAGATCGGAAGGCGTGCCGCTCAGCGCGGCGGCGATTTCCGCCTTGCCGCTGACGCGCGGGTCGAGGACTTGGGTCTGCGGAATCTCGACGCGCGCGCCGAGATCCACCTTGTCGCGCCCGTATTCTCCGTTGAGCTGCGCGGATCCGTGCTGTCCGCTCGCCAGAAGATCAGTGAAGGCGAACCCGCCGCCGGGCGTCAGCCGCGCGGCGCCGGTCACGTCGAGCGTTCCGCCAGTCGCCCTGTCGAGCATCGGAATAGTTCGTCGCGAGTTTCGTCGCATGCGCGTCGATGGTCGCGCTCAAGGCGCCATAGCGTGGCGCGCCGTCCAGATCGGCGGCGATGCGCGCTTCGCCTTTGAGCGCGCCCCCCGCGAGCAGCGCGAAGCGGCTCAAGTCGCGGGCGACGATGTTCGCCTTGCCGTGAATTTTGCTGCCGGAAAGAAGACCGGAATATTGGGCGTCGAAATTGGGCGCCGAGAGATCGAGCGCGTCGAACGTCGCTTCGCCTTTCGAGAAGCCGAGCCGCGCATCTTGAGAGTGAGCTCGCGGCCGACCGCTTGGGCGAAGGCAGGATCCGCTAGCGCAAGGCCCTTCACCGAGGCCTGGCTCTCGAACAGGATCCGCGTCTTCTCCTCCGTCAGCGGACCATCGGGGCTCGCGCGGAAGCTCGCCTCGACTCGGTCGACCGATCCTTGCTCGACACGGATCTGCTCCGGCGTCGAAAGCGCCGTCGATCGTCGGGCTCGAGAGCGGTCCAGTGATCGAGGCGTTGAGGTCCAGTTTCCCGACCGTTGTGGAGCCCGGAATTGCGCCGGCGTGGACCTTGAGATCAAGAAGGCCATTGGCGGACCTGCCGCCTTCGAAGTCGAGCCGCGCGGCGGCCGACACGAGATGCAGGCCGCCGGGCAGGGCGATGCTCGAATCGTCGTTGAACTGAACGTCGCCCTTGAGCGTCGTGTGGCCGGCGAAGACCGGCTGGATGACGCCTGGCGCAAGCCCCTCGAGGCGCGAGTTGAGATCGAGCGTCAGCCTGCGCCCGCGCCCTGCCGCGCAACGATCACCTGCCCGTTCGCCCACACGTCCGCGCCGGCGTTGAAGTCGAGCTTCGCGGTGAAATTGTCCAAGCGCGCCCGCGCCATTGAAGGCGAGCTTGACCGGCGGCAGACCGGGAAGATTGGCGAGATGGGCAAAAATACCGCCCGCCGGCTCGGAGGAGTTCACGTTGAGCGTCAGCTGTCGGTGGCGGGAATGTAGGTCGAGCAGCGTTTTGAAATCGCCCGGCGCGTCGAGCCGCTGCGCGGTCAGCGTAAGGTCGAGGCCCTCGGACGGCGGCCCGAGCGTCGCCTTGCCGGAAATGCTGAGCCGAGCCGCGACGCCGACGACCGGCTCGCCGAGCGAGAGCTCCTGCACGCCGAATTGCTTGATGAGCACCTTGACCGGCAATTCGGGAAGGATTGGCTGCTGCGCGCCGGTGTCCGGCGGCGGCGTTTCCGAGGGAAGCGGGCGCCGCAGAAACTCCATGCGCCCGATCGTGAGCTGATCGACCTCGAGCCGCCGGCTGAACAACGCCAGCCGGTTCCAGACGAGCCGAGCCTTGTCGACCTTGAGCCACGGCCCATTGCGGTCGGAGATGACGATGTCGCTGATCGACGCGTCGGAGGACAACACGCCGTTCACGGCGCCGATGGACACGCTCATTCCCGGCGACGACAGCGCCCGCGAGATCAGGTTGGCGAGCACGCCCTTGTCCTCTTCCGTCGCATGCGCGCTTGCGCAAAGGGCGAGGAGGGCGATCAGCGCCAAAGCTTTGAGGCGGAGAAAGAGCTGCGCCATAATACCCAAGGTGGCGGCCTTCAGAATGGCGCAAACCCTACGGACCTCATCCTGAGGAGCCGCGCAGAGCGCGGCGTCTCGAAGGATAATCCAGCGTAGCCTCGTTTGCGCCTCCTCGAGCGTCCTTCGAGGCCGCTTCGCGGCGCCTCAGGACGAGGGGGTTGGGAGTCACGCTGCGCCATCAGAAGGACTGCCCGATGCTGACATAGATGGCGACCGGCCCCGTGCCGGCGCGCCGCTCCAGGGGAAAGGCGACGTCGAGGCGAATGGGGCCGACGGACGTATAGTAGCGCAAGCCGAGACCCGCCGCCGCGAACAGAGGCTCGTTGAAAGTCGGGAAGCTCGATGAGAACGCGTTTCCGATGTCGAAAAACGGAACGACGCCGATCGTGTCGGTCACTTTCACGCGCAATTCCGCCGACGCGTCGAACACGCTGCGCCCGCCGACCACGGCGCCCCACCACACGGTCGGGCCGAGCTCGTTATAGGCGTAGCCGCGGACCGAGCCGCCGCCGCCCGCATAGAAGCGCCAGTTGGCTGGAATTTCGTCGAGCTGCGGGCCGCCCATCGCGCCCGCCGCGACCCGCCCCGCCAGCACGTAGCGCGAGTTGGCGTCGATGGAATAATAGGCGGAGGCGCCGGCCTTCACCTGCACGAGGTCGAGGCTCGAGCCCAGGAATGTGCCAAAGCCCGTGGCGGAGGCGTTGAGGCGCACGCCGCGCGTCGGATCGAGCTTGCTGTCGGTCGTGTCGAAATTGGCCGACACGGGAACGCCGACCAGCCTGTAGTTGACCGTGCCCAGCGCGTCCGTGGCGTCGCCTTTTTGCGCTTCGAGGCCCGCCTGAACCCAGAAGTTCTGATTGAAGCGATGGCGAAGCGAGGCCGTCACGTCCGCGTCCTCGGCCTGATAGCCGACGAACCCGGCGCCGCTGGTGCTCACCTTCTCCGCCAGGGCGTCGATCAGGAGGTCGTTGGTCGTGCCCCACAAGGCGGGCTTGAGAAAGCTTGCCGATACGCGCCCGCCGATATCGTCGGACGAGAAGTGCCGGAGACTTTGCGACGAGATATACCAGGGCGGCGCATAGAAGACGTCGGCCTGCAGGCGCAGGCGCTCGGCGCCGCCGAACACATTGCGGTCCTCCCAATAGACCTGGCCCTCGGGCCCATTCGTCGTCGAATATTTCATCGACGCGCCGACCGCGTAGGGCAGACGATCCTCGACGTCGATCTGATAGGGCAGCTGACCGTAAGCGTCGAGCGTCGTCCCCTCGGTGATGCGCACGCCGCCGACCGCAGGAATCTCGCGGATGCTGTTCCGCGCATCGGCGATCGCCGCCGGCGAATAGGGGTCGCCCGGATGGATATAGAGAAACGAGCGCACGATCGCGGGGTCGAAAGTCTGCGGCCCGTTGATCGTCGCCTCGCCGAACGGCGCGATGGGGCCGGGCGCCGCCATTATCGTCACGTCCATGATGTCCTGCGCGTGATCGACGACCGGCGCGACCGACTGGATCTTGGCGAGCGGTCGTCCCTGCTTGCGGAAGTAGTCGATGATGCGGGCTTGAGCGGCGCGGATCTCGCTCGCGGCCGCCGGGTCTCCCGGCTTGAGGCCGACGATGCGCTGCGGCAATTCGGCTTCCGGGAATTCTACGCCGAGCGCGTCGACAACGCGCACCGTGCGCAGCTTGAACAAAGGGCCGGGCTCGACCTTGATGACGACCGGGGCGGGAGCGCGATTGCGATAAGCTTCGGCGGCGCGCGAGAAGGCTGCGATGTCGCTCGAGGCGATGGCCAGGGCTCGCGCCGTCGATCGCAATCGTCACCGCGGCGTTGTAATATCCCGCGCCCCAGAGCGCGTCGATGACCGGCGCGAAGTCGCTTTGGGCGCGTCGCGCAAGGGCTTCGCCGTCGGGAGGGGCGTCCTTGCGCAGACTGTAGAGCGACGAAGCGTCTCTCACTGCTGTCTTTGAGCCCGGAGGCGTCGCCCGCGACCTCGACCGTCAAAGCGTACGGAGATGGCCGCCCGGGAAACCTCCGGCGGCTTGTCGTCCGAGCCAAAGAGGCCAAAGAAATCAAAAGCCTCGGCGACGGTCCAGTCGCTCAATGACCATCACGCCGGCAACCAATGCGACAACGAGACGGATGCCGAGACGATCACGCTGTTTCACGAAACGCTTGCCAGTCAACTCGAACGCCCTTTCCCCTGACTGACCAAGGGTTATCGGCAGTGGTTTTGAAGCAGACAGCCTCTCGCGTCAAAACGATTGGGTTAACATGGCTCCGAGCGGCGCCGCTTCACGGCGGAGCGAACGCGATACGACCTCATCATATTGGCCGCTTTACGGTGCGGCCGCATGCTTGCCGAAACTGTGAACGTCAAGCGCGGGCGAAGGGTCCTCTCGCGAAGCGCAAACCTGAAGCGAATGGTAAAAAGAACGTTACGCGCTCGACCCGCGCCTATTCCTGCGACTGGCCGCCCGCGAAGCGCGCGACCATCAGCGATCCCAATATGATCGCGCCATAGATCGCCTGGATCCAGAACGACGGCACTTGCGCAAGCGTCAGCAGATTGCCGACGACGCCGAGCAGCAGCACGCCGGTCAGCGCCCCGAACATCGTGCCCTTGCCGCCATCCAGCGAAATGCCGCCGATCACCGCCGCGGCGAAAACGGTGAAGATGAGCCCATTGCCCTGATTGGCGCTGATCGCGCCGACATAGCCGGTGATGGCGAGGCCGCCCAAGGCGGCGAGCATTCCGGCCAGCACGTAGACGCCCCAGGTGATGCGCTCGACGCGAATGCCGGCGGCGCGGGCGGCTTCGGGATTGCCGCCGATCGCGTAAAGCGCGCGGCCCAGGCGATGGTACCGCAACATCACGCCGGCGATCACGAACGCGAGAGCCGCGAGCCACACCGCGAGCGGCAGGCCAAGGAAGGTGATGACCATCAGGCCGTAGAAGGCGGCGGGGAGGTCGAACAAGGTCCGCCCATGCGTCGCGCCGACCAGCATGCCACGCAGGATGATCAGCATCGCGAGCGTCACGATGAAGGCGCTGAGCCTCAGCTTCACCACCATGAAGCCGTTGATGAAGCCGACCAGACCGCCGACGACCAGCACCGTGAGAATGCCGATCGCAGTCGGCCATTCGAATCCGAAGCCGAAACCCTCGGCAGGCAGAACCACCATGGCGCCGATCGCGGGCGCGATGCCGTAGATCGACTCGAGCGACAGATCGAACTTGCCGGTGATGATGACGAGCGATTCCGCGAGCACGACGAGCGCCAAAGCCGCCGACGAGGTCAGGATCGTATTGATATTCCCCGAGGTGAGGAAAACGGGGCTGATGATGGAGCCGATGACGATCAGCACCGCCAGCGCCGGAAGCAGCGCCAGGTCGCGCAGCCGAGCCAAGGCGATGGCGCCGGTTCGCGGCGCGACGATGCTTCGCTGAGCGACAGGCGCGGGGGCCGAACTCTCAGTCAATTCAAATCCCCTCGACCGACGCGACGAGCTCGTTATCGCTCCAACCCGCCGCATGCTCGGCGACCACCTTGCCATGCCGCATCACCAGCACCCGGTCGCAGACCCGCAAATCTTCGAGTTCGCCGCTCGCCACCAGGATCGCCCGCCCGTCGCGACGTGTATTTTCGATGACGCGCAAGAGCGCTTCTTTCGATTTCACGTCGACGCCCGCCGTCGGATCGATAAGAACGAGAACGGACGGGCGGCTTGAAAGCGCCCGTCCCATCACAACTTTCTGCTGGTTGCCGCCGGAGAGGTCGGAGACGAGCTGATCTGGCCCTTGCGTGACGACGCCCAGCGTCTCGATCGCATGCTTCGCCGACGAGGCGCGGCGCGCGGGCGCGATGAATCCGAGCGGCCCGAGCGCGTTCGCAATGGGCATCGTGACATTGTCGGCGATCGATTGCGTGAGAACGAGCCCTTGCCGGTGCCGGCTCTTCGGCACGCAGCCGACGCCGAGCGCAAGCGCAGAGGGAACATCGCCCGCGCGCAAAGGCGCGCCATTGATCCGGATCGTCCCCGACTTGTACGGCCCTAAGCCCGCCACGGCCTCGGCCACGCCGAGGCGGCCGCTGCTGGTCGCGCCGCAAAGCCCGATGACCTCGCTCGGCCGAATGGAAAAGCTCACATCGTCGAAATCTTCGCCGCCGATGCCGGCTCACTTCCAGCGCGACAGGCCCCTCGGTCGGCGCCTTTCGGTTGGCGGCGTCGGCGAAACTGAAACTCACCTGCTCGCCAGTCATCGCTTCGATGAGCGCGTCCTTGGGCAAGGTCGCGGCGGGCGCGGTCAGGATGTGCTTTGCGTCGCGCAGCACGGTCACGGTCTGGCAGACTTCGTAGACCTCCTGGAGGTGATGGGAGATGAACAGGAACGTCACCCCTTGCGCCTGCAGTCGGCGCATTTGCGCGAACAGGCGCTTGATCTCCTCGCCGTCCAATTGAGCCGTCGGCTCGTCGAGAATGATGAATCGCGCGCCATAGGAAAGGCGCGCGCGATCTCGACCAATTGCCGAGCTTCGACCCTGAGATCGCCAGCCCGCGAGCGTTCGGAGACCGAGACGTCCCAGCGATCGAGCACCTCTCGGGCGTCTCGCCACAGCGTGCCCCAGTTGATGAAGCCGCGCTGAAGCGGCTGCCGGTTGATGAACAGGTTTTCGGCAACCGTGAGGTCCGGAATGATGGTCGAATGCTGGTAGACGCAGGCGACCCGCCGGCGCCATCCCTCGCGGTCGGCGATCGCCGGCGCCGGCTCGCCATGGAAGCGGATCTCCCCGCTGTCGGGCTCGCGAAGGCCGGTCAGGATTCCGACGAGAGTCGACTTGCCGGCGCCGTTGCGCCCGACCAGCGCATGCGACTCGCCGGGCAAGACGCGCAGGCGCGCATCGCTGAGCGCGATGGTCGCGCCATAGCGCTTCGAGACGCCGGTGGCTTCCACGATCGGAACGGCGGCAGCCGCGCCGGTCTCGCCTGGCGTCGGCGTCTCGAGCATGGAGGGATTAGCTTTTCGCAGCTATTTCGAGCTATTTCGGATTGTTGCCCCAAAACGCCTTGTCGTCGACATTCGCCTTGGTCACCAGTTGCGCCGGCAGCTGATCTTCGAGAACACCTGGAGCCACTTCGAGAATCGTGCTGTCGTGGTCTGTCGGCCCGGCCTTGAACGTCTTTCCCTCGATCGCGTCCTTCAGATACATGATGCCATATTTCGCATAGAGGTCCGCTGGCTGGGAGACGGTGGCGTCGATCTCGCCCTTGCGGATCGCGTCGAACTCCTGCGGAATTCCATCATTGCTGACGATGATGATGTGGCCCGCTTCGCCGGCGGGATGAAGCATGCCTTTACGCTTCAGCGTCTGCAATGTCGGAGCAAGGAAAACGCCGCCCGCATGCATGTAGATCGCCTTGAGATCGGGGGTCGAATTGAGAATCGTGTCGAGGCCGGCCGCCGCATCCTCGCCCGACCACGCCTTGGTTGGAATTTCGAGCACCTTGAGTTTGGGATAGTTCTTCTTGATGCAGTCGCGGAAGCCGTTGCCGCGGTCGCGGCCATTGATCGACGCCTGGTCGCCCATGATCTGCACGATAGGACCTTCCGGCACGTGCTCGCCGATATAATTACAGGCCTTCTCGCCGTAAGCGATGTTGTTTGCGCGCACGACGATGGCGACCGGACCAGTGTTCGGCGCGACGTCGACCGCGACGACCGCCACATTCGCGCCTGCCGCCGTCTTCAGAATCGTTCCTGCGGCGGAGCTGTCGAATGGCGAGAAGATGAGGCCTTTGGCGCCGAGCGTAATCGCGTTCTTCACCCCCGTGATCTGTTTCGCCGTGTCGAATTCGGAGTTGAAGGGCTGAAGCAAGTCGACGCCCTGAGCCTTCGCTTCCTCGACGATGTACTGGTTGTAGGCGGTCCAGAACGGCGACGTCAGCGTGGTGAGATCGACCGCGATTTTTGGCCCGTCGGCGGCAGAGGCGCTGAGGGTGAGCGCGCCGAGGGCGGCGGCCGTCAGCGCAGAGAGAACAAAGGCGCGCTTCGTTTGCATGATGGTGTTTCCTCCCAAATTTTTTGCGCTGTCTTCGTTAGGGGGCGGTCCGGGAGCGGTCAAGCCGCCGGCTGAGACGAAGACAAAAAAACGCGTCAAGTCGACGCTAGTTTCCGATGCGCCAGGGGGAGCGGTTGGTCCAAGCGCTCAGAGCCTGCTCAGCCCATTCAATCGACTTGTCCATGTGGCAGAGCGTGCAGGGGTTCGGAACGTTGAGCGTCTGGGTAGCCGCCGGGGTGATGAAACGAAACGTGTGGGCGTGAACCTTCACATCGCCGAGCGTCTCTTCGATCAACGGCATGTGGCAGGACACGCACTCGCTGCCGGCGCTGTCGAGCTTGTGATGCGTATGGGCAGGAATGGTGTCAGCGAACGGGCCGATCGGCGAGTTCGGCCCATGACCGCCCAGGCAAAGCGCTTCCCTTTCTCCCGCAGCATCGCGACATTGTTGCTGCCGTGAGGATCGTGACATGAAAAGCAGGTCACGCCGCGCTACCGTCGGTCGTCATGGCGCCGGACGATAGACCAGGAGGGCGGCGTCCTGCCCGCCTGAGCCGGCTGGCGCGGCGACGAACAATCGATCGAGCGGAGGTACGAACAGTGAAGTTCGGGCGCCGGGACGGGTTTCGATGTGCGCGGATGCGACATACCTACCGCCCGCCTGCTCGAAAACGTCAATAGCCCCGGAACCGCAACTTACGTAGATACGGCGCCTCTTGTCGTCGAAGAAAAGGTCGTCGGCATCGTCACAGGTCGGTAAATCCGCCTTGGCGGCTCCAGAAGCGGCGTCAAGCGCCACGAGGCGAGCGGGGATGCGATAGACCATGCCGACGATCCCCGAATCCTGACCAAGGGCCATGGGAAAGTTCGCAAGGTGAGCGGCGCGCCAATTCGCGAGCACCCGACCGGAGTCCAAATCGAGGACGACGATTTTGTGCGCGTCAGGAACGTTCACGAAGGCCTTTCGGCCTTCGCCGTCGATCTGAAAGCCCTCCGGATGCGCGCCAAGCTTTATGGTTCTAATGACGGCGCGTCGGGTGGGGTCAAGGATCGCCAGAGCGCCCGAGCCATAGCCAACCAAGACCTGTCCGGTCTTCGGATCGACCCGCAAATTGTCCGCGTCGTCTCCAAGCGCGACCGAACCAACGGGCGTGAGCGAACTGGCATCGAAAAAGCGAACGGTCCCGTCACCCGCCGACGCAACCACGAGGTCGTTGCGATCGGGCAGATAAGCAAGCCCTTGCGGCTCCTTCAGTCCCCCAATCCGGCGCGTCTCGCCGGACGATAGATCGATTCTGTCGACCGACCCGTTTCCAAGCTCCGCCACAAAGAGGCGCTGGTGTGGAACGTCAACCGCAAGATGATCGATGCGCCCTGACACGTTAGGCAACGCGATCGTCCGCTCGAGCTCCAGCTGGACCGGCCCCTGACCATGCGCAGAATCGTCAAAGCTCAAAAACGCTATAAGCGTGAGCGCCTGGGCGAACAGCGCAAAAGCCAAGCCTGCTGATATGAAATCGTTGCGTCTCATCATCGAGAGACCGTCCTTCTACTGCACCATCACCCAAGCCGGCTGAAGGAGCGGATAGGCAATCAGTCCGACCACGGCGGTTGCGGCAATCAGCATGGGATTGCTCACCTTCCAGCGGAACAAGACCGCAAACGACGCCAGGCCAATGAGCGCCGTCAGCCAATCGCCGATCGCGATGCGCCCCAGCAGCACGCAGGCCCCAAGAATGGTTCCGATCGCCGCCCCAAAGGCGCCCTTTACGAAGCCTTGGACGTTCGCCTTGGCGCGATGTCGGGCGAGAATTGGCGCGGCGATCAGACACCAATATGAATGACGGCAAGAAAATGCCGATCGTCGAAACCACCGAGCCCCAAAAGCCGGCAACGAGATATCCGACAAAGGTCGCGGTGATGACGACTGGGCCGGGGCTGATCATGCCGATGGCGACCGCAATCAGAAACTGGCGCTGATCAAGCCATGCGTACTCTCGTACGAGTCCCTGCTCCAGGAATGGCACGATCACGAGGCCGCTGCCGAAAGTGAGCGAACCCGCCTTCAAAAAAAACAACAGGAGCTTGGCGAGCGTGGAACCGCTAGCGACCGGCGCAAGCGCCGCCTTCGCGGCAAGCGGCACAGCGACCGCGAGAGTCGTCGGGCGGCGAAGCCCGAGCGCGTTCCCATAGTACAGAATTCCGACCAAGCCGGCGGCGATGAAGAGCAGCGCAACTTCGGCGCGTAGGCTGACGGTTACGACGAAACAGACGGCCGCGATTGCCCATTGCAGCCAGTCTTCCATGCCAAGCTTGGCCAGACGCCAGCATGAATGCAAAATCAGAGCGATGACGGCCGGGCTCACGCCATAGAAGATCGCCGTCACCGGCTTCAGGTCGCCGAGATAGACGTAGAGAGCCCCAAGCCCTGCCACGATCACGAAGTTTGGCAGGATGAAGGCACACCCTCCTGCCCACGCGCCCCAGAAACCGGCTCGCAAGTAGGAGATATAAACGCCGACCTGAATTGCGAGCGGCCCCGGCAACGATTGGCATATTGCGACCGCCTCGCGCATCTGTTCTTTGGTCAGCCAACCGCGCTCGTCTGCCAGTTCACGTCCCATCTGACCGACCAGCGCGACCGGGCCGCCAAAGCCAAGCAGGCCAAGGCGCAGAAAGTAGTGCACCACCTCCCTGATCCGTTCGCGTGATCCTTTCGATGGGTTTGCCATCTTCAGAGTCGCCGAGTGCGGGATCATTTTTGCGCGACATTTAGTGTCTTCAACGCGGCGCCAAGGCCATTGGCGAGCTTGATTGCGTCGTCGTTCGCCCAGAAATGAATAAAGAACGCTCGCGGCTCCTCGCCGACCATGTGATTGTGGATAGCCGTCACCTCGATCCCGTTGTCGCGCAGCGCCGTGATGAGCGGATTGAGTTCGCTCGACAGCGCGACGAAATCTCCGGTGATCGCCGCCTTGCCGCCGCCGGTCGGCTGGAAGTTGATCGCGATCGCCGTCCCCATTGCGCCGGGAACGGCCATGCCATCCATCTTGATGCTGTCGCCGCGCGGGACGCTGAACTGATAGACGCCGCCATTCGCCTTGCCTTTGGCGCCGATCGCCGCGTCGACCTTCGCCGTATCGAAATCGACGCCTCCGCTCGCCGCTGCGGTCTCCGCTGGAGGCTTGATATCGAATGGGGTTTTAGTCTCCTCCAGAGCGGCGCGAACGAGCCGCGCAAGCTGAGTCGGGTCGCCGGTCCCTGCGACATGCATGTAAAACGTCGGCGGATTGGCGCGCAGCAAATGGTTGTGCAGGGCGGTCACTTGAAGGCCCTCGGCAAGCAGCTTGCTCATCACCGGATTGATCTCGCTTTCGGTGAGGACGAGGTCGCCCATCATCATCGCTTTGTCCCCCGTCGGCTCGAAGGCTACCCAGCCGCCGAGGGCGAAGCCGGGTTTGATGGCCACTCCATCGAGTGAGACGCTTAGGTCGCTGCGGGGCAGCCCATAGCGATGCACATCGCCCGAGACAGCTCCCGTCCGGGTCAGGATCGTGTCGACAATGAACCAGTCCGTTTGCGCCGCCTTCGCCGGCATGGACAGGACGAGGCCAAGAGAGATCGAGGCGAGAGAAAGAAAGCGGTTCATGTTGGTTCCTCTCATGTGGATCGTCCCCGGCGCATTCACGCCGATTTCCCCGGCTTGTTGGTAGGCCAGTTGTGGGTTTCCTCGCTCGCGTCGCGAGCCCAGCGATAGAAGGCGTCATAGAGCGTCATGCCCGCGGCAAGCTGCTCGAGATCGTCGAGGTGTATGCGCGAAAGTCCGAGAGAGGCAGCGAGGAGCCCGGGAGCTTCGGGAGCAAGATCGAGGCGGGCGGTGTCGGCGCCTCTTACGATCGTCGCAAGCTTCGCGAGCGGTTCGGTTTGAAGCCCCAGTTCGTCCAGCATCATGTCGAACGTGCAGAGCTCGCCCCGGTGGCTCCAGAAAACCCCTTCGATATCGAACGGCGCGCCGTTGAAACGCTCCGCGACCGACTGCACCGCTGCGGGCGAGACGAACAGGAATACCGCGTCGGGATCGACGAAGCGGCGGATGAGCCAGGGGCAGGCGATGCGATCAATTTTCGGTCGTGAGCGCGTCACCCAGACCGTTCGCCCCTGCGGATCGCGCGGAGGCAGTTTGCCTTCGGGCACGAGCGGCAGGCCCGCTTGCGACCAGGCGAGATGGCCGCCAACAAGAACTTCGGCTGACGATGCGCCGGCGTGACGCAGCCACGCCGCAACACCCTCGCTTAGTTTCTGGCCTTTATCGCAGATAACGACGGCAGATCGCCCGGAGAATTCCGGCGCCCAGGACGACGACCGTTTCATAGGCGCGGCGGATCGCGCCAGGAATGAAGCGCGGGTCGGCGGCGAAGTCCTCCTTGGCCCGCACGTCGATAAGCGCGGGGCCGTGAGGCACGCCGATCAGACGCGCAAGTTTTTCCACGGGAATTGAGTTGATCGACGACATGATGCGCCCCTAACAAAGGTCGGGCGCGATTCTTCAGCTGTCGCCTCATGGGGAGATCGCTTCCCCATACGGGCTTTATAACCCCGATTGATGGGCCGCTGTCAATGCGCTTGGCCCTGCTCGCTGCGACGCTGGGTCAGTCGGTTGGCGGTCAGGCGCCCCGCCTCAACTCCCGAAAACGCTGTTCGTTTCCTGTTGCCAAAGTCAGAAATTTTTGATATAGTTTTTGGATGGCGCGCATATGGCGGAAGCTGCAGGCAAAGGACGGCTCGCGATAATACTCTTATTAGGCGTGAGATACTCCGGGAATTTCCCTTATCTGAGTCGCTTGTAACCCATTGAAAAGTCTCGATTTCGAAAAAATAAACGCTAGTAAACGCTAGCTATTTTACTAGCGTTTAGCAACGTTTAGGTGAGTTTAACTAGCGTTTAGGCGCGTTTATGCGCCATCGCCCGGCGCTTCACGCTCCAAACCGCTCTGCTCGAACGGGGCAGGGTCGACGAACGGCGCCTCGCCGGTCACGAGCTCCGCGATGAGCCGGCCGGTGATCGGGCCGAGGGTAAGTCCGAGATGATGGTGACCGAAATCGAGCCATAGGCCTGGCTTGCCAGGGAAGGGCCCGATGACCGGCCGCATGTCCGGAAGGCAGGGGCGCCGGCCGAGCCAGGGCGAGGCGTCCTTCCGCGCGCCGATGGGGAACAGTTCCCGCGCGTAGGGCTCGACCCGCTCGAGATGCGCGGGCGAGGGGGGATCGTCGCGCCGTGCGAATTCCGCCCCGGTCGTCAGCCGAAGCCCTCGCGCCATCGGGGTGACGAGGTAGCCGCGCTCGAGGTCGAGGACCGGGCGCGTGAGACCGGCATTGCCCTTGGCCTCGTAATGCATGTGGTAGCCGCGCTTGACGAAGAAGGGCAGGCGGAGGCCGAAGCGCCGCGCGAGCTCATCGGACCACGGCCCGAGCGCAATGACCACGTCGCGGGCGGCGAGCCGGCCCTTGTCCGTCGTGACCATCCAGCCGGAGCCCGAAGGCTCGAGGCTCAGCGCGTCTCCCCTCTCCATCCGGCCGCCGCGCTTGACGAACAGGGCGGCATAGCTCTGGATCAGCCCGGCCGGATCGGCCGTCGACAGCGGCTCTGTGTAGTGGACGCCGCCAATCGCCTTGTCGCCCACGTGCGGCTCGAGGGCGGTCAGCCCGGCGCGATCAAGGACAACCGGCTTGACGCCAAACGGCTTGAGCTCCTCAGCCTCGGCATGCGCCAGTTCGCGGCCCCGGGCGCTGCGATAGACCTTGATCCAGCCGCCGGAGCGCAAAAGCCCGGACGCGCCCGCGTCCTGCGCGAGCTTCAGGTGCTCGGCCGCCGCGGCGAACAGGAGCGGGGCCATGACCTTGCCGGTCGCCGCCTTTCTCGTTTGCGTCGAGGCCTGGAAGTAGCGCCAGATCGCAGGCGCGATCGACGGCAGCGAGCCATGGCGCATATGGGCGCGGGGATCCCGGTTTACCGCCGCGCGCGCGATCTCGCGGATCGCTCGCGGGAACAGGTAGGGAAGCACGCCCTTCGGTCTGGATGATGCCGCTGTTGCCGAAGCTCGTCTCGCCGGCCGCCTCAGGCAGACGATCGACGAGCGCCACCGTTCGGCCGCGAGCCTGAAGCGCGAGCGCCGCCGAGACGCCGACAATTCCGGCGCCCAGCACAATGACGTCGACCGAGTGCGAGGGCATGAGACCGCTGGTTTCCCTGACCTGGATGCGTCGCGCAGTCATGGCTGCGCTCGGCTCGATTCTAAACTTCCGTTCCTATAGACCCCGACCGGAAGGAACAAACAGAAAGCGTTGCCGCCAATGATCCCCCGCTATTCCCGCCCCGAGATGACCGCTGTCTGGTCGCCCGAGACGCGCTTCCGCATCTGGTTCGAGATCGAGGCCTATGCGTCGCGACGCGATGGCCGAGATCGGCGTGATCCCGAAAGAGGCGGCGAAGGCGATCTGGGAGAAGGGGTCGACAGGCCAAGTTCGACGTCGCGCGGATCGACGAGATCGAGAAGGTGACCAAGCACGACGTCATCGCGTTCCTCGACGCACCTCGCCGAATTCATCGGCCCCGAAGCGCGCTTCGTGCATCAGGGCCTGACGTGCTCCGATGTGCTCGACACATGCCTCGCCGTGCAGCTCGGGCGCGCGAGCGACATCCTCATCGCCGACGTCGATGCGCTGCTCGGCGCGCTGAAGCGCCGCGCCTTCGAGCACAAGATGACGCCGACCATCGGCCGCTGCCACGGCATCCACGCCGAGCCGACGACCTTCGGCCTGAAGCTCGCCTTTGCCTACGCGGAATTCGCCCGCGCCCGCGCCCGGCTCGTCGCGGCGCGCGAGGAGATCTCGACTTGCGCGATCTCCGGCGCGATCGGCACTTTCGCCAACATCGACCCGAGGGTCGAGAGCCTATGTCGCGGCGAAGCTGGGCCTGAAGCCGGAGCCGATCTCGACCCAGGTCATCCCGCGCGACCGCCACGCGGCCTTCTTCGCCGCGCTCGGCGTCGTCGCCTCGTCGGTCGAGCGGCTGGCGACCGAGATCCGCCATCTGCAGCGCACCGAAGTGCTGGAGGCGGAGGAGTTCTTCTCCGAGGGCCAGAAGGGCTCCTCCGCCATGCCGCACAAGCGCAATCCGGTCCTGGCCGAAAACCTCACCGGCCTGGCGCGCATGGTGCGCTCCGCGGTGACGCCCGCGCTGGAGAACGTGGCGCTGTGGCACGAGCGCGACATCTCGCATTCCTCGGTCGAGCGCATGATCGGTCCCGACGCGACCATCACGCTGGACTTCGCGCTGGCGCGCCTGGCCGGCGTGATCGACAAGCTGGTGGTCTATCCGGAGGCCATGCGGAAAAACCTCGACCGCCTCGGCGGCCTCATCCATTCGCAGCGCGTGCTGCTGGCGCTGACCCAGAAGGGCGTCGCGCGCGAGGACGCCTACGCGCTCGTCCAGCGCAACGCGATGCGCGGTCTGGCGCGGCGAGGGCGAGTTTCTGAAGCTGCTCAAGGCCGACAAGGATGTCGCCAAGGTCTTGAGCCGGCAGGAGCTCGAGGCGCTGTTCGACCTCGGCTATCACCTGAAGCACGTCGACACGATCTTTGAGCGCGTGTTCGCGGAATGATACGAGGCGCCCTCGCGAACTGTCCTCGCAGACCGCGCGCCGAGCCGACCACGGCTCTAGCTGCCGACGCCCCTTCCACAGGCGGCGCGACCCGTCAGGAAACCGCGCTCGGCTCGTGTTCGGCTGGCGCCGTTTGGGGAATGGAGCGCGCCTGGCGAAAAGGCTGGATGCGGGTCAACCGCACCGCGGCCATGACGTCGGAATTGGCCCGCGCCTCCTCCGCATAATCCTGCAGGCGCAGCAGCGAAAGACGCGCGCTGCCCTTGGCCTCGTTGGCGCTCAAGTCGTCGAACATGAGGAACTTGAGATCGGCTGACGCCGCCCGCTTCTTTCACCCACAGCGCCGAGGCGATTTGGATGGCGTCGCTAAACGACATCATTCGCGGCTTTTCCTCCGTTCCGCGCACGCCGGCCGGCCTTTGCCATTTCGCGTCGCGAAGTCGCGCCACGCGCAGCATCGTATTCGGGTCGGGCGTCACCAGCGTCGCCAGCGAGCGGATATATCGGGTCAATTCGTGCAGAGTCCCGAAGCGTCCGCGAACAAACATCGACGGCCTGAGCTCAGCGAACAAGCATGCTGCTCATCCAAACGCGACGTTTCGCAACGGCAGCCTGGGTCAACAATTTATCGATGTGCTCTTCGGCTTCGCCCGACGCGCCGCTCGCGTGCCGCAGAAAGACGTTCGTGTGGAGGAAATGGTGGCCGCAATCGGATTGACCCGAGCGCGCATCCGCTTGGGGAAATGGGGGCATCTCAAGTTCCATAGGTCACTTGCTGAGGCTGGTTCGCTCGCCAGAGCGAGTTCGATAAAAGCAGCCTGCAGCAATCCTCTTAACAAGGGGCCACTCTGCGCCTTTCAGCGCGGGTGCAATCGATTAGACATGAACCAAGGACGGGGAACGTGAGGCGCGTCACACAACGAATTGGTCGCGTGGCTTCTAAAAAAGGCAGCGGGACTCATGTGGACGACTCCTCTGCGACCGGTCCGTAGAGGCATGAGACTGGGAAGGCGACCTCTGGCTTGAGCGCGCTGGCCGACGCGCCTATCCGGGATGGGTCTCCGTTGCATCCCGCCGGCTCCGCGACGGACGATACCCAGCCGCGCGCGCATCCGTTTCACACATATAGCCGCCGCGGCGCGTCCGGCCATAATAACGGGTTCCCGAGTAGTGGTAGATATGGCTCGGCGTATTGGCCCATACGATCGTGCCAGACGGGCATCGGGCGCGGGCCGCCAGTTCGGTCGTGTATTGGCCAGCCTCCAGCGCCCCGGGCGCGCCGGTGTTCGTCGCTGGCGCCAAAGTCGAAGCGGACGGATGCCACCAGGGGAACGAGGAGCCGGACTGGGAGGCGGGCGCAGGCGCCGGCGCGGGAGCGAAACCGCCGGAGGGCGAGGCGGCGGCCGAGCCCTGACGGGTGCGGCACTGAGCGAGAAACTGCGGCCAGGATTGGCCGCCGGTGGTTCCAGCCGCCTTGGCGTCTTTCCATTGGCTTGCGCATACCTTCATGACGCTTTGGCCGGCCGAGGCCGCGCCGACACTTGACGCGGACGCCGAAGCCGGCGCCGAAGGCTGCGACCATGGGAACAGTGAACCTGAAGGAGCGCCAGGCACGGGAGCGGCCGTCGAGGATGGGCCGGCGGGCGCCCTGGCGGGTACGGCACTGCGCCAGAAACTGCGGCCAGGACTGGCCGTCAGTCGCTCCCGACACCTGAGCCTGCTTCCATTCGGTTGCGCATGTTCTCATGATGCTTTCGGCGCTCGCCGCGCTTGGACCGCCGAGAGCAAGCCCGAGGGCGATCGCCACCGCCGTCAGCCAAGAAACGAACGAGTTGCGCATGTTGCTCCCCAGGCCGCACCCTGATTGGGCGCGGCCTCAGCCTATCGCGAGCAGGACCGCTTCGCCAAGCCGCTTGTCCGCGCGGCGTTAGCCATCGCCGGCTTACGTTGCGACAGTCTCATTTATCGAACTTGCCAGCCGGAGCGGGGCGCGATAGCGGTCCGGCGCATGAGCCGGGCCAGTGACGCGCCAATGTCCTCACCTGCGATCGTCCTTACGTCCTACGTGGCCGCGCCCGGACGCGAGTGCGGCGCCTGCACGCTCTGCTGCAAAGTCTATGCGCTGCCCGAATTCGCCAAGCCGCCCGGCGCATGGTGCAAGCATTGCACACCAGGAACGGGCTGCGCGATCCATGACGCTCCACCGGCCCAATGCCGACAATTTTTCTGCCTGTGGATGACTGACGGGACAATGCCGGCCGACTGGAAGCCTGATCGAGCGCGATTTGTGCTCTCCGTCTACCCGACGAACGGCTTCGTCTACGGACAGGTCGATCCCGGCTCTCCTGGCGCGTGGCGGAAGAAGCCCTATTTCGATGGCTTGCGCGCGATGGCGAAGACGTTGCTCGAACAGAAGCGACACGTAATCATGTTCGTCGGCGACCAGGCGACGCTCGTCATGCCCGAGGGGGCTTTGCCGCTTGGCGCGATGACTGAGAATGACAATTTCCGTATCGAACCAGCGTTTGGACCGAACGGGCCCACATGGCGCGCGGCGAAAATCTGAGTGCCCGTCATCGGTCGGGCAGGCGTATTTCCGCCAAAGAGGTGTACCACCGTCCCGCGGGGAAGCAGACTGAGACGATGAGTTGCCGCGAATGAGAGAGTCATCAGGATGATTGCGCGTCTTTGCCTTGGGCTTGGCGTGTCCATCGCTCTGGCCGCGCCGGCGCTCGCGAAACTGGCGATGACGGGGGTGTCGCCTTGTTCCTCCGCCGCGTGCACCATGATCACCGCAGTTGAAAAATTATCAGGATCAAGCGCCAGCACCTTGTCGCCGTACTCGTACACCTTCGCGTAATTCTTTTGCGCCAGGTACGATTGCACGTACAGCTGATCCCCCAGCAACTCCATGTCGCCCTTGCCGTAGTCCGCCATGAATTTGTCCAGCAGCGCGGTCTTATCCGGCCCGTCCGTCGCGGCGTAAATGTCCGTCAGCGCCTTATCTTCCGGCGTGCCCGCCGCCACCGCGACGCTCTTACCAATCTGCGCCGTGGCGTTTCCCGCTGCAGCTATCACGAAGCAGACGCACAGCGCCGCGCGCACTAAGAATCGTCTCATCCCGCACCTCCCAAGAATTTCGTCGCGCCCGCACATCTCCGCAGCCACGCGCGAACCGCCCCAAGCGACTAACGCGCGCATCTTAGTCGAACGCCACCCCGCGCCACAATCTTTTCGTTTCGCCGCCGTCCGGCCATTGACGATTCGACCGTTTCAGTAGACGATTCCCTGTCACGCCATCCCCAGGAAGAGGTGCCGCATGCCCGCAGCCACATCATTCGAAAAAGTAGAGCACGAAAAACTCAACGCCCAAATTTCCCGCCAGATGATGAGCGGTGAAGACGCAACGCTCGCCCGCATTTTCATCGCGAAAGGCGGCATCGTGCCGCGCCACTCCCATCGCAGCGAACAGTTTTCGCTCATCATGTCCGGCGCGCTGAAATTTTTCTTTGACGATGGCGAAACCACCGTAGTCCACGCCGGCGAAATCCTCCTGATTCCCGCCCACGTTCCGCACAAAGCAGAAGCCCTGGAAGATACCGTGGACATCGATTTCTTCGCCCCTCGCCGTGAAGACTGGATCAACAAGACGGACTCGTACCTGCGCACCGGCGAACCACAAAGAAAGGACTGACCGCATGGACCTCGGACTAAAAGGACGCGTCGCCATCGTGGCGGCGGCCAGCAAAGGACTGGGCCGCGCCATCGCTACGGAACTAGCCAAAGAAGGCTGCGAAGTCGCCATCTGCGCGCGCACCGCCATCGACGTCGAGCGCACCGCGCAGGAAATCGGCGCCGCAAACGGCCGCGAAATCTTCTGGCGCGCCCTCGACGTCACCAACGCGGACGGCGTCAGCGATTTCGTAGCTGCAGTCGAAAAGAAATTCGGACGCATCGACATCTGCGTCACCAACACCGGCGGCCCACCCTCGAAAAAATTTATGGAAATCACGCTCGATGAATGGCGAACCGCCGTGAATCTCGTCCTCCTCAGCAGCGTCTATTTCGCGCGCGAAGTTCTCCCGCGCATGCAGCGCCGCCACTGGGGCCGCCTGCTCACGATTACCTCGATCTCCGTGAAGCAACCGATTGACGGCCTGATGCTATCTAATTCTCTGCGTGCTGGCGTCACGGGAATGGCCAAAACGCTCGCGAATGAATTCGGCGCCGACGGTATCACCGTCAACAATGTTTGCCCCGGCTACACGCTCACCGATCGCCTCACCGAGCTTTTCGAAAAGCGCGCGCAAGACGCAGGCGTCGCCTACGACGAGATCTTGAAGCAATCCACCGCGAACGTGCCCATCGGCCGCTTCGCGCGCCCGGAAGAATTGGCCGCGCTGGTCGCTTTTCTGGCGTCCGAGCGCGCCAGTTCCATCAACGGCACGACGATCGCCGTGGATGGCGGCAGCACGAAGGGACTTCTATAATTGAAGCTTCAGCAGAAATACGAAATGCGAAAGTGCCGCTCTGCGTTCTATACTAACCGGCCTTGTCGCCACCGAAGCATCCTGTAGAGGAGATACGAATGATTCAGATTTCCGGACCCTTTCGTCCGCTTGTGCCCGCAGGATTGTGCGCCATATTTTTGTCGCTCGTGGCGTTGCTTCTCCCCGCGCTAGGTCGCGCCGATGAACCTTACGCCCGCAGTCGCAACTACGATTTGCAAAATGTGAAAACGCATCTCTGGTTCGACATCGACCAACGCAAAGTCAGCGGCGAAGTCACTCACACCCTCGCCATGCTGCGCGACGACGTTAGCCAAATCCGGTTCGATTCCGTGGACTTGAAAATCGCAGCGGTAACTCTCGACGGCAAAGACGCCAAATTCTCCACCACCGCCACAGCGCTGATCGTCCCGCTGCCCGCCCCTTCCCGCCGCGGCGAACATCACGAAGTCTTCATCCGCTACGAAGGCCAGCCAAAAAAAGGCCTCTACTTCGTATCCCCCGATAAAAATTATCCCAATCGCCCCAAAGAAGTCTGGACCCAGGGCGAAGCCGAAGACACGCGCTACTACATACCCATTTACGATTACCCGAACGATCGCACCACTTCCGAAATGATTCTCACCGTCCCCGCCACTTGGCTCACCATTTCCAATGGAAGCCTCGTCAGCGTGAAAGACGAATCCGACGGCACCAAAACCTGGGACTGGAAACAATCCGAACCGCTTTCCACTTATCTGATCTCCGCCGTAGCCGGTGAATTCGTCGAAAAGAAAGATACCTGGCGCGGGATTCCGGTGCGCTACGTCGTGCCGCGCGGCCAGGAAGACACCATCGAATCCACATTTTCGCGCACCCGCCAAATGCTCGACCTTTTTTCAGACAAACTCGGCGTGCAATATCCCTGGGCGCAGTACGCGCAATCTTCCGTTAACGATTTCGTTGAAGGCGGCATGGAAAATACCAGCGCCACCACGCTCACCACGCGCGGCCTCGTCGCTCCCGGACTCGCGCCCGAACTTCGCCGCGGTTCCGACGATCTGGATTCGCACGAACTCGCGCACCAGTGGTTCGGCGATCTCGTGACCTGCCGCGATTGGGCCAACATCTGGCTCAACGAAGGTTTCGCCACTTATTTTGAACATTATTGGGCCGAGCAGCGTTACGGCGCCGATGAAGCCGCCTACGAATTCTGGCGCGATCAAGCCGGCTGGTTCCGCCAGAAGCGCCTGTATCCCGTACCAATCGTCACGCGCAATTTTGACGACAGCATTGAATACGCCGGCAACGTTTACGACAAAGGCGGCTGGGTCCTGAAAATGCTGCGCACGAAATTAGGCGACGAAGATTTTTTCCGCGGCCTGCATTACTACCTCGAAACCTATCGCGAACAAAATGTCGTCACCGCTGATCTGGAAAAAGCGATTGACCATTCCACCGCCACGAACGTTGACCATTTCTTCCACCAGTGGATTTGGCGGGCCGGCGCGCCGCGATATGAAGTCAGCTATGCCTACGACGATGCCGCGCACCAGGTGAAACTGAACGTCAAGCAAACGCAAAAAGTCGAAGGCATGGTGGACCTGTTCGACATGCCCGTCGAGATCGAAATCGCCACAGCCGGCGGACGCCACACCTCCACGATCCAGGTGAGCAAAGCCGAGGAAACCTTCACGCTGCCCGCAGATAGCGCGCCCCAAATGGTGCTGTTCGATAAGGGCGACAACATTCTGAAAACTCTCGAATTCAAAAAAGACGCCGCCGCGCTCATCTATCAATTGAAAAACGCGGAGACCGTTCCAGATCGCGCCGACGCCGCCGTCGCCCTCGGCTCGATCAAAGACAATGCCGATGTCGTCGGCGGCCTTGGCAACGCGGCCCAACACGATCCCTTCTGGGGCGTGCGCGTTGAATCGCTGAGAGCTCTGGGCAAAATTGGCGGCGCCGCATCCGAAAAACAAATTCTCACCGCCGTGAACGATCCCAAGCCCTGGGTTCGCCAGGTCGCCGTGCAAGAACTCGGCGGTTTCGCCGAAGACCCGTCGCTCGGCCCGCAACTCACCGCTATCGCGACGAATGATCAAGCCTATCGCGTCCGCGCCGCCGCGTTGAACGCACTCGGCGAAATCAAGGCCCCCAATGCCTTCGACGTACTCACGGCCGCGGTGAAACTCGATTCGCCCGACGACACGCTGCGCAACGGCGCTCTCGAAGGCCTCGGCTCCCTCGCCGACGATCGCTCCGTCCCCCTTCTGCTGGAATGGTCCGCCACCGGCAAGCCGTTCGACACGCGCGGCGCCGCCATCGGCTGCAGTCGCCGGCCTCGACACAAAAAACAAAACCATCACCAAAACGCTCATCTCGTATCTGCAGGAACCTTACATTGATATCAAGTACGCCACGCTTTTCGCACTGTCCAAACGCGGCGATCCCGACGCCATCGCCCCCCTCGAAGCCATGCTCAAATCCGGCGATCTAAATCTCGGCGCCGCCCCCTACATCCAAATGCAAATTGACGCCCTCAAATCCAAATCCGCAGGAAATCACCCCGCCGGTCCGGGCAACGGAACCGCTGCAGGTACTGGAGCTGGTGCGGGTGCGAATGCTGGCACGGGCGCCAATACTAGTACGGGTGCTAACGCGGGGAGTGGTGCGGCAGCAGGAACCGGCTCCGCGTCTGGGGCAAGCGCAGGTCAAAGCGCAACTTCGAATCCGCAGCCAATCTCAGCAGCAGCCAGCTCCGACAACACACTTGACGCGCTGAAAAAGCTTCAACAACAAATGGACGAAGTAAACGCACTTCTGGCAAAAATCGAATCGCAAATAAGCTCAACCAAGAAGAAATAAGCAGATGTCAGCGTGACGCGCGGTCGGATCTGCCGTTGCTTTTGACTCTGTGAGCGCCCGTCCTCGCGAAGCGGGATCGGGCGTCGTTGACGTTGTCCCTTAGACTCCCTACCGGCTGCCTTTTCGCTGGGCCCCTTTAAATTTCGCTTGGCCTTTGTGGCTCGCGCAAACCGCGCGCACCGCTCACTCCGCCAGCAAAATCCTCAAATCCCGCAAATTATTTCCCGTAGGCCCGGTAACAATCGCATCATTCAATCCGCGCAAAAAATCCATAAGCATCACTACGCCGCAAATATTCCCCAGCATCCAACCCCATCGCCCCCGCCCGCGCCAAAGTCTCGCCATCCGCCACCGCGCCCGCCGCAGGACTGTTCCCATCCACTCCATCCGTCCCCGCGCTCAAAACCGCAATCCTCTTCCCCGCAATTTTCGGCACGCACGCCAGCACAAACGCCGAATTTCGCCCGCCAATCCCGTCGCCAGTCACCGGGCTGCTCACTTCCCCGCCGGCAAAAATCGCCACGCGCCGCCGCGGATTTTCCTTCTTCAATGTTTCCAGCTGCGCCAGCAAATGTTCCGCCGCCTTTTCCAGCGGCCAATTATCCGTCTCGGTATCCACCAGGCAAGTAAATCCCTCCGCTTCGCAACAATGATGCGCGGCGTGCATCAAATCGCGCTCGCCCAGCAAAATTTCGAATCGCGCGCGCGCAAACGCCGCATCGCCATCCTTCGGGGTTTCGCCAATCGTCCGCCGCTCGATCATCCCGCGCAACGACTCCGGCAATTTCGCCAGCAACCCATATTTCCGCACGATGCGCTCGACATCGTCCACCGTCGTCGGGTCCGGCACAGTAGGTCCCGAAGCCAGCGCCGATTCCTCCCCCTCCGGCACATCGCTGATCGCAAAAGTTATTTTCATCGAACGCGCAGCGCCGCCGCGAGCCGCCCGCCCTTGGTAGCAGACAGATGCTTCCGCACCACATTAATTTCCTCGATCGGCGCACCGCAAGTAACCAGCGCGGAATGCAGCTGCTGAAAATCTTCCAGTGTCACGCCAGACCGAGCGGCTGCTCCACCAGCGAAGATCCGCCGCCAGAAATCAGAAAAAATACCAGCGTCTGTTCGTCGCAACGCGCCAGCCGCTCCAGAATCGCCTTGCCCGCCGCAAAACTCTCCGCCGTCGGCAACGGATGCCCGCCCACAAATATTTTCCATCCCGGCAGCGACAACGAAGGAGCCGCAGGAACCACCAGAATTCCGTCAGGCGGAAATTCAGGCGACAAAACGCGTGCAATCCCCGGCCATGGCCAGCGAAGCCTTCCCAAACGCAATCGCCACAATTTCGCGAAATCCACTCAGATCTATTATCAGCGGCGCCAAACAGAATCATCGAACCGCGCCGGTCCAGCCTTCGCGCCAGCGCCGAGGGAATATCAATCGCCGCCAAAGTATGCCGAAAAACGTGCTCAGCCGTTTTTTTTCGAGCATTCAGCCACAATTATTTCAATCCCAGCGCATCCGCATTCAAAGCATTCGGCGGCCGCCGCCCCTCGAAAAGCGCCACCACATTCTTCGCCGCCATCACCGCCATCTTCGTCCGCGTATCCACCGACGCGCTCGCGATATGCGGCGCCAGAATCACATCCCGCCGCGGCAACAGCGCCGGATGCACCTTCGGCTCGTGCTCATAAACATCCAGCGCCGCCCCGGCAATTGTTCTTATTCTCCAGCGCCTCCGCCAAAGCTTCTTCGTCCACCACCGGCCCCCGCGAAGTATTCACCAGATACGCCGTGCGTTTCATTTTCCCCAGATTCTCGCGCGAAATCAGGTGCCGCGTATCCGGCAGCAGCGGCACATGCAAACTGATAAAATCCGACTCGCGGAACAACGTGTCGCGATCCACAAATTCCGCCCTCAGTTCTCTCTCCACGTGTCCGTGCGCCCGCACCGCGTCGCTATAAATCACGCGCATGTTAAATCCCTAACGCGCGCCGCGCCACGCCGCGCCCGATCCGCCCAAACCCCAAATGCCCAAAGTTTTTCCCCACACGTCGCCGCCCACCAGTTGATCCAGATCCCATCCCGGCCACGTCCCGCTGCGCATCCACGCGTCGCCCTCCAGCAGCCGCCGCCCGATGGCCATCAGCAACGTCCACGCAAAATCCGCCGTCGTATCATCCAGCACGCCCGGCGTATGCGTCGCCACCACTTTTTGCCGCGTGCACGCCGCCACATCTATATTGTCGTAGCCCACCGAAACCGTCGCCGCAATCCGCAATTTCGGCGCCGCGCCAGCAGCTCCTCGTCCACTTTCTCCGTCAGCAGGCACACCAGCCCATCCTTATCCGCCACGCGCTTCAGCAACTCGCCGCGCGAGATCCGTTCCGGCGGCGTCCAATAATCCACCTCGAAATGTTGGTCCAGCACTGCCCGCGCCGCCGGAAAAAGCGGCCGCGTCGAGAGTATTTTCGGTTTGGTCAACGCACACCTCGCAATAAATCCCGTGCGCAGAATTTGTAACATATACTGCCAAATTAGCAAACGCATCGCGAGCGGGAGCGATTCATCCTGAGATCGCCCAGTGCGGAATCGAAGCGCTGGACCAAGACCGGCGCAACGACGCAACCTATTAATGTACGGGGAGAAACATCAATGACGCATCTACGAAGAGGCATCCTACTTCTATTCCTCAGCTGCTGTATCGCCCCGCTAGCAATGGCCCAACTCACGCTGAAAGTAAAAATTAACTCCAGCCCGATGGAGCGCCAACTACTCTTCGCCAAACTCAACGAGCGCGCCGCAACTCACCATATCCAATTTGTCCTGGTGGAGTCCGGATTCGATTACCGCGTAGCCTACGGCGTCGCCGGCCCCGTCATGACTCCCTACGGCCCCGCAGCCGCCAGCGCCTCAGTAACAAAAGTTTTCGACCCCGCCGGTACCGAACTCTTCACCTTCGCCCGCGACGGCCGCTGGACCCCCGACGCCGCCGCCAACGCCACCGCCAAAGAAATAATCAAGCGCATCAGAAGACTCCGCGGCCTCTAATCTCTTCACCGCCTCAGCCAGATGAGTGAGTCGGTCTTCGATTTCTCTGTCTTTGGCTAGCAGGATTCGACGAAGATGTCGCTGCACATCTCGCTCATAAATTCTTAAGGCTTCATGGGCTTACCAGATGCGCGGATGCAACGGACCAGCCTCCCGCGCCATCACGCATCGCGACCACCAGATGAACACCTCTGTTGTGAAGTTCCTGCAGCGCGTTCGAAGACGGCCACGCTAGTGTCACAGCGGCGACGTCTTCCGCAAGGACCAGAACATTTTTCACGACGGCCACCTCAACGCCGCAACCGCAGGCCGCGAAATAAGCGCCAATCGCCTCTTTTACCTGAGAGCCTAGCCAAAGATCACCCTGCCCGTCCCAAAACTGAGCATCGTCTTCGAACAGGTTTGAAACCTTTTCCGCGTCTCGCGCACGCCAAGCTCCGAGCAATTCCGCCAGAGTCGAGTGAAGTTCAAGAACTGAGGAGTCGGGCGACGGCGCAGCGAAGGCGGATGCCATTCTTGAATCATCACGGCCGAAAAGCTCCTTGCTCTTTTGTTCGATCACGTCCGCCGCCACGCAATACTTTTGTAGAATGCGCGCCGCTACGCACTTTTCTTCGCGTAGAATGCCCAGGAGCAGATGCACCGAATCGACATGCTGGTACCCTAGTTTTTCCGCCGAGCCCGAGGCGTACTGCAACACGCGCTTGGATTCCGCGCTGAGTGGTATCTCGACAGACACCGGAATGCGCTCGCCCCGTATCGTGCAAGCCTCGATATCCCTTCGAATCGATTCAGCGGCGCCAGGTCGTTGCAAAACTTTTCGCGCGAGGCGCTTGTCCTCCCTGAACAGGCCTAGAAGCAAATGCACGGTGTCGATAGACCCGCTGCCGTATTGGCTTGCTTCATACCGGGCAAAGAAAATAACTCGCCGCGCCGATTGGGTGTATCGCTCAAACACGACTCACGCCCTTGAAGAACGCTTCTTCTTTCTGCGTCAGTTTGTTCATAATGATAAGCAAGAACACAAGAGAGCTCCTGGGGCAATCTTAGCGGAGTCTCGGATCCACTTGCAGGTAATTGATTTCTAGATGGCTGCGCTTCCGGCGCGTGCCGCTACTGCAAACTCGCCCAGTTTGCCGAACACCGATCCGCGACTCGCGCCTCCCACTCGTTGACGCCCATCGCCGCACACGGCTATAGTGACCGTGAGAGCGGGCGCAATTCCTTTCGCACGGCGCAGCCGCCGCTCCACACGCGCATGGATTCGCAACTACTCCACGACCTGAAATCACTGCTGGGCCCCGAAGCCGTCCTCCATCGCCCCGAGGAGTTGATGCTCTACGAATACGACGGCTCCGTCGAAGTAGCTCGCCCAAATTGCGTCGTCTTCCCGCGCACCACCGCCGACGTCCTCGCCATCGTAAAACTAGCGAATCAATATCAAACTCCGCTCGTCGGTCGCGGCGCCGGCACAGGCCTTTCCGGCGGCGCGCTAGCCCGCAAAGGCGGCATCCTCACAGTGTTTTCGCGCATGAATCGCATCCTCGAAATTGATATCGAAAATCAACGCGCCACAGTCCAACCTGGCGTTGTGAATTCCGATCTCAGCGCCGCCGTGGCCCAGGCCGGCCTCCATTTCGCGCCCGACCCTTCTAGCCAAAAAGCCTGCACGATCGGCGGCAACGTCTCGGAAAATTCCGGCGGCCCGCACACGCTCGCCTACGGCGTCACCACCAATCACGTTCTCGCGCTCGAAGTCATTCTCCCTACCGGCGAACTCCTCCGCATCGGCAGCCCCGCGCTCGATTCGCCCGGCTACGATCTTCTCGGCCTTTTCGTCGGCTCCGAAGGCACGCTCGCGCTGATCACCGAAATCACAGTAAAACTCACGCGCCTGCCCGAAGCAGTAAAAACTCTCCTCGCGATTTTCGAATCCCTCGACGACGCCACCGAAACCGTGGTGGACATCACCGCGCGCGGCATCACTCCCGCCGCCTGCGAAATGCTCGACGGCTGGACGCTCCGCGCCGTCGAAGCCTACGTCCACGCCGGATTCCCTCTCGATTGCGCCGCCGTGCTGCTGATCGAAGTGGACGGCATCAACGAAACCGTGCAAGCGCACGCGGAAGAAATCGCCGACATCTGCCGCGCCCATCACGCCCGCGAAGTCCGCGTGGCCCGCGACGCCCGCGAACGCGACCTGCTCTGGAAGGGCCGCAAAAATGCTTTCGGCGCCGTCGGCCGTCTCTCGCCCACCTATTACGTCCAAGATGGCGTGATCCCGCGCACCAAACTTCCCGCCACTCTCCGCCGCATCAACGAAATCGGCGAAAAGTACGGCTTCCAGATCGGCAATATTTTTCACGCGGGTGACGGCAACCTGCACCCACTAATTCTTTTCGACGCGCGCGACGAAGCGCAGATTCGCGCAGCGTCGTCGCCGCCGCCGACGAAATCATCCAGTTCTGCATCGAAATGGGCGGCTCGATCACCGGCGAGCACGGCGTTGGCATGGAAAAAGATCGCCTGATGCCGCTGCTCTTCAGCGAAGCCGATCTCGACTTGATGCGCGCGGTGCGCGACGCCTTCAACCCGCAAGGCCTGCTGAACCCGGAGAAAATTTTCCCTACGAAAAAAGGCTGCGGCGAAATTCACGTCCGCCCGCTGCCTCTGGCAGGCGCGCCCAGCGCACCCGGCCGCATAATAAAGATGACCTCCTCCGCCATCAGCCCCAGCGTCACCTCGCGACTCGCCGAAATCGTCGGCGCCGCAAATGTCGCCAGCGATTTCGCGCAACTCGCCGCATACGAAATTGACCGCAAGCTGCCAGCTGCCGCAGTACGCCCCGGCTCAAGTGAGGAAGTCGCCGAAATCGTGAAATTTGCCGCGTCTGAAAAATTGGCACTGGTTGCCACCGGTGCACGCACAAAACTTGGAATCGGTTTCCCACCCACGCCGCTACGATCTCGCCCTCGATATGACGCACCTCAACAGAGTGATCGCCTACGATCCCGGCGACCTCACGCTCAGCGTCGAAGCCGGCGTGCCGCTCGCAAAACTCGCGCAAGTGCTCGCCGAACATCACCAATTTCTGCCGCTCCCGGTCCCCTTTGTGAATCGCACGACGATCGGCGGGCTCATCGCCTCCGGCGTAGACTCCCCGCTGCGCCAGTTCTACGGCACGGCGCGCGATTTTCTGCTGGGCATGGAATACGTAACCGGAGAAGGTGTCGCCACGAAAAGCGGCGGACGCGTCGTGAAAAATGTCACCGGCTACGACATTCACAAATTAATGATCGGCGCGCTCGGCACCCTTGGCGTAATCACTAAGGTAAATTTCAAGACGTTCCCTATGCCGCTCGCCACCCGCGGCTTCATCGCGCGCTTCCCCACCGCCGAAAACGCGCTGGACATGCGCCACCGGATCGCGCAATCCGCCCTCACGCCGCTAACCCTGGAAATAGTCAGCCCCCACGTCGCCGAACTTTTCGCGAGCGATGCCGCCACGCGTTACGAGCGCGCGCCAATGCCCGCCGACGTAATTTCCAATAACGAATGGGCACTCACCACGGGCTACGCCGGAAACGAACAAGTCTTCGAGCGCTACGCAAACGACCTAAAGCGCATGGCCAAAGAGTCCGGCACGACAGGCGTCACCATCCTCGCCGAAAACTTCCCGCCCGCCTGGGCGCGCAAACGCGAGTTCGTCCCCATCGCGCTTGCATCCGCGCCAGCAACCACCATCGTGAAAATGAACATGCTGCCGATGCGCATGAAAGAAGCACTAGCCGCCGCGCAAAAAGCCGCCGAAACCAACAACCTCCGCTGGGCCGCCATGGCCCGCGGCCTAGGCATAATTTATTTCGCGATCCTCCCCAGCGATCACACCGAGGAATACCGCCAACGAGTCGCAAGCGCCACCTGCGCCACGCAAGAAGCCTGCGCGAAACTAGCAGGCCACGCCACAATCCCCTGGACCCCTGCCGAGTGGAAGACCACGCTGCAAATCTGGGGCCCCCCGCGCCCCGACGCCCCCCAAATGCAAAAACTAAAGGCCGTCTTCGATCCGCAAAAAATCCTAAGCCCCGGCCGCTTCGCCCAGAATTTGTAGCGGCGGTCCAGCTAATTTGAATTGCCTACTTGGCAGGTGTCGAACCCGGACTCGCAATTGCCGTGACTGAAGGTCGTGGAGAGCCGCGCTTCTCGAAACCCGAAAGCACTTCAGTCCACTTATCCACGTAGGCTCCGGTGGCCCATTCGACCATAACAATTCCGCTGGGAGGAAGATCGAAAAGTTTCGCACCAACCTTGTTTCCGCTGAAGCCGAAAACGCCAATCGAGCTCACTCGCCACTGATGATTCGTAACGTCTTCCTTCGACTGAATCGCCACGAGAACGCTGCCATCAGGCGAAGCGTACGCATCCGAAACACCAGGAAGCGGTTGTTCGAGTTGCGCCCAGGAAATCGGCAAAGGGGCCGCGTGGGTAAGCGCGTGAGAAACGGACTCCTTCGTGTCCGCGGAGAAAACGCAATCCGCCGTGTACGGCCCCCACTGCACCAACGCCACCGCGTGCCATCGGCCCTCCCTATGGACCAGATACCACCCTCCCGCTTCGGGCGTTCGCGCGTCCGAGCAAGATTGCTCCTTCCCGAGCTCCGCTCCAATCGCGCGCGCCCATTCGGCGTCGCCCTTCTCGCCAAAAATTTTCCCGAACGGAATGTCGGCCTTCAGATCATCCGGACTTTGCACGTGCGCTGAATACTCTTCGTGCTGGTGAGGATCGCAAGCTTCACGCACGCCTACCGAAGCGTACGTGGATAGCAGATCCGGAAGTACACTCATATAAGATTTCTTTTCCCACCGGCATTCCTGCGGCGCGTTCTGATCTCTGCTGCCCGCATAAGGGTCGTAGCTTGAATCCAGCACGCGCTTAGCGGTCGCCGCATTGCAAGCCGGATAATCCAGCAGTAGTTTTGGCGTTTGGCCGATTGGCACCGCGTATTCGATGTCCTTGGTGATAATTTCCCCGCGGTCGTCGGCGTTGCTTTTGTCCCGAGGACGCAATTGACAGGTCGCCTGTATTCCCGCGCGTCAAAACCCATCCTTCCGAGGCAAAATTATGTCAGGAATCTTTGCAGCGACATGGGCTCCGCCGCCGTCCCGGACAATCCGCCAAGTTTCGGCTCGCGAAACGGAGGAGCCGTTTTTTCCCTGCGACGAATCTGGGTCGCTCGAAAGACCAATAAGGATCCCTACCTTGCCGCTGCCAATGTCCGTGTTTCTAATATTTTGGGCGCTTCCGGTAACAACCGTCAGAAGTAGTGACGCAATCGAGAGGAAAATCGCCTTCGGCACGCCCATAATTTTCCATTCCACAGATGAATGAGCGCGCCGTTCCGCCCTTCGCACACAGAAATGTCATTCTGATTACCTCGGCAAGCGTAAATCTAGAATCTGTCGGACAAGAATCGCGAAGCACACGGATTCCAAAGGCGGCAGCCATCCGGCGAGGCGCCGTCAGCCCGATGAACGGCCGAAGCCGAAATCGGATTGTTCCCCAGAATCAACCTCGTTCCGCCACGCGAATGCCGTAAGATACTGGCTGCATTCAATACACGCGAGGCGTTCAACGCAATGGCTTCCGAAGCCCAGCCGCCAAATCCCGCGCAAGCAGTCGCCGCGCCGCCGCAATCACATGACGCCGCCCAGCGCGAATTCCAGCTCACGCTCAGCGGCTTCTCCGCGATCGACAAGCCCGAGTACGAAGACTACTCCCGCTGCGTGCACTGCGGCCTCTGTGCCAACAGTTGCCCCACCTATCGCCTCTGGGGCCGCGAAGCCGATTCCCCGCGCGGACGCATCAAGCAAATGGCCCTCGTCGATCAAGGCCGCCTGGAACTCGGCGAATCCTTCGTCTTGCACATTGACCGCTGCCTGAATTGCCGCAACTGCGAAACCGTCTGCCCCTCCGGCGTCGAATACGGAAAAATTCTGGAGCTGGCCCGCGCGCAGATCGAACAAAAATATAAACGCCCGCTCGCCTCGCGCCTCGCGCGCGATTTCGTCTATTGCCGCCTGCTTCCCTACCCCGGCAGAATCGCTGCCGCCGCCCGCGCGCTAAAAATCTACCAGCGCTCGGGACTCGCCGCCGTAGCCCGTGCCACCGGAATCCTCCGCCTGCTCGGCCTGCAAAACCGCGAAAAGCTCCTCCCGCGCATTGACTCCGATTTTTTCTTCATCGAGCTGGGCAAAACATTTCCAGCGAAAGGCGAACGCCGCGCCCGCGTAGCATTCTTCGCCGGATGCGTCGCGCAAGTCACTTTCAGCGATCTAAATCGCGCCACCATCCGCGTCCTGCAAGCCAACGGCTGCGAAGTCGTCGTCCCCGCCGCGCAAACCTGCTGTGGCGCCCTGGCAGCTCACGCCGGCGTACGCGACACCGCACGCGATCTGGCGCACAAAAATTTCGACGCCTTCCTCTCCGACGATTTCGACGCCATCATCACCAACGCCGCGGGCTGCGGCTCGACGCTGAAGGAATACCCGCATCTCTTCAACGAGGACAACACCTCCCACTCCCGCGCCCAAAATTTCTCCGCAAAAATGCGCGACATCAGCGAATTTCTAGCCGACCTAGGCGTCACCGCCCCGCTCCGCCCCCTCCCCGTCCGCGTCACCTATCAGGATTCCTGCCACCTCGTCCACGGCCAGAAAATCCGCGAAGCCCCGCGCCAATTACTCCGCGCCATCCCCGGCCTGGATTTCGTCGAAATGCCCCTCGCCGACCAATGCTGCGGCTCCGCCGGCGTCTACAACGTCACCGAAACCGAAACCGCGCTAGAACTTCTCGACCGCAAAATGGACTAGCGTGCAACAAACAAACGCCCATATCATCGCCACCGCAAATCCCGGCTGCATCCTGCAACTCCGCGCCGGCGCCGCCATCCGCCGCACAGGCCAGGAAGTTCTGCATGTAGTCGAACTCCTCGACCGCGCCCTAGCCTAATGCCGGCGTCCCGCCGGCTCCTTGGTCTTTGAATTTGGGTTGAATTCGTAGCGGCCGCCGACTTTTTAGACGTTCGACCGTGACTTTGACTTGCGCCGCCATCCTGAGCGGAGCGAAGGATCTCGTCCTCGCTTGTCCAAGCTCCCTCGCGTAAACCAAGGAGTCGCCTCTTCTCTTCGCCTAGCCTTTATCAGTGTTCATCTGTGGTGCCTTTGCCGTGCGCCTCCGCACCATCGCCGCGCGCATTCGCTGAGGACACACATAATCACGCCAACGCTGAATCAACTGGAATCGTCAAAAAAGGAGGCGTTTGCGGGCGGATCACGGGGGAAATTTTCCGCCCGCAATTTGAGGCTGAGCTACGGGGTCCGTGCAAACTTCAACCGCGTCCCGCTTACTCTTCCGGAGGAGGCGCCGGTCCAGCCATCCGTGCCGCACCACGCACGTGCGGCTGCGCCTGCGCCACCGTATAATCCGCCGGCACCTGGAACAAAGTCGCCACCGGTTCCGTCCGCGCAATACTCGTCATCTGAAATACGGTGTCGCCCGAACGCGGATCGCTGCGCTTGGTCATCACCACCATCTGCAAATCGGCCGAATACCAGCGCTCGGTCACGATCACAATCGGCTTCACGTTCCCAATCTGTCCCGCCGGAATCGTGCGCGTGTAACGCGTGCCTTCCGCCGTCACGCCGCCAATCGTTTGCGTCCCCAGCGAAGTGGTCACAGTTTCCTCGTCCGCTGCGCCGTGTCCGCCATTGTGCGCTCCCTTCGTGAACTCAGACCTCTCCGGAGGCTGCGGCATCTGCCGCGCCGTCTTCGTATCCGCCTCCAAAATGTACCGCGTGCCCGCCACCGGATCGTTCACAAACGTCACGTGCGGGGGCGCACTCTGCCCCGCCACAGCCATAGGCCCGAACGCCGGCAAAGTCATATCGCGCCGTGTGCGTCCCTGGCTGTCGCGCGCGATCGTTCCCGTCGAATTGTGCTTGATCTGGTTTCCATCGGCCAAAGTCTCCGTGGTCTCGCGTCGAAAAACTCGCGCTGAACGGCGCGCCCGTCACAGTCTTGTCGCCCAGCCCGGCCTCGAAACCCAGAAACCGGATCTCGTCGTGCCCCGGCCCGTGCCCGAATCCGCGGCCCGGCAGGTGGCGGCGGAGGTGGCGCTGACGCCGCATCCTGCGCCGTGCATTCCGGCGCCGGCTAGCAGCAGAATCATCGCCACCCCCGCCACCGCAAAAAACTTTCCGCTCTTCCTCATCTCAAACTCCTCCGAAAAAATCATTGGTCGTTCTAAAAATCCGCATCCGTATCCGAATTCGCATTAGCCTGCGCCACCAGCCGAATCGCTTGCGGCGTCCCGTCCTGGCTCACCACCATATCCGCCGTCACCTGGTCGCCCACTCCCATTCCTTCCACCGGCAACCCGTAAGAAAGCCAGCGCCGCCCGCGGCAACACCACGCGCACCACCGCGCCGCCTTCCAATTCCGACGGATCGTAGGCATACGGCAGCGGCATATAAGCTGTAGCGTATTCCGCGTCCTCAGAAGCAGCCGCCAATGCTGAGTTCGCGCTCGGCTTGCGTGTTGCCATCCGCCCAGTCGCAGCAGTTGTCGTCGCCTGCGGAATTGCCAGACACCTGCGCCGCACTCTGTGCCGAACTCTGCGCGGAATTCACATCGCCCGGCGTCACCAGATGTTGCCGGAGCAACGTAACCCCAGCGCCAACAAAACCGCCGCAGCCACCGCGAACGCCGCCAGCTGCCAGCGCACTCCGCGCGAAGCCGCCGCCGCTTTCTCCCGCCGAAATTCCTGCAACAACAATGTTTCCAGCCGCGGCGACGCCTGCAATTCCGCCGACTCTGTAGCCACCTGCCCCAACGCAAAATCCAACGACTCAACTTCCGTCATCAGCGCCGCGCAATCGCTGCAACATCTCCGCATGAGCCAGCGCGCGTTCGCACTGTGTCTCGCCCTCCGTCCCCGGACGGTCCAGTTCGTGCAGCACTTCCTGAAATTGCGCGCAGTCCATGCGATTCATCCTTTTCGCTTCCGCGAAATCTTCCTTGCCGCGATTCCTGTTTCATTCGCCCACCGCCGAAGCGCGCCGCACGCGGCTGCACGTCGCGCAATTTTTCCACCAGAATCGCGCGCGCCCGATGCAGCCGCGAACGCACCGTCCCCACCGGACAATCCAGCGCCGCCGCCGCATCCTCATAACTCAATTCATCCAGCTCGCACAGCACCACCACTTCGCGATAATTTTCCGGCAACGTGGCAATCGCCTGCCGCACCCGCTGTCACATTTTCCAGCGACGCGAAATCGTTGCGATGCAGCATGTACGCGCTCACTCCCGCGCCGTTGCCATTTCCGTTCCCTTCGATTGCCCGTTCCCATTTCCAATTCCGTAAACCCCATAACCGGAGGTCCCGTTCTTCGCGCTCGCCTTGCTGCGCGCCACGATCGCATCCAGCTCATCTGCCGATTCCGGCAGCGGCACCGAATTCCGTTCCTGTTCCCAGCGCCGCCGCAAATGATTCCGCGCGATGCCGAACAAGAACCCGCCCAGCGTCCCACGCGCAGGATCAAACCGCTTGGCGTCGCGAATCAAAGTCATGAAAACCTCTTGCGTCACATCTTCCGCCATCGCCGCGTTCCCGCTCATGTGCAGCGCAAACCGGTATATGGCCGGATGCTTCCGCCGGTACAGCAGCGTAAACGCAGCCTCATCCCCGGCCACCATCCGCCGCAGCAGCAGCCCCTCATCTATGATTTCAATGCCCCTGTTCATCTCAGACGGTTGGACGGCCCGGCGCAACTCTCGTTACATATTCCGCCCCGAGCCCGCAGAAAGTTCCAGGAATTTGTCGCCAAGCCCAGTCTCGGGCTTCGTCATCGTTGATGGACGGGCCTTTGCTTCAATCTAGGCGAGGGATCTCTCCCGCTCTCTCCGATTTTCCTCCGCCTTTTCTCTGCCTACCTGTGTAGAATCTTTTGCCTTTCTCACCGCCCTGTTCAGGGTGAATCCTTCGATCGTCGCCTTCGTACCGGCTCACCGCGAACCGCTGCAACGCCACCTCGCCACCCCCGAATCCCCTCCTTGACCAAACCCCTCCGCTTCAATAACGTATGGAGCGGGCGAAGGCTGTCTCTGCGCCACCGGCAACCGCCTGTTGCCGATGGCTCGCGGCTAATCCATTATCCCAAGGCGTCGCCGCACAAATACCACGGAGGAATCGCCATCATGCAGGAATTCGATCCGCATGTCCTAGAAGAGAAGCCCATCCCGCCGCCCGAAGAATTCAGCAAAAAAGCCCGCATCGGCTCGCTTGACGAATATCGCGAAATGTATGCCGCTGCGGCAGCCGATCCCGAAGCCTTCTGGGGCGAACAGGCCAAACTCCTCCACTGGTTCGAAGCCCCCAAAAAAGCCCTCGAATGGAATCCGCCCCACGCGAAATGGTTCGTAGGCGGCAAGCTCAACGTCTCCTACAACTGCCTCGACCGCCACCTCGAAAAAGAACGCCAATAAACCCGCGCTCATGTGGGAAGCCGAAGACGGCTCCACCATTCAGTACACGTTCGCCGAGCTGCACGAACGTGTCTGCCAATTTGCCAACGTGCTCCTCTCGCTCGGCGTCAAGCCCGGCGATTGCATCGCCATCTACATGCCCATGGTGCCCGAGCTGCCCATCGCCATGCTCGGCTGCGCGCGCGTCGGCGCCGTGCATTCCGTGATTTTCGGCGGCTTCAGCGCCACCGCCATCGCCGACCGCGTCGCCGACTGCAAAGCAAAAATCCTCATCACCGCCGACGGCGGCTTCCGCCGCGGAAAAATCGTCCCCCTGAAAGAAACCGCCGACGCCGCCATGAAAAATTGCCCGACCATCGAAAAATGCATCGTCGTGCAACGCACCAAAGAAGAAGTCGGCTGGCAAGAAGGCCGCGACCTCTGGTGGCACGACCTGGAAGAAAAAGCCGCCAAGGAAAATACCGCCGCGCCGTTCGATTCCGAGCATCCGCTCTACATCCTCTACACCAGCGGCACGACCGGAAAACCCAAAGGCGTCCTGCACACCTCGGGCGGCTATTTGCTGCAATGTACCTGGAGCACCCAGCTAGTTTTCGATCTGCAAGAGGACGACATCTACTGGTGCACCGCCGACATCGGCTGGGTCACCGGCCACAGCTACGTCGTCTACGGCCCGCTATCGAACGGCGCCAGCATCGTGATGTACGAAGGCGCGCCCGACTTCCCGCAGAAAGATCGCTTCTGGGAAATCATCGACCGCTACAAAGTCACCATCTTTTACAGTTCCGCCACCGCCGTGCGCGCCTTCATGGCCTGGGGCATGGATTGGATCACCCCGCACAAACTCACCAGCCTGCGCCTGCTCGGCACCGTCGGCGAACCCATCAATCCCGCCGCTTGGAAGTGGTATTTCGAAGCCATCGGAAAAAATCGCTGCCCCATCGTCGATACCTGGTGGCAAACGGAAACCGGCTCGATCCTGATTTCTCCGCTCCCCGGCGCCACGCCCACAAAACCCGGCTCGGCCACGCTGCCGCTGCCAGGCGTGATCGCGAAAGTCGTCAACATGAAAGGCGAACCAGTCGGTCCCGGCGAAACGGGATATTTGACGATTCAGAAACCCTGGCCCTCCATGCTCCGCACCATCTACGGCGACGACGAACGCTACGCCCGCGAATACTGGACCCGCATCCCCGGCGTTTATTTCGCCGGCGACGCCGCGCAGTGCGACAAAGACGGCTACATCTGGGTCCTCGGCCGCGTGGACGACGTCATCAAAGTCGCCGGCCATCGCCTTAGCTCCATGGAAATTGAAAGCGTCCTGGTAAGTCATCCAGCGGTAGCCGAAGCAGCCGTAGTCGCGCGCCCCGACGAAATCAAAGGCGAAGCCATCGTCTGCTTCGTAGCCCTGCGCGTCGGCCATCGAGCCCAGCCCAGATCTGCGCAAGGAATTGATGGACTACGTAGCCAACACCATCGGCTCCATCGCCCGCCCCGCCGACGTTCGTTTCACGCCCTTGCTACCCAAAACGCGCAGCGGCAAAATCATGCGCCGCCTCCTCCGCGAACTAGCCACCAAAGGCGCGGTCACCGGCGACACCACCACGCTAGAAGACATGGCAGTAATCGAACGCCTACTAAAAGCCCAAGCCGACGACGAGGAATAGTTCTAGGCCAACGCGAGGAATAATCCGCCGACGAGTGGCGTAGGCAATCAATCTTGCATGCGCTCTTTCTTTTGATTCCGCTTTTGAACTTGTTTTGAAGTTGGTTCTCAACTTGATTTTGACTTTACGAGTGCCCCATCGTTCTCGCCTGTGCTTCATGCGAAGGGTGGGGGTTTAGACGCAGCACTACCGACCTCGCAACACCGCGGGTCTCCAACTCGCCGTCGTCTTTATCTGCGTCCTCTGCGTCTCTGCAATAACTTACTTTTAGCGTTGGCGGCGGGCGGGAGACTTAGCTGGCTGGGTGCGCGTGCCGTAGTGGCTCGCGAACACACGTTTGCGTGCTTGCGGAAGCGTGGCTAGCCTTTGTTCCCGGGTGAGGCCGAGGACTGTCAGCGCTTTGTGTAGCGACGAGTCTGCGAGCTACAGGCGAAGAAGTTTACGAACTTACTTCGCGGGAACCCTTCGGCCGGCGTTGGCATCGCGAGCACCTTCATCAATCGCGGCGAGCGTCACCTCGTCTTCGTCGTCCACTGCAGCTACGGTTTTTTCGAAATTGAATTTGCGAGGCTTAGCCATCCGGTCATCTCAGACGATCAGAGCGCCTGTCTGCCCGGTTCGTCGAATTCAAGAAGTATCTTGAACCCGATCACATCCGCCCCAAAACGTATCTTGAGTTCCTTGATGCCAAACGCAAAATTTTTCGGCGGTGAACCGGCCGACGCCGCTTGCGGATCCTCGGGCAGTCTCCAGGGAAAATTACAATGCGGGCAAGCGGCAGGAATATCGCGAATATCGTCCGGCGAAACCGTGAGCCGGGACTTGCATTGATGGCATTCGAACGAGATAGCGCGAATCTCTTCCAGCCCCACCACGATCTTGCGTTCAAACGTCATGTTGCCCGAAGTGTATCACGCCAACCCGCGCCCGGGCCCACCGTCCCTGGGAACGCCAAGCTCCTGATTGGCGTAACCGCGCCACACCTCGACCTGCCTCGCGCTGTTGTCCCGGCGAGCACGCGATATTTTTCCCGACATTGGGACGCCCCAGCCCCGCTGAAGGAATTGATTAACATGTTTAACTTATGATATGTTGGTAATTAGGCCATGCTGCCATTCGCTCATGCTATCGGAGCCAGCCTCAACCAGCCGCGACAGCAGCCTCGCACCGGCGACATACCCGCCCCCTCGCTCACCAGAAACCCGCGACAGCACCGCAGTCCCGCAACTCCAACATTTCCTAATCGACACTGCGGCGATTAGAAATCGCCGCAACTCTCAGAAAACAAATCACATCACTTTTTCTAATCGACAGTATTTTGCCATTTTTGCCTCTTCCCTAACTCTGCGAAATCTACGCACTGCATCCGCAAACGTACCGACGCCAACGTCGAACTCTCATAGCCCGCTGCCACACTTGCTGCTATCCTTTCCTCGAACCACTCTAAAGAGGCCGCGCTGATGGCACAAATCGCATCCCCCGCACTTCCCTACTCCGCCGCCAAGGACGAAGCCCGCGCCCCCGTTCCCTGGTACGTCTGGTGCGGCCTGTTCGGCGTCATTTCCATCGTCTTCGGCCTCTATTGGGATATTTCCTGGCACATGAGCGTCGGCCGCGACACTTTCTGGACTCCCGCGCACATGGCCATCCAACTCGGCGGCATTCTGGTCGCGCTCACCAGCGTCTATCTGATCCTTTCCACCACTTGGGGCAATAATCCCGCGGCCAAAGCCGCCTCCATCCAAGTATGGGGATTCCGCGGCCCGCTTGGCGCTTTCCTCGCCTGCTGGGGCGGCGTAGTGATGGTCACTTCCGCGCCCTTCGACAACTGGTGGCACAATTCTTTTGGTCTGGACGTCGAAATCGTCAGCCCGCCGCACATGGTCCTCGGCATAGGAATTCTGGCTGTCGCCATTGGCGCGCTGCTTTTGCTTGTCAGTTGGATGAATCGCGCCGAAGGTGCCGCCCAAACCAAGTTGCGCCGGATGTATCTGCTGCTGGGCGGCGTGATCCTGTCGCTGCATTGGGTGCTGCTCTCGGAATACACCGGCGGCTCGCAGATGCACGGACCCGCTTTCTATCGCGCCTTGTCGCTGGCTGTGCCGATCATCCTCATCGCGCTCTCGCGTGCCAGTGCCTATCGCTGGGGCGCCACCATCGCCGCGGCAATTTACACTGCGTGGGTGCTCGGCCAGCTCTGGCTGCTGCCATTATTCCCTGCCACACCGAAGCTCGGGCCGGTGTTCACTAAAATCACGCACATGGTGCCGCTGGAATTTCCCACGCTCATCATCGTACCCGCGATCGCTCTGGATTTTTTGCTGAATCGCTACGCCAATAAAAATAAATGGGCGCTTGCAGCCATGCTCGGCACCGCGTATCTCGCCGTGCTGCTCGCCGTGCACTGGCCGCTCGGCGATTTCCTGATTTCACCCGCGGCGCGCAACTGGGTTTTCGGCCAGAATTATTTTCCGTACATGGAATCGCCTTCGGAATATCACTACAACTGGGAATTCGTAGAGCTCGCGCCAACCGCGGCTCTCTTCCGCAAGGGAATCGGCATCGCTCTCGTGACGTCCATCATCGGCTCGCGCATCGGCCTCTCTGCCGGTGACGCATTGCGCGGCTTGCGCCGGTGAACGCCATGTCGCGGCGCAGTATCGCCTCGCGCACGCGCGAGCTGGCGATTGCGTCCCTCGCCGTTCTTTTATTGGTCGCACCCGCCTGGGCCCATGTCGGAAATCCAGACGTCTATTTTCAAGGTGCGGCCGGTCCCTATCATCTGATCATCACCATCCGCACCCCGCAGATGATTCCCGGCACCGCAGACGTGGAAATTCTCAGCGCCACTCCCGGCATTTCTAAAATCACCGTCGTCCCGCTCTACATCGTGGGCCCCGGCGCGAAGTATCCGCCTGTCGGCGATCTGCTCATCCAATCCAAAGAAGACCCTCAATATTTCTCCGGCAAAATCTGGCTGATGGATTCCGGTTCGTGGCAAGTGCGCGTGCAGGTGGAAGGCGCTCAAGGCGCAGGCGAACTAGCAGTCCCGGTCCCCGCCGCCGCGCGCCACACACTGCCGATGCAAAAATCGTTGGGCATTCTACTCTTCGCATTGATGTCACTTCTCGTCGTCGCGATTATTTCAATTGTGGGCGCGGCGCGCCGCGAAGCAACGCTCCCGCCCGGCGAATTGCCATCTGCGGAAAGGTCCCGCCGCAGCCGCTGGGTCATGCTCGGAGCCGCCGTCGTGGTTTTCGGCGTTCTGTACTTCGGAAACTCGTGGTGGAATTCCGAAGCCAGCTACACCGCTCGCAAGATGATCTACAAACCGCCGCCGCTCGACGTATCGCTCGAGCCCGGCGGAAAGCTTCTACTGAAAATGGGCGAATCCGCGTGGCATCGCACCCGCCCCGAAACCGTGATGACCACGCTTATGCCCGATCACGGCCACCTCATGCATCTTTTTCTGCTACGCGAGCCCGGCATGGACCGCTTTTATCATCTCCATCCGCAAATTGTTCCGCTCGAGCCGGGACTTCATGCAATGACCGGCATTCCGTTCGAAACGGATTTGCCAGCGATCCCCGCCGGACGCTATCAGGTTTTTGCGGACGTCGTCCGCGTGTCCGGCTTCCCCGACACCATGATCGCTGAAATTGACCTGCCCGATATTCCCGGCGTCGCGCTCGCCGGCGATAATTCCGCAGCCGCATCATCGCCGCTTTCCACCGACTCCGTGCGTACGAACAGTAGCGCCGATCCGAGCCGCGCAGGCGCCGCCACGTCCAACGTCACTTCAGATGGCACAACCGCGGCTTTGCCGGATGGGTACCGCATGATTTGGGAGCGCGGCACCGCACCGTTCACCGCGAATCATTTTGTCTGGCTGCGTTTTCGCCTGGAAACGCCGGACGGCAAGCCCGTCAGCGATTCCGAGCCTTACATGGGCATGGCAGGTCACGCCGAAATCGTAAATTCCGACCGCTCCGTCTTCGCGCACATCCATCCCGACGGCTCAGTCGCGATGGCCGCATTGGAACTGACGCAAATAAATCCGGCGCACGGAAATGCCAGCGACAACCCGCAATCAGGAGCAAACGTAGGCGGCGAAATGGGCAGCACGAGCATGTCCGGCATGGACATGTCCATGGATCCGCGCTCCGCCGAAGTTTCCTTCCCCTATGGATTCCCGAAAGCCGGCTACTATCGCCTGTTCGTCCAAATGAAACGCGGCGGAACAATCGAAACAGGCGTCTTCGATACGCGGGTGCTTCCGTGAAGTGGACGAGCCGCTGGCGCGAAAATTTTGCGCGGCGAAGTCGAAATGTTTCGAGCCCGCTACGAATTATCGGGCCGCATCATTTTAGCGGCAGTTCTTGTGACCAAACTTCTGGGCGCCAGGCGCTGCCCTTCTTTCATCAGACGATTCATGAAGCCAGAAATCACGTACGGCTTTCCCGCCACTTGTGCTTCCAGGCCGACGCGCGCGACTTTTTCCGCCGTCTCGGCATTCCTGAACGGCCGGTCCGGCTGCTGCGCAACTTCCTGGAATTCCGTTACGGTGGATCCCGGACACAACGCGCAAACGCGCACTCCCAGCGGACGCACTTCTTCGGCAATTCCTTCCGCGAACAGCAAATCGAAAGCCTTGGTCGCCGCATAGCACGAACTGAATGGCAGCGGCTGGTACGCCGCGAGCGAAGCGACGATCATCACGTCGCCATGCTTCTGCTGAACCATGGCGGGCAAGTACAGCCGCGTGAGATGCACCACGGCGGAGCAATTCACCTGAATCATTTGCAGCATTTTTTCCACGGGGATCTCGTGCACGAAACCGTATGCACCAAACCCCGCGTTATTGATCAAAAACTCCACTTCGATCTTCTTATTGGCCGTGAACGCGTAAATCTCGCCCGGCGCTTCCGGACGCGTCAGGTCCGCAGCAAACACTTCGGTCTTGCTGCCGTGCTGCGCTGCCAGTTCCGCAGCGAGTTTCTGCAGTCGGTCAACGCGCCGAGCCGTAAGCACCAGATTCGCGCCGCCCGCCGCCAGCAGCTTCGCCAGTTCCAGACCGATGCCGGCGCTCGCTCCAGTAATCAGCGCCCATTTGCCACGCCATTCCTGCTGCCACTTTTCCGCCACGGAATCCTCCGATCAGGCAACCGCATGCTCTCAACGCCCCTGACCGAAACTCTATCACAGCGAGGCTTGCGTTATTCGCGCCGGCTGTTCCAAAGGATTCGGTGGGATGAAACGACAAATCAGGAAGGTGCCAAAGCAGGAGATCGGAGAGGACCGGTTCAGGCGTTGTCAGGTTTCTCGCGCGGCATCACCGTGTCGCGAATGCGCACGCCCTGCTCTTTCAGGCGGTCGAGCAGCCGCCGCGCCCATACAAATTCCGCCGCCAGGATGCCCAGAGCCAGCATGATGGTGAGCCAGCCAGGCCCAGGAGTCGCAATCATCACGATACCCAGCGCGAGCAGCGTGAATCCGATGAGAATCTTTACCACCCGCTTCGCCTGCTGGAACGAACTGATCAGCACCAATCGTCTCGTTTCACGAGAGTCGCAGCGCTCGTGGCCGCTTTCACACTTAGATGCGGCTCGACCATTTAAGTATCGTCAGCACGCGGATTTCCATCGTAAAAGTTTTGACGACGACGCAAATCTGGATGCGCGCGCGGGCAGCAGTGGATTTGCGTGACGCGGCAGCGCTTGAACGTGTGTTTCACAGCGAGCCACGGCCATAAATGGAAAGTTTCTGCCGGGTAAGTGGCAATACGGAACCGCATGTATGGCCGGTTGAATATGCCGCATGCGGAATTCAGGTCAACAAGCTGCTCTGCGATGTCTAAAACTTGTAAACGATGCCCACCGAAGCTTTCGGGCTGATCTGGTAGGTGGCGAAAAAGTTGCTGACGATACCATCAATCGCGACTCGCAAGGCGACGCGACGATGATGAGCGTTCAAATCCACGCCCGCGCCCACCAAACCAGCGAACGCGCTCGTGCCACCATAGGGCGTTCGAGGATCGATGAATATTCCTCCAATCATCGCGTGCGCCCAGACGTCGATGCCCTTCGGCCCCACATAGCGAAGCCGCGGACCCAAGCCACCAAACACCAACCAGGAATTCTGTCCCGGCTGGCTGCCATACACAGCCATAAGTTCACCGTCAGCTCCGAGCCAATCCCGGTAATAGTAGACTGCTGAGATGTTCCCGCCGTTCATGTTTGAGTTGATCCCGGGCACTTCGTAGAAACGGTAGAATGTGTAGCCCGCATAAAGGTCCCAGCTGTACTTGTTAAAGACGCCTTGGACTTCTTGCGGCATAGCTGCCGGCAACGCTGGCGCCGCCGGACTAGCGAATGCGGGCGCCGCGAATATGGCTGGGGAATTCGCCGCAGGGCTTGCCGGGGTCGCAGGCGTCGCCGGTGTCATAGCGTAGGTCATGAACTCGGGTGCCGTGAGCGTTACGGAATCCCCAAAGTTCGCTTGCGCTCCTGCGTTTACGACCACGAATAGCAGGCTACCTAATAGAACAGAGATATATTTCATCGCCTCTTTCCCCCAGAGGAAGGAATACCCTACCCAGTTTCCCTTTAACTCTGAGGGATAGCGGAAGGGCATGTCTACAGGATTGATTGGGTTTGCCGCTTGGATGTCACCCTGTTCGCTGGGACAGCCCCGACCGTGGCCGCCAGGCCCGGGACTCGCGGGCGGCTCTGGCGGTGATCGCCTCGAAGTGGCGCTTGAAGCGATCGAGGAATTCACCGCTGAGACGCAGAGTTCGCGGAGAACGGCAGAGCACTCGACGGATTGCGGTTACGAGATCAGACCCGCGCGAGAGACGAGGCTTGACAGACACAATCTCCGCTTGACCTCACTGTTATTTCTGCTATTCTACGGGGGCTGCCTTACCAGCAGCGCTTATCAAGAGTGGTTGAGGGGACAGGCCCTGCGACGCCACAGCAACCTGGTGCAACTGCCAAGGTGCTAATTCCTGCCCAGTGGGGAGAGATAAGATCCTCGATAGACCGGCCACCGGTCGTTGAAGATTCAACTCCCAAGCTGAAGTCGAATTGAAGCCTGCATTCGCACAAGCGGATGCTCACAATGTTTATTGCAGCGCACGGAGCGCTGGGCTAGGCCTATTTCTATTCATTCTTTCGAGGCCTGACCAGACCATGACGCGGCGGCGGAGCACTTTCCGCGAGGTTGGGCGGAGCTGGCTTTGGACGACTTCAACAGACCTGCGGCAACGAAAAGTGTCACTGACATCGTTACACAACGGGGCCGAACAGAATTTGAAACAGAGGACGCTGACAAACGAAGGAGCACGACCATGAATTTTGCGACGAAGACGATTCACGCGGGGCAGCCATCGGAACCGGAAACCGGTTCGCTGATCGCGCCCATTTTCCAGACTTCCACATACGAGCAGGAAGCGCCCGGGCAGGACAAGGGTTTCAACTACTCGCGCACGAATAATCCGACGCGGCAGCGACTGGAAACTGTGTTGGCCGAACTGGAAGGCGTGCAGCACGCCGCCGTATTTGCGTCCGGACTCGCTGCGGAAAACGCGGTGCTGCAGGCGTATTTGCGTCCCGGCGACGAAATCGTGATTCCAACTGACGTTTACGGCGGGACGTACCGGATCCTCAATAAGGTGTATGCGCCGATTGGCGTGACCATCAAGCAGCTGGATATTGCGGACCGCGACGACGCTGGAAGCAGCCATCACGGAGAAGACGAAATTGGTGTGGATCGAATCGCCGACGAATCCGCGGCTTCTGGTTTACGACATCGTGGACACTCTGTAGGCTGGCGCACGCGAAATCGGCGCTGGTGGTGGTGGACAATACGTTTGCGACGCCATATTTTCAGCAGCCGTTCGAGCTGGGCGCGGACATTGTGGTGCACAGCGTGACGAAATATCTGGGCGGACATTCGGACACGATTCAGGGCGCGGCGCTGGCGAAAGAGGCGTCGGTTTTCGAGCCGATTAAATTTCTGCAGAACGCCACGGGCGCGGTGCCTTCACCGTTTGATTGTTGGCTGACGTTGCGCGGATTGAAAACGCTGGAACTGAGAATGCAGCGGCACGAAGAGAACGCGATCGCCATTGCCAATTCGCTGAAGGGACATCCGCTGGTGCGGCAGGTTTATTTCCCGGGGCTGCCGGAGCATCCTGGACACGAGATCGCGAAAAAACAGATGACCGGATTCGGGGGAATGGTATCTTTTGAATTAGAAGGCACGATCGAGGAAGTGGTGGCGTTCTGCTCCTCGCGGCGTTATTTCACGCTGGGCGAAAGCCTGGGCGGCGTGAAAGCTCTGCTGTGCCATCCGGCGACGATGACCCACGCTTCGATTCCCGCGGAAACGCGCGCGGAGCTGGGGCTTTCGGATACGCTGATTCGTCTATCGCCTGGCTGCGAGAACGCGAAAGACCTGGTGGAAGATTTGCTCGAGGGACTGATCGTTGCTGGATCATCAACGCAAAACACAAAAGGCGGTAGCGGCCAGTGCCCACTAAGACTGCGAGAGTAGAGGCAGCGTCGCGCGGAAATGCGTGGCGGCCGGGCTCCGCGAAAATTGATGTGGGAATTTTGGGCGCGACGGGTGCGGTGGGCCAGCAATTCATCGCGCTGCTGGCGAATCATCCGTGGTTTCGCGTTACGTGGCTGGCGGCGAGCGAGCGTTCGGCGGGGAAGCGCTATGGCGATTTGGCGTGGCGTTTACAGACGGATTTGCCGGAGGAGACGGCGCGGCTTTCCGTGGAGGCGCTGAACGCAGGCGCGGGTCCGCAGTTGGTATTTTCGGCGCTGGATTCTTCGATTGCGGGCGAAGCGGAAGTGGAATTTGCGCGGCTGGGCACATCGTGGTGAGCAATTCGCGCAATCATCGGATGGATGCGCTGGTGCCGCTGCTGATTCCGGAAGTGAATCCGGAACATTTGGGATTGCTGCCGCTGCAACGGAAGGTGAAGGGTTGGAGCGGCGCGATCGTGACGAATCCGAATTGCGCGGCGATGCCTTTGGCGATTGCGCTGGCGGCTTTGCGGACTTATCAGCCGAAGCGCGTGCTGATTACGACGCTGCAGGGACTTTCGGGCGCAGGCTATCCGGGCGTAGCTTCGTTGGATGCGACGGCGAATGTTATTCCGTTTATTGACGGCGAGGAACAAAAAATCGAAACGGAAACGCAGAAAATTTTGGGGCGCTTCGTTGCGGATGCCATTGAACTGCATCCGGTGTGGTGAGCGCGACGACTACACGCGTGCCGGTGATTAACGGGCACACGGAAAGTGTGTCTGTGGAATTTGAGAGAGGCCGTGACGTACGAGGAAATCCTGGCGGAGGTTCCGCGATTTTTCGGGCGAACCACAGAAATTGGAATTGCCGAGCGCGCCGCAGCCGCCGATTGTTTATCACGACGCGCCGAATCGTCCCCAGCCGCGGTTGGATGTGGAGCGCGGCGGCGGAATGATTACGCATGTGGGCCGTTTGCGAGCTTGCCCGGTGCTGAGCCACAAATTTGTGCTGCTGGGCCACAACACGATTCGCGGGGCGGCTGGCGCGGCGATCTTGAACGCGGAATTGATGGCGGCGAAGAACATTCTCGGCTGAGCGAGAATTCAGCGGGGCTGATGCGCTTGTTCCGCGGTGTTTCTCACGAGAATCTGATTGAACTTCGCGAGTTGCTGTTCGAGGGCGTGAAGAATATCGTCGGCGCCGGAAAGTTGCCCGGACTTTGCCAGCAATTCCGGTCGCTGCGCGGTTTCCCACGGACGCGGCATTGCGAAATTCCCTACCGAACCTTTCAGAGTGTGCGCCGCTCGCGCGACAGCTTTAGGGTCGGCGGCGCGCAGAGCTTCGCGAAGGTCGTTCAGCATTTTTGGGCATTCCTGCAGAAATATTCCCGCAAGCTCCCTCAATAATTCGGCGTCACCGTCGAAGCGCGCGAGCAGTTCGGCATCGCTGGGGCCTACCGGGGTCGGGTCCACGGAAGCGGCAGGAATTTTCGCGACAGCGGGAAAGGCCGGCTGGGCCGGTCCATCGAAGCGTCAGGAATTTTCGCGACAGCGCGAAAGACCGCCTGGTTTTTTTTCCGCTAGTTCGACTGGATTGATGGGCTTGGTTATATATCCATCCATTCCTGCGGCCAGGCAACGCTCGCGGTCGCCCTTGATAGCGTGCGCAGGGACGGCAATGATTGGGATGTGCGTGCCTGCTGCGACTTCCTTTTCGCGGATGCCAGAGGTGGCTTGAAGCCCGTCCATCTCCGGCATTTGTACGTCCAAGAGGCTGATGTCGAATTGGCGGGACTGATTTTTCTTCCAGAGCGCAAGGGCTTCCCTGCCGTTGTTCACCGAAGTCACCACGTGGCCCTGTTTCTGCAGCAGTTTTAGCGCTAGCAAGCGATTGACCGGGTTGTCCTCCGCCACAAGAATGTTCAGGTTCTGGTGCGACTCGTCGGGATCATGGAGTGTCGTCAAGGAACAGTCCTTGTGCGCGGCGCGAGGCTTGTGCGAACACAGCGCCGCCGTTTATTTTTTTGGGCTTATTGCCGCGCGACGGAGCGCGACGGCAGAAAGGGGGGAACTACGTTTCGATCCTAAGCTTCGCGTCCGGGGACGTCAATGGTCCTGATGTTCTGGTTTGCAACAGCGCTGCGCACTACTTGGGGCGCAGGTGCGGATCGAAGGCGTTTGGGTCAGGTCGGTTTTGCGCCCTCGTCCCCGATCAGACCGCCCGTGGCGAAGGGAGGACGAGGGCGTCCGTGCAAACTGTTTATGGCAGAGGCAACGTCCAGATCAGCAGTACGGGCACATTGTCATCCACCGCTGCGAAGCGAGCCGTGTCTCCCTTGGTCATAACCGCGAGGCCGAACGAACCACCGAAATTCGGGTCCACGGAAATTTCCTTAACGAACTTGCCACCGACGGTGAACTCGACGATTTCGCTGGGCTGATTTGGGTCTGGATTGATGGAGTCGTTATTGGCCACGACCAGATGGCCGTTGGGCGCCATGATCATGCCCAGTGGGCCGTGCAGATGAACGTTGTCCTGGTAAATGAGTCTTCCGGTGCCGTGATCCTTCTCGGTGTAAGGCGGCATTGGAAACCGCGAAGATGGCGTTATCGGCGCTGGAGGCGACATACAGAACTTCGCGTTGCGCATCGTAAACCAATCCTGTGGGAGCATCTACGAACGTAACCGGATCGCACTGATGCAGGTAGCCGGAGGCAATTTGAGTTTCGTTTTTTACGGAGACGCCGCTGGAAGTGACTCTTAGATCGAGACGCACGACGGTACCGGTGAGGCCGTTGGCGACGAAGAATTTCGCCGAGTTCCCTTCATCGAACAGCGCTGAATCCCAGGGGCCATTGATCGAGGAGTCGGCGATGGCGCCTACTTGCTTGCCGTTCTGATTGATCACAACGATCGAGCCCGCGCTGGCGTTTTGGCAGGTGCCATCGGCAGACGGAAAGTTGCCGACGAGGACGAAGCCCTTGCGCAGAATGTTAAGCGCGGTGCTGAGACCGGTGGGAGTTGCGCTCTGGAAGAACAGAGACGGCGATCCACTGGCGGGGATATCCACAATGGTGGTTCCGGTGCCCTGAAGATTGCTGGCGGCGTTGAAATTGGAGACAAGGATGTCGCCCGGGTTGACAGTGCCTTTTGGAAACTGCGGAGGCACGAAGGCAACGCCATAGGGATTAACGTCTCCATTAGCGGGAACGGTTGAGACGCTTTGTACGGCCGAGGGAAGAAACGGTTGATGATCGTCATCCTGAGCCATGACGGTGGCCGGCAACGATAGAAACAAAACCGCGAGAATGAGCAAGACCTTAGGATGAATCCTGGCTTGGCCGATGGTGCGATGGAGCGGTGGCATGGGGGATTCTTGAGAGCTGGCGCGTTTCATGATGGTTCTCCTCATTAAACTCAGCGCCGTCGGGCGTCGGCGAAGGAGACTGGTGCGGGAATCCAATGCCCTGCTCTGCGCTGGAACCTGCGCTTATAGCGCCGAAGGGCGTTTACACTTGTCACCGGTGGGTCTGGAAATTGTCAACAGTTTGCAACTTCCGGACCAGGGCTAGTACCGCGACGGTTTGTTGCGAACTATCGGTTTGCATGGGTTCGATGATTGCGGGTGCAGATTGCCGCGGGAGAAATTCGACATTTTTCGCGAAGCGCCGAGGAATTGCGTGGATTCGGGTTAGCTAGCTGAAGGTGGGCTGGAGCTGAATCCGCCGAGTCTTGATTCCGACGCATCTGGAAGCGTCGGAGGTTGCGCGGTACCCAGCGCTCGCTTGAGCACTGCTGCTATGCCCTTTTCGACACGGACGCGGCGGAGTGCACGCGCCGCGGTGCGAGCGGCTGTTACATTAACTAACAGCGTAAGAAATGTCCTGCCGGAAAGCAAAACCGCTGGGTGGCAGCGGCTTTCCTGAGGGGAAGCCTGCGTGCGGAAAGTTCGTTTACGGACGAAGTTCCTCCTATCCCTACTGGCGATCACCGCCGGACTGAGCAGCGCGACGCTGCTGATTGTCAGCTATAGCGTGCAGAAGCGCGTGCGCGAAAACATTCGCGAAGACCTGCGCAGTTCCGTGGACATTTATGAGAGTTTCGAGCGTCAGCGCGAGGCCACGCTGCGGCGTTCCACACAATTGCTGGCTAACCTTCCTAACGTGCGAGCGATGATGACTACGGAAGATTCCGCGACGATTCAGGACGCATCTGCCGATGTGTGGAATCTGAGCGGAAGCGATTTGATGGTTTTTGCGGATCGCTCCGGCAACGTGGTGGCAATGCGCGCGAATACCAGGAGCTTCGCGCGCGCGACGGCACAAGAGTTCATGCGGCGGTCGCTGAAAAAGGAAGAGCCGCGCGACTGGTGGTACGGTGGGGACAATTTGTACGAAGTGTGGATTCAGCCGATTTATTTTGGCGCGGAGTCGAAGGATTCGACGCTCGGCTATCTGGCGGTAGGGCATGAAATTGATGAGCGCGCGGCCAAGGATTTCAGCAAGATCGCTTCGAGCGATGTGGCTTTTCGCTGGGGCGATACTTTTGTGGCGAGCACGCTGACAGACAAGCAGCAAGCAGAGCTAGCGCAACAGCCACAGCGCGATTCCGCCGGTTCGCAGGAAACGCAGATCGGGAATGAGCGGTATCTGGCGACGACAGTCGCATTGCCTCCTGAAGCACAGCCGCGAGTGACGCTGACGCTATTGAAATCGCTCGACAAGGCCACGTCATTCTTACGCGAACTGAATCGCATCCTGCTGGGATTGGGATTGCTGAGCGTGATCGCGGGCAGCGTGCTGGTGTTTTTTATTTCGGATACTTTCACGCGGCCTCTGGCGAATTTGGTGGCCGGGGTTCGCGCGCTGGAGGGTGGCGATTACGGTTTCCCGCTGGAGAGCACCGGCGGAGATGAGGTGTCCGAAGTGACGGGTGCGTTCTCGCGGATGCGCACGAACATGCAGAAAACGCAGGCCGAGCAGCAGCAACTGGAGGAGCGGCTGCGTCAGGCGCACAAAATGGAGGCGGTGGGTCGGCTGGCGGGCGGCGTGGCGCACGACTTCAATAATTTACTGACTATTATTCGCGGCAACAGCGATTTGCTGATTGACCGGGACGGCGCCGACGCATTCCACAAACGCTGCATGGAACAGATACAGAAGGCTTCCGGTCGGGCCGTGGCGATGACGCGGCAGTTGCTGGCGTTCAGCCGCATGCAAGTGCTGCAGCCACGCGTGCTGGATTTGAATGCGGTGGTGTCGGAGATGGGCAAGATGCTGCCGCGGTTGATTGGCGAACACATTGAGCATGTATTTGTGCCGGAGCCGAAATTAAGATTGGTGACAGCCGACCCCGGACAGATTGAGCAGGTGCTAATGAATCTGGCGGTGAATGCGCGCGACGCTATGCCTGGCGGCGGAACGCTTACGGTGCGGACCGCGAACGTGGAGATGACGCAAGTGGACAGTACGCGACACCGATCAATGCTGCCCGGAACGTACGTGCTGCTTTCGGTGACTGATACCGGCATCGGAATGGACGAGAAAACCAAAGCGCATATATTCGAACCGTTCTTCACTACGAAAGAGGTCGGCAAGGGCACCGGGCTGGGACTCGCGACCGTTTACGGAATCGTAAAGCAGAGCGGCGGATTTATTTGGGTGGAAAGCACGCTGGGAAAAGGGACAACGTTTGAAATTTATCTGCCGTTGGCATCTGGACCAGCATCCAAGGCAGAAGCGGAAGCGAAGCGCGCGGAACTGCGGCGCGGAAGCGAGACAATTCTGGTGGTCGAAGATGAAGTGGGCGTGCGCGAGCTGGCCGGCGAATTTCTGAAAGCGCATGGCTACACGGTGCTGGAAGCAAAGGACGGCATCGAGGCGATGGAAATCGCGGCGCAGCATGAAGGGACCATTCACGTGCTCTTGACGGACATGATTATGCCGCGAATGAGCGGGGCGGAATTGGTGAAGCGATTGAAAGCCATCCGGCCGGACATCAAGGCCGCATACATGACGGGTTATGCCGAATATGCAACCTCTGGCGGTGAAACGCCTTCCAAGCAGCAGAGTTCGATACTTCAGAAACCATTTTCCTCGTCTTCTTTGGCTGACATGATCCGCGCGGTGCTGGCGGGAAATGTGGGCGAGAAGACGAGCGACGCCAAGGAATGCCGCGTCCTCTAGGCACGCTGAGAAGTTTTCGACCGTGCAGCGCGGCACCAGGCGAGAAAACAGGCCCTACGAAATTCGTCGAGGAGGCCCGCCATGCTAGGCAACGGCCGCGGAATAGTGTTTGTGCAGGTGTTGGTGACCGCCGGTTCCTTTCTTCTGCTGCATTCTCCGCTTGCTAGATGTCAAAACGCTGCGCCTACGGGTGCGGCTGGAGCGGTGCCGGCAGAGCCGATGCCTGACGTCCGTGCGTTGGCCGATTCGGTGCGCGCGCTGCAGATGCAGGTGCAGAGTTTGAATTCGCAGGTGAGCGAGCTGCGTGCGGCGGAGGAGCGGGAACACGCGGAGGCGCGCGCGCTGCGGAGTGAGTTGAATCGCGCTACCGCGAAATCGGTGGCGGCGCCCAACGTGACGCGTGACTCGTATTCTTCCTCGGCGACGCCAGAGAATACGGCGCAGGCGGCAGTGGCTGCTGCGGGCCCTGGACCGACGAGCAGCGACGAGGGAGCGACGATTGCGGAACGCGTCACGAAGCTGGAAGACAACCAGGAGTTGACAGACGCGAAGGTTTTGGAGCAGAGCCAGACGAAAGTGGAAAGCGGATCGAAGTATCGCGTGCGGCTTTCGGGAATGGTGTTGCTGAACGCTTTTGAGACGCGCGGGGCTGTGGACAATCTCGACTTCCCGGAAATCGCAATGGCTCCCGAGGTGCCGGGGACTTCCGGAGCGTTCTCAGGATCGCTGCGGCAATCGCAACTGGGAGTGGAGGTGTTCGGGCCGGACATCGCGGGAGCGCACACGAGCGCGAACGTGAGATTCGATTTTGCGGGCGGGCAGGTGGACACCCAGAACGGCGCAGTGATGGGAATCGTGCGCCTACGCACCGGAACCATTCGCATGGATTGGGCGGATACTTCAATCATCGCGGGGCAGGATTCAGCGTTTTTCGCGCCGCTGGTGCCGACTTCGCTGGCTTCGCTGGCGGTGCCGGCGCTTTCGTACTCCGGAAATTTGTGGATGTGGGCGCCGCAGATACGTGTGGAACATCGTGTGGCGCTGTCTGACGATTCGAGTTTGCTGCTGCAGGCGGGGATTTTGGACTCGTTAACCGGCGACTATCCCGACCCGGAAGACCGAGTGCCGAGCGAAGGCGAACAATCGGGTCAGCCTGCGTACGCTGCTCGTGTGGCGTGGAGCCATCACGCATTTGGCAGGGACGTGACAATTGGAGTCGGTGGATACTACGGGCGGCAGAACTGGGGGTTTGGACGGGGCGTGGGTGGATGGGTGGGCACAGCGGACGTGACCATTCCGTTGGGGAAATATTTTGATTTCAGCGGAGAATTTTATCGCGGGCGGGCTGTGGGCGGATTTGGCGGCGGGGTCGGACAGAGCGTGCTGCTGTCTGGGCCGCAGATGGACCCGACGACGACGATTCGCGGGCTGGATTCGATTGGCGGGTGGGCCCAAGTGAAGTACAAGCCGCGGGCAAACTTCGAAATGAATTTCGCGCTGGGGATGGATAATCCGTTCGCGGGCGAGCTACGGAATTTTCCGGCGACGGAGGCGTTCTACGGGCAGCTGATTTCGCGCAACTTTACGCCGTTTGTCAATTTTATTTATCACGCGCGGTCGAATGTATTGTTCTCGGCTGAATACCGGCGTTTACAGACGTATAATTTGGACAGCAATGTGGAGACGGCGAATCAGATCGGGCTCAGTGTGGGGTACATATTTTGAGTTGGACGTTGCATAGTCGCCGGAGGACTGTCGGATCGTGGTGGCTCGTTGCGTTGTTCGCGTGCTTGTGCGTGAGCGCGGGGCCAGTTAGTGCACAAACTTCCGCCGTTACCGCAGACGTATCGGTGACGAAGCCTGGAACGGCGGAACATCAGCGCGGAGCCACGGGCAACCGCGCGGATGAATCGCAGGTGGTGGTGTGGCTGACGCCTTTGGATGGCCCGGCGCCGAAAGACTCGGGCGCGAGTGCCGCGGATACGAATGGGAAGGTGCCGCAACTGGTGCAGCGCAACAAGAGCTTTGAGCCGCACGTGATTGTGGTGCAGGTGGGCTCGTTGATTCAGTTTCCGAACAAGGATCCTTTCTTCCACAATATTTTTTCGATGTACGACGGGAAGCGATTTGATTTGGGTTTGTATGAGGCGGGGACGAGCCGGTCGGTGCGATTCGACCGGCCGGGAGTGAGCTTTTTATTCTGTAATATTCACGCGGAAATGAGCGCAGTGGTGATCGTGGTGGACACGCCTTATTTCGCGACGTCGGATCACGCAGGGCACGTGACCATTCCCGACGTTCCGGATGGGCGGTATCAGATGCACGTGTGGTATGAACGTAGTTTGCCTGAAAATCTGAAAGGATTAACGCGCGTGGTGACGATTTCCGAGGGAACGCGAGCGCTTGGCCCGATCCACGTGATTGACAACCCCAATTACACTTTCGCGCATAAGAACAAATATGGAGAGGATTACGTCCCGCCGCCGACGCAGGGGTACGAGCATCCTTGAATCTGGGCTGCTCAGCCAAGGATTTTAGCTAGCGGTGTGGAGTCGAGGTGTGGCGCGGTGGTTTAGGCGGAGCCTATCTGTTACCGACCCTTTCGTTAGTCGGTGCCTCACTAGCTCCGCCTTGCTTCCGTTTCCACACCCCGCTCATCGAACCGGACGTGCGGATTTGCCGCATCCGGCTCTCGGAGAAGACTCACACAATCGCCGTGGCCATTGCATGTGACGCCGTCTGCAACTTCTGAAAACAATGCGGGAGTTGCTAGGCTCTTCGCCATTCTCCCTTTCCGTCGTCGCTTCTTGCGTCCGCCTTCAACTGAGGCTCCTTCCCTCCACCGGAGTTACCCGGCTTCATCAGTACTACGAGCCTCTCCGCCATCCCAGTCAGCCCAGCCTTTCTCGCACGAGCTGCCAGTTGATCCCTACTGCGATCACCGCTGGGACTTCCCGTGTTGCGTCTGATCCACTTTGCCTACATGCCGTCGCCAATACCCCGGCAGGTTCGATGGAAACTTGTTCGCTCGTGCTTTCCCATCGTCTTCGGCCTTCCCCGAATCGGAGGCGGGTCGGCTCCTGCATTGTCGGTTTCGAGGCCTGCTCAGCGTTCACTCACGTTACGGCCTGCATGCTCACCGAGTCGCCTATGCGACCTTCTACACCGAAGGCTTCAGCAGCTTCGTTGCCTCCGCCGCTGCTTCGGTTGCTACCGGGTGGAACGAACCAGTTCCCGGGCGGGATTTCTCTCCCGCTGAGGATCAGCGCCTTTTCACGGCGCACTCCGGTTGCGCGACTACTCAGGGCATGGCATTCATCGCTGTGTGGTCCCTACTCCGGACGACGCCATCCCTTACTGGTTAGCCATTCCCGCCACCAGCGATGGTTCCGCTCCAAGTTCTCTCGTTCCTCTGCGGGCAGTTCAGGGCCTGGTTCAGGTACGGGTCGTAGCGGCTCCAGCCCAACTTCGGCACGCAGTGCGTTTAGGTTCTTCGGGTCAGCAATTGTCCATGGGCGAATACGTCCATCCCTCGGATCATCTATCCCTTGCGTACCGTAACGCTGCGGCTGGCCCTCATACATCGCAATTCGGTCCTCCAGATTGGCTGCCTGCCAGGGAGGGACATGACCCTTGGCTATGGAGACGCGCAACATCTCCAATACATATCGCTGCAACTCCGGTTCACCGATTGCGTGTTGAGCAATCTGCCATGCTGCTTCGGAGCCATCTTTCCCTGCAATATCTTCAGTTGGCCAGCCATGCAGATCAATTAACTCTCGCAAGCGGCTTGCATTGCGCTTGTACACATCCTCCATTTTCGGAACGTATTCGCCGCCCAGTTCGCCTGAGGCTATTAGTTCCTCGCGCACGCGCAGGTCTTCACTCCGCATAGCCTGCAATTCTTGCCTCAAGGCATCTTTTATCATCGGTGGGGTCTGACTGACGAATTCGCTCATTCTAAACCGAACCAGCTTTTCACGCTGCACTATGATGCGCGACGAGTGATGAACGCGGGAAACGGAAAGGTCTTCACGATCAGAATTTACAAGATTTTGACCTTTGGCAAACGCTGCGATGACAACGGCGAGGGCCGTCGCCAGCAATCTAGTTGCTGGAAGATTACCGACCGCGGTTGGGATTACAATGCAGGGGGTGTTTGTAGCCCTCTGCCAGGATGTAGAATCGGCGGGCACGATGGTGCGATTCTGCGGGTTGACGATGGATTGGATTTAGCGGATTGATATGGCGGAGTGCGGTACGCATTTAAAGGACAATTCTGTGGATACGGTACTGGTGGTGGAAGACAGCCGGGCGATGCAGCGGACGTTGCAGCGGCTTTTTGAGGCTGACGGACTGCGGGTGCAGATTGCGTCGGACGGGATCGCGGGGCTGGAGAGTTTTCGCAAGCAGACGCCGAACGTGGTGGTGCTGGACCTGAAGTTGCCGCGGCTGCCGGGGAAGGAAGTTTGCCGCGCGTTCAAAGCGCACGCCGCAGGAGTGCCGATCGTGGTGTTGAGCGCGAACTGCGAAGTGGAAGACAAAGTTCTGCTGCTGGAATTGGGCGCGGATGACTATGTGACGAAACCATTCAGCCCCAGAGAACTGCTGGCGCGCGTGCGGCGGGCTATGCGTCGCGGGCTGCCTGCGGCGGCGGAAGCGGCGCCGGTGGCCAACGCACCGGCTGCGCATGAGCTGCTGATATTCGGCGATACGAAGATTGATTTCACTAGCATGGTGGTGATACGCGGCGGCAAGACGCTGGCATTCACCGCGCAGGAATTCAAATTGTTGAAATACTTCGCGCGTTGTCCGGCGCGCGTGATTTCGCGGCAGGAACTGCTGAATGAGGTTTGGGGGTACGAAAATTATCCGACGACGCGGACGGTGGACAATCACATCCTGCGGATCAGGCAAAAACTGGAGCCGGATCCGGCGCGACCGCGATATTTTCTGACAATGCACGGCAGCGGCTACAAATTCACGCCTGGTGACAGCGCATCCGCTTTGGAGATGTAGCGCTGCTGGTCGAGGAGCCTCTTGGCACGTTTGCGATTGCGCACGCAACTATTGATCGCGACGCTGGTGATTATCTGCGCGCTGTTGGGTTCTCTGCTGCTGATTGTGCGACACACGGTGCGGTCCGAAATTGATGAAGGAGTGCGGACAAGCACCAACGATTCGTTGCGCGCATTCGAGAATGTACAACAGGAACGCGAGCTGCAACTTTCACGCACCGCCGCGATGCTGGCCGAACTTCCCACCCTGAAAGCTTTGATGACCACCGAGCATGCCTTGACGATTCAGGATGCGTCCGAACCACTATGGAAGCTGGCAGGCAGCCAACTTTTTCTGCTGGCCAGGACCGACGGACACGTGCTGGGGTTTCATGGCACGAGCCCGCGCTGGAACACGGATGTTGCGGAAGAGAATTTGGCGAGATCCATGGAGCAAGGTGACGACGCGGCGTGGTGGTACGGCGAAGGCCAACTCTACCGTGTGTTTTTGCGGCCGATTACTTCCGGCACGGAGAGTGAGCGCCGGCAGCTGGGAATTTTGGCTGTCGGTTATCAGATTGATGCGACGGTTGCGGAGCAACTCGCGCTGGTGGCGGGAGGCCCGATTGCACTGACCACGGGCGACAAGATCATCGCGTCCACGCTTTCGCCAGCGAATCAGCGAGAGCTGGAGCAGTTGATTCAGAAGAGCGGCAATGCGGAAGCCGGCACGCGAGAAATGGATTTGGGTTCCGATCAATATCAGACTGCTTCGGTGGTGATACACAGCGGACCGCCGGCTTCGGTGAAGTGTTACGTGCTGATGTCCTTGCAACCCACGAACGCATACCTGCAGCGGCTGAATCGCACGATTTTTCTGTTGGGTATTTCGGCGGTGGCGCTGGCGGCGTTGTTGTTGGGATTCGTGGCGCAAACAATCACGCATCCGCTGGATAATCTGGTGGCTGGAGTGCGCGCGCTGGCTATGGGCAACTACACTTACTCAATTACGCCGCGCGGAAGCAGCGAAGTGGCGGAATTGGGCGAGGCGTTTTCAAAAATGCGCGGGGAGTTGTTAGCGTATCAGCAGCGGCGATTCGCGACGGAGCGGATTGCGGCGGTGGGCCGAGCGGCGAACTCGATTTCGCACGATTTACGGCATTATCTGGCGGCGGTGGTGGCGAATGCGGAGTTTCTTTACGAAGCGGAGAAATTGAAACTGAACCGCGACGAAATCTACGAGGAGATCAAGACGGCGTCGGAGCAGATGGTGGATCTATTGGATTCGCTGCGCGAATTGGCGCGCGAGGAAAACTCGATTGCTCCGATACCTGCCTCTTTGAATCAAACGATACGCCGGGCGGTGGATGCGGTACGAGCGCGGCCGGAATTACGCAATCTGGAAATTTCGATCAGCACAGCCGGCAACATGGACGGAGTGTTCGATCCGAAGAAAATCGAGCGGGCATTTTTCAACCTGGTGCTGAATGCTTGCGAGGCTACGGTGCCGTCGCAGGGGTATGTGAGGATCGAGATTAGTTCGATCGGCGAATCGTTTGAGGTGCGCGTGGCGGACAACGGCACCGGAGTGCCGCCGGCGATCGCCGGGACGTTGTTCGATCCGTTTGTGAGCTTGGGAAAGCCGAACGGGACGGGACTGGGCCTGGCGATCGTGAACAAGATTGTCCAGGATCATGGGGGTTCGGTGACTCTGGAGAAAACGTCCGAGAGCGGGACTATTTTTCTGGTGAGATTGCCGCGCGCGGCGCGAGTGGAAAGCGTGGCAGCCCAGGCAGTGGTTTCCTAGCTTTTAGTTGATGCGATCGGCTTTGGGGCGCGGGGTTTCGCGCACGAAGCAGGAATCGCAGACGCGCGTTCCGTCTTTTAGAGTGAAGTCCACTCTGCGATTGGAGTCAATCGCGGCACCGCATTTTCCACAGACGTCGCCGGGCATTTCGCTCATAAGGTGTAGCCCATTCTACCGCACAACGCCGCAGCGTGCTTCGTTTTGCCGTCAGGCAGCCGGTTTCTTAGGCGAAAGTGCGGCGGCATCATGGGAGAAGGCGTAGAAACGGGAGTTGCAATCGTCGCAGCCGTAGGCGCGGACGTGGATGGCGCGCAGTAAATATTTCTCCATTGGGCCGCGACGATGCGAACGAGCGGTTTCCATGCTGCGACAATAAGGGCACAGGCGCCTGCTAGTGACGGGGAGTGGCCCGGCGGCAGCGCCGAGTGGCGGTTTAGAAGTGAAATCAATTCCGGGCATAGCGGTGGTTCGTTTCTGGAGCTCGCCCATCGAGAATGCCGAAAAGCGCTATCACCAATCTTCCAAAAAAGTGAAGTACAGCGACGACTAGGCAAATAAATAGGGCGAAGGAAAGAAATATTTTGAAAAACGTGATGGCGGAAGCGCCCGGCTGCGCGAAATTTGCGAACAGGGTCAGGATTGGAATAAATGATGTGCAGAAACCCACACAGCCTCCAGACACTGCGAATAAGCGGCGACACGCAGCGTGCTAAAGAAGAAAAAACGAACGTACCTATGCCGGAAGTTGCGCCGCGCGCTCCGTGTGCTGCCGCAGATGATGTCGTAGAGATGCGTCGGTGGAAATACAGTGATTACTGTAAATCGCCGCGGGGACGGCTGCAAGCATTGCTCTCAGAGGGGCTGCTGGAAGTGATGCACCGTGGGTGCTACGCGCGGGCGGTATGGCGTGCCCCGAGGCGCGGTGGACGTTCGTCGGGGGCCGATGGTAAGCTTGCCGCCCGAAGAATTGCAGTTGAGGCGAGCGCGCTGCTGGGATGAGGGAAATGCAGGGCGCGCATTCAGGATGAGAGCGATGGAACCCAACCCCAAAAACGGAAATGATGCGGCGGAGGGAGTGCGCGCTTTGGCGCAGCCGATTGCCGCGGCGCTGTCGCGCGCCGCGATTTTCCTGGTGCTGACGGTAAAACCGGGCGCGGAGAATCGCTCGACAGTGCGATCTTTTTGCGCGGATCTCTCCGCTCTTTTTCGCGCGGTGGAATTTCGAGATATTGAGGCGGGGCTTTCCTGCGTGCTGGGGTTTGGGTCCGAGGCGTGGGACCGGCTATTCGGGACGCCGCGGCCGGCGGAGTTGCATCCGTTTCGGGAGATACGGTCCGGAGGGCGTCATGCGGTGGCGACGCCGGGCGATTTACTATTTCACATTCGGGCGAAGCGCATGGATTTGTGCTTCGAGCTGGCTACGCAAATCATGTCGCGGCTGGGAGATGCTGTCGAACCGGTGGATGAAGTGCAAGGGTTCCGTTATTTTGACGACCGCGACCTGATTGGATTTGTGGATGGCACGGAAAATCCGCGGGGCCAGGAAGCGATCGACGTCGTAACCATTGGCGCAGAGGATACGGAGTTCGCAGGCGGCACCTACGTGATCGTGCAGAAATATTTGCACGATATGGCGGGATGGGAGAAGCTTTCCACGGAGCAGCAAGAGCGCATCATTGGGCGCAAGAAGCTTTCGGATATTGAATTGGATGAATCGGTGAAGCCCACCTGCTCGCACAGTTCGCTGACTACCATTGAAGAGAACGGGAAAGAGATCAAAATTTTGCGCGACAACATGCCTTTCGGGCGGCCGACGCAAGGCGAGTTCGGGACTTATTTCATCGGCTACAGCAAGTCGGCGAGCACGATTGAGTTGATGCTGCAGAACATGTTCGTGGGGCGGCCGCCGGGAAACTATGACCGACTGCTGGATTTCAGCCGAGCGGTAACTGGGAATTTATTTTTCGTGCCGTCGGCGACGTTCTTGGAAGATGTGAGCGACGAGGCGGCAGCGTCGGCCGCCGACAGCGCTGCCGACAAGCCCTGCGACACGTCCGACACCGTGGGCACGGACGAAGCGGGTCAATCCGCGGCGCCTACTAAAGATAGTTCGCTCGGCATCGGATCACTTAAAGGAGACAGCGGTCATGAATAATCTGCATCGCGAGCTTGCCCCGATTTCGGATATGGCGTGGGCTTCGATTGAAGAGGAAACAACGCGCACGCTGAAGCGCTACCTGGCAGGACGGCGCGTCGTGGATGTGCGGGGGCCGGGTGGCAGTGAACTTTCCGCCGTTGGCACGGGACACCTGCGGAAAATCGCACCTCCGGCGGATGGGATTCTTGCGCGGCAGCGCGAAGTGAAGGCATTGGTTGAGCTGCGTGTTGCGTTTGAGTTGGATCGCCAGGGAATCGACGACGTGGAACGCGGCGCAAATGATTCGAATTGGCAGCCGGCGAAGGATGCGGCGCGAGAGATCGCGTTTGCCGAGGACCGCGCGATTTTTGACGGCTATGCGGCTGCAGGGATTGGCGGCGTGCGGCAAGGGACGAGCAATCCGATCATGACCCTGCCGGCGGATGTGCTGCAATACCCGGACGCGATTGCACAAGGGTTGAGCCGGTTGCGACTGGTGGGCGTGAATGGACCTTACGCGGTGCTGCTGGGCGCGGATGCATACACGGCGCTGGCGGAGACGAGCGACCACGGATATCCGGTGCTGGAGCATGTGAAGCGGCTGGTGAAGGATCAGATTATTTGGGCGCCGGCGATTGCCGGGGCATTTGTGGTGACGACGCGCGGCGACGATTTCGATTTGCACATTGGGCAGGATGTTTCGATCGGCTATCTGAGCCACACGGAAAGTTCTGTGCGGCTGTACTTGCAGGAATCGTTCACGTTTCTGCTGCTTACTAGTGAGGCTTCGGTTGCACTGGTGCCTCCAGGAAAGACGAAAAAGGGCTGAGTGGCGTAAATCGGTTTGCGAAAAAGTCAGTGGGTAGTGATTAGTGGCGAGTGGCTAGTGTAGTGCGACGAAATTCCGAGCATCTATGGGAGAAGCGTAGTACCTAACCCGTATACCCGCACACTCCAACGCGAGGAGAGTTAACGACGGGCAGGCACATCTCGTCGCCACAGTCATGTGCGACGGCGCACGCTTCACAAAGCCAGCCCTCCCCATTCCATGCGCATTCGGTACAGATTTGCGTGGCGGGCTGGATGCTACACCGCTGGCAGCTTAGCTGCGGTGCCTCGTTTCGGGCCAATAGTTGTACGGTGCCTTTCGGCAAGCCTTGCTCACGTAGCGCAACAACTCTTAGCACAAGAGCCGTTGTAGAACCGTAGTCATACTTATAAAAGAACTTCATCCCTACCCCGAGCACTCCGCTCACCCGCGCTCTCATGCTCATTTCTTCATCCATGGGCTCGGAAGCATAACGCTTGCCGTCAATCTCAAAAGCGCTCAAGTGGCCGCAGCATTCAAGCCAGGTATGGCGGAGAAAATCGTCGAGTTTTCTCAGCGAGGCCGTTACCGGCACTGCCACATGCATCCAGTACGCCTTGGCGTCACGTCCTTCGATGGCTAAATGGAAACTCGGGGCAGGCGGTCGTTTTTCAGAAGCCGGCAATAGCTCGGAAGCTTTCGGTTGACAGCACGCACTTAGGTGTCGGGTCATGGAAGCGTGGCCGACTATCTCCTCGCAGAGATTACACTTTCCCATCGATTGCGGTTTGCTCATGGCTGAGCAATATTATAGTGCGGCATAAATAGAAACATTTATTATTTCGCTGTGTTCTTACCGAATAGGAGGGCACGGCTGATGCGAATCGCACCCCAAGTAGTGCTGAACAGCGAGCAAAGAGCAAAGCTAGAGGTCTATGCGCGCGGGCGCAGTACTCCGGCGCGGGTTGTGCAGCGCGCCCGGATCGTATTGCTGGCCGCCGAAGGCAAGCAAGACCTGAAGATTGCCCGCCTGCTTTCAATTGTGCCGCGCACTGCTGCTCGCTGGCGCTCGCGTTTTCTGCGCAACGGTATCGCGGGGCTGGAACACGACGGTCCGCGACCTGGCCGCACGCCTTCCATCTCACCGGATCTCGTGCGTATGGTGATTGCCAAGGCCACACAGGAAAGGCCTCCTCATGCGACGCACTGGAGCACCCGAACTACGGCCGCCGTGGCCGGTATCAGCGAGGCTCGTCTACGGCGCATCTGGCACGGTCACGCTCTGACGCGTGGAAACCTTCAAACTGAGCAACGATCCCCGTTTCGCCGAGAAACTGGAGGACATCGTCGGCCTCTATCTGAATCCGCCCGAGCACGCGCTCGTGCTGTCATTGGACGAGAAGAGCCAGATCCAAGCTCTTGACCGTACCCAGCCCGGCTTGCCCATGAAAAAGGGCCGTGCCCATACCATGACGCACGATTACTAGCGGCATGGAACCACCACGTTGTTTGCCGCTCTCAACACGCTCGATGGCAGTGTGATAGCGACTTGCATGGAGCATCATCGCCATCAAGAATGGCTGAAGTTCCCGCGTCTCATCGATCACCAAACGCCCGCCGACAAACAGCTCCATCTTATCGTCGACAACTATGCCACCCACAAACACCCGGCGGTTCAGCGCTGGGCAGCGCGCCATAAGCGCTTTCATTTTCACTACACGCCCACTAGCGGCAGTTGGCTCAACATGGTCGAACGATTCTTCCGCGACCTGACCGAGAATCAACTCCGGCGCGGCGTTTTTACCAGCGTCGAAGCTCTCCAAGAATGCATCCTCGCTTATACCGAAGAACCTAATCGCCAACCCAAACCCTTTATCTGGACCGCAAAGGCCACCGACATTCTCGAAAAGGCTAAACGAGCCAAAGCCAACCTCGATAGCAGCCCATCTGTGTGACGCAGTACACTGGAATCGTCTGCGTCGCGACGCTAGAGGCAGCGCGATTAGAGAATGTTGCTGAGAAATTCGATCATGCGCCTTCCCAGGCGATCCTTCTGTTGTTCGATCTTCTTTTGCACGGCGTAGTTCGGGTTGGGAAAAGCCTGCAACGAATTCCATTCCAATTTCAGTTTGGAAGCTTCCGCGGCTGCGGCTTGCAGATACGCGCCGGGATTGTCCGCGACCCGCTGGCACATGGCCGCGAGCTGGGCAGGACTGGTTCTCTCGAGTTCCTGCATGGACGGCATCAATTCATTCTACGCCCTATTTCTGACGTGTGCCGATTTGCGCGAGCCAGGCGATCTGAGGGATTTGTGCTACCAGTCCGGCCGGTCCTTGTGGAAGCGCATGCGGATCGGCGTGATTCTTTCCGGCAGCCAGCCATGCTGGGGACACTCGAGCCGTTGTGGGAATTTCACGGCGCCTGGCACAGGCTTCGGGACGAGCGGCGCGTTGCATTTTGGACAGGTCATAAGATTTTCGGCGATTTGCGAGGGGAAATGAATGTGGCGGAGAGAGTGGGATTCGAACCCACGGTAGGATTTCTCCTACACACGCTTTCCAAGCGTGCTCCTTAAACCGCTCGGACATCTCTCCGCCGAGCCGGAACGTTAGCAGCGTAGCAAATCGAAGGCGCGGCAGCAAACGGTGGGAGCGGTGCGGGTATTTGTGGCATTTGTGTCGCGCGTGGGAAGTAACAAAACGGCGAGAGGTCTGCTACACTTTTGTACCCCGTTCCGGGGTAGTGCAATTGGTAGCACGCCAGCCTTTGGAGCTGGTTATCCTGGTTCGAGTCCAGGCCCCGGAGCCACCCCACTAAAGCACCGGCGCGGCAATTTCAAAATAGTACTTCAGCGGCTGAAGCCGCACACGGCTGTGCGGAAGATGTGTCGTGGCTGAAGCCACGACCTACAAAGATCGGCGAGTTGCTGCAGAGGGTCTAAAGCACGTGAGTGCTAGGCTGCTGAATCGCGGCGGCGGATTGGCGGTACGATCTTCAGCGAATTGGGCTGGAGCGAACTGGACTTCAGCGTGCGCGCGCGCTGCGATTTGAAATGCTCTTCGCAGCGGCTAAGCAGTTTTTCGAATTCCTGTTCAGCACAGATAATGGCCTCAGAAGAGTTACTTTGATTTGAAGTCACAGCCCCTCCTTGCGAACCCACCCTTGGGAGGCACCCTATAGAAAGCCTGTCTGCGGAGGGTAGACCCGGCATCCTGGACTGTCAAGAATATTTGTGGGAATTAGGGTGCGATTCTCTGGTGGCCACGCGGCTGCGGCGATGTGCGCGCGGCGGCAACCGGCGCGGCGGCAGGCCTTGCGCAATGCGGCTGGACACTTTAGTCTGTGCTGCGGCATGACACCCCAATTCCTGATCCTCGGCGTAATCTGGTACATCGTTTTCCTGTTTTCGACTACCTGCCATGAAGGCGCGCACGCGTTGATTGCGCGCATTGGCGGAGACCCGACGGCTTTCCACGGCGGGCAAGTGACGCTGAATCCCTGGCCGCATATCCGGCGCGAGCCCTTCGGGCTCGTGGTGGTCCCGATTCTTTCGTATTTCGTGGCGCACTGGATGATAGGCTGGGCCAGCGCGCCTTACGATCCAGAATGGCAGCAACGGTATCCGCGGCGGGCGGCGTGGATGGCTTTGGGAGGGCCGGCGGCGAATTTCACGCTGGTGATTTTGTCGGCGATCGCGATTCGCGTCGGGATGCATTTCGGGGTTTTCGGCGTGCCGGATGCGGTGGACTTCACGCATATCACCGAGCCGCTGGTGCCCGGGGTGGCGGGCTTCGCGGCGACATTTCTGAGCATCATCTTTCTTTTGAACCTGCTGCTGGGAACTTTCAACCTGTTGCCGGTGCCACCGCTGGATGGAGTGACTGGGGTGACGTTGTTCATGAGCCAGGCTACGTCGCAGCGCTTCCAATATTGGGTTCGCACACAGGGATTCGGGATACTGGGATTGGTGGTGGCTTGGTACGCGTACGACAAGATGTTTCCGTACATTTTCAGGTTTGCACTGGCGGCGCTTTATCCTGGGTATCGTTGGGGGTAGTGAGTCTGGATCGAGAATGCAAGACTGGTACTTCAGCGACTGAAGCCGCTACGAGGCCGCGAGCTGATGTCGTGGCTGAAGCTGAAGCCACGACCTACAAAGATTCCGAAGCCCAACAAAGGCTGGCGGTCTGAAGACCGCCGCTACAAATTCAACCGCTCCGACTCACCGAGACACTCGACCGTGCCGCGAAAAGCAGATCCCTCTCTGCGTCCCGCGCCCGCCAAAGTGCGGCGGGAAAGAAAAAGCGCGAGGCTACGCTCGGGATGACATGCGATTTTCAATCTCCGCGAAGCGGGGCGCCTGCGACCGCGGTGAGACGAACAGAGATCCTTCAGCCGCATTCGCGGGTTCAGGATGACGACTTGAGAGCGTTGGCAAACTACGAGCAACACCCACTGCACCCGTCCCGCTTCGTGCGACGGGTGCAACAAAGTCAACCACCTGACCAAATCTGCGCAGACGAGATCGCAGCGATCTGCGATTTCCCCGCTACTGTTTGCCATCTCCGATTTAAGTGCCGCGGTTCCCTGCACCGTTTCGACTGTACGGTTGGCTGATCGTTGCTGGTTTACCGCTCGTTTGTCGCCCCTTCGTCGCTTGCCGTTAGTTGCCGGCGGAGTCGGACGTGGTTGGTGCGCTGTGGAGCAGTGCTGGTGGCAGCGTTATGGCGGAATCCATGCGGACCAGCATTCCGGTTTGCGCGGGGAGCTCGACGTCCTTGCCTTTTTTCGTGCAGATGTAGGCCGAGGTGCCGACCAGGCCGAAGATTGTTCCGCGGGTGACGTTGCTGAACAGGACGCCTACGAGCGAGCCGGCTCCAGTGCCCAGACTGCCCAACATAATGTCGCCCTTGATGTCGCGCTTTTGTTCGATCACCACGCCTTCGGTGGTTTTCAGGTCTTTGCGTTTTTTGGAGTCTTCGGGGCTGCCGCTATAGAGCGAAAGGATGCTCAACTGCACCGGGAAAATGCGGCTTTGCACTTCGACGGAATTGAAAACCAGGTTCATCGTAGCGCCGCCGCGTTCCATGGCAAACCATTTGGGACGAGTGACACTGGTGATGGTCCCGTGAACCTTTGATCCGGCGGGCAGAATCAACTGGTTGCCGGAAAATACTGGCTCGGCAACGATGGCGGTGAACGGGTCACCATCTTCGCGACCGCGGTGGTGAGACCGGAGACCAAGGTGAGGCGAACTTGCGTTCCGGGTTGAACTACGGTAGTGGACTGCGCGTGTACTGCGGGAGTCAGCCAGAGCATGACTGACAACAATGCAGAAACTGATACAAGACGCTTCATGGATCCTCCGTGATCCTTGGCGGGAACCGAGGTGCGTTCCCGCGAAGGGCGGCTCGGGACATACCGAGCCATCCCCGTTTCGTGGGGGTGCCGCTGGCGCCGCGGTGGAGTGCGGAGGATGCACTCGGAAAATAAGATACTCCAGCGTGGGAAAGGATTGCTGAGAATCGAGAGGGGGTGTTCCTGAATGGCACCTGCGGGCTTGGGGGCCGGTGCTCGCGGGCGTGATAGCCGCAGAGACGAAACAGTGAAGAACGGTTTGTAGTGGAAGTTTTTGGCACTGCGAGTTTACTGGAGCGACACTCCGTTGGCAAATCGGCGGATGGCGTTTTGCTCGGAATGCTATTTTGTAAACAGGCGAACTCCGAAATTCGAAATTCAGGTAAGAGTGCTATGCGAAACCGGTGGTGGATTGTCTGCGTTTTGCTGTTGAGCGTCGCGTCCGTGGCGTTCGGGACGGACTATGCGATTGTGGTGAATCCCGCCAATTCCGCGCGGGCGATGAGCCTGGTGGAACTGGGGAAAATTTTCAAGGCCAAGACGACGATCTGGCCGGACGGCAAGGGCATCACGCTGGTGCTGCGCGAGCCCAATTCGCCCGGGACGAAATTCATCCTGGAAAAAGTATTGGGCGGGACATTCGACGAAGAGAAGGCAGTGTTGAATGACCCTGGCCGCAAGACGTCAGTGCCTGTGGTTTTCGCCGCGAGCGACGATGAAGTGATGAGAATCGTGGGCGGGAATGCCGGAGCAATCGGCGTGATTGATGTGTACAACATCACGGGCAGCGTGAAGGTCTTGAAGATTGATGACAAGCAGCCGTTCGATCCGGGGTACGTCCTGAAGGGCCGTTAGCGGCACTGCAAAATCCCAAGCGAGGAAAACCGTGAAAACCCGAAACTGCTTCTCCTGGATGGTTATCGCCATTGTGATATGCGGCGTCGCCGTTACGGCGCGCGCCCAAGAGTCTGCGCCAGCTGCGAACGCGGCGGGCACCATGCCGGTGACGACACAGTCCGCTCTGGCGCGCAGCGCGTACGAGATGGGTTTGGTGCAACGCGAAGACCGGCTGTTCGTGGACGAGGGACTGGAATTTTTTCGGCAGGCGGTGAAGGCCGATCCGCAATTCGCACTGGGACACGCGGCGCTGGGTTATTTCACGGCCGATCCGAAAGAGGCGAATCAGGAAAGCGCGCTGGCGGTGAAGTTCATTGACAACGCATCACCCGACGAGCAATTGCTGATCCGCTGGATGAACAGCACGAAGAACGGCGAAACCGTGGTGGCCATTTCCGCGATGAATGATTTGCTGGCGAAATATCCCAACGACAAGCGGTGGGGCAACATGGCGGCGGAATGGCTCTGCGCCTATCAGGGAGCCAATGAGCGGGGCGAGGCGGTGCTGGTGCGGTTGTTGAAGAACGATCCGCGATATTATCCGGCGATTAATAATTTGGCGTACTGCTATGCGTTGGGCGGACAGCCGCAACTGGCGCCTCCGCTGATGGAGCAGTATGTGGCGGCGCTGCCCAACGAGCCGAACCCGCAGGATTCTTACGGCGAGATTATGCGCATGTTGGGCGACTATCCGGCGGCGCTGGAGCATTACCAGAAGGCTTTGGCGATCAACCCGCATTTCAACGCATCGCAAGCGGGCGTGGCTTCGACGTACGCGTTGATGGGGGATGAACGCAAGGCGCGGGCGCAATATTTTGTGGCGATCAAGGGAACGAAAGAGCGTTCCACGCAGATCGGTTATCGGATTCTGTACGCGATGACTTACTACCGCGAAAATAAGCCGCGGCTGGCGCGTCAGGAATTTGAATTGGTTGACCGGGAAGCGCACGTGGCGGGATTGACCGTGCAGGAAGCGGAAATTCATCGCGATATGGCGCTTTTCAATCCGGATGCGACGAGTGCGTTGAAGGATCTAGACGAGGCGAGAGAGGATCTTTCAGACACGCGCAAGAACAATCTGCTGCCGGGAGATCGCGACAATGAGTTGGCTCTGATCTTGCAGGCTCGCGCGTTCATCGCAGTAAACGCGGGAAAGACGGAGACGGCGCAGGCCGCACTGAAGCTGCTGGAAAATATGGCGCAGACCAGCCGCAGCACGCCGGTGCAGTCGGCGTTTCATTCGGCGAACGGAGCGGTGCTTTATTTGCAAGGCGACTATGCCGCGGCGATCACGGAGCTGCAGGAAGATCCGCAGAATCCTTTGTCGCTGCAATTGCAGGCAGAGGCGCAGACCAAGGCGGGCCAAGCGGCCGACGCACGGAAAACCCTCGAGACTTTGGCGGCGATTAGCGATGAACGCGTCGAGACAGCGTTCGCAGCGCCGCCGGCACGCCTGGCGCTGAAGCACGATGCGACGCGACCGGTGCAGGGCGGAGCGAACTAGACTGCTTAAGGCTGACCTGTACGTGAAAATTTGTAGAGATGGGCCGCGGTGTGACTCACGGCGGCCTCTTTTTTTACTCGCTGGTTTCATCCGCAGAGATTTTCCCGCCGATACATTTATCTCGCGTCTTTCGTGAGGTGGAGCGCTGTGCTAGACTTCGCGGAGCAGTTTTGTGCGCGGAAATTTGTGCGCGGTGACTGCCGATGGGTGGAACTTCGGGCTCTGTGCAACGATTCCCCGCAAACCCCGCCAGGCCCGGAAGGGAGCAACGGTAGCGGGTCAGTCTCGTGTGCCGCGGAGTACCCGAAGTTCCTCTAGTCGCGGCGAGTGGTGGGTCTCACAACGATTCCATGACATACAAGGTTATTGCCCGAAAGTACCGCCCGCAAACGTTCAGCGAAATTGTGGGGCAGCAGCACGTTACGCGGACGCTCGCGAACGCGATTAATTCGAATCGCGTGGCGCATGCATACATTTTTTCGGGCGTGCGCGGCGTGGGGAAAACCACCAGCGCGCGGATTCTGGCGAAGGCGCTGAATTGCGTGAAGGGCCCGACGGCTGAGCCGGACGGGACGTGCGATTCTTGCCGGGAAATTTCGGCGGGCACGTCGCTGGACGTGCTGGAGATTGATGCGGCGTCGAACCGCGGCATTGATCAGATCCGCGAACTGCGGGAGATGGTGCGTTATGCGCCGGCTTCCAGCCGCTACAAAGTAGTGATCCTCGATGAAGCCCACCAGCTGACCGATGAAGCTTCGAATGCGCTGCTGAAAACTTTGGAAGAGCCGCCGGAGCGGGTGGTGTTTATTCTGGCGACGACGCGCGCCGAAGATCTGGTGGAGACGATCAAATCGCGGGCGCAGCTATTTCAGTTTCGGGCGCTTTCGTTTAAGGAAATTGCGGAGGAGATCGAGCGGATTGCGCGCGAAGAAAAATTAACGATTGAGCCGGGAGCTGTGGCGGTGCTGGCGCGGGCGGCTGAAGGCAGCTTGCGCGACGGGCTTTCGCTGCTGGAGCAGGCGATTGCGTATAGTGGTGAGGCGATCACGGACGCGCAGGTGCGCGAACTTCTGGGAGTGGTCGCCGAGAGCGTGCTGGATGCTTTGGTGCATGCGATTTCCGAGCAGTCGGCGGAGATGGCTTTGAGTTTGGTGCACCGGCTGATTGGCGACGGGCAAAATTTGCAGCATTTCTGCCGTGAGGCGATTCGGCATTTCCGGAATTTGTTGGTGGCGCGGGTGTGCGGAGCGGATTCGGAGTTGGTGGCGGCGCCGGAGGACGAGCGGCCGCGTTTGGCGGAACAGGCGGCGCGATTCAGCGAGGAAGATCTGACGCGGTTTTTTAATACTTTGCTGGCGACGGACGCGGAATTGCGGAGAGCGCCGGACCCGCGGTTGCATCTGGAATTGGGGCTGCTGAAATTGATTAATGCGCGGAGGCTTGCGCCGCTGGAAGAAGTGCTCGCGGGATTGCGCAGGGAAGTTGGCGGAAGCGGCGGCGGAGATATTCGTGGAGGTGGGGTGCGCGCGGCGAATTCGGCGGCCAGTTCCCTTCCTACTCGCGCGATGCCGCCAGTGACCGCAGCACGGCCCGTGTCTTCTTCTGGGGCGGCGGTGCGGATGGCGCCCGTGACGAATTCGTCCGCGGCGACGGCTAGTATTTCTTCCACGATTCCGCCAGCTACAAATGGGAAGTTCGCGACGGCAGAGAAGTTTGACGGTGCGGCCGCAAAGCAAATCGAGCGAACGCCAAGCGCAGCGAGCGTTTCAGTTTCTGCGTCGATATCGGCTCCGGCGATTGCTCCGGCTGCTCCGCCGAGCGCAGTGGCGCACGCAGCAGATGCGCCAACCAACGGAGTTGTCTCGGCGCAAATAGAGGCGATCAAGGCGGCGCTGCAGGGGCAGAAATTTTTGTGGTCGATGCTGGATGCCGTCACGCGCTGGGAAATGGAGAACGGCGAGTTGCGCCTTTTCTTCCCCAGCGAAAGCCGGTCGCTGGCGGAAATGCTGCAGGCGCGCGACCCGATGGAACGATTACGCACAGTGCTGAATCAAGTGGTGGGCCAGCCGCTGCGCGTCTGTGTTAAACTGGAATCTGGCCGGGCAACCGCGCCGGCGGGGCGCAGTTCGGAATTGCGCGCCCGATTTGAAGAGGATCCGATCGTTAGGGCCATGCTTGAAAAGTTCGGCGGCCAGATTTCCAACGTCAAGCGCCCGGGCGAGGAATAACCATGGAAGTGAAAGCGCTGCAACAAATGCTTTCGCAGTTCCGCCAAGTGCAGGAGAAGCTCGAGAAGCAGATTGACGAGCTTTCGGTAGAAGCTTCGGCGGGCGGTGGCATGGTTACAGTGAAGATGAACGGGCAAAAGCAGCTGACGGAAGTGCGCATCGAGCCTGACATTTTCAAGAGCAAGGATCAGGAGATGCTGCAGGACTTGATCCAGGCCGCGGTGAACGAAGCGACGCGCCGCGTGGATGAAGAGCTTTCGAAGCAAGTGAAGGAAATTTCCGGCGGCTTGCCCGGAGTTGCGGGATTGAAAATTCCTGGATTGTTCTGAGCGGCAGTTTGTGCGGATTTGTAGTGACTGAATTCTCTCGACAGTTTCCGGTTGTTGCAGCTTTGAATGTTCCGATTCCCTTCTATTTCAGATTTCTTTCAGTGAATGGAGTTCCATGCCTGATTTTGCCCCTTCGGTGACACGACTTATCGATGAATTGAAGCGCCTGCCGGGGATTGGCCAGAAAACCGCGCAACGGCTGGCATTTTATTTGTTGCGCGTGGATCCGAAGCAGGCGTTCGCGCTATCGGATGCGATTCGCGACGCGAAGGAGAAAGTGCGCGAGTGTTCGATCTGCAACAACATCACGGACGCGGACCCTTGTTTATTTTGTACCGGGCCTTCGCGCAGCAAGAAAATTATTTGCGTGGTGGAAGAGGCGACGAATATTCAGGCGGTGGAGAAGACGCGGGGGTTCGACGGGCTTTATCACGTGTTGGGCGGAGCGCTTTCGCCGCTGCAAGGGATTGGGCCGGATCAGCTGAAGATCAAGAGTCTGATTGAGCGATTGAAGGGCGGCACGGTGGAAGAAATTATTGTGGCGACTTCGCCGACAGCGGAGGGCGAGGCTACGGCGGTTTATTTGTCGAAGCTGATCAAGCCGTTGGGGTGCACGTGACGCGGATTGCGATGGGGATTCCGGTGGGGTCGGATTTGGAGTATGCGGATGAAGTTACGATGAGCAAGGCGATGGAAGGGCGACGGGATCTTTAGTTTGCTGGAATTGTGCTGCCGGAATTACTTTAGGAATGTGAAAGAGTTTAGAGGCTGTTTCAGGCTGGCCCGAACTTCGGCTGCGTCGCGTGCGGTGTATTCCTTGAACGTGCCAGGATCGTAGGCTGCTTCGTTTGAATTTGCTTCCAGGATACCCAGTTCGTAGCAATTATTGTGGTGAAATACCCTGTAAACCTCTCCGGACTCTGAGCCGCTCATCCACGCATCGCTGGTATGAAATAGTTTCGCGCTGATCCCGTCGACTATTGCAGCGCGAAAATCATGAACCAACCAGTCTTGCGATCCTTCCAGACAAACTTTTTGCGTCGTAGCCTCAGGGACCGATCGCACGAAGAACACGGCAGCGATGAACCCGGGCTTATCCTTCAATTTGTCTTTGGGGTAAGCGAGGCAGACGAAAGTGGCGCCGGTGGTGGCGTCGTTGTGGCAGATGTCGCCTTGGCTGATGCAGGGCTCTTCGATCCAGCCGACTCTTGCGCCAGGCCGTATTGAGCCTCGGGTGCAGTGGACTAGCGAGGGCGAGTATTTGAATTGGAATGTGTGGTCGGCGTCGGTGAAGGTTTGCGGATTGGTTTGGGCGATCAGCGGGGGTGCCAGGGCGAAGATACAGACTGCGACGAATGGTTTCATTGGAACCGTGGGTTCATCTTAGACGCATTTTACGCAGAGCGGCAAGATGTGAGTTGGCGGCGGGCGTTTTGGTTTGGGCACGAGCGGGCACGGCATGCAGCGTCCCGACGAACTGCAAAAGCGCTGGATCGTGATTCTTGCGTTGTGGAGTTTGCGGAGGTATATAGAGGGGGTCAAGTTGGGAGGTGGATGATGCCGGCTTTGGATAAATACATGGCGCAGTATGACCACGAGCATACAAATGTGTGGAACAAGATTTTGCATGGGGTGGGGATACCGATCATTATTGTGGGGATTGTGCTGGCGATTTTGACGTATTGGAAGATAGGGCTGTCGTTGTTTGTTGTCGGATGGGTGTTGCTGTTGGCTGGGCACCGGATCGAGGGGAACAAGCCGGCGTTTTTTCAAGGGTTGATTTACTTTTTGGTTGGCCCGATATGGGTGGCCAAGGAGATTAAGGATGCGATCTTCGGGACGTCAGACAAGTCCAGCGCAGCGCATTGAAACCGAGCTGACTTCAAGATGAATCCAAGCGGTCGCAGCAATCCAATTGCTCTAATCTAATTGCTCTTAGCAGGCCCGGAATAGTGCCCTAAAGCGGGGCAGTTCTGGGCTGACGACGAGTTACCTTTTCGCACAATTGCGCGCGGCCGACTGACGCTGCTTTGCCGTAGTGCTACCCTAAGAAATCGCCCCTGGGAGGAGTGCGTGACCGATTCCCTACAATCCACTGATCCCGGCACACAGAAGCGCCGCAGCACGCGCATTGTGCAGGCCGTACCGATAACGGTGACGGGTACGGATGCGCTCGGGCAGCCATTTAAAGAGCGTACGACGACCGTCATGGTGAATTGCCACGGGTGTAAGTACCAATCGAAACATTACGTTCCGAAGAATTCGATGGTCACGCTGGATATTCCGAGGCCGGAGGGCGGGCCTTTTCACACGCAGGGACGCGTGGTATGGGTGCAGCGGCCGCGCACGGTGCGCGAACTTTTTCAGATTGGGCTGGAGTTTGAAGTTCCCGGGAATTTCTGGGGGATTGCGTTTCCTCCGGAAGATTGGGCGTCGGGCGTGGACATACCCACGGGCGACCTGACCGGTATGCTGGAACTGACGACGGCAGCCGAGCCGGTGGCTGGAATTTCACCGCAGCCGTTGCCTCCGATCGGGCCTCCTGCAATGCCGATTCCCAGTTCGCCAGAGAAAAGGATCGAGGCGCCACCGTTTCAGATTCCAACGCCACCGCCTTCGAAGCCAGTTCCAGTCAACACTCAGGTCAATCCGCCGACTGCGCCACCGGTGATGGCCGCGACTCCTCCTGCGCATCCTGTGATTCCGCCAGCGGCTTCTTCCGTGTCGGCCGCGAGCCCTTCGGCTGATAGCAAAATCCATGTGGTGCCGACGCCTCCTGCGCCTGCCGTGGAGTCAGTGGAGACGCAAGCGGCGCTGGCGAAGCAGATGGCGCGGATGGTGGCCGACGCCAAGGAAACGCTCGACAAAACCTTGCGGCGGGGCGCGGAAGAAGCCATCACGGAAGAGATGACGGTGGTGCGCCAGCAGCTGGACGTGCAGCTGCACGACACCGTCGAGAGGGCCATCAAGGTCTCGATGGACCGCGTGTCCGAATCGGCGGTGAAGAAAGTAGTACAGCAGGCCGCGGACCGCACGAAAGAGATTGTGGATGAAGCGCGCAGGATCAGCGAGACTTCCGCTTCGCAGCTGGATGAAAAAGTGCGCAACGCGGTGCAGCAGGCGGTGAGCCACGCTGCGGAGCAAGCCGCGCAGCAGGCAGCACAACAGGCCGCCGCGCTTACGCTGAAACAGTCGGTGGAAGAAGTGGTGGAACGCGCGCTGCGGGAGCGCGAAGCGTCCACCCCATCGCTGGAAATACTGTCCTCGCCCGAGGCCGCGCAGAGTCATCTGGAGCAGTGGCGCAAGAACCTGGAAGAGACGGCGCAGTCTGTGCGCAGCAAGACGATCGAGCAGACGCAAGCGGAAGCTTCGCTCGCGTCGCAACAGTGGAACGCAGAATTTGAGGCGGCGCTAACTGGCGCGTCGCAGAGACTGGGCGACAAGCTGACGGAAGTTTCGCGCGCGGCGCTGTCACATGCGGAGCAGGAAGCCGTGGCGCGCGCGGCGAGCTTGCGGGCGTCGCTGGATGAAGCAGCGCGGGGCGTGTTGACGCAGACCGAGCGGGAGGCGACCGCGCAGGCGCAGACGCTGCGATCGTCGCTGGACGAAGCGATTAACACGGCCGCGACGACGATTGAATCGCTGGGCGCGGGGCTGACGCAGGAACGGCATCGCGCGGAAGAGACGCGGGCGCAGCTGCAGGAAGCGGCGCAGAACGCTTTGCGGCAGACGCGGCAGCAGTTCGATGAATTGCTGGCGGCGCAGCAGCAGGAGATGAGCCGCAAGGCTGATCAGGTGATCGCCGACCGGGTGCAGCAGATCGAGCCGACGCTGCAAGAATCGGCACAAAGGATTTTGGACCGCACGGCGAGCGAGCTGGAACAGAAACTGACGCCGCGGCTGGATCAGGTGCATCGCGCGGTTTCCGATTTGCAGCAGGCCGAGCAGCAGGCGGCGCACACACAGAGCCAATTCCACGAACAGGCGCGGCAGGCTGCGGAGCGCGTGGGGGAATTGCAGCACAGCGTGCATACTCAGGTGCGCGAGGCCGCCGAGCGTGTGGCAGAGCTGCAGAATTCGATTGTCGAGCAGGTGCAGCAGGCGACGGACCACGCAAACCGTTTGCACGATACGGTGCGCGAGCAGACGATACAGGCTTCGCAACTGGCGATACAGGAATCCGTGGCGCGGTTGCGCAGCGAAGCGGAAAAAGTGCCGGCGGAGATCGAGCGGTCGGTGCGGGAAACCGCTGCGAAGGTCGAAGAAGAGATCCAACAGCGCAGCACCGAGACGCAGCATGCGACTTACGAATCGCTGCTGAAGGCTTCCGAGTGGTATCAGAAAAAAGCGCACAGCACGATGCAGAGTTCGATGGAAAAGATGGTGGAGCAATCGTCGACGGCGCTGCGCGACAGGGCGGCGGAAGTTTCGAGTTTGCTGGCTTCGGAGCTGGATCATTACCGGCGCACGTACGTGGAGCACAGCACGGCGCAGATTGATGAGTCGGCGAAAGAAATTGTGACGCGCGAGCGCGACAAGATGAGCGAGACCGCGCAGATGGCTACCGCCGGATTCACGGACCAGGTGCATCGCGTGACTTCGGAATCGCTGCGTCGGTTCGAGCAGGTTTCGCGCGAGGCGCTGGAAAAGGCGCGCGCGGACATGGAGTTCGGGCGCGAAGGTTCGCTGCTGGAATATCAGAAGACGATTGACGAGCGCATGATGATGGGCGTGGAGCAGGCTACGGTGCACCTGCAATCGCAACTAGGGCCGGTGATCGAAGCGTGGGAATCGCGACGCGAGATCGAGAAAAAAGAATGGATGGAGCAGCTGAAGAAATCGAACGACGAGGCTATCGAGCATTATAAAACGCGGTTGGAGAATGCTTCGAATTCTTGGTTGCTGGCTTCGGCGACTACTTTGGGACAGCATTCGCAGACTGTGTTGGATACGATCGCCAAGGCCGCGGAGAAGCGTTTGCGCGAGACTTGCTCGGAAGTGCTGGGATCGATGGGCGACACTTTGAAGGCGCGGTTGCTGGGACTTTCCACGGATTTTGGTCCGGAAGCAGACGACGAATTTCCTCCGAAGCAGAAATAACTGGGCTTTCGGCGATTTTCCGCTGCACGGCTTCCCTTTTCCCTGCTGCTTTTTCCCACTTCGGTATAATAGCGTCCATGGCGAACCAGGCATATTTGAGCATTTGGCTGAAAGAATTTACCGACGAAAATATTTTGGCGCAGTTCGCGGAGTTTCTGGGCACGGTTCCCTTCTCCGCGAAGCAGCCAGGATTCACGCATCTGGAAATTCGCGCGGTGGATTCCACCGAGACTCCTGTCTACGAGCAGGACTTGCGGTCGTTTCCACTGGACGCGGCGGGCATTGTGGAACTGGCGAAGGATTACGTGCACGACGATTGCAGTTGCGACGTGCGATCGCATTGGGATTTGTGGGTTTTGGAGGGCGAGCCGCTGGCGTCGCAGCAATTGCCGCAGGCGCTGTCGCTATTGTGCAACGGTGAGCATTACGACGATGGATTCTGGAAGGACAATGGGCATTTGGAAGTGAGCTTCGGTTTCGAGCATCTCTTTACGGGGCACGGGGGCGTGCTGGGGATACGGCAGGTCGCGCGGCCGGCGCCGCAGAATCAGGAAGAGCGCGATTTTCTGGAATCCATGGCGAAGCCGGCGAATCTACTGCTGTATCAGGAAAAAACGCGGGAAAATATCAAGGCGCTTTTCGATTGGGTACGGCGGATTGAGAAGGCGTTGCCCGTGGCAAAATTGCGGTTGTGGTCGGAAGGAGAAGAGAATTTTGAGGCGCGCCTCGAAGAGATTTTGGCTGCTCGTTAGCGTGGTAGTAGGAATGGCGGCGCTGGCGATGCAGGTTGGGTCGGGAGCGGGTGGTCCGAAGCGCGTGAATGAATTGACCCTCGCGGGACTTCGGCCGGGAAAAGACTCGCTGGAAAAGGCATCCAAGAAATTCGGTAAGGAGTCGAAAATTGGAGCTCCCGATGATTCGAACGCTCATTCCTGGCCAATAAACTGTTTTGTGGACGATTTGGAAGTCGAGGCAGACCCAAACGGGATCATTCGCAACGTCACTGTCTCGTTTAATGTAACCGCCAGAATAGTCGCAGATTGCGACGACCGTGTTGCTTCACGCAAATTCCACAGCCAGTTCAGTTCTGGACGCAATTTGCTGCTCCACGATCGCTGCGGGCGGATCGAAGAAATTTACGGGAGGGCGGAATCGCGCAGCCCTTCCGTGAAGGGCAATGACAAGTTAGAATTATATTTGTACAAATTTGATTGGGCTGGGACGGATGTGCCGCAGGTGATGGAGGTGTCTTGCGACGCCTCGTCGCAAACGGTGACGGAGATCACGCTCGTGGCAGCGACGCTTTAACTGGGACTACATGAAGAAATTTGTTGTGTGCGGAATTTTGGGTGTGGTGGCGTTGGGCGCGTGGTCGTGCGGAACTTCCTCCACGACGCCTGGTACCGGGGCTAGCGCTGGCAATAAGGCCGCTCCGAACGGAGCTGCGTCTTCTGCGGCGCCGAGTGCGCCAGCTACGCCGGCTGTGCCGGACGACATTCAGAAAGCCGCGGAATCATCGCTGGGTTCCGAGACCGAGGTGCTGCTATACGGCGACCTGGCGAAAAATGGCTCGCGGCAGATTCTCGCGGTAAATCGCGTGAAGGCTACGCCGCAGGTCACCCTACCGGGAACGGTGATCATGCGCGGAGTGATTCTGGAAAACGTCGGCGGCACATGGAAAGAAATTCTGCGCTGCGACGAGCATCTGGAAAATCCGAAGGGATATTCTGGGAAATATTCCGCTGGCGCCGGTGAACGGGTGGCGGCTGCAGTACGAACAGGATAACGACAAGGGCCTGCTGCTTTATTTTACGCCGCTCGCGGATCCCAAGGGCGCGCGCATGTTGCCCGTGGAAGTGCGCTGGAACACGAAAGTGAAGCGGTATCAATCCATGGATCGCAATTTTGAGAATTTCCTGTACGAGCTGCCCGCGCTGGAAACGCCGGAGTCGCAAGTTCGCCTGTGAGCGCCATCGCCCAACCCGCCGCAGTAAACGCGCCGCCGCCCGTCCGGTGAAGAAACCATCGGGTGGGACCACCTGAAGACGCTGCTTCCCTACGTCCGACGATACAAGAGCATGACTGCGCTCGGGCTGCTGACGAATACTTTGATGGGGTTGGTGGGCGCGTTCCCGCAATTGATTATCGGAATGATCACGGACTGCATCAGCGGCTCGGCGCGGACGCTTTCTACTCTGACGGGCACGGCGCGAGTGGCGCTGAGCCCGCTGCTTTCGCTTTACGCGCCGATGAACCGGCACGCGCTGGGACTTTTCTGCATGATTTTGATTGGCGGCGATGCTGGTGAAGGGATTTTTGTCGTTCTGGACGCGGTGGATATTGATCGGAGTTTCGCGCGAGATTGAATACGACTTGCGGAACGATCTGCTGGCGCGGCTGGTGGAACTGGAGCCGGAATTTTACGTGCGGAACCGCACCGGCGATTTGATGTCGCGCGCGACGAACGATTTGAACGCGGTGCGCATGGTGCTGGGTCCGGGAATCATGTACAGCGCGACCACCGATTGTGACGATGATCCTGGCGGTGTTTTTCATGGTGAAGCTTTCGGCGAGCTTGACGCTGTGGGTGTTGCTGCCGGTGCCGGTGGTGGCTTTTGCGGTGCGATATTTTGGCGAGACGATTCACCGGCTTTCGGAGCAGATTCAGGCGGCGCTGGGCACGCTTTCGACGCGGGCGCAGGAAAATCTGACGGGCATTCGCGTGATTCGCGCCTATGCGCAGGAAAAGCCGGAGATTGAGGCGTTTCGATCTGGCGAATCGCGATTATGTGGATCGCAACATCAAGTTGATCGCTACTTGGAGCTTGTTCTTTCCGTTTCTTACCGCGCTGATTGGGATTACGTTTGTGATTTTGCTGGGCAAGGGCGGGCGCGACGTGATTGACCACCGGTTTACGGTCGGTACGATGTGGGCGTTCTATTGGTTCCTGGGGCAGCTGGTGTTTCCGATGATCGCGCTGGGCTGGGTGACGAATATTTTCCAGCGCGGCGCGGCTTCGATGGGGCGGCTGAATTACATTTTGCACGCAAAGCCGAGGATTGGCGATTTTACGAGTGCGAACCAGGAGCGGGCCGGGAACCGGGCTGGGCCTGATGGTGCAATTGGACGCAACGGAGATTCGGCGCAAGCGGGGGGCGCGGTGGAATCTTCGATACGCGGCGAAATCGAGTTCCGGCATTTGACTTTTACTTATCCGACCGCGCGGAACGAGCGATGGGACTGGCGGCGGCCCGGTGCTGCGCGACACCAATTTGCACGTGCCGGCGGGTTCGACTCTGGCGATCGTTGGGCCGACGGGAAGCGGCAAATCCACGCTGGCTGCGCTGATTGCGCGGTTGTGGGAAGCGCCGCCGGGAACTTTGTTTTTGGATGGGCGTTCGATTCGCGATTATCCGCTGGCGGAAGTGCGGCGCGCGATCGGGTACGTGCCGCAGGATACTTTTCTTTTCAGCGATACGCTGCGAGAAAACATCGCGTTTGGCGTGAACAGCGCGCCGGAAGAGCATATTTTCGAGGCGGCGGAGATCGCCAGTATTTCCGGCGAGATACAGAGCTTCCCACAGCGCTACGACACGATGGTGGGCGAGCGCGGCATTACGCTTTCGGGCGGGCAGAAGCAGCGGACGTCCATCGCGCGCGCGGTTCTGCGCCAGCCGAAGATTTTGATCCTGGATGACGCGCTTTCGAGCGTGGATACGGATACGGAAGAACGGATTCTGCGCCGGTTGCGCGATGTGATGCGCGCAGCGCACGTCGATCTTGATTTCGCACCGCGTATCCACGGTGAAAAACGCGGATCAGATCGTGGTGCTGCGCGAAGGACGGATCATCGAGCGCGGGACGCACGACGAACTGCTGGCGCTGGGCGGCTACTACGCAGATCTGAATCAGAAACAGATGCTGGAAGAAGAGTTGGAGCGCGAATGAGCGATTTCCGCGAAGAAGAGAAGTTAGGCAAGCTGTACGATTCGCAGATCACGCGGCGGTTGATGCAGTATCTGCGTCCCGTACCGGCTGCAAGTGGTGGTGGCCGTGTCGTTCACACTGGGAATTACAGCAATGGAACTCGCCGGACCGTACCTTTTCGCGGTCGGCATCGGTGACTACATCGTTCCGGGTTTCGAAGGCACTATCCCTCGAACGGCGGCGCTGACGGGCCTGCTGTGGGTTGCGCTCGCATACGCCGGTTCGATCCTCGCGAGTTTCGGACTGCAATACGTGCAAGTGCGAATCATGCAGTGGATCGGGCAGCAGACGATGTTCGACTTGCGCAGGGAGATTTTTGAGCATCTGCAGAGGTTGCCGATGAGCTTTTTCGATCGCAGTCCGATCGGGCGGCTGGTGACGCGCGCAACGACGGATGTCGACGCGCTGAATGATCTTTTCGCCTCGGGCGTAGTGGCGATGCTGAACGATTTCGTTCTGCTCTTTGCGTTGGCCATTTTCCTTTTCAAGTGGAACCGTCCCCTTGCGCTTGCTACGTTCTCGCCGCTGCCGTTAATGATTTTGCTCACATATTTTTTCAGGAATAGAGTGCGCGATGCGAATCGGCGCATTCGCACGGCGATCGCACGCATCAACGCTTTCCTGCAGGAGCACGTTAGCGGTATGGCTGTTGTCCAGCTCTTCAACCGCGAGAAAAAATCGCGGACGAAATTCGAAGAGCTGAATCGCATTCATATGGTGGCGTACAAGGATGCGATTGATGCGTTCTCGTTCTTCTATCCCGGCGTGGAATTTCTGAGCTTCGCGGGCATCGCGATTGCTTTGCTGGGTCGGCGGCACGCGCGTGATTACCGGGACTTTGGAAATCAGGTCGTTATCGCGTTTATGATGTACGCGCAGCGGTTTTTCCGTCCGATTCAGGATTTGAGCGAGAAATTCAACATTTTGCAGAGCGCGATGGCGGCTTCAGAGCGAATTTTCAGGCTGCTGGACGAGCCGGTGACGATTTCTTCGCCGGCGAAGATTCTTGCGTTGCCGGCGCCGCGCGGCGAAATTGAATTTCGCAATGTGTGGTTTGCTTATCACGGCGGCGCGGACACCGAAAGAAGAGGATTGGGTGCTGCGCGATGTTTCGTTCCGCGTGGAGCCGGGGCAGACGCTGGCGATTGTGGGCCACACCGGCGCGGGGAAGACGACGATCATTCAGTTGCTGCTGCGATTTTACGATATTCAGCGCGGGCGAGATTTTGCTCGATGGCGTGGACATCCGCGAGTTGGATTTGCAGGATTTGCGGCGGCTTTTTGGAATCGTGCTGCAGGATCCGTTCCTTTTCACGGGACGCTGGAATCGAATGTGAAGCTCGGTACGGCGACGATTGATCGTGCGGGCACCGAACGCGCGTTGCGCGAAGTGGGACTCGGCCCGTTTTTCGGATTCGCAGCCCGCAGGGCGTTGATACGCCTGTGACGGAGCGCGGCGCGACGCTTTCGGTGGGGCAGCGGCAACTGGTGAGCTTTGCGCGAGCGCTGGCGCACGATCCGAAATTCTTGATTCTTGATGAAGCCACCTCCAGCGTGGATACGAAAACGGAATTGATGATTCGCGAGGCGCTGGACCGTTTGCTGAAGGGCGCACGGCGGTGGTGATCGCGCACCGGCTGAGCACGATTCAGCACGCGGATCGCATTCTAGTGTTCCACAAGGGCGGCTGCGCGAACAAGGCTCGCATCAGGAACTGCTCGCGTTGCGCGGAATTTATTACCGGCTGTACCAGCTGCAGTACAAGGAGCAGGAGCTGTCGCTTCTCTGCCGACTGGGATGCGCCGGGATTCTCGCAGCCTCTGCCTGCCGATGACTGATTTGTTGCCTCCAATTGCCGCAACGACAAACGCATACACTATCTGACTGTCAGAACTTCTCCCGTTCGCGATTCTCTGCTGCGAATTCCTGCGAGCCGGCTCGATGAGCGAACGTCAGGTTCTGATTTCTGCGGGCGAGGCGTCGAGTGATATGTATGCAGCGCGGCTGGCGACGGCGCTGCGTGAGCGCACAGGCGCGAAATTTTTGGGATGGGCGGGCCGCGGATGGCGGAAGCGGGCGTGGAACTTGTCGCGGATTATCACGAGGTGGCGGTGGTGGGCATCGCCGAAGTGCTGCACAAAATTCCGGCGGTGATTGGCGTGCAGAGTCGGCTGGCGCGCGAAGCTGCGAAACGCGGTGCGGCGCTGGCCATGCTGGTGGATTCGCCGGGGACGCATCTGGGAGTGGCGAGGCGGCTGAAAAACTTGATATGCCCGTGGGATATTTCATCGGGCCGCAGGTGTGGGCCTGGCGTGCGGGACGTGTGCGCGTGGTGAAGCGGCTGGTGAAGCGCATGGTGGTGATTTTCCCGTTCGAAGAGAAAATCTATCGCGATGCGGGTGTGCCGGTGGATTTTGTGGGGCATCCGCTGGTGGATGCGGTGCGGGCCACGATGGCGCGCGAGGAATTTGCGACGCAGCAGGGGCTGGATGCGGCGCGGCCGATCGTGACGATTCTGCCAGGAAGCCGTCCGAACGAAATCGCACAAAATTATCGGACGAGTGATCGAGGCGTGCGAACGCATCGCGAGCAGTGCGGGAATGTGCAATTCGTGCATGCGGCAGCGCCAGGACTGAGAGCCGAATTTTTCGCGCATTATGCGCGGCCAGCATCGACGATCAAACGAGTCGAGGACGCGACGTACGATGCGCTGGCAGCTGCCGATTGCGCGATTGTGGCGAGCGGAACGGCCACCGTGGAGGCGGCGCTGCTCGGGACGCCCATGGTGGTGATTTACCGCGTGGCGCCGGTTACTGCGTCGATTCTGCGGCACATGATTCGCACGCCGTTTATCGGCATGGTGAATTTGATTGCTGGCAGGCTCGTGGCGCTGGAATTCATTCAGGACGATTTCACGCCGGAGGCTGTGGAGCGTGAGGTGCGGCGATTGCTTGCTTCGCCCGAGGCGAGCGCAGTGAGCGAAGGCGGGGCTGGCGGAAGTGCGCGCGAAAATGGGGCCGGGAGGGGCGATCGAACGGGCAGCGGACATTTTTGCCCGAATGATGTAACCTTTTGTGAGGAGGCAACTGGCTGCGGGTATTTTGTATCTGAATGATTGGGGCTGTCCCTTCACGAGGAGGTTCTCGTTCTTGTTCAAATTCTGGCTCAAGTTCAACCGATTTCACGCCGTGGCTGCCGTCGTTCTGACGGGTCTGATTGCGTCATTGTTTGCGCGAACACAGGTGTGGCGCAGACCCCGCAGGGATTTCCCTTCCGCGCGTACATACTACGAAGTAGAAGTGATGCTGCATCCCGAAGACCAGACGATTTCCGGGCAGGCCAAAGTGGATTTCGTCGCCAGCAGCCGGGGCGAACGGTGGTGGTGGAACTGCATCCGGACTTGAGAGTGAATTCGGTGAAGCTGCAGAACGGCGGCACGCTGGAATTTGAGCGCGACAATCGGTTTCCGCTGCTTCTGACGTTGGATTGCCGGACGTGGTGTCGCCGGGAAAACCGTCACGCTGGTATTCGATTACACCGGCCCGATTTCGAGCGAAGAAGATAGTCCGACGAGGGGGTGCGTTTGGCTTCGGTGGACAAAACTGGAGCGTATCTGCTGCTGCCGGCGCGTTGGTTTCCGCTGACGAACTATCCTACCAATCGCTACACGGGGAACATTTACGATTGATGTTCCGGATACGTTTGCGGTGGCGGGCACAGGCAAGGCCGATCCGCCGACGATGAAGCCGGGGATCGGCAAAGGCGCGCCGGGTCAGGCGTCGTACGTGTTCCATTGCGATCATGCGGCGCCTGTGGGTACGTTTGTTGCGGGAAATCTGCAACTTGCGCCGGTGCAAGCGGAAGGATTCAACGTTTCAGTGTATACGCCGCCCGCGCAGGCTGACACGGCGAATTCATACGCGACTTCCCTGGCGCATATCTTCAGTTATTATTCCGATATTTTTGGGCCGCTGGAACTTCGAGACACCGATCCGCCGCTGACCATCGCGCAGATGCCGGACGGAACCGTGCCCGGATTTTCGGCGCCGGGAGTGCTGCTGATCAGCGCGCGGCAATGGGGCACGCGCGCGAATGAACGATTGCTTTCACAGCTGGCGGCGGAACAATGGTGGGGCGACCGCGTATTGCCTGCGACTGCTTCGGATACGTGGCTGACGGACGGGCTTTCGCATTATGCGGAGGCGATGTACGCAGAGCAAAGCGACGGCAGCGCGGGGCTGCACAAGGCGCTGGAGGATTTTGCGGTGGGCGCGCTGATGTATGAGGATACCGCGCCGATTTCGCAGGCGGCGCGCTTGCAGACATTTTCGAATGAATATCGCTCGGTGGTGGCGGACAAGGGCGCGATGGTGTTCCACATGCTGCGCACGGAGCTGGGCGACGATGCGTTTGCAGCGCTGCTGCGCGAATTCTACAAGAAATACGACGGAAAGAATGCCAACCTGAACGATTTTGAAAAAATCGCGATGACAAAAATTCCGCCGCCGGCGAAGGGGCAGCCGCCGGTAAATCTGGTTTCATTTTTTTCGCAGTGGCTGAATTCTACGGGCGTTCCGGAATTCAAGATGGACTACATCGTTTATCGTACGCCGAAGGGATTCAAGGTGGTGGGCAAGATTCATCAGGATCTGGACACTTTCCGCATGCCGGTGCAAATTAGCGTGGATACGGAAGGAAATCCAGAAATAAAGACAATCCTGGTGACGGGCACGACTCAGCCTTTTGAGATTGATACGTTTGGCCGGCCCAAGCCGAATGGGATTTTGATTGATCCGAACAATAATTTGCTGAAATCCAGCCCGCGTTTGCGCGTGCGTGCGTTGTGGCGCGAGGCGAAGGATACGCTGAACTGGGCAAATATTACGAGGCCATTCAGGAATATCAAAAGGCGCTGGACGCGCAGCCGACCAATTCGCTGGCGCATTTCCGTATGGGCGAGGCGATGTTCTACCAGAAAAATTATCAGGCTGCGGCGAATGCGTTCCGCGCGGCGCTGGGTGGAGACGAGGATCCGAAGTGGACGGAAGTCTGGAGCCACATTTATATCGGCAAGATTTACGATTTGCTGGGGCAGCGCGAGCGGGCCGTGAATGAATATAGCCTGGCGGCACATTTGAGCGACGACACGGCCGGAGCGCAGCAGGAAGTGGCGCGATACATTCAGAAACCTTATAAGGGCGATGATTCCGCGCCGGCGGGAGTTGCTGCTTCGTCCGCGCCCACGACTCCGGCGCCAGCCGCTAGCGCGCCCGCAGCTGACCCAAGTAAGCCGACGCTTAAGCGGCCTTCGCCGGGCGCCTCGTAGAAGATGTGCGCTCACCACGGGCGCTCATGCGTACGTTCGTGCCACCAGACAGCACTTCCCAATTTCAAAACGCGGCGGGATTTATTACAGGGGGTCGAGGCCGGACAAGTGCGGCTGGTCGAGGCCTTTGTGCTGGATGAGAACTTGGAATGTTTCGCCCATGCCCTCGGGGTAAATCAGGGTTTTGAAGAGCAGGCGGGCGCGGGATTGCTGGGTTTCGGTCATGGTTGGGGATTGCAGGTCCGCGAAATCGCTGTGGCGCTCGAGGCTTAGCAGGAAATTTGACTGCGATGTGAAGCCGGTGCGTTGCAATCCGGCCTGGATGCCGTGGCTGGCCAAGGCCGAGAAATTCACATGTGCGGTGAGATCTTGTTCGCCGGGCGCGCGAAAGAAATTTTCGCTGGCGCGGTGTTTTTCGTAGGCTAGCAGGGTGCCGCGCATGTGGCGGTGGTCGTAGAGTTCTTCGGCTTGGTGGCCGTAGTCAATCGTGAGCGCGAAACCGCGGCCCAGCCTCGTGCTGATTTCTCTTATCCACTCGCAGGCTTCCAGATTTATTTCCGCCTGCTGCCCTTCCTGCAGCGCGATTCCCTGCTCGGTGAAATATTCGGCTAGCGTAGGGGTGGAGAGCGCACCGAACTGCTCGCACAAACCATTGGCGCCCAGTCCGACGTAAATTTCGCGTAGGTCGTTGCCTTCGCGCGCGATGCGATGGACCGGGAGCGCGTCGAAAAATTCATTTGAGAATATGCAGCCGCAGGGAATCTCCGCGGGCATATCGGACACCATCGCAAAATGTAAGGCGGCCATGTGTCGCGCGAGCGAACCGGCCGCGGCGGCTGCAGCGCGGCGCGCGGCGGAGCGTTCTACGGCGACGTATTGCAGGGCGCTGTAAAATTCGGGGAACGAATTCGCGGTGAAATCCAGAATTTGAGCGGCTAGATTTCCCTGCCCGGCGCCGAGTTCCACGAGCAGAAGTTCCGCTGGTTTTTCAAGCTCAACCCACATTTCCTGAAATTGGCGGGCGAGGAGGCGGCCGAAAATGGGGCTGGCGTCCACGCTGGTGAAATAATCGCGCCGCGGCACTTGACCGGCTCTGGTGTAGTAGCCGTGCTGGAGATCGTAGAGGCATGCGTCCATATATTTTGCGAAGGTGATGGGACCCCGGCGCGAATATGCTCATTGAGCGCGGTGGCCAACGGCGTGGATTCGGCAGGCATGGGTCGCGAGGTGCTCACGGGCGCCCGTCAATTCACTCGCTGCGGGTTGCGCGTGAACATTTCGATGACGTAGTCGTGAAGGCAATCGTAAAGCTGGTTCTGAAAGGTCCAGGGGAATTGGGTGTGTTCGATTTCGCGCGGGCGGAGCAGGAAAGTGTAGTCATGAACTTCTGCGTTCTTGGGCTTGTAGCGGATTTCGACTTCGACGCCTTCTTCCGCGGGGCGCGCGGCGAAATCGAAAAGAGGGTGTTCGTAGCGGACGACTTCTGTCTGAACCTTTTCGAGCAGGTCCTGGGTCATGGGCGCGGCCTACACTTTCGATTCGAGTTCGGAGCGGACGCTATTGAACGCGGCGAGCGCTTCCTGGTCGAAAAGAACGAAATAGATTTTCTGGAGCGACGTGGGGCCTTCAAGATGCTTGGCAGCTTCGCGCAGCATGATTTCGGCGCATTCGCGCATGGGAAAACCGGCGATGCCGGTGCCGATCGCCGGAAACGCGATGGTCTTCAGTCCCTTTTGCGCCGCGATGCGCAGGGCGTGCGCGGTGGAACTGCGCAGCGCTCGCGCTGATGTGAGGCCGCCCAGTTGCATGCTGGCGGCGTGAATCACGTGGCGCGCCTTCAGCTTTCCGCCCGAGGTGATGGCCGCGCCGCCGACGGGAACGGCGCCGATCTCGTCGCATTCGCGCTGGATTTGCGGACCGCCGCTGCGGCGAATCGCGCCGGCCACGCCGCCGCCGAGCTGCAGGTCGTTGTTGGCGGCGTTGACGATGGCGTCGGTGTCCATCTCGATGAGTCGCCTTGCAGGATTTCGATGCGGTCGGCGAGATTTATTTTTGGTGGCATAGGTGCGAAAGAGTGCTACGCGTGCGGCCGTGCGCCGATGCACGCCCCTGGACTACTTTTCGGTGCCGTCAACATTGTAATCGTACACGCCGCGGCCTGATTTGCGGCCCAGGCGGCCGGCGTTGACGTATTGCAGGAGCAACGGCGACGGGCGATATTTTTCGCCGAGCGTCTTGTGCAGATATTCGAGAATGTGAAGCGCACATCGAGCCCTACCAGATCCACCAGCTCGAATGGGCCCATCGGATGATTCAGGCCGAGCTTCAGCGCTTTGTCGATATCTTCGGCGGTGGCCATGCCTTCCTCGAGCATGTAGAACGCTTCGTTGCCGATCATCGCGTTGATGCGGCTGGTGATGAAGCCGGGGATTCGCGGACGACCACCACTTCCTTGCCCATGCGGCGGCCGACTTCGGCGCAGGCCGCACGGTTGCTTCGGAAGTTTCGAGCGCGCGGACGATTTCGAGCAGCTTCATTTTTGGGACCGGATTGAAGAAATGCATGCCGATGCATTTCTCGGGGCGGAAGGTGATCGCGGCCATTTCCGTGACGGAGAGCGACGAGGTGTTGCTGGCGAGGATCGCGTTGGGCTTGGCGAATTTGTCGAAGATTGTGAAAATTTCGAGTTTCACTTCCATTTCTTCGGGCACGGCTTCGATCAGCAGATCGGTTTCGCGGCAGACGTCTTCGACGGAGCTGGAGGTGGTGAGGTTTGCGAGCGCGCGAGCGCGCTGTTCGGGAGTTACTTTGCAGCGGGCGACACCATCGTCTAGCGCTTCGCGGATATAGGCGAGGCCCTGCTCTAGCATTTCCGGCGCGACGTCTTCGAGGATCGTGCGATAGCCGCCGAACGCGGCAGCGTAGGCGATGCCACGGCCCATGGCGCCGGCGCCGATTACACCGATTGTTTTTACTTCCATTTTTCTGTGCGGCTCCTAAGCCTGCGCGGGAAAAGCTTCGCGGCATTGTCGTACAGAATCTTCTGTTGCGCTTGCGGCGGAAATTGGCAGAGCGCGAAATTTTTCGATGTTGCCGCGCACATTGGGAACGCCGGGGCCGGGCCAGTCGGTGCCGAATAATACTTTGTCCGCGATTTCTTCGATGCGCGGGAACGATTCCATCAGCTTTTGCGGCGGGATGCCGGAGATGTCCATGTACATATTGGGGTGACGCCGGACGAGGAAGAAGGCTTCGTTCATCCAGAGGGGGCGGCCGCCGTGGGCTAGGATGACTACCAGATCTGGGAAATCAACGCTGATATCATCGGCGAGAATGGGTTGGGCGTACACATTGCGGGCGCCGGGGAAAATTGAGGTGCCGGTGTGAATCATCACTGGCAGATGCAGGGCCTGGGCGCGTTCGTACATCGCGCGGAGCGGGCCAAGGCCGTTGCGGTATTCGTTGGGCGCGAATAGTTGATGCGAGGGATGGACTTTGAGGCCGCGGATGCCTAGCTTTTTGAGGCGGTCCACTTCGGCGGCGGCGTCTGCGATGAATTTCGGATGCACGGAGCCGAATGCGAGCAAGCCTTTCGGATCGGCGGAGCAATATTTGGCGATCCAGTCGTTTACTTCGGCAGTGAAGCCGATTACTTGCGGGCTGACGTAATTGATCAGGCCGGCGCGTTCGATTTCTGCCGAGTCCATGAACTTCAGAAATTCTACGGGGCTGGCGGCGTACTTTTCGACTTCGTCGTAATCGCGGCGGCCGCGTTTGATTAGTTCCAGCGCAGGGGCATTGACCATTTCGTGCGGGTTGATGTGAATGTGGATGTCGATGATTGGCGGCAAATCTGGTAGCTCCTGACAATTTCAACGGCAAAATCAAAGGCGCCCGCCTAAAGGCGGCCGCTACAGAGTCAGCACCTGGCCTAAGTGTATTTTCACTCCCGCGTCTACAAACGGTCGATTTTCTCCTGGTCGAAGCCCAGGACTATGCGGCCGCCGGCTACGATCACCGGGCGCCTGATTAGATTCGGCTCTCCGACCATGATGCGAATGGCATCGGCGCGGCTGGGCGGATTTTCTTTCATGTTTTTCCGGCGATATAGCTCGTTGCGCGTGTTCAGAAAATCCTTGTGATCGCGATCGCCGATGAGTTTTTCCAGTTCGTCGGCGCTGAGGCGTTCTTTATCGAGATTGCGGAAATGTAGATCGAAGCCGCGATTTTCCATGTAGGCGCGGGCTTTGCGGCAGGTGGTGCAAGTGGGCTTCTGCAAGAATTGCGCGGTCTTGGCTGATCGCTTTTTCACCGCGACCGGTTTTTTGGCTTTTTTCTTCGTCGTCATGTTCCCTTCGCTGTTAGTAGCGTGGCACGCTGGGATCAATTTCGGTGGACCAGCGCTCGATGCCGCCGGTCATGGACTTCGCTCCCGCGACACCTTGCGCGCGGAGCCACGCAGCCGCGTCGAGGCTGCGCATGCCGTGGTGGCAGAAGAACACTACCTGCTCGGCATTTCCCAAGCGCTGCAGATTCGCGGGAATTTCGCCTAGGGGAATCAGCACCGAGCCTGCGATGCGGGCCGTATCGTATTCCCACTGCTCGCGAACGTCCGCGAAAAGAACCTTGGGATCGCGGGCGAGGAGATCTTTCACTTCGCGCGGCGTGATTTCAATATTTGCGAGCAAGTCTTCGGTCATCAGTATCCAAAGTCCGCGGGTGCGGAGAGAGCGTGTTCCTTGACGGCTAGTTTTTCGGCGCGGCCAGGGCCGAGCTGCTTCCAATAATCGCTGCGATCGGTGGTTTGCACAACCCAGCGCGCGACCCAATCCTCGAAATCCTCGAGGCGGCGGGTCTGTTCGTGATATTCGGCGCAGAAGGCGTGATCGCGGCCGTAATAGCCCTGAACGGGAGAAGGATGCGCGCCGCCGGGTTCGTGTATAACGGCTGCGACGAGGAACCCTGGTATCAACGTACGATTCGGATCGGACGCGATGACGCTCGCCTCGACAATTTCTTCGGCTACTACAATAACTTTTCGCGCAGCACGCGCTCCGTCCACGGCTACTCCCAGGCTGCCCCAGATGTGGGCGTTGCCCTGCGCGTCGGAGCGCTGCGCGTGCACGATGGCGACGTCAGGACGCAGCGCGCGGACTGCTACCAATTTTTCTTCGCTGACGGGCGAGGAGAACTCGCGCAAATTGCCGTTTTTCTTGAGCAGGTCGCTGCCGAGAGTTGCGTAAGTGGGCATGAACGGGACTCCGAGCGCTCCGGCGTGCAGCGCTAGCGCCATTGTGAAATTCGAATAGTCCACTACTTCCAGGCGGCGCGGGATGCTGCGTTCCGCAGCGCGGCGGAAACAATAGCCGACGCCCGCCGACACGTTGCCCACCCATGCGGCCATCACGCGCGAGACGCAGCCTGCGCCGATCAGCTGGTCGAAGAGAATATCGGAGATGGGGCCGACGAGAGTGAGGTCGCGGCGGCTCTGGCGAATTAATTCGTGGCCGGCGGCGAATGGGATCATCTGCTCGAGTTGCGCGCCGAGCAGAACCATGGAGCCTGAGGGCACGTGGCGCGAGATGGCGTCGCGCATGGTGAGCAATTTGGATTCGGCGGTCATTTATTTTATCGCGTCCAGAAATGGTTGGGATCGAGCTCGCGCATCACGCTTAGCTCGTCATCGCTGGGCGGAGGAGTTTCCACCAGCTCGTCGGCGACACGGAGCGTCCAGCCGGTATTGGCGAGAACTTCTTCGACGCTGACGCCCGGATGCACGGAGGCGAGATAGGCTTCGCCGTCGTGACCGAAGCGCAGGTGGCCGAGCGTGGTGATGATTGCGGACGGGCCGGACGCGGCGGGCAGACCCTGAGCGCGGCGCCAGCCGTCACCAGTGCCGAATCCGGGGGAAGTGATATGGCCCACGCGATCGCAGAGACGCGCGCGATCGTGAGCGAGCAGCACTACGGTACGGCAGGCGAGGCAGGCAATGTCACACGCGCCGCCGGAACCGGGGAGGCGCTGCATTTCCTCGTTGCGATAGCCCCAGGTGGTATTGAGATTGCCGAAGCGATCCACTTCGGCGGCGCCGAGAAAGCCTACGTCTACGCGGCCCTGTTGCAGCAGGCCCATCACATCGAGCATGGAGCCACACTGCGTGGCGCCGCGCAAATTCGGAGGATCGCCCATGGTATAGAGAAGTTCGGTGGAGGGAGTTTCGCGCACCACGCCATTTTCAAACAGGCCGACGGCTGCCGGCGCGTGCGTGCGGCGCGCGACGAGGAAGGCCAGCATCGGCAGGCGCATGCCGACGAAAACGAGTTCTCCATCGGCGATTTCGCGCGCGGCGGCGGCGACCATTAGTTCGCCGAAGGTGTAGCCTCGAGCGGCTGGGTTGGTTTCTGAACGAGCCATTACGAGCGGGCCCTATTGCTCATTATGAAGAGCCGCAGGCGAGCAGGATATTGCTCAATGGAATTTTCGCGAATGGCAGCCTAGTCCTCTGAAACTGTTTGTCACGCTGCGTGAAGTTTCCACTGCTGCGGCAGCGCACGACGCGCCGTGTAAATTCACTGACCGGCCAGCGCTGATGCCAACGTCAGTGCCCTTGAAAATTGGGCTTGCGCTTCTCGAAGAACGCGTTCAGGCCTTCCAGACAATCATTGGATTCAAAGCAATGTCTCTGCAGACGAATTTCTTCGTCGAGCGCGGCTTCGAGCTCCTTCCGGTGTTCCTCAATCATGCGATGTTTGACGTCGCGCTGCGCGAGTCCCGCGCCGGCGGCGATGCTTTCAGCGAGCTTTTTGGATTCAGCTTCCAACTGGTCCGCGGGAACCACGCGGCTGACAATGCCCAGGCGAAAGGCGTCGTCCGCCGAAATCATCTGGCCGGTGTAAAACAATTCGGCCGCGCGGGTGGGGCCGACAATGCGCGGCAGGAAAAATGTGCCGCCGAAATCGGGGAACAGGCCGATCTGCACGAAGGATTCCGCAAAACGCGCCTGGTCGGAAGCGATGCGAATGTCAGCGGCCAGGGCCAAGTTCATGCCACCGCCGGCGGCGGGACCATTCACCGCGGCGATCACGACTTTCGGCATGGTGGCGACGGCGATGGCGATTTCTTTTCCGGCGGTCACCAGCGCTTCCACTTCGTCCGCGGCTTTGCGCTGGCGCGCATCGCGCAGCAATTCCAGGTCTCCCCCGGCGCAGAAGGCGCGGCCGTTTCCGGTCAAGACTACGCAGTGGATGGCCCTGTCGGCTTGCGCGCGCAGCAATGCGTGCACCAAATCATGCGCGAGCTGCAAGTTCAACGCGTTTAGTTTATCCGGGCGGTTCAGGCGAATGATGGTGACAGCACCAGCGTGTTCTTCGAGTACGAGCGGAGCGGCGGCAGCCGGTTGTGTGGTTCCCATACTTTGCGGTCTCCCTAATCCTTTAGAGCCTTCAGCAGCGCCGCAAGTTTCTTAAAATAACGGGTTTTTACGCCGCGCTCCGTGCCGGCATTCAAACCGCTGGTGGAGGGCAGGACGAAAACCTGCGCGCCATAGAGTTTTTCCTTTTGCAGGCCGAGCTTGCAGGGGCGGCCAGTGAATTTCTCGTACACCATCTTGCCGTTGAAGGCGACGACGCGCGGTTTCAGGTCTTCGAGCTTTTGCGCGAGCAGGACGCGGCCTTCGGCGAATTCCTGGCGCTCGATTTCTTCGACGGCGCGAGTGGGGCGCTTCACTAAGTCGGTCATGCCGATGCCGAACTCGAGAATGCGGCGGTCGTCTTCGTAGCTGAGCGGCTCGGGAATTACGCCGGATTCGTACATGATCGGCCAGAACTGGTTACCGCGGCCGGCGTAGTAGTGGCCGACGCGCGCGGAGCGGTCGCCGGGGTTGGCGCCGACTAAAATCATTCTCATTCCCTTGCGGAGATAGTCCGGCAGTGTACGCATTCAGTCCCTTTGAAGTTTAGCCTATGCCTTACCGCGGCACCCCATCGTAATGGAGCGATTATCCGCCAGCCCTTGCCTACTCCGCAAGCATGGCGCAGCGAGTGTTGCTTGCACGATGACCCTGTGCAGATGGATTCCGGGACAGGCAAGCAGAATTTCGCAGGGGTAAATCATTGAAATTTGGGGATTTGCGCTGGGTGGGATGCCGCGCCTGCGCGGCGGGACGGCGATTTATGCTACTCTGATGTGGAGCTTATATGAGCGCATCGAAATTAAATCCGTTGCAACCGCGCACGCCGCTTCCTTCGCAGGTGGTGAAGGACGACGAAGGCGCGCTGGTCGCCGCAGCCAAGGGCGGCGATATTACGGCGTTCGAGACGCTCGTGGGCCGCTACGAACGCAAAATCTTCCGTCTGGCGCAGAATATTACGCAGAACAAGGAAGACGCCGAAGACGTGATGCAGGAAGCGTTCCTGAAGTCGTACCAGCATCTGGGAGAGTTTCAGGGCAATTCGCGGTTTTATACCTGGCTGGTGCGGATTGCGGTGAACCAGGCGCTGATGAAGCTGCGCAAGCGGCGGCCGAATCAGGTGTCTTTGGACGAAGAGGTGGACACCGGCGAAGACACGATGCCGCGCGAGGTGGAGGATTGGGGACCTTCGCCTGAGGAACGCTACAAGCAAGCCGAGCTTGGCGGGATTTTGACGAGTACAATTGCGGAACTTGAGCCTCCTTTCCGAATCGTTTTTCAACTTCGCGACATCGAAGAATTGTCAACCGAGGAGACGGCGGAAGCGCTGGGGCTTTCTGTTCCGGCAGTCAAGTCACGGTTGTTGCGCGCACGCTTAAAATTGCGCCAGAAACTAAACCGTTACTTTCGACAGGGTGAGAATCCGTGAACTGCAAGAGCATTGTCAGAGAGATTTCGAATTATCTGGAAGAAGCGCTGGATCCTACGCTGAAATCCTCGATCGAGAAGCATTTGGAGAATTGCGAAGATTGCCGGGTGGTGGTGGACACTACGCGGCAGACGATTCAGATCTTCTGCAATTCCGAGCCTGCGCCGCTGCCGGAAGATACGCGAGTGCGGCTGCGCGACGCGCTTTTCAAGCATTTGAATAAGCTGCGCACGGGCCCGCGCGTCTAGAAGCAATTCCGTAAATAATTTGCGACGATCGAACGGCCCGGCTTCAGGGGCTAAAGCCCCTCGCTGTATGCGGTTTACGGCGGGGCTGAAGCCCCGCCCTTTCGATTTAGCCATTCCAGAAACAACTTCTAGACTCCGCGCGCTTCGCCGGCGCGAGCTTCTTTTTCCCACAGCGGAACTTGTCGTCCCATTCCTCGTTCACGCGCCAATTCATAGATCTTGCCTGCTACCACGACATCTTCGATTGCGATGCCATTGGATTTGAAGAGGGTGATCTGCTGGGGATTGCTGCGGCCGGGAGTTTTTCCGGCCACGATTTCGGCTAGTTCGGTGACGCTCGCCCAGCGGCGTTTGTCATCCCCGTACATCTGAATCAGATCGCCGGATTCGAGTTTCGATTGCTCGCGGGAATCCGCGACGATGATGTCGCAGCGGCGAATGGCTTCGCCGTTGAGCTCATGCTTCTGCGGGAAATTGGCGCCGATGGCGTTGATGTGCATTCCGGGGACGAGCCAGCTGCCATCGAGAACGGGATCGGTGGAAGTGGTGGAAGTGATGACGATATCGGCGCCTCGGACGGCTTCCTGGGCGGACGCTACGGCGACGACTGGGAAGCCTAGTTGCGCGGTCATTTCTTTTGCGAAGATTTCGCGATGTTCGGGTTTGCGGCTGAAGGCGCGGACCTCGGTGATGGGGCGTACTAGCGAGAGGGCTTCCAGCTGAGTGCGCGATTGCAAGCCTGTGCCGATGATGGCGATTTTGGCGGCGTCGGCGCGCGCGAGCAGATTCGTCGCGACGCCGCTGGCGGCGCCGGTGCGAATTTGGCCCAGGTAATCTGCTTCGATCAACGCGAGTAGTTCGCCTGAATCCACATGGAACAGCGGAACGAGGAAACGCAGACCTACGCCTGAGCTGGTGTAAATCTTCATGCCCATGTAGCCGCTGGTGGCGTCGGCCGCGGCCATGTAATGCAGATAACTCTTGCCGGGAATGTGCAGGCGGTGGCGGGAATGGAGCAGAGCGGACCCATCGGCGAGGCGTCGGAAGGAATCTTCGACGGCTGCGAGAGCCAGCGGCATGGTGAGAATTTGCTTCACGTCCGCTTCGGAAAGCAGTAGGGCCATGTTGAGACACCTCGGATATTTCGGACCTGCAATGATAGCGCGTGAAGGGGGAATGTCAGAATGTGATGCGGTAGCGCAGGACGCGGGATTCGGGGGCGTCGAGGACGAGCAATTCGCCGTGCGGGCTGACGGCTAATGCGGGCGGTTTGCGGGAGGCTTGGCCGAGCTCGGGAGCGAGATCCATATCCAGTTTGGCCGCGCCATCGGCGGTGCCGGCGACGTGGAGCGTGCGGCCATCGGAATCCATGACGAAGACGCAGTTATTCCAGACGGCGAAGCCTGCGTTGGGATTCCAGGTGACGCCATTGCTCCCGCTGGAGGTTGCGGCGGTGATTTCGGTGATCAAGTGGCCTTCGCGGGTGAGCTTCATGATGCCGCCCGAAGGCGTGCCGAGGTATAGGAGATCATCAGGACCTTCGACGAGCGGGCCGAACTGTCGCGAGCCCGGGAGAGTTTCGCGCGGCTCCCAGGTTTGCACCAAACGCAAACGGGTCGTGTAGCTGAAAACCTTGCCTGCGTGCTGGTCGAACACGTGGATCTGGCCGTCATCGCCTACCGCGGCGCTCAGCACATTGCCGGCGACCGGGCGGGTGCGCAGGCGCAGTTCGAGGTAGCGATCGCCATTGGGCATGAAAATGAAGACGCTATTGCGGACGGGGTCGGTGACGTAGAGCGCGCCGCCGCGGTCCACGGCGACGGATTGCGGATGATTCAGGCCGTCTTCCTGGAAGGACAGCAGCGGCTTCCCTTCCGGAGCAAATTTAGAAATGAAGGCGCTACCGGAATCCACGATGAAAATGTCGCCGAGGGAATTCGTGGCGATCCCGGAGGGCTTCTGCAATTGGCCCGGGCCATTGCCGGCGGCGCCCCACTGGCCGATAAATTTCAGAGTCGGAGTGGCGGCGGGCGGCTGAGGCAGAGGTTGGAAGTGGCTTGCGAGCAGCCGGATAGCGCGACGGAACAATAGAGAAGCAGGGCTGCACCGAAAATCATCGCACGATTCGCCATCCTACAAATTTATCGCAATCGGCGGCGGGCGCGCGTTCAAATGATGCGGGATGAAACGCGGTGATTAATGGGTGCGTTTGCGTGGCTTAGGAGGGCTACCGTCGCTCACGCGGCGAACGATGGTCTGGTGCATTCGATAGGTGCGGCGTTCTGGCTGGCCGTTGCTGGAATCGAGGAAGGAAAAGGTGATGTCCGCTTCGGGGCCCGCGGACTGCAAGCGTTGAATGGGCAGCTTGCCACAGACATTGCTTTCGACGAAGGCGGTCTCGTAGCGGTCTTTCTGTTTGCCCCAGGTGTAGACGCGGAGCGAAGTGAAATCGCAAGGCTGGCCTTCGGGCCCGTGCGTGCCGAGGAGCAAATATTGCGCCACAGGCTTGCCGGATTCGGACGGCACGCGATTGAGCTCGGTCCAGGCGACGATGCGCATTCCCGCGGAAGTGGCGTAATCCGGCAAGGGAGATGGAACATCGAGTTCCACGAAGCGGCCCAGCAGCCATCCGGCGAGGACGGCCTGATCGGCGATATGCGCGCGGACGAGCCACCAGTCTTCTTTTTTGGGCTGGGGCTTGTCGCCTGAATCGCGGTCGCTTGATTTGCGATCGGTCGATTTGCGGCCTTTTGATTTACCGCCGTCTGGCTTCGCGGAATCGGATGCGGGCGCGTCGCCGGATTCGTCTTCAGCGCTGGAAATGGCTGCGGGCGCGACGAGTTCCGGCTGGCGCGCCATCATTTCGATGGGAATATCTTTATTCAACTGCCGAACGCGCGGCGAGTCGCGGCCCGGTTCGATGTGCAGATTGCTGAGGACGCGGGTGTGACCGTGCGCGACCACCGGCATGGTGGCGGATTTCGCTTCCAGGTCTTTCAAAGTCTGCCAGAGATCTGCGGACAGCAAATCTCCCTCTTCGGTCCAGCCAATGACGCCGGCGGAGGTGCGGACTTTCACCTGATTTTGAAATCGCTGCAGGACTTCGAGGCGATCGCCGAAACTGACAATGGTGACCGGTTCGCGGACTTGGGCCGAGGTGCTGTATAGCGTGACGGTGCGGCTGCCGGCGTAGGCCGTTTCCAGCGGCGGTGCGGAATGATGAAAGCGGACGTAGAGGGCCGCAACCAGGACCATGAGCAGCGCTGTGCCCAAGCAGAACTTTCCGGATCACCGACGGGCTCCCGAGGCATTGCTCGCGGCGAGCACGGCGCAGAGTCGGAGGTGATCGCTTCGGGCATTCAATTGTTTCGATCGCGGCATCATGTGAAGTAGGTGATTAGAGATTCTACACTAACCGCGCTGCGCCACCCTGTCGACGAGATGTGGAAAGTTTCCATGCGCGGGTTGGAGAGCTTTTTGATTCTGGTACAATGCGGTGCGCGCGGCGAGGAATAGCGGAAGGTGCCCGCCGGAGGGATGGAATGCAGAGCCTGGAAAAATTGAAACCGCTGGCGCTTGTGCTGCTGCGCGTGGGATTGGGAATTATTCTGGTGTTTCATGGCTATCCGAAGCTATTTACGCACACGCACGAAGCGATGCAGGGTTTCGAGCACATGGGATTTCCCGGTTATTTCGTTTACATTGCCGGCGTGATTGAGTTTTTCGGCGGGTGCCTGTTGATCCTGGGATTGTTCACGCGGATTGCAGGATTGCTGGTGGCGGGGGAAATGGCCGTGGCGCTGGTGAAGGTGCACGGATTGATTTCGAATCCGGCGAAAGTTGATAACTATCAATTTCCGCTGGCGGTCGCGGTGGGAGCGTTTACTTTGGCGGCGCTGGGCGCGGGATTGATATCTATTGACCAGGCGATTTATGGCGACCGGCGCGGGTCGTTTTCGCGACGAGCGAAGGGCAAGGACCGCGATTAAATCACCCGGCGGAGCGCGCCGCCGGACCAGCCTGAAATTTTCCGGAAACGCCTACGCGGTCTGTGCGGAGCCGTGTGCGGGCGCGGAAGGCGCGGCGGGTTGCGCGGGCGCTTCCACCGGTATCGGCGGAGGCGCTTGCGGAATCACCAGCCAGGCGATGAAGTATCCGAGCACGGCTGGAATCAGCGGAAACGGGAAAATAACCAGCACCACCCAGATCAGGCGGACGATCGTGGAGTCCACGTCCATATATTCGGCGATGCCGCCGCAAACGCCGCCCAGTTTGCAATCCGTGGATGAGCGCATCAGGCGCTTCTGGAGACGTGGTGCGGCGCTGGGCGCAGCGTTCGTATTTTGTCTCGCGCCGCAGTAGTAGCAGAAATTGGAATATTCGGCGATTTCCTTTTGGCAATTCTGGCAATTCATGATTTCACCCTCCCGAGAGGTTGGGGCTCGAGCTTCATCTGCCTACTTTAGTATACGAACGGGACGATTAAAAGGTTTCATGGGGTCATGCAGCTGCCAGCCGGGCTAATACGTCATCAGGTCGCTGATGGCGCGGGTTATGTCCTCGGTTTGGGGCAAGATCGCGTCTTCGAGCCTGGGCTGATAGGCGACGAATGTGTCGGTAGCGGCTACGCGGCGGACTGGCGCGGCCAGCTCGTCGAATAATTCGTCGGCGATGCGGGCGGCGATTTCCGCACCGTAGCCCCAGGAGCGCGTGTCTTCGTAGGCGACCATGACGCGATTGGTCTTGCGGACGGTGGCGGCGATGGCTTCCCAGTCGTAGGGGCTGAGCGAACGCAGGTCCAGGATTTCGGCGGAGATTCCGTTGCGGGCCAATTCGGCGGCGGCTACTTCCGCGCGATGGACGACCGCGCCGTAAGTGATGACGCTAACGTCCGTGCCTTCGCGCACCATGCGCGCTTTGCCGAAGGGAACCGTGAAGTCCGGTCCGGGATATTCCGAGCGATTGTAGGGCTGGCGGTAGAGATGCTTGTGCTCGAGGAACAGCACGGGATCGTCGGAACGGATCGCGGTGCGCAGCAGACCGCATACGTCCAGCGCGGTGGAAGGCATCACGACGCGCAGGCCAGGGATATGAGTGAAAATAACTTCGCCGCACTGGCTGTGATAAATCGCGCCGCCGGTGAGGTAGCCGCCGATGGCGACGCGGATGACGACTGGCGATTTGAAATGCCCGGCGGAGCGCCAGCGAATCGTCGCCATTTCGTTGCGGAGCTGCATCATGGCCGGCCAGATGTAATCGAAAAACTGAATTTCGGGAACGGGTTTCAGGCCGCGTATGGCCATGCCGATGGAGCGGCCGACGATATTGGCTTCGGCCAGCGGCGAATTGAAAACGCGCTGCGACCCAAATTTGCGCTGCAAGCCTGCGGTGGCTTTGAAGACTCCGCCCTTCCCTTTTACTGTGGCCAGACTTTCTTCGCGGCTGCAATCGGCAACGTCTTCGCCGAAGACGACGATACGTTCGTCGCGCTCCATTTCGTCGAGAAGGGTGATGGAGACCATTTCGACCATCGTCTTGGGATGGCCTTCTTTTTTCGGCGCGGCTTCGAAATCGCGTGCGGCGGGATCCACGTCGGGCGAGTAAACCCACTTGTAAATCGAATCCGGAGTCGGAAGTTCAGCGGCGAGTGCGCGATCGGTGGCTTCGATGATTTCGCGGTCCACTTCGGCTTCCAGCGCTTCGATTTCGCTTTCTTCCAGGATGCCTTCGCGCACGAGAAACATGGCGAATTTCGGGAGTGGGTCGCGTTGCGCTTCGGCGGAGCGTTCGGGCTCGCACTTGTAGAGCTTTTCGTCGTCGGAAAGCGAATGCGAATAGGGGCGGATGACGTGCGCGTGGATCAGCGCCGGACCTTTGCGCGTGCGGCAATGTTCGGCAGCGCGGCGTAACGCTGCATAACTTTCCAGCGGCTCGGTGCCGTCGCATTCTTCGACGTACAGATTCGGATAATTCCTGACGAGTTTGGAGATGCTGCCGCCGGGAGTTTGCACTTCGACAGGAACGGAAATGGCGTAGCCGTTGTCTTCGATGAGATAGAGAACGGCGAGGCGCTTGCCGCAGGCGGTGTTCAGCGATTCGTAAAATTCACCTTCGCTGGTGGTGCCGTCACCGGCGGAGACGTAAACAATTTCGTCTGGGTGAAACGAGACTGTGGCGCCCATTGGAGCTTTGCGCGCTTGATCGAAGGCCTTGGGGAACTTTTCGAAATAGGAGGAGCATTCCGCCGCTCCAATCGCCTGCAAGAATTGCGTGCCGGTAGGCGAAGAGCGCGTGACGACGTTGAAGTCGCGATTGCCCCAGTGCGAAGGCATCTGACGGCCGCCGGATGCGGGATCGGCTTTCGCGCCTACACCTTGCAGCAGCATGTCGTACGGAGTAACTCCAAGCATTAGCATGAGTGCGCGGTCGCGATAGTGCGGGAAAAACCAATCGTAGGCAGGTTTCAGCACTAGCCCGGCTGCCGCGAGAACGGCCTCATGACCGGCGCCGCTGATCTGGAAAAAAAGGCGATTCTGGCGCTTAAGCTGGATCTCGCGATCGTCGAGGCGGCGCGACATAAACATGGTGCGATAAACGCGGATGAGCGCTTCGCGCTCGAGGCCCTGGTATTTCGCTGGGTCGTAGTTCGCTAATTTCGTTTTTGTCTGGGTCGGCATCGGGCACTCTCGCCTTAGAGGCTCGCCGTGGGAATTAGGTACACGCCATTATAGCGAAATGCGCGGCGCGGAGACAAAAAACGCACGCCGAAATCGCCCTGGGATTACTGGAGAAATAGACAGGCAGCATGTGGCCATTAGGACAGGGAGTCAAAGAGTTCCGCGGCTTCGGCGAATCCCGGCTGGCCTTGGCGGATGATTTCTGCTTTTGCGGATTTGAAAGGCTCTTCGGTGGGGATGCGATCGAGCCACCGCTGGTGCGAGAGCTTTTCATGGTCGGAGAAGTCGAGGCGGACCAGGACGCGGACTTTGGCGCTGGGTTCGGCGCCGTCGGATTTCGCTGCGGACTTCTTTTTGGAGGCTGACGACTTCTTCGACTCGGTTTCGGATTCCGACGAATCGTCTGCGACTTCGCGCTCGAATTTCAGGAGCATCTTTTTGCCGAGACGGAATCCTTGCGTCCAGCCTTCCACTTTGTGACGAGCCTGCTGTGCTACTTCTTCGTTCGTGCCGAAATCGAAAATCAGGAAGTCATGGGCCATGGTTCATGTATAGCAAAAATTGGTGGGGGATGGCTAGGGGTGGGCACGTTTCGGTGTGGAGGTGTGGGGCAAATTCAAAGGCGCCACTGATGAACCCAGATGAACACTGATAAAGGCGCGACGATGAAAAGAATAATTCCTCAAACTCCGAGGCGCACGTCAGCGACGCGCGCAGGCGATGGAAATTATGGGACAAAACTGGTATTGCACGGGGGGTGGCTGCGTGGTAGCCTCAGCGAATAAAAGGCGAAAGACTGCAGATGGGCGGGAGCTTGGCAATTTCATCGGGAGGTGGTGATGGCGGCGTCCGGGCGAGGCTTGGCAGGGGAACTGGCTGGCGGCTTGGCGGTTCGCGCTAGTACGACCTTGGAGACGGTGCAGGAGGCGCTGGGAGCGCTGGTCGCGCATTATCGCGCGGACGAGGTGCTGACTGCCGTGCGGCACATTCCGGCGCGCGAGGCGCAGTTTCGCGCGATGCCTGCGTGGGTGCGGCCGGAATTGGCTGCGGCTTATCACGCCAAGGGGATCGAAAAACTTTATACGCATCAATCGGCGGCGGCGGAACTGGCGCACGCGGGGAAGAATTTCGTGGTGGTGACGCCGACCGCTTCGGGAAAGACGCTTTGTTACAATCTGCCGGTGCTGAATGCGGTGCTCGGGAACGCGGATAAACGCGCGCTGTACCTCTTCCCGACCAAAGCGTTGGCGCAGGATCAGCTGGCGGAGCTGCACGACATGGCGAAGCGGCTGGACGATTGCTTTGGCGTTTTCACGTATGACGGCGACACGCCGAGCGACGCGCGACGGGCGATACGCGAACGCGGCCATGTGATCTTGACGAATCCGGACATGCTGCACACGGGAATTTTGCCGCATCACACGAAGTGGACGCGCGTGTTTGAGAATTTGCGCTACATCGTGCTGGATGAGTTGCACACGTATCGCGGCGTTTTCGGCAGCCATCTGGCGAACGTGCTGCGGCGCCTGGCGCGCATCGCGGAATTTTATGGATCAAAGCCGCAATTTATTTGTTGTTCGGCAACGATTGCGAATCCAGGGGAGCTGGCGGCGCAACTGATCGCGGAGCCCGTGCAGGTGGTGGAGGAAAATGGAGCTCCGGCGGCGGAGAAGCTTTTTGTTTTTTACAATCCGCCTATGTTGAATCGGAATCTGGGGATTCGCCGCAGCTATTTGAACGAGACGACGCGTGTGGCGAAGGAACTGCTGGCGCGGAAGCTGCAAACCATTGTGTTTGCGAATAGTCGGCTGCACACGGAAGTGCTACTGACTTATTTGCAACAGGCGGACCGGCCTGGTCCGGGAGAAGCCGAGCCTGTGCGCGGGTATCGCGGCGGATATTTGCCCGGGGAGCGGCGCGAAATTGAGCGTGGGTTGCGCGATGGACGGATTCGCGGCGTCGTTGCGACGAGCGCGCTGGAATTGGGAATTGATATTGGGTCGCTGGACGCTAGCGTGATGGCTGGATATGCGGGCTCGATTGCTTCCACTTGGCAGCGCGCGGGGCGCGCTGGACGACGAAGTGGAACATCGTGCGCGGTGATGGTGGCGTCGTCGGCACCGCTGGACCAGTTTATCGTGCAGCATCCGGATTATTTTTTCGGGCGCTCGCCGGAGCATGCGTACGTGCAACCGGACAATCTGGAAATTCTGGTGAATCATTTGAAGTGTGCGGCGTTCGAGCTGCCTGTTGCGCCTTCTGAACGATTCGGCGATGTGGACCTGCCTGGCTTGTGCGAGCGAATGAGCGAGGCCGGATTTCTGCATCGCAGCGGCGGAAACTGGCATTGGGTGCAGGAAGCTTATCCGGCGGATACGGTGAGTTTGCGTTCGGTGACGTCTGACAATTTCGTGATTATTGATACGACCGGCGGCACGAACAGAGACGCAGAGGGCGAGCCGCACGTGATTGGCGAAGTGGATTTTTCTTCGGCGCTTACGACGGTGCATCCCAAGGCGATTTATCTGCACCAGGGGCAACAATATCATGTGGAGCGGCTGGATTTCGAGCGGCGCAAGGCGTATGTGAAAAGCGTGAACGTGGATTACTACACGGACGCGATTCGTTACACGCAGGTGCGCGTGCTGGAAATTGCGGAGGAAGAGCGGATCGCGGGACCGGCGGCGCGGGCGCATGGTGATGTGCTGGTACGGTCGCAGGTTGTGGGATTCAAGAAGATCAAATTTTTCACGAATGAAAATATCGGCGCGGGAAAGCTGCAGCTGCCCGAAAACGAGATGCACACCACGGCGTTCTGGATCACGCTGGAACGCAAGTTCCTGGCTGAATTGCCGTATGCGCTGTCTGATCGCCAGAACGGAATTCTGGGGCTGCTTTACGCGATGGCTTCGATGGCTAGTTTGCTGTTGATGTGCGACGGGCGGGATTTGGGGACTGCTGTGGGCGAGCGGCCGGCGAGTCCGGGAGTTGAAACCGAGTGGCAGGTATTCTCCGCGACCGTTGGGAATCCGGCTGAGATGAAGGAATTCTTCGAGCCGAATTTGTATTTGTATGATGCGTATCCTGGGGGGATTGGGTTCAGCGAGCCGCTGTTTCGCGTGCACGGTATTTTGTTGCGCAGGACGCGGGAGTTGATTTTGGGATGTCCGTGTAAGCAAGGGTGCCCTTCGTGCGTGGGACCTGCTGGCGACGAATGCGAGAAGACCAAGGAAGCGGCGCTCGCGATTTTGGAGCGGTTGTGTGTGTGAGCGTAAATTCAAAATCGTTTACCGCAGACACGCAGAGTACGCAGAGAAAAGAAAGAGAGATCCTTCGACCGGCTTGAAGCAAAGGCGCCGGCCTCAGGATGACGATGCCTGTCGCATCGTCAGAGGACGCGAAGTGAACCGGGAGATTGATCGGGGGTGAGCGTGCGTGACCGACTTGCGTCTTTGGCGGCGCTGCTGCCGGCGCGGAAGGCTCGCGTTGCGGCTGAAAGTGCTGCGGCGGAGCCTGCCGCGATGGGCGTGCGTGGTTTTTCGCCTGCGCTTCCCGATGGAGCGGAACGGCTGGCGGAAATGCTGCAGGCGAAAGCGTTGAGCAATTCGTTTGGCGAGCACTTGTCGGTGCGCAAATGGTTTTCGGAGGCGATCGGGTGCGAGCCGCTGGAAGGTTCGGTGAACGCGGAGGCGCTGCGACTGTTGGCGCCGGGAGGTTGCGCGGAGGCGAGCGATCCCCGGCAATGGCTCTTTCTGGACACAGAATCGACGGGGCTGATGGGCGGGACGGGGACTTATCCGTTCATGGTTGGTATCGCATGGTGGGATGCGGGCGGCCTGGAAGTGGAGCAGTTCTTCATGCGCGAACTGAACGAGGAGCACGCGCTGTTGTTGACGCTGGCGGAGCGCATGGCCGAGCGGCCGGTGCTGGTGACGTTCAACGGGAAATCGTTTGACTGGCCGCTGCTGGAGACGCGTTATCGCATGACGCGAAAAATCCCGGCCGTCGCGCCGCGGGCGCATCTGGATTTTTTGCATCCGGCGCGAAATTTGTGGCGGGCGCGATTGGGATCAGTGCGGCTGGCGGAATTGGAAAAACATGTGCTGGGTTGGAATCGCGGCGCGGATCTGATTTCGGAGATGATTCCCCAATTTTATTTTGACTATCTGCGCGGAGGGCCGCCAGAGTCGCTCGTGCAAATCTTCCTGCACAATCAAATGGACCTGCGAGGCCTCGCGGGACTTGCCAGCCGGATCGTCGCGGTGCTGGCTGATCCGCAAACCGGCGGCACAGACGGACTGGAATTATTTGGAGTTTCGCGCATCTGCGAACGGCGCGGCGATACGGCGCGCGCGCGGAAACATTATGCGCAGTCGCTCGACGCCGTGCTGCCCGCGGAAACCGACCGGGCTGCGCGGCGATCGCTGGCGCGATTGGCAAAGCGCGAAGGGGATCTGCCGCTGGCATTGAAACTCTGGGAAAGCATCGTGGGTGGCTCGCGCGAGGGTTTGGAGGCCTACAAACAGCTCGCGATTCATTACGAGCGGTGCGCACGCGAACCGCAGCTCGCGGCGGTGCTGGTACGCAAAGCGCTGGCGCAGTTGCGTCCCCCAAACCGGAACGCCGGGCTAAGCGCAGCGCTGCTGCGGCGTTACAGGAACGATTTCGAGCACCGGCTGCAGCGCCTGGACCGCCATGCGCGCGCCGACCAGACGACAGGTGGCACCTTGCTGGACGCCATTAATCCGGAGTCGCGGGCGCGAGACTAGGAATCCAATATCGAGGAATTCGACGGACCGGGGCGAAGGGAGTTCTGATGCCGGAAACGGATAGCGCGGCGGTGCGGATGGAGCGAAGCTCGAACGCGGAGGCCAAGGAAATGAGCGCAGTGAGCGACCCGTACATTCGTGAACAGCTGGAAAAACGGCGCAAGGAATTGAACGCGGTGCTCGCGTCGCCAGTGGCGGCGGCTCCGACGGCGTCACTGATAGAACTGCTTGGCGAAGTGGATTCCGCGCTGCACCGGATGGATGACGGAACATACGGAATTTGCACGGAGTGCCATGATTCGGTGGAGAAGGACCGGCTGCTGGCTGATCCGCTGGTTCGGCTGTGCCTGGATCATTTGACGAGCGATGAACAGCGCGCGCTGGAGCGTGATCTGGAACTTGCCTCGCGCGTGCAGCGGGGATTGCTCCCTCGTACCGAACTGCGCCACGGAGAATGGCGCGTGCACTATCAGTACAAGCCCGCGGGAATGGTGAGTGGCGATTATTGCGATTTAATTCCCCCGGCGGCTGACAGTGGCGAACTGATTTTCCTGCTCGGCGACGTGGCGGGGAAAGGCGTGGCGGCTTCTTTGCTGATGACCCACTTGCACGCCATGTTCAGGAGCCTCGCGGGCGTGGGGATGACGCTCGACAAGCTGCTGGAAGTGGCGAATAGCGTTTTCTGCCAGAGCACCATCGCCGGGCAGTACGCGACGCTGATTTGCGGACGCGCGGGGCAACGCGGCGAAATCGAGATTGGCAGCGCCGGACATTTGGCCGCGTTGCTCATCGCGAAAGATGGCGTGCGGCAGGTGTGCTCGACGGGCGTGCCGCTGGGGATGTTTTCCACCAGCCGCTACACGGTGCAGCGAGTGCGCATGGAACGCGGCGACAGCCTGCTGCTCTATACCGACGGAATTTCCGAGGCGGTAAATGATTCGGGCACGGAATACGGCGCGGTGCGGCTTTCCAATATTGCGGGCGAACGGCATGGATGGGTGCCGCAGGAACTGGTGGCGGCGTGCATGAAAGATGTGCAGAGCTACTCTGCCGGCAGAAAGCAGGCCGATGATCAGACACTGATGGTGGTGCACCGCGCGGATACGGTGGAGCTATCGCTGAATGACTGAGGCGGCGCGCTGAATCTATTTCTCGGCCGCTTCGGCTTCGGCGGCGCCTGAGCCGCATGTGACTATAGCGCGCCGATGTGAACAAGCGCGGGCGCTGAACGCTGCGTGATGGTCTCTGGTGCGGAAGGCGGAGTCACTGCCGGGGGCGCTGGCTCCCAGCCGACTGCGTGATTGATTTTGTCGAATGTGTCGCGCGTGGCACCTTCCACTGTAAGGCAGTGCGTCGCAACGCAGCGCAGGAATACTCCGCCGGATTCAGACTGGAACTGAAAAAAATTGGGGCGGCGGAAGAGTTCCGAGCGCGTCTTGTATTTATGCTCCAAAGCCTCGCTGTATTGGCCGAAGAAATGCGCCGCGTCGTCAGGATTATCGAGCGCGAGGCGGAACACCAGCGAAGTGGATTTGGTCTTGGCATCCTCGAAAACCGCGTAATGATCGCCTTTCCACGCCGGAGCGAGTCGTTCAGCCCGATTTTCGTCGAGGAACTGTTTCAGAATTTCCTCGACGCCGAATTCTCCCATGGTGTTTTCTTCCAGCAGCTTCCAGTCACTTGGAACCAAGCCCTTCCATTCCGGCAGCGCGACGGTTTCAGGTTTCACACCGTGCAGGTACAAATCCGGATGAATGATCTGCTGCGTGGATATGGGCGGGTTCTGAAAAATCAGGTGCAGGTCCTGCCATCCGGTGTGCGCTTTCAGAAATTCCTGCGTGAAGCCGGTTCCGGCAAGATACGGGAACAGAAGCTCGTCGCGAATGTAGGGCGGAGCTTTCGCGAGGTTGGGATCTTTATCCATTTCGCTGAGGGCGCCGGCGCGAATAATTAAAGTGACATCTGGGACGTCGCGCACGCTGACTTTCTGGTCGAGCATTTCGTAATCCACCATGGCGGCCATCGCGGAGCCTTCGCTGACGGCGTCACGGGCTAGCTCGGCGTCGTCGTTCGGACGCGCGGCTTTGATCCAGGAATCAATGTGGAAGGATTGATCTTCGAGCGCGTGGGTGAGTTCGTGGGACATCACGGTGCGCTGCTCGTCCGCAGGAATCCAATCCGCGATGTAAAATTCCTTGGCTTTGGGGTCGTATAGGCCCGCGACCTGGTCGGTCAAAACATCGAGCATGAAAGAATCGAGCGGAAAGCCTTTGGGAATCAGGCCGAAAGCTTCCAGAGTTTTGTCGTCGGCGTAGCGTTCGGCATCGTTCTTGTCTTCTTTGTCTTCGCGAATCAGGTAGTCGCGGACTTCCTGCTTAGAGCGCAAAGTTTTCTTGAGTGGTTCCCTGATTGGCAAATCCAGAATCTTGCTCATCTGCGCGAGTACTTCGTCGGCGGCTTTGATGAACTCGGGGCTGGAGGCTGGCGCGGTCTGTGACGAAATTTTCGGCTGCGCGGCGGCAACGAACCCGAGCGAAACGGCGGGGCGCTGGGCGGCGAATGCGATGCCGCACGCCAGCAAGAGCGCCAGGGCGATGTATCGCTGGGCTCCGATCCGGTGCTCTGTTCGCCGCGTAAACAATTTCATTCAGACCTCCGGATTTCCCCGCACAAGAACCTTCGCACAAGAACGGTGGCGCGACAACGCTTCACGCTCGCGCCGGCACGGTTCCCTTCCAGAACCACACCATGCCGCCGAAGCGCTGCTCTAATGTGAGACTCTGCAGCCCGGCGTCGGTGAGCACGCGGCGGAGGTGGCCCTCCTCGAAGCGGCGATTGCATTGCGCGGAAGTGGCCCAGGCAACGAGTTTGCGCGTATCGCGCGCGTTGATACATTTTTCGCGGGCGTAGGCCAGGATTTTGCCGACGGACATGGACGCGTGCGGATCGAGCGACGCCACCAATCCAGCAGGGCGCGTGACACGGACCATTTCGGAGAGAGTCGCGGCGAGATGTTCGACCCAATACACCACGCCGGTAGCGTAGCAATAATCGAAGGATGAATCCGGGAACGGAAGTTTTTCCGCGGGCGACAAATGAAATTGCACGGTAGTGCGATTCGCGCGTCGCCAGTCTCCTGGCAATTCGCAGCAGGCTCCGGCTGCGATCGACAGCCGTTACATCGTATCCGCTGCGAGCCAACGCGCGCGCCACATGGCCGGGGCCGCAACCGACGTCCAGAACGCTAATCGTGCCATGGCCATTGCCGGAAATAGGCAGCTGCAAGGATTGCAGAAACTCGCGGCGCAAGTCCGCTTCAGGACCGGTGGCGAGTTTGCGCGCGTAGTAGCCGGCGCCGAGTTCGAACAACAATCGCTTGAAGGGATCACGGAACCATTCGCGCACCGGGATAGTCACCATAGTTCGATGCTAACAAACGTGCGGGGGTTTCCAGCAGATAATACGCGCAGGACGAATCTTTTACTTTTACGCGGCGGAATGAACCACGGACTCTTCCGAAACGAGCAACCCGAGGATCACCCGCAAATTGGAGCAGAAAAGATCGCGAAGATAGGGAGGCGTGCCGAAAGGAACAAATAATCTGAACAGATCCACTTCCAGCCAGCGCTGCGCAATTTCGGCTGGCGGCGCGTCCAAGCCCGCGAAGCACATGCGCAAATCCCACTCCTGCTGTTCGAAATTGTTTTCGAGGACTTTCTCGAAAAGCTCTTCGTGGCAATAGAGCAGGGATTGATGGACGGCGGGTTCGGAGTAAGCGTCCTGAAGAATAGGATGGTGATAGCGGCCGGTGTAATTATCGCGCAACATGGCCACGTGTGCGAGGCGACCCAGGGCGGTGGGAATGGCCACCAGCCACTGCGAGACGAACTCTTCGATGATGCGCTGATTCTGCGCGAAGCGTTCGAGCGATTCCACGCCGCTCTCCTAAAACTTGGCCGAACGTCTTGCCGGCTGTCATGCTACAAACAGCGGGATATTACTCTTAGTGAACGCCAGCGTCAACAGTAATGTGGTAAATGGCAGTATGTGTCCCGGGCCCACGCTCTTTATAACGGCCGAAGGCGAAAAATGAGATGAGCCTGCTGGCGATTGGCTAAGTGACGATCGGAGCCGTTGCACTGCTGCAGCTGGCGTGGGTGGCGCTGAATCCGCTGCCCGAAGAAATCGGCAAGCGCGGCGGGGGCGCATGGAAGATCTGCTGGCGCTGCACGCGCGGCATTTTCCGCAGTTGCGCCAGGCGCTCGCTAACATGGACGACGATTATCTGCGGCGTAAAGAGACCGGAGAAATTCAGTGGCACATGCATGCGGAGCGTAAGCATATTGTCGAGGGCTTTCTTGCAGGGCTCGCGGAAGATTTCGGGCGTCTGGAGCGGCTGATGGCGGCGCTGCGGGAAATCTCTCCCGCGGAGCCCTGGATACGGAAATTCGAGCGAGTGGGTTCGCGTTTCGAATTTCGCGTCAATTACCGGATCGCATCCCTGCAGATTCACTCGGAAAACTGCAATCAACGAATCGGCTGACCCGGCTTACCGAGCTGGTTGGGAATCTTACGGTGCGAATCGAGACGAGCATGGAGCGGTCAGTGGCATCCCCGAGCGAACATTCCCCTTCGCTGGGGCATCGGTCGCCGATGGATCGCCGAGATTAAATCGAAATCGCGTGCGGAGATGCGTGCGGCCTCGCTAGCTAGGCGTGTAAAACGACTATTGTGCAATGCAGCACGCTGGTATTCGATTGGTCAATTAGGCATTTCCGGGCTCGTGGGCAGGCCCTATAATGGAGACTCCCGGGAGCCCATCGTGGAAACAGAAAAAATTCTGGTAGTGGACGACGAAGAGGCGATTCGCGAAGTGGTTTCGACGCTGTTGGAAGCGCAAGGATACCACTGCACCGTGTGCTCGAACGGGCGCATGGCCCTGGACGCTTTTCGCAAGGATACGTTCGACCTAGCTTTGAGCGACATCGTCATGCCCGAAATGGATGGGCTGAAATTGCTGGCCGAACTTCGCAATGAAGATCCGGACGTGCCGGTGATCATGGTCACGGCGATGCACGACATTTCCATCGCGCTGCAGGCAATTCGCGCAGGCGCTTACGACTATATTCTGAAGCCATTTGAAAAAGATCAGCTGCATCTGAGCGTGCGGCGCGCGCTGGAACACCGCCGGCTGGTGATGGAAAATCGCACGTATCAGAGCGACCTGGAACATCTGGTGGCGGAGCGCACGCAGCAACTTTCTATCGCGTCTGCAGGATCTGGAGCAATCTTACGATTACACGCTGGAGGCGCTGGGCGGCGCGCTTGACGCGAAAGATGCGGAGACCGAAGGCCATTGCCAGCGCGTGACGGCATTTACGATTACCATCGCGCGGTCCATGGGCGTGGATCCAGGAGCGTTGCGGCAAATCGCGCGCGGCGCGTTTCTGCACGACATCGGCAAAATGGGCGTGCCGGACAGTATTTTGCGCAAGCCGGGACCTTTGACGAACGAAGAGCGCGAATTGATGCGCAAGCACTGCGAGATCGGATTTTCGGTTCTGGAGCGAATTCCCTTCCTGAAGGAAGCGGCGGAGATTGTGCTCTCGCACCAGGAGTGTTACGACGGGTCGGGTTATCCGCGCAAATTGAAAGGCGAGCAAATTCCGCTGGGGGCCAGAATTTTCGCGGTGGCGGATACGCTGGACGCCATGATTTCCGACCGGCCGTATCGCAAGGCGCTGCCGATTTCCGCAGCGCGTGCGGAGATTCAGAAATATTCCGGGAAGCAATTCGATCCGCGAGTTGTGGAAGTATTTTTATCGCATCCGGATCGAGTTTGGATGGAGCTGCACGAAAAGATCGGGGATCCCTTCCGCATGACGGAAATGAACCGCGCCTGAGTGTTTTGTTGCTTGGTCGCTCGCTTCAGTTCCCTTCCACAGTCTTGCGCGCTGCACGGCGCGTAGGTATGATTCCCTCGCAAGGACCACGGAAGAGGTTTTCATGGCGCTGATACCCATTAAGACGGCTTCGATCACCGGATATTGCGATTGCATCTGCGGCTGCTACGAGCTCGCGAGCCAGCGCGACGACGAGAATGGCAAGGGATATTGTCCGCGTTGCGCGAAAGAGCATCTGGAAATAAATCGTGGAATTGGCATTCCGCAAGCTGTGCCATCGAAGAAGCCGGAGAGCACAGGTCCGGAGCTGAAGATTGGGATTCCGAAGACGGCGGATCCACCGGGCAGGTTGCGCTAAGGCTGTTTTGGCTACGTCCACGCCGACTGCTAGATAGGATTCAAGCGGCGTGGTTGATGGTTTTGGTTGACCGCTAGAATGTCGAGAGCATCAGTTTCATCCCCTCTCGCAAATTCCTCTTCACGCGTGATCAGGCTCACTACCAAGAATCCTTCGGAGGGAAAATCGTAGAAATGTCCCGGATGGACGTAGACGTTTTTTTTGGTCGAGTAGCTCGATGGCCAGATTCTTCGTCGGAGCGGGTTGCAGGGACGCGCAGCACTGCATACCAGCCGGCCTCCACCATCAGTCGAGCGCAGGATTTTTGCTGTGGCGAGTTGGCGATCCAGTTCCGCTAGATTTTTTCGGACGCGCGCGAGTAGTTGCGATTGAAAAGACTGGCGTTGATCGAGTAGCGCGGGGATCGCGTGTTGAACTGGCGCGTTCATCGAAAGATAAGTGTCCGCGATGATTTCCAGGCGGGCGAGAGCCTGCTGCTTCAATTTCTCCGGTCCGCCGGTGACGAGCCACGCGGCTTTCATTTGCGGCAGGCCGGAAATTTTGGATAGGCCGCTCATGGTGAACGTCAGGGCGGCGGAATTGTGCGCGAAGCTGAATGGCGCGTGGATTTCTTGCAGCGCGAAATCCAGAAACACTTCGTCGGCGATGATTGCCAGATTGCGTGGGGAACAAATTTCGTTCAGTTTTTCGAGCTCGTGGGGTTTGGTGAAATGCCCGGTGGGATTATTGGGATGGACGACGATTACTCCCCGCGTGCGCGGCGTAATGCCCTGCTGCAAGGCGTGGAAATTAATCTGCCAGCCGTAATCGTAATCGAGGGGATAGCGACACAAGTTTCACGTCCTGAATATCGGCGAGAAATGCGAAGAGTGGGTAGCTGGGTTCGGGGATCAGGATTTCGTCGCCGGGGTTGCAGAGCGTGCGGAAAACGAAAGAGTAGGCCTCGCTGGTGCTGGTGGTGAGGATGACGCTTTCGGCGGGACTTCCGCGCCACGCACAGCGTAGTATGCGGTGACTGCTTGCCAGCGCCCCGAAAGTCCTCGCGGATCTGGGTCATATGCGAGACTGGCCGGGTCCGCGAGAGCCTGCAGGATCGCATGGCTGTCGTGCTCGAATCCGCATTCGGTGGGATTCGAGATCGTGAGATCGAGCAACGGCTTCCCTGCTGCGCGATGCCGGGCAAGAGCCTCGCTGAGAGGATTGGCCTTCAAGTTCCAATTGGTGCGATCGGCAAACACTTCGTCCGTGCCCCCGGTGTGACTGACGAATTATAGGGAAAGCCCGGGGAAGGAACAGCGAAATCCGTGGTGGGTTTCCGGGTCAAAAATTACATCGGCGTTACAAGCAAAAAGCGGAACGCGCCTATAATCATTGGTGCAGTTTGTAAACTCAAAAGGAGATAACCGATGAAAAGGATCGTCACTGCCGTCGTCGGACTAATCTGCTGCTGGGGTTGGCGGGGCAATTTTCCGCCGCGGCGCAGGAAGATGCCATTGCCAAGACGAATCTAAAGGTGGGAGACGTGGCACCGGATTTCACGCTGCTGGGGAATGACTGGAAGCCGGTGAAGCTGAGTGATTTCCGCGGCAAGAAAAACGTCATCCTGGCTTTTTACGTTCTCGCCTTTACCGGTGGCTGAACGAAGGAATTACAGGCCTATCAGGCTGATATGGCCAAGCTGGAAGCAAGCGACACCGTGGTGCTGGGAATCAGCATAGACAGCCCCGCAGCAAACGCCGCATTTGCGAAACAAATCGCAGTGACCTTTCCTCTGCTCAGCGACATGAACCGTAAAGTCCTCACCGCGTATGGGATTCTGAAGCCCTACGACGTGCAAGGAGACAAATACGAGTGGGCGCAACGAACGACCATCGTGGTGGACAAAGAAGGAAAAATTCAGCACGTGGAGCAAGGGTGACGGCGCCGTAGATCCCAACAGCGCTGTGGCTATTTGCACCGATTTGCATAAACCCAAAAGCAAGTAGTGTGGAGTTGGGCGTGAATCGCAGCGCGGATGCCGAGTGCCTTCGGCATCCGCCGCTGCCGCGCGTCGCGACGGATGGCGTGGGTTCAGCGGGTGACGTTGCGGCGGTGGTAGATCAGGGCGAAGATTCCTACGAACAAGCTAACGGCGGGTACGAACAAGAGCAAAATTCCGTGGCGCAGCGCTGCGCTGCCTTGCGCGCCGGAAGCTGCCGCGCCTTGGTAGCACATCGCGCAACTTTGCGCGGAAACGTGCGGGATAGGAAGCGCGATCAGAGTTGCGCAAGCAAATAAGCAGCATCGCCACGCGAATTGAGATGTCCATTCTTCAATTCACTCTCCCGCGTTTCTTTTACCCGCATCACAAAGCTCACACTCGGCATCGTCTGATATCGCGTCCCAAAGTCGCGTCAATGCGGCCGGAGTTGCATCAGGCGAATACTATCGGGAAAGAACATGATCAGCATCATGCAAATGCAGAACACCATCGCAGGAATCAGCAATAAGAACAGCCCCAGACGTTCAAAACGCATGTGCATGAAATACGAAATGATCAGTGCCGCTTTGATGAGCGAGAGACCGACCAATATCGTGATCATTATAGGGACTGGCAGGCGCAAGTAGGCCAGATAAACTTCCACGATCGTGAGCAGCAGCAGCCAGACCCAAACCGTGGCAAATAGTTTGGTGGTGCCTACGGCGTGCTCGTGCGTGAGCTCGGCGGTGTGTCCGTGTGCGCTCATCGGTTCGCTCGCTCCTTGGTATCGTTGCTACTTCGGATTGACGCTTAGCAAATACACCATCGGAAAAATAAACATCCAGACCAGGTCGACGAAGTGCCAGTACAGGCCGCTGACTTCCACGTGTTCAGCGGTGTACTTCCCTTTGCCGAAGCCCCGCGCGATGATCGCCAGATAAACCACGCCGATCGTAACGTGCAGCATGTGCAGGCCGGTAAGACCAAAGAACGTGCCGCCGAAAAGCGGAGCAGCCGGATTGAAGGGGTTGGACCACGGCGTGACGCCTTCACCGAGGAGCGTGACCCATTCCGTGGCGTGAATTGCGACGAAAGCGACGCCACAAATAATGGTGGCGATCAGGTAGCGGACGGTTTTTTTGCGGTCGCCGTTGAACGCGGCATTTACGCCAAACACCATGGTCAAGCTGCTGGAGAGCAGGACGAACGTCATCAAGGACGATTTGGCAATGGCCGGCCAGATTTCGAACGGCCGCGGCCAGTTCGGCGTCTCCAGGCGAACGTACGCGTAACTGATAAGCAGGGCCGAAAACGTAAGTGAATCCGAAATGATGAAAAGCCACATCCCCAATTTTTTCGAATTGATGGCGAAGGGAGATGCGCCGCCGGACCACGGCGATGCGACTATGCCTTCGAATTCCGTGTCACTCACGCTTCACCTTCCCAGGTAGAGGAGTAGAAACAAGAAGACCCATAGCCCATCCATGAAATGCCAGTACATCGAAACGACTTCGATCGCCGTACCGCGAGTAGACTTTTCGCGTAACGCGAAATTTCGCGTAGAGCAGCGCGAGAATTCCGCCCAGCAAGTGCACACCGTGCGCCGCAGTGAAAACGTAAAAAAAGCTGCTGCTGGGATTCGTCGCGAGGAAAATTCCCTGCGCGGCCAGCTGACCCCAGGCAAGAATCTGGCCGGCGACGAAAAGTATGCCGAGAATCGTGGTGGTGGCCCACCAGTGGCGAAATCCGTCCTCGTCTTGGGCTTTGAAGCGACTGTGGGCGCGAGCGAGGGTGAAGCTGCTGGCGAGTAACGTCAGAGTGTTGAGCCACAGTATGCGCGGAACTTGCAGCGGAATCCAGGCGTTGCCCGGCATGCCCTTGCGGACGATGTAGGCGCTGACGAACGCCATGAAGAACATCAGAATGCCCGCCAGCGCTATGAACATCCCAGTGATGTAAGCGCGCTGCGGAACCCTGCCGGCGCCGGACCAAGCGCTGCCGTCCCCCCCGTCTCCGCCGTCGCCCGAGAAATTTCCGCCGCCCGGGCCTTTGCCAGAATGAATCAGCTCGATTTCTTCGGTGAAGATTGTGCTTGGCACTCAATCACTCCGAACTGCGTTTACGCCCCCGGCGGAACTTGGCGCTCCGCCGGGGGAAATTGCGTGTCATTTTACGCGTGCTACCTGAGACGGCTCCAGCCATTGCGGGATGAAATCGTCCACCGCGCCGGGAACGCTGAATTCGTACGGTCCGCGATAGACGCTGGGATAGTGGCCGGCGAAATTGTCTATGGGCGGCGGCGAATCCGTGTCCCATTCCAGAGTCGTGGCGTCCCAAGGATTCTTGGATGCCTTAGGGCCGAATTTCAGACTGTAGAAAAAGTTGAACAGGAATATCAGCTGCGCGGCGCCAGTGATGAACGCGGCGATGGTCATGAATTGGTGTACGGGCTGCAGGTGCGCGAGGAATCCAACGGCTGAAGCGTCCGCGTAACGGCGGATGCCGCCCGCGATTCCGATGAAGTGCATGGGCATGAAGATGCAGTAAGCGCCGACGAACGTAAACCAGAAATGAATTTTGGCAAGCGGCTCGCTCATCATGCGGCCGAACATTTTTGGGAACCAGAAATAAGTGGCGGCGAAAATACCGAAGATGGCGGCGACGCCCATCACCAAGTGAAAGTGGGCCACCACGTAGTAAGTGGCGTGCAGCATGTTGTCCACGGCAGGCTGCGCGAGAAACAGACCCGAGAGGCCGCCGGATACGAACAGCGAGACGAAGCCGAGCGCGAAAAGCATCGGCGATTTGAATTGAATTTTGCCGCCCCACAGAGTGCCGAGCCAGTTGAAGGTCTTAATGGCTGAAGGCACGCCGATGGACATCGTCAAAACGGAAAATGCGAAGCCGGAATAGGGGCTCATGCCGCTCACGAACATGTGATGGCCCCAGACCATGAATCCCAAGAAGCCGATGGCGCAGATGGCGTAGGCCATCGCGCGATAGCCGTAGACGGGCTTGCGCGCGAATGTGGAGAGCACGTGCGAGGCGACTCCCATGCCGGGGAGGATCGCGATGTAAACCTCGGGATGCCCGAAAAACCAGAAAAGATGTTGCCACAGCAGAGGTGATCCGCCGCTGTGCGGCTGCAGTTGATCGTTTACCACCAAGCCCGCAGGAATGAAGAAGCTGGTGCCCGCGGAACGATCCAGCAAAAGCAAAATTCCACCGGCCAGCAACACGCCGAAAGCCAGCAAGCCCAGAATCGCCGTGACGAACCATCCCCACACAGTGAGCGGCATGCGCATCAGGGTCATGCCCGGAGCGCGCAGGTCAATTGTGGTGGCGATGAAGTTCAACGCGCCAAGCAGCGACGCGAGGCAGAAGAGCGAGATGCTAACGATCCACAGCGTCTGGCCCCATCCTTCCCCAGGTCCGGTAATTTCGCCGAGGCCGCTGAGAGGAGTGTAGCCCGTCCAGCCGCTGATGGGCGCGCCTCCGGGAACAATGAACGCGGCAATGATGGAAACGAAGGCCAGGAACGTGACCCAGAAGGAAAGCATGTTCAAGCGGGGGAAGGCCATGTCCGGCGCGCCGATTTGAATCGGCAGAAAATAATTGCCGAAGCCGCCCTGCGGCGCGGTGGTGAGCACGAAGAAAACCATGATGGTGCCGTGCATGGTGACCAGCGCGAGGTATTGTTCCTGCGACATTTGCCCGCCGCTAACGAAAGGCAGCGGCGCGTTGGGCCACACCAGGTGAAAGCGCATCAGCAGCGAGAGCACGATGCCGATGACCACCGCCGTCAGCGCCAGCAGGAAATACTGGATGCCGATGACTTTATGGTCCACGCTGAAAATATATTTCCGGATGAAACCGCTGGGCTCCGCCATTGGAGCGTGCACAGTGGATCCACCGGCGTGCGCGTGCGAACTCATGCGTGGCCTCCTGGAAATTGGGTGCGGCTTACAGAGAGTTTCGTGGAGCGAATCATGGGTTGGTTCACGATGGATAGAATCACTGGCCCGCCGCCTGCTGCTTGAGGAATGCGTCGTAGTCCGCGTCAGAGACTACGTTCAAATAGCTGTGCATGCGGGAATGGCCAAGGCCGCAGAGTTGCGTGCAGACCACTTCGTATTGCCCAATCGTATTCGCAGTGAAGTGGAGCGGAATGACCATGCCGGGCATGGCGTCCTGCTGAATGCGCAGCTCGCGCACGTAAAAATTGTGAATCACGTCCTGCGAACGGATCAGCAGGTTCACTTCGTGATTTACAGGAACGGTGAGCGTGGGAACTACGATGTCGTCTTTGCCCGCGGGATCGTTCGCATCAATACCAAGTGGATTTCCCGTGGACGCGCTGATTTGTTTGGGATCGAGCTTGCCGAACTTTCCGTCAGGACCGGGATAACGGAAATTGAAAACGAATTGATTGCCGGTGACTTCCACCTGAATCGCGTCGGGAGCCGGCGGAGTGAAGCGGACTTCCGCCCAAGCTTTGTGGCCCATCAGTCCCAAGCCGAGAAAAAGGACGATGGTGGCCGTGGTCCAGCCGGCTTCCAAGGTGTTGCTGCCGCGCGTGAAATGCGCTTTCTGCCCGTGGTCGCGAAATTTGAAGATCGCAAACGCGAGGCCCAGCTGCGAGAGGATGAAAACCGTGCCGGCTACGGCGAGGGTCAGATCGTATTGATGATCGATCTCCGCGCCTACTGTAGTGATGGGAGCCGGCCGGACTGCCCAGGGCAAATTCGATGCGAAAACGTAAACGGTAACTACGACGAGGACTACGATGATTAGCGACAGCAGAGCTGGTGTCGCCGCAGAACCACTATTGCGCTTCCTGATCCGCATCGCTCTTGCTCTCCTCACAGCGCTGGCAAAAAAGCGTTCGATAGGACCGCAGTGCCGATTGCAAAATCAAAACAGCACATCATATACAACGCGGCATGAATATCAAGAAGGATTGTGTGGGGCGAGTCGGTGTCTGTTCAGTGCGCTAATCAGCACATAAGTCGGATTCGCCATGACTGCGGCTCATTGCGAGGCTTTCGTCGGCCAATTTACGGCGCGGTGGATGCTTCAGCATCCAGCCAATACGTGTTGCGCGCCTTGAGTTGGAGGTCCGGTCTGTTCTTTAGCGTCAGTTGCAGCGTGTGAAGCCCTGCGCTTGGCGATTCCGGACGGAAGCTCAGCAAATAGTAATTTGGCACGTCATTCGAGACCGTGAGTAGGCTCCGCTTCAGTGTCGCTGCGTTCGTAAACGCAAAGTATTCGCCTCCGGTCAATTGCGCCACGGACTCGGGCACGTTGCGCTTCAGCCCGTCTTTCGCAGCGATAAACGCGATGCGCACCAATCGCAACGGCGGAAGCAGATCGCTCGCGCAGTCCAGCGCCTGAACGCGGCGATTTCCGTGGGCGTCCGGATCGGCGCCGGGATCCAGACCCGTGCAGCCGCCCGCTCCATACGGCTCGTTCCCGTAAGGTGTTCCTCCTGGCCGCGGCAGCTTCGATGCCTCGTGTTTCACCTCTTCTTTCGTTGTGGAAAAGCCGAAACTATAAATCGCTGTGTTCGTATCGCTGATCAAGCGCACGGCATCGTCCAAGCTCGTCTCGCTGCCACTGTCGGCGGTCTCGGTGATAAGCAGTATCGCGCGACGATACCGCGGCGGTACATCGCGCAAGAGGTCGATGCCGAAATTGATAGCGTCAAGTATGGCCGCGCCTTGGTCACCTTCGTTCAAAGTGGCAATCGCTTTTGCTGCGGCGTCCGTGTCATCGGTGAATTCCTGTGCGATTCGAGGTTTGCTGTCGAAGCTTACCACGGCGACGAGATGCCGCACACCACCGATGACGGCATCGAGCTCCGACCCAAGATTGTCGTAATCGTGCAGATGCCGCGTGCCCTGCCCGCCATTTTCCACAATGACGACCAGTGCGAGCGGCTGCGAGTCGGTATCGGTCTCCAAGTGCAAAGTCTGCGGCACACCGTTATCGGTCAGGATGAAATCGTTGGCGGTGAGCGAGAAGACCGTCTCACCGGATTTGGTTTTCACCAACGCGGGGACGAGCACTACCGTTGAGCTGGTGCGAATTCGATTTTCTGACTGCGGAGGGTTGTTGGTTTGCTGTTCGCCTGCTGGCTCGGGAGAAGTGTTTCGGTTTTGGCTTTGCGCGTGAGCGGATGGTCCGCCCGTGAGCAGAAGCAACACGACGCCGGCACTGACGTATTTGGGTAATCGCCCCAGCATGGGTTTTATGTGATTCAACGATGCGTGTGCCGGTTGTCTATTACTTGGCGGCGACCGTTTGCTTTGCCAGTTCAGTGCGGAACGTCTTGCTCCTTTTGAGCGACGAACTCTTTGTAGCCGGCAGGATCGATGAACGGGTTCGCGGCGCCGGCTTTCATGAGCGCATATTTCTCTTCCAATCCGAAGTAAGCGCCGTGGGCACCGAGGAAAATGTCGCATGGCAATGACTTCAAAACGGTCCACATGCGCTCGTAGTCTTGCGCGATCTGCGGATACTTCTCGTTGTGGACGAGCTTGTAGCCGGGATTGACGTTGGGACTGCCCACGATCACCACGTTGTAGGTCTTACCGCCCTCGGTCACCTTCATGGTCCACGTCGTGCAGCCTTTGGTGTGGCCCGGAGTAAGGTGCGCAACGAGCACTGCACCGCCAAGCCTCACTTCGTCGCCATCGTGCAACACGCGATCGACTTTGGTCGGCGGATACAGAGAACTGGGATCATCGCCATATTGAAAATCGAGTTTGCCGCCGGATTCGACGACCGGGACGTCGGCATCCATTACCATGTAACGCGCTCCGGTCATCTGCCTTGAGCTTCGCGCTGCCAGCATCGTGGTCCCAGTGCGCGTGACTGATGAGCAGAATCTTGGTGTCCTTGAATTGGAAGCCGAGTTTCTCGATGCTCGCCTGAATCATCGGCACATTGGCTTCCAGATCGCTGTTGATCAGGATGTTCCCGCGCGGCGTCACGACTAGATAGTTCGCCAGCCCCTTGCTCCCGACGTAGTACAGGTTGCCTGCGATGCGAAACGGCGGGAACGGCTCGGTCCATTCGGGGTCGGCTTGCGCGAACACACCAGGCGCACCGGCCAGGACCAGAATTAATACGCGGAAAACGAATCGGACGATTTGCCGCATGAGTGGACTATAAACCAAATCGCAGGCGCGGGTGAATGTCACAAAATCTGCTGGTACCAACGATCCGGCAAGCGCTCATGTTTTAGTCAGGAGGTCCAGATCCAGGTTGTTTCAGCTCGCCGGTTGTGATCCAGCGGTAGTTTGCGCCTGCATCTACGTTATCAGGACACAATCGATCGTCCGATCCATCCTCCAACCGACTCACCCTGAGTTGATTAACCTCCGCGTCGAGCGCGCCGCCCTGAAGGAAACCAAGTTCTCTCACATACGCGACAATCCGCGAATCGGGTGACCAATAAAGTGCCGACACCGCGCTGCCCCTATGATTGTGAAAAAGTTCCTTTCGACCGCTTCCGTCAGCGTGCATGGCGTAGTAGGTTTCGCGGTCGCGAAATGCGATCCAGTTTCCGTCGGGTGACCAACTCGGATCTGTTCCCTTCGCAATAGCGTCCGATCGATCGTTGTCTAGTTCGTGGAGCCTAACGGCATCATCCATCTGGTAAACGAACCGTTTGCCGTCGGGGGACCAGCATTCGGAAGTGACAAATTCCTTCTGATCCACATGGATCGCAATTGCACGAGTACGTTTCGAGCCAAGGTCGAGGATTTCCAACGTGGCGCGACCAGAAGGGTGCTCGATCATGGTGTCCACGAGCATCGTCTGATCGTGAGACCAGCACGTGCCGAGTCCTGGGACTCCTGGATATTCGCCAAAGCTGAATCCATCCGGTCGAAAAACTTCGAGTGAAGTATTTAAGGGCACGATGGTTCGTTTGTTGAACAGGATTGCCCGCACTCCACTGTCGATCGTGGTCTGCATCCGGATGGACTTGCCCAGGACGGTGCGGTCCACCCACGCGAGCGTTAGTCCCGTCTGTGCTTGTCGCCGGACCAATTCTTTGCGCACCGATTCCGTCGAGGATGGTCGAACGCTGATCGCAAGAAGCAAAATCCAAGCAGCCGGGCCAAACAAAAGCCGAAACCGCTTTACTGATCTCCGTGTTCGCGTGGAATTGTACATATCATGCGATCTGGCGAGTATCGTGCCAACAACTTTCCGCAAACACACCGGTATTTGTGACACCTTTGCGAGTGTCTCAGCCACGCCCGAGCATGAGCGACAGACTAACGTCCGAACGATCGCGTAGCCGGAGGTCGAGCTATCTCGGATTGTGCGGGATGCAAAAATTGCGGGAAGGAAAAAATTCGGCGAGAGGTATAACCATTGCCCGAAGCGATAATTCCCGGGCCCTGAGTTTGGTGCGGTCGAGTGGATTCGAACCACCACGGTATTGCTACCGCCAGCCCCTCAAGCTGGTGCGTCTGCCAATTCCGCCACGACCGCATTCTGACGAGGACGAAACCGAAGTATAGCAGAAGCCCGCTATTTCTTAGGAGCGGGGTTCTGCGCGGGTTGCTGGCTCGGCGCCGGTTGCTGCTGTGCCGTGCTGTGCCGGCTGCTGTGTCGGCTGAATCGGAATCTGAATTGGCGCCGGCTGAGCCGGCTTCGCGGGAACCGTACCAGACTTTTGCGTCTGCTCCAGGACCGATCCGGCTACTAGTATTCACATCGGTGGGCGTACGCTTCACGGAGAGCGTCAGCGAAGTCATCATAAAAACGATGGCGCACCAGGTCGTCGCATGCGAAAGAAACGTGGCAGCGCCGCGCGGGCCGAACGCTGTCTGGCTGCCCGCGCCGCCGAACGCTCCGGCGAGGTCAGCAGCCGAACCGCTCTGCAGCATGATGACGATGATCAGCACGAAGCATACCAGAACATGCAGCGTTACCAGAACGAACAACACGCGCCAGCCGATCGCGATCAGTCCGACAGCGACCAGCAGCGCTAAACCCCATTTTGCCCACGACGGCATTGCTGACTCCCTGTGCGTGGCGCGCTCTTTCGCAGCGCACCCACACGTTTAAAATCCTAAAATATCGGTTCAGAAATTCACGATGGCCGCAAACGACTTCGCGTCCAGACTCGCTCCGCCCACCAGCGCGCCATCAATTTCCGCCTGCGCCATCAGACCCTTTATATTGTCGGGTTTGACGCTGCCGCCGTAGAGGATGCGGATTCCAGCGGCCTGCGCGGGCGAAAAAACCGTGGCGGCAAGCTCCCTGAGGTAACGGTGAGCGTCCGCAGCCATTTCGGGCGTGGCGGTCTTGCCGGTGCCGATCGCCCAAACCGGCTCGTACGCAAGGAGAATACGCGAGAACTCGTGCTCGGTCAACGCGTCCAGGCCGCCTTCAAACTGGCGTTTCAGGATGGAGTGGGTGAGGTGCGATTCGCGCTGCGCGAGGCTTTCGCCGACGCAGACGATGGGCGTGAGTTTGGCTTCGAGCGCGGCTTTCACTTTGCGATTCACGGATTCGTCGGTCTCGCCAAAAAATTGGCGGCGTTCGGAGTGGCCGATCAGCACGGCTTTGCCACCCGCATCGTGAATCATGCGCATGGAGATTTCGCCGGTGAAGGCGCCTTCGCGTTCCCAGTGGGCGTTCTGCGCGGCGATGGCGATGGGACTGCCGTGCGCCGCGGCGGACGCGGCGGCCAATGAGGTGAAGGGAGGCGCGATGATGATGTCGCATTCTGGAGTCGCGGGCACCAGTGGCTTGAACGCTTCGAAGAACGCACGAGTTTCCTCCTGCGTCTTGTACATTTTCCAATTTCCAGCAATTACTGGGCGGCGCAAAGGATTCTCCTGATGGCCAGCTTAGCGCGGTGGGGCGTGATTACGTCATTCATGATTTGTTGGTGAGCGCTTCGACGCCGGGAAGTTTTTCGCCGGCCAGAAATTCGAGCGAAGCGCCGCCGCCGGTTGAGATGTGCGAAATTTGCGACGCGAGGCCGGATTGTTCCACGGCCGCGACGGAATCGCCACCTCCTACAATAGATGTAGCGCCCGTGCCGGAGGCGGCCGCTACGGCGCGAGCGATGGCCAGCGTGCCTTGCGCGAATGCCGGCTTTTCGAACATGCCGAGCGGGCCGTTCCAGACGATGGTGCGCGCGCCTGAAATTTCGCGGCTGAATAATTCGATCGTTTTCGGGCCGATATCGAGCCCCATCCAGCCGTCGGGAGTTTGCGCGATGTCCGTGATGCGCGTCGCGGTGGAATCCACCGATTCGGCGAGGACGTGATCCACGGGCAAGACCAACCGGAACTTGCGGCGTTCGGCTTCGGCGAGCAAGTTCGCGCGCGAGGTCGAGCTTGTCGTTTTCGACGAGCGACTTCCCTATCGGCAGGCCCTGGGATTTCAAGAATGTGTAGGCCATGGCGCCGCCGATGAGCATCGCATCGGCCAGCTTCATGAGATTTTGCACCACTTCGATTTTGTCGGAGACTTTCGCGCCACCCAGCACCGAGACGAACGGGCGATCGGGATGCGAAATGGCTTTGCCGAGATAGGCCAGCTCTTTTTCCATCAGCAGGCCGGCGGCGGACTGGCGCACGAACTTGGTGATGCCCACGACCGATGCGTGAGCGCGATGCGCGGAGCCAAATGCGTCGCAAACAAACAGCCCGTCGCAGAGCGCCGCGAGCTTCCGCGAAAATTCCGCGTCGTTGGCTTCCTCTTCGGGATGGTAGCGGACGTTTTCGAGCAGCAGCACTTCCCCATCGCGGAGGGCTTTGCTCTTCGCTTCCGCTTCGGGCCCGATGCAGTCCGCTGCAAAGGCCACCGATTTGCCGCGCAGCAATTCCTGTAGACGCGCGGCGACCGGGGCGAGTGAGTATTTCGGATCAACTTTGCCCTTGGGCCGGCCGAGATGCGAAGCGAGAACCAATCGCGCGCCGCGGTCTGCTGCCATTCGCAAGGTCGGCAGCGTCTCGCGGATGCGGGTGTCGTCGTCTACTTTTCCAGTCGGACATCGGCACATTGAAGTCCACGCGGATGAAGACGCGCTGGCCTTTCAGCTCCAGGTCGCGGATGGAGAGTTTGTTCATGGCCTTGCAACTTCCACGATTGAATCCGTTTTGCCGAAATTGATTGCAGTGGGCCGGCGAGCCGCCGGCGACACAATTACTTTCAAGCTACCCGTGTGCATTCTCGGAATCGTCGGGCCCGCTACTTCGCCAGGAATTTGATCAGGTCGCGGCAGCGCGAGGAGTAGCCCCACTCGTTGTCGTACCAGGCCAGATCTGCACGCAATTGTTGCCGACGACGCGCGTGTAGCCTGCATCCAGAATCGAAGAATGCGGGTTGCCGCGAAAATCCACGGAGACCAGATCTTCTTCCGAGTATTGCAGGATGCCTTTCATGGGCCCTTCGGCAGCGGCCTTCAGAGCGGCGTTCACCGTCTGAACGGTCGCGGGCTTTTCCGTGAACACGGTGAGGTCCACGACGCTGACGTTCGGCGTCGGCACGCGCATGGCGTAACCGTCGAGTTTGCCTTTGAGTTCCGGAATCACCAGTTGCAGCGCCTTGGCCGCTCCGGTGGAAGTGGGAATCATTGAAAGTGCTGCGGCGCGCGCGCGACGCAAATCCTTGTGCGGCAGGTCGAGCAGCTTCTGGTCATTTGTATAGGAGTGAATGGTGGTCATCGTGCCGACGTTGATGCCGAAAGTATCGCGAGAGCACTTTCGCGACGGGCGCCAGGCAATTCGTGGTGCAGGAAGCGTTAGAAATCACGTGATGCTTCGCCGGATCGTAGGTCTTATCGTTCACGCCGAGAACCAGCGTGGTATCAGGATCGGTGGCGGGCGCGGAGATGATCACTTTCTTCACAGTGCCGCGAATATGTTTGCGGGCGCTCGGGCCTTCGGTGAATAGTCCGGTGGATTCCACGACGATGGTCGCGCCCACCGAGGACCAATCCAGCTCGGCGGGATCCTTCACGCGAAACACTTTGATGCTCTTGCCGTCCACGGAGATGGAATCGTCAGTGTGCGTCACTTTATTCGGCAGATTGCCGAGGATCGAATCGTACTTCAGCAGGTAGGCGAGCGTTTTGGAATCCGTGATGTCGTTGACGGCCACAATTTCGATGGAGGGATCGCCCAGGGCCGCGCGAAAAATGTTGCGGCCAATGCGTCCGAAACCATTGATGCCTACTTTAATTGCCATGAATCCTCCGGGGAATTGGAGCTGGCGCCATCGCGCACAGCATTCGCAAACCATTTGAATCGGTCGAGAAATGCTAGGGGTTGGCGAGAGAAAAGTCAACGCGCGATCAATCGAATTCCTTTACGCGAACGACTTTGTCGCCGATGAATGTGACGAACGTGGTGCGCGCCGGCGGCGAGCCGTAAATCCAGTCTTCGGTTTCGCTGCCGTCCGGATCGCGCTCGCGCACTTTGTGTCCGGGGCGGCCCAGCGCGGCCAGCACCATATCGTGATTCATGCCTTCCAGCGCCTGGTGATCCTGGATCGCTTCCTTGAATTGCGGCGGCAGCGTATCCAGCCAGTTGACGGCGCCGGAATGTTCTTTGGTGAAGTCGAGAAAAACCTGCAGATCGGTCATCAGATCGTCCGCGCTCATGTCCGGCACGGATCGGCCGAAGTCGAGAACCAGCGTGCCGCCGTTATTCTTGTGCGCGCCGGAAGTCTCAAGCGGAGTCTGCATGTTGCCACCGACGCCGACTTGAATATGGTCGCGAATATTGAAGCTGCTCTTGCCGCCGCCGTTGATCTCGATCACGATTTCCTTGTTGCGAAATTCGATTCCCGTAACCTGAACCGTGTCACCGGGATTTGCCGCCAGGCCATGCGAGTGAAGTGCATTTCGCAGTTCGTTCTCATCAAGTTTCTTGCCGACTTCAACTTTGAAGCCCTTCTTCCCTGCCGGGATGGGCTTCAGAACTTTGGCGAACTCACCGGAAACGTAACGGACAATTTCCAGGCGGGATTGTGGCTGCAGCGGGGACTGTTTGCTGGAAGGCTGCTGCACGACGGAAACGAAAATTTCAGGCATGGGCCCGGGATCGGGCAGCGAACCCAAGGTCGTTGAGCCCGCCAGCACCGGAGTGCGGTAGCGGTTCACGTCGGAAGTATCGGCCAGTAGCGCCAGCGCCGCGGCCAATACGATGGTCGTTCGATAATACATGGCGATCCGCCTGCGCCTATTCTATTGCCTTTTTGGGCTTCCGTGAATATAGATTCGTGCGCGGGGCGGGGGGTTGCAGGGGCCGGCATGGAATGAGCTGGTAGCGGCGCTAACTCGTGGCTGCCCGAACTTTTGTGACAGCCGCGGCCTTTTCTTCTTCGATTTTCTCGTGGGCCAGATGCGGCTCGAAGCAGCGGCGGCAGCGTGCCTCGTACATATTACCTGCGCCAACTATAATCAGCTCTTCGGACGCGACCAGGCGCTGCGTGTGAACGGCAGGATTGCCGCAACGCATGCAGATGGCCAGCAGCTTGACGATTTCTTCGGCTACCGCGAGCAGGCGCGGCATCGGCTCGAACGGGCGTCCCATGAAATCGGTGTCCAGGCCGGCGACGATCACGCGCTTGCCCATGTCCGCGAGTTTCACGCAGCTTTCGACGACGGATTCGCCGAGGAATTGCGCTTCGTCAATGCCGACGACTTCGGTGCGCGGCGCGACTTTCGCCAGAATGTCCGCGCCGTCCTTCACTAGCTCGGAATCGAGCTCCAGGCCGGAGTGCGAGACGATGCCGTTCTTGGCGTAGCGCTGGTCAATGACGGGCTTGAAGATCTGCACGCGCTGCTTGGCGATTTCGGCGCGGCGCAACCGGCGAATCAGTTCTTCGCTCTTGCCGGAAAACATCGGCCCGACGACCACTTCGATCCAACCCATGTTGCCCTTGACGATGTCCACGCGGTCTCACCTCTTGGCGTTAGGCTAACACATACGATTGCTAAATTTCAGGCGTCGGCGTTGCCGTCGCGCGCAGCGTACAGCACGCGATTGAAAAATGGCGCGAAGGCGTTGATCACCGCGGCGCGAAAAGAATCCTGGCGCGTGGTCAAATTGCGCGTCAGGATTCCCCAGGCGCCTTCGGCGTCGCGAATATTGTGTCCGCCGGCGAAAGCGTCAATCGCTTGCGAAAGCTCGACGCCGTCGTCAACCACGGTTTGCGCCGAGCGCTTCGGGGATAAGCACCGCGCCGGACTGGCCGAACGAGCCTGCGGCCTTCGCCGTCGGTAACGTAGGCCCAACTCTCCAGGAACACCCAGCGATTGCTCGCTTCGCTCACTACATCCAGTTCGGGCACCACGTCCAGGCTAGGAATCACGTCGAGTCCGGCGATCACATCCAGGCCGCCTTCGAGGCCCACAAAATATTTCCAGCGTTCATTTTTCGCGCGCGCCATTTGCACCAGGGCTTCGGCGCGCTGGCGGGCTCCGGCCATCAGATCCTCACGCGAGAGTGGAGTGTGCCGGACGCCGCTGCCACTTCGATGCCGAGAACTTCGAACGACGGAAGAAATTCGGAGACGGTGCGAATCGCGGCCAGCGCTTCGCTGACCGCATTCACTTTCGGGCGGCGCGTGCTGCCGACGGCGACCAGGATTTTCTCCATGCGCGGCGAATTCTATCAATCTTTCCAGAGATGGTTCTGTTTTTCTCGCGCAAAGCGCGCGGTGAGAAATTCTTTCAGTTCTTCGATCGGAGCTAAAGAGCTGGTCGGAACACCCCAGCATCCATCCGCTGATTTCTGACGTGGGAAGAGTGGTCACCAGGTACACTGGAATTCCTTTGCGATGCGCGATTGTCAGTTCAGCGGATGTGCCGCCGCTCTTGGCGCAGCGCATCCCAGTAACATATCAAGTAGTCGGCGTGGTTTTCGATTATGTCCAGATCGAACGCGATGATTTTTCGCACCACGCGGCGGAAGCGCTCGACGTCGGTGGATTTCCACTTGCGAAAATGCGCGGCTTCTTCTTCGGTGAGATTCTTCTTTTCATCTTCGGCGGGATCGTAGACGCGGTGGCCAAGCTGCTCGCGCAAATACGGCGCAAGCTTGCGGCGCCAAAGCTTGCCGCCGTCTTCTGCATACTCAATAGGACCGCTGAGGTACGCGAGCATAAGGGTTGGGCGGGTGGGACTCTAACATGGGGTGATACGAGACCGCTAGCAGGAGCCGCGCGCTAGTTCGCTACGAGGAGTGGAGCGGGATAAGGGAATCGAACCCTCGCCTCGACCTTGGCAAGGTCGCGTACTACCACTATACGAATCCCGCGTGCGGAGCAACTTCGCGCCAGGCACTCATTTATAGCATGGCGGTCTGAGACGGACAAGACCTCCCGCGCGGGGGTAGTGTCCTAAATTGACGCGCTGGCGGTCCTGTTGCATAAAGGAAAGCAAAGGAGAGCGCTATGGGCACAAAAGAGGAAATCAGCTCGATTGGCCAGCCGGTGCCGGAGTTGCCGGTCGCGGATGTCGAACGCGCCCAGCAACATTACAGGGATGCACTCGGCTTTCAGATTGGATGGCTTTACCCAGGCAAAGAGATTGGGGCCGTGTCACGCGGAAATGTGGCGATATTCTTTAGGAAGAGGAAGCCGCCGTTCGAACCTGCCGTTCACTGGGTGTTCGCGGAAGATATCGATGCGTCGTATCAGGAACTGCAGTCGTTAGGTGCGAACATCGTGGAGCCTCTGGAAAAAAAGCCTTGGGGATTACGGCAGTTCACCATAAAGGATTTGGACGGCAACCTGTTCTATTTTCACCATGACTAACGATCGCACCAGCATTCGGATTTGCAATCAACTTGCGGGGTAGTACAGAATATGGCCCACTCGGTGGCGGCGAAGATTCGGCATCGCCGCTCGGAGTCCGGTATGGCGTCTTTGCCCAAAAAAGTTTTTATCAGCTACGTGCAGGAAGATGGCGCCGTGGCTTACGAAATTGCGGCCGGCCTGGAAACGCAAGGCTACAGCAGTTGGTATTACGAACGGGATTGCCCCGCCGGCGCGGATTACTTCGAAGAAACCCACAAGGCCATTTCGGACTGCGAAGCGATGGTGATCGTAATTTCGCCGCGCTCGTTGCCGTCCGATCAGATCACGCGCGAAATCGTGCGCGCGGTGGAAAGCTCCAAGGCCACGTTTCCGCTGCTGCTGGAAGTCACGCACGACGATTACGCGCATCGCCGCCCGGGCTGGCACCAGGCGATGGCCGCGGCGAACGCGACGCGTATTCCTCCGGAGCGAGTGGCGACCGTGGTTCCTTCGCTCGTCGCCGGATTGGGCGCCAAAGGGATTCAGACGCACGCAAACGGACGCTGGGCGTCTGCCGAGCCTCCGAAGCAAACCACCACGGTTCCGCAAGCGATTTTGAATTCCCAACTTTCGCCGACCAGGGCTGCAGCGATTGTGGCGAAGCCGACGACGGGCGTGCATATCCCGACGGTGGCGGCGGCTGCGACATCACGGGCATCGGCGACCACGACCGGGATGGTCGCGAAGCAACTACCTCTATGGACAATCATCGGCGTTGCAGCAGCGGTCGTAGTCGTCGCACTTATCGGCTGGAAAGTTTTGCACCATCCTCCACCGCCGCCACCGCCCGTAGTGACCACCGCTACGGTGATGATTCGCTACGCCAGCGACCGGCACAAATGCACTCCTGACCTGAACGTGACGATCGCCGGGAAAGCGTTTCATCCTACGTCGAACGCATTCGCCGCGAGCGGGGTGAAGTCTGGCGCGCAGGAATATACGATTGAAGGGCTCATTTCGTGTCCGGGACGCAAGGCCATGCAAGCCAGCGGCTCGGGCGCCATTGATATTCACGAGGGAGCGGTTTTTGATTTGGCCTGGCAGAGCAAAGGTGCCGGCACCAGTAACGTGGACCTGATTCGAGTGACGGATGACTCGGCGCCGCCTGTCGCGAGCGATGATAAGGGCGGACACGAATCCCAGAATCAAGTTCAGAACAACGTTCAGCGTGCGGTGGCTCCAGCTCCTGCGCCGACGCCGACTGCCGCGCCCGTACAAGCCGCGGCCGGGCAGCAACAGCTGCAAAATGCGCAAGCGGCCTACGCCCAAGGACGCTATTTCGCTCCGCCGAACAATTCCGCGCTCTTCTGGTCCATTCAGGCGCGCAACGCCGGCAATCAAAATGGCCACACGCTCGAACTTCAGATAGACAATATCTACAAAACGCAGGTGACTCAGCTTTACCAGCAGCGGAATTATCCGGCGGCCTCGCAGTTAGTGGACGTGATGCTGAGCTATTATCCCGGCGAGCCGGGCTTGCTGCGCGATAAGCAGCTGATCATCGCGGCCGCCAATGGCGCAGGCGGACCGAATCAGGCGCCATTCAACGTGCAGATGCCCCATCCTCAATACCCGCCGGGTGTCGTGCCGCAGCGTCCTGTGCCTCATCCTTAACGCGAGCGATCCGACTCAGCTGATTCGCCACGCGGTTCATCTCGCCGGTCTGTAATCTGCCAGCAACAAACAGAATCACGCGCACGAAATCACCCGCCGCCACACTTTGTGCCCGGCGCGACGGCTTGCGGACTTCTCCAAATCTGCAAACAATTTCCTCGGTCGGCTTCTCGCCTCGCGTCGTTGCTTTCGCTTGGCCCGAAGTGCTATTGACAAGCGGTCGCTTAGCCCTCATTTTGGCGCCAATTTCCAGAGGTGCTGGTGGACCTAGAATTGCGGCGTTATACCTAGGCGAAGGTGCGTCCGCAGTGAGTTCCAGTAGTGCCGGTCCTGCATGGGGCAGTTTTCCAGAGCTAACGGCGCGTCGGCAAATCTGCAACTTGGGAAACAAGTGCGAAAACATCTAGTAGAACCATCGCCCGAGAGCATGAAGATGCGCATGGCCGCGGCGAAAGCCTGTCTAGCGCTTCTGGCGACTTTGGTCGCACCGCTCGCAGGGCACGCGCAGACCAGCATCCTGACACAGCATTACGACAACGCGCGCACCGGCCAAAATACGAACGAGACGATTTTGAATCCGACGAATGTGAACTCCACCACGTTCGGAAAATTGCTCGCGCTAGGCGTGGACGGTCAGGTTTACGCGCAGCCCTTGTACCTCACGGGCGTGGCTATACCCGGCCAGGGAACTCACAATGTTTTGTATGTCGCCACCGAGCACGATTCCGCCTATGCGTTCGATGCCGACGCGGGCGGAGCGCCGCTGTGGAAAGTAACTTTTCTGGTGAACGGCGCGACTACTCTTTCGACCTCCGACGTGGGCAACACCCAGGACACCAATCCCGAAATCGGGATCACCGGCACGCCCGCAATTGACTCCTCGACGAAGACCCTGTACGTGGTAGCCAACACCAAGGAAAGCGGAACCTGCATTTACCGGCTGCATGCCCTGGACATCACCACCACCGGCGCCGAAAAATTCGGCGGCCCCGTGCAATTGACCGCGTCCGCACCGGGAACTGCGCCTGACGGAAACGGCAGCAGCGTTTCGTTCAGCGGGCAGTGGGAAAATCAGCGGCCCGGATTGCTACTGCAAGGCGGGTACGTGTTTATCGGCTTCGCATCGCACGGCGATAACGGGCCGTGGCATGGTTGGATCCTGACGTACAACGAAACCACGCTCGCGCAGACCGGAGTCTGGAACACGTCACCAAACGGAAAAGGAAATGGAATTTGGAACTCCGGTGCGGGACTCGCCGCAGACACCGCAGGTAACGCTTACGTTGCCACCGGAAACGGCGATGACACGGTGGCGACTCCAGCGCCTTCTCCTTCGAAGAGTGTAGATTTCGGCGACAGCATCGTGCGCGTGAGTTTGGCTGGCGGAGACCCCACGCCCACAGACTATTTCACGCCTTTCAACCAAGCCAGCCTAGACGCTGCCGACGCCGATGTAGGCTCAGGCGGCGTACTGGTGAATCCGGACAATCAGACCTGACCGTACCCGCACATTCTGCTGGAAGCAGGAAAGAGCGGGAAAATCTACGTATTGAACCGCGATCAACTGACCGACGACGGCAGCCACTACTGCAACGGCTGCAGCAGCGATCCAGAAATCATCCAGAGCGTTACGAGCATCGCGGGGCTGTGGTCCATGCCGGCGTATTGGAACGGAAATATCTTTGCGTGGGCCAGCGGCGATCACTTGAAAGCGTTCTCGCTGAACGGCGGACGATTGTCGGGGTCACCCACTTCGCAATCCGCCGAAACCAACGGATTTCCCGGCGCGACGCCGACTGGGTCGTCGAACGGCACCGCCAACGGAATCGTGTGGGCCGTAGAAACCGAGGATTATGCCGCCAACGGCCCGGTCATCCTTCGCGCGTACAACTCCGGCAATGTCTCCACTTTGCTCTACGGTTCCGACCTCACGAGCGGCCGAGACCAACTCGGACCCGCAGTGAAATTTGTGGTGCCCGTAGTGACCAACGGAAGAGTGTACGTAGGCGCCCAGAGGAGTGGACGTATTCGGCCTATTGGGAAGCGAACCGCAAACTGCTGCGCCCGTGATGAACCCGCCAGCGGGATCCGATAGGGGTACCGTTTCGCTGACGATGTCCAGTGCTACTCCGAATGCGAGCATTTACTACACGACCGACGGTACAGCGCCCTCCACGTCATCGACTTTGTACTCCGGTGCCATCGCGTTAGACGTTACCACTACGATCAACGTATCGCCATTGCCAGCGGCTCCATCCAAAGTGCCGAAACCACTGCGGTCTGCATTATCGCATTATAAACGGCACCACCCAATTTCACACCGGCTGTCGGCACTTACGTCTCCACGCAGTTGGTGACGCTGACCGACGACACGTCTGGCTCGGTGATCTACTACACCACCGACGGCACCACGCCTACCCACAGCTCCGCCGTTTACTCGAGCCCATCGCGGTGAGCAGCACCACAACTATCAAAGCAATTGCCTCCTCCTCGGGCCTCAACGACCGTGACGTCGTGAGCGGCTTATTCACGATTGCGGCGAACGGAACCACCCCCATCGACTTTGGCCTTGGTTTCAGCGATCCCGGGTGTCTGCAAATGAACGGAAGTACCGATCTGGATGACCGCCGTCTGCAACTCACCAACGGCGCAGCCAGCGAAGCTGGCAGCGCATTCTGCACCACGCAGGTGGACGTTCGCGGCTTCGTCACGGATTTCACGTTCCAGTTGTCCGACGCTCAGGCGGACGGCATTACGTTCACGCTGCAGAATTCAGCCGCCGGCGCCATGGTGCTCGGTCCCGTGGGTGGAGGCCTGGGCTACGGACTGGATGCGCCCAGCGGTCCAGGCGGAATCACGGCCAGCGTCGCGGTGAAGTTCGACCTTTTCAACAACCAGGGTGAAGGGGACGATTCGACGGGGCTTTATACTAACGGCGCGTCACCGACCGTTCCTTTTGTGGACCTGACTCCATCGGGAATTGATCTGCATAGCGGCGATACGATCGCCGTGCAAATGACTTACGACGGAACCACCTTGAGCATGACCATCAGCGACGCCGTGGTGAACAAATCGTTCACGCAATCGTGGCCGGTCAACATTCCAGCAATCATCGGCGGAAGCCTAGCATATGGTGGATTCACGGGCGGGACCGGCGGTGAGACGGCGAGCCAGAAAATCACTGCCTGGACCTTCCTGTCGTACCTGCCGCAATCGCAGCAGTGGACGATGGTGACCACCAGCGAATCGGCGCCGAATGCAGCGCCGCTTACCGACGCGAACGGGAATCCCTATCCGGGCGGCGGCCAAAATCCCGACAATCCCGGCGACGCGAATCCGAATTGCCACAACCCGCTGGTGATTACCACCGACTGGCACGCTCCGACGATCCCCGGCGGCGGCACCACCGCAACCCTGCTGGCGAATACGCTGACGAATTCCGGTTGCTCGGACTTGGGAGGCGCCACCAGCATCACCACCACAGGATATCTTCCTTCGGGCGCTTACACAGCGGTGGTAACCGTGGTGCTCGATTACGGCGCGACGATCACCTTCACCGGAGCAAGTTCGCCGAACAGCAGCCAGTTCTCTGGGACTTTTACTTCGACGGGAACTTGCACGGGGAGCGACTCCGGATCGTTCACCGCAACGTTGTTCCCAACGGTCACTGGAATGTATTCCGGGTCGTTTGAATCGACGACTGGCGGAGCGAATACCAACGTGCAAATGGGTCTCACGACGGATTGGAATTTCAACGTGTTCGGCTCGATTACGCCGACCGGCGGCGCGCCGGTTTGTTTTTCAAATCTTACCGTCGCCACACCGCTGGCAAATACTTACGGACCAAGCATGGCCAGTGGCGACGTGATCGAAGCGTTCGGCTCGGACAGTGCCGGCAGCGTGGTTGCGTTTATCGCCAGCGATACGGACGCGGACGCGAATCCGCTGCCTGACGGTGGACTGTACGTCACCTATACCGGTCTCGCTGGCGCCTGCACTGGTATTTCTGGCACCGACGTGCCGTTCAAGAAAGTTGTGGTGCGGCGCTGGCGGCCATCGCCACTTCCGATTGTGCCGCGGCCTCCGATCCAGCCAAGACACGCACCCGTTTGGCGATTCCACAATTCGCCCGCTTACCAATTGATGCGCCAGCCCGGACGCCCTGCGATTCGGCCGAATATTCGCCCGGAGATTGGCCCCGGTAAGCTTCCTGAGATGCATCCGGAAACGCGTCCGTAATCTGGAGCGGGGCGGCGCTCGGCGATTACGGCGTGGTCGAGGCGGCGGAACTCGTCTCCACCAGTTTTTGCACTGCCGGAGCAACGGCTAGCATCAGATCCGCGGTCGGCTTCGCGGCTTGCTGAATCATCGCGACTTGCTGCAGCTTCCACTCGCCGGGCGCTGCTTTGCGCCCGTCAATATAATCAAGCGCCTGCAGTCCCGCGGCGCCTAGGATTGCCAGATTCTGGGAAACCGGCGCTACTTCTTTCAGCAGGAACGAATTCTGCAGCAGCACTTGTAGCGCGCTGTCGTTGTCGCGCCATTCCGTTAGTTTTCTGCGGATGTAGGATTCAGCGGTCGAATCCTGAAATTTGCTCGCGACGAATTCGTCCACCGCGATAGAGAATTTCCTGGCGGCCTCGCTTTCCGGCGCGACCGCGTCCACCATGCGATTCAGTGGGACGTCGCTGGTTTGGATTCCGCCCGTTTTCTCCGCTTCTGTCTCGCGGATGCTGATGCCGGCAGGTTGCACAGCTTTAGCGAGCACGTCGAGCGCCGCGATGTCAGCTGTTCCAGCGATGCGTGCCAACATCACTTCGCTGCTCGAGCGATGCGTTAGGCCTCGTTGCTCCAGTTGTGCGCTGACGGCCGCCATTCTGCGATACATCGAATTCACATCCTGCACTTGTTGCGGCGACCATAGCCGTTCGGCCACTGCGGCGGCGCGCGGCCAAATTCGCGATTCGACGCTTTCGTCGGACGCGAACTCTTCCCACATGCACGCCTCGCCGCCCAGAACCAGTTTTTGCTGCGCGGGTGTGAGCGTCGCGCCTTGTCCGGACAGCGGATCCACTAAATAGTGCTGCTCGGCCGGCTGGATGGCGTCCAGGTAATATCCGCTCGATAGGATTCCTCGGTACCCCTGCTTCGCGGCTTCGGCGAGCGATTCCTGGCCGCGCCAGGATTGGATCACAATGTCCTTGGGCATTCCCGGGGTCAATATTTCGTCCCAGCCCACCATGAATTTGTGATGTTTGCTGACGATTTTCTCCACGCGCACGGTGAAATATTGTTGCAGCTCCTGGTTGCTCTTCAAATTGTGGGCTTGCATGAACTCATGGATTTTAGGATCGGCGTCCCACTGTTTGCCGTTCACTTCGTCGCCGCCAATGTGAAAATAGCGATCGGGAAAAATGTTAGTCATCTCGGCAATAAACCTATCTAGGAACTTGTACGTGGATTCGCGCGTCGGATCCATCGTTGGATCGAAAATTCCCCAGCGGCGCTCGATGTGGTAGGGTCCGGGACCGCTGGAAAGTCCCGGATACCCCACGAACCACGCGGTGCTGTGTCCGGGCATATCGAATTCCGGCACGATGCGAATTCCGCGATCGCTCGCGTACGCTATCAGCTCGCGCATTTCAGCTTGCGAATAATACATTCCGTCCGAGCCCTGCTCCTGCAGCTTGGGAAATTCCCTGCTCTCCAGGCGGAATCCCTGATCATCGGAAAGATGCAGGTGCAGCACGTTCATCTTTACCGCGGCCAGCGCGTCTACGTTGCGCTTCAGGATCGGCATCGAAATGAAGTGACGGCTGACGTCAATGGAGAGCCCGCGCCACGGAAAACGCGGTGTATCTTCGATGTGAATCGCAGGAGCTGCATAACCCTCCGGCGACATTTCCACCAGTTGCAGAAAAGTTTCGAGGCCGTGCATCACGCCCAGCGGATTTGGCGCGGTCAGCTTGGCGCCCGCGCTGCTGACTTCCAGCGAGTAACTCTCGTCTTCACCAAAATCCTGGACGGGCTCGCTGCCATGATCCGCGTGGATCGTGAGACTCGCATGGTCGGCGTCGGCAAGCTGGGCGCTCAGAAAGTAACCGGTTTGCCGGCGCAGGTCGCGCAGGAAGCGTTGCGCTGCACGCTGCAGCCTTGGTTCGTTGTAGCCAGCAATCGCGACGGAAAAAGTTTGCGACACGATCAGGCGGCCAACAGCGGGCGTCACCGTCACGGGCATAGGCATCAAGTCGATCGGCAAGGACGCTAGCGGTGCTTGGGGCGCCCGCGCCGTGGCTGCCGAACTAATCAAGAAAAACATCAGTATCGGTAAGTAATTGCACGGCATCGCGTGCTGCCTGATTCCAGAATGAGCGGCCATTTCTCTCCCGGGAACAACGCGGAATCGTACGCCACGCCGCAGAATTCGCAACAACTTTCGGCCTTCTGGCTGCAAAGTCTCCGGCACAGAAAATCTTCGCCGCGATTTCCCGTTGCCTCGCGCCGAGCGAAGTGTGCCATAAATCCGCCCCGCCATGACATTCACTTTATTGGATTGGTCCGCGATTATTGCTTATCTGCTGATTACTCTTCTCCTGGGACTCTATTTCCGCCGCTCCGCCGGTAGAAGCTCCGAAGATTATTTCGTATCTGGACGAAACGTCTCCTGGTGGCTGGCGGGCACTTCGATGGTGGCCACCACCTTCGCCGCAGACACTCCTCTGTTGGTCGCGGGACTGGTTTACACCCAGGGAATCTCCGGCAACTGGATCTGGTGGGCGTTCCTACCGTCCGGAATGATGACGGTATTTTTGTTCGCGCGCTTGTGGCGGCGTTCCGGGCTGATGACGGACGTGCAATTCGCGGAGATGCGCTATTCCGGCAAGCCCGCAGCATTTCTGCGCGGCTTTCGCGCCATCTACCTGGGCGTGCTGATGAACTGCCTGATTCTCGGCTGGGTGACGAAAGCGATGATCAATATCGTGGGCACGACGCTGGGCGTCACCATCAGCCAATGGCATTTCCTGCAGAGCATGTCCCGCGGTCTTACCGCAACTTTTCGGCCCAGTATTTTCCGGCACCGATGGCTACGCGTTGATTATCTGCATTTTTTTCCTGATTCCCTTCACCGGTTTCTATGTTTCGCTGGGCGGACTCTCTGGCGTGCTGTGGACCGACCTGTTTCAATTCATTCTGAAGATGGGCATCGTCATCGCGATCGCCTGGTACGCCGTGAAAGCGACTGGCGGGATGAGCTCGCTGATTGCGCAGATCGGCGCGCTGCGCGCCAAAAATGGCGGCGCCGACCCGCTAGGGTTTCTTCCCGATTTTTCTCAGGGTTTTGCGAGCGAAACGCTGTGGACGCTCCCGGTCATTACTTTCTGCGTTTATCTCGGCGTGCAGTGGTGGGCCTTCTGGTATCCGGGTGCGGAGCCAGGTGGCGGCGGATACATCGCGCAGCGGATTTTCAGCGCGCGCGACGAACGTCAGGGATTGCTCTCCGTGCTGTGGTTCAACGTGGCGCATTACGCGCTGCGGCCGTGGCCGTGGATTCTCACCGCGCTCGCGGCGATCGTGTTGTACCCCGGACTTGCGCATCCGGAAACCAGTTACATGATGATCGTCAACGACCATGTGCCGCACGCTTTGCGCGGCATCATCGTCGCGGGATTCCTCGCCGCGTTCATGTCCACGATCGCTACGCAATTGAACTGGGGCACTTCGTATGTCGTCGAAGATTTCTACCGCCGCTTTCTGGTGCGCCATGCTTCCGAACGCCACTATGTGCGCGCTTCGCAGGTTGTTACCGTGCTGCTGGTGATCGCGAGCGGTTATGTTTCCGCGCAGCTGGCTTCGATTCGTTCCGGATGGCAAGCTGTGCTGGAAGTGGGCGCCGGGAACCGGCAGCGTTTATTTGCTGCGCTGGTATTGGTGGCGCATCAATGCGTGGAGCGAAATTTCCTCGATGATCACCGCGCTGGTTTTGACTTTGGCGTTGAACTCGGAAGGATTGTGGAACGCGCTGATCGGCCGGCCGACGTTTTACACCGGCTCGGCGACGGTACTGTTTGCGAAAAATGTACTTACCACTACGTTCGTCACGACGACGGTATGGATTTTGGTCACCGTGCTCACCGCGCCGGAACCGAACAGCATCCTGCTCTCGTTCTATCGCAAAGTTCGCCCGGACGTAACGGGATGGAAGACGATTTCTGCGCTGGCTCCGGAAATTCCCGCGACGCACGATCTCGGTCGCAATCTGTGGTGCTGGATTCTGGGCACGGTGATGGTGTACAGCGCGCTGTTCGGCGTCGGAAAATTGCTGATGGAAAAATGGGGCCTGGGAATTTGCCTCACGACGCTGGCGGCATTGTGCGCCTGGCAAATGTCGCGCGAACTAAGCCGGGGCCATGGCTCGCCTGAAAAAGTGGTTTGAAGCGGAAGATGTGCGAGAACCTGTACTCTCTTGTCGTAGGCTGCGGAACCCCGATAAAAACGCCATTCAGGAGAATGGCGTTCCCAGGAAAGGCGCCGCGAAGAATCGTGCGCGTCAGCGGAATCTGCGAATCACCAGGGTGTGGCGGCCGGAGCGGTATAGGCCTAGGACGTACATGCAGGCTCTTCCCTTCGTGGTGAAAATCAGCTGGCGAATTCGCAGCAGCGGAGAGCCGCGCGGCACGGCCAGCAGTTCCGCGGTTTTCAAATCCGCGGCGGTGGCGTCAATTTCTTCGTCGGCGTAGGCGAGTTCCACGCCGTATTCACGCTCCAGCGTGACAAACAGCGAGCCGCGCTCCAGCGTTCCGCCCGCCAGCGCGGGAAATTCGTCGGCGGACAAATAGCAAGTCTCCAGCGCAAATGGTTCGTCGCCCGCCTGCCGCACGCGTTCGAGCATGAACAGGTGGCTGCCGGATGGCAGCGAAAGCCGCGCGGCGATTTCGTGTTCATTGTCGAGCACGCTCGCGGAAATGATCTTCGATCTTCCTATCAATCCGCGGCTGGCCATCTGCTCGGTGTAGCTCATCAGCTTGTTGAAATGAATTTTTGGCGGCGCGACGAAGGTGCCGGAACCGTGGCGGCGCTCGACCATGCCCTCACGCGCCAGGTCCGCTAGCGCGTGGCGCGCCGTCATCAAGCTGACTTTGTGCATCTTGGCGAGCTCGCGTTCGGAAGCGACGGCGTCGCCGGGCCGCAGCTGGCCGGATTCGATGCGCTTGCGGATGACGTTCTGGATGCGCTTGTAAGTGGGCTCGCCGTTACGGCCGATCGGTGTCATGAAAGCTCCGGAAATTGTTGAGAGTCTAGCAGGTTAGGCCATCGGCGCAGCCAACAAGGCGCCGGGGATCCGCCCCCTAAGTGCAAACACGCTGCTATAGAGCTGGCCGAATCCGCTATAGAGCGTATTCAACAAGTCTATCAGAAGCCTTATACATTCGCATTTTCCTCTTGACAAGCTATATTTTCCGCTATATAGCTCTTTCCATCTTTCGGGTGCTTGGGGGTTGCTATGTCGCTTCGCCGCAAAGAATCCACGCAGGAGGCTTTTGTGAACAAGAATTCGCGTTGCACCGTCGTGGCGTTGCTGTGTTCCGTGTTACTTAGTAATCGGGGTTATCGCGATTGTCCCGCCGGCCTGGGGACAGCAAGCATCGGGAACCATCACCGGGTCGGTGACCGACCCGTCAGGGTCAGCCGTTACGACCGCTACCGTCACGGCTCGCGACGTTGATCGCGGCACCATCATGACGACGCAGACGAACAGTTCCGGCGCCTACACCTTTCCGCAGGTGACGGTGGGCAATATCGAAGTGGCGGTGGAAGCTTCCGGCTTCTCCAAGGCAAGTGCACCCCGCGTTCACGCTGATTCTGAATCAGATCGCGCGTATTGACTTCCAGTTGAAGGTCGGCAACGTTTCGCAGACCGTGGAAGTTACCGCCGCCCCTCCCCTGCTGCAAACGGACTCGACCGAACTGGGCACGCTGCTGGATTCAAACGCCGCCACGCGCGTTGCCTTTATCCACGCGCAATCGTCAATCAGTTGACGCTGCTGACGCCGGGAGTAGTGAGCCCGAACATCTTTGCGTTCCAGGCGCCGCAAGCCACGTTTGGCACCGGCCGCCCGTACGTGAACGGCGCGCGCGAGCAAGACAACAATTTTTCGCTGGACGGAATGGATACCAACCAGGCCGACAACAACGAAGTCGGCTATGTGCCCAGGCGTGGACGCGGTGCAGGAGTTCAACATCATCGCGGGAAATGCCCCAGCGGATTTCGGCAATTACATTGGCGGCGTGGTGGTGGAGACCCTGAAGTCTGGCACCAACCAGTATCACGGCGACATTTTCGAATTCCTGCGCAATACCGATCTGAACGCCAACACCTGGCAGAACAAGGCCATTTCGCAATTCAATCAGCAGCCCGGCGGCAGTGGGGCGATACTGCCGCGCAATCCGCTGCAGTGGAACGATTTTGGCGCAACGTTTGGCGGTCCGATCATCAAGAACAAACTGTTTTTCTTCATGGATTACCAGGAATCGCTCTACAACACGCCCGCGAATTCGGTGCCCTTCGCCGCGGTGCCAGCGGCGTTTCGCACCGGCGACTTTTCATCGCTCTGTACCACGGGCTTCACCGCCGGCATTTGCACGACTCCTTCGCGAGCAGCTCTACAATCCCAATCTCCAGCGCGAATCCGGCGACCCGAGCGCCCTTTCTGAACAACCAGGTTCCGATTCTCAGCGCCGCCGCTCAGAATATGATTAATTCTTCGCTGTTCCCGGCTCCGAACCAGACCAGCTACATCCAACACAGCTATGTTGATTCGTACCAGGGTGACTTGAAGGTTGGACTGGCAAGCAACCGCGCAACGACCACGTCATGGGACGCTGGTCACAGCAGTACGTGATCAACAACACCACCAACGGCATCCAGCTACTCCCCGACCTCACCAGGGAATATCCGTTGAAGAATTTCGTATTGGACTACGCGCATACCTTCTCGCCCTCTTGCTCAACGAGTTTCGCGTGGGCTTCCAGGATTTTCCGGCGAACGACCAGGTCTATACGAATCCGACGGGCATCAACCTGCCGGAAAGCTTTGGAATCCCTGGCGTTCCCACCACCATCCTTCCCGTGTATCACCTTCGCCGGTCCGTCGTGCAACGGTGGAACTTACACGAGCCTGGGCAGCACGGATGGCGTCGAGATTTTCCACGACACTACCATCGAGGCTGGAAGACGTCGTCGACCTGGACGCACGGCAAGCACGCAATTCACTTTGGGTTTGAATATTTTCATTACATCATGAACGATATTTACCCGGGTAACGAAGGCGTCGCGGGATCGTTCTCTTTCAGCGGGCAGTACACGGGGAATAGCGCTACCGGAACAGTCCCAGGGAACGGATTCGCAGATTTTCTCCTCGGGTCTGCCGAGCGACGTGACGCTGGGAACTCCGCTGAGTTTTAATTTGCGCAATAGCCTGTTCGGCGCCTTCGTGCAGGATAACTGGCGCATCACCAGTCACCTGACGCTAAACCTCGGAATGCGTTACGAACTGACTACGCCGCGCGGTGATGCCAATCAGCTTGAACAACGTCAATTTCGACAGGTTCACCGGCACGCCGCAGATCGGCACGAACTACAACACCTATACATGGCATTGATAATTTCCAGCCGCGCATCGGTCTGGCGTGGCAGCCTGGATTTATGCCACAATACGGTGATTCGCGCGGCGTACGGAATTTCCACTTACATGGAAGGCAACGGCGTCAACAACCTCGCGGTCGTCAATCCTCCTTATGTGGTAAATCGCGAAGCGAATAACACCGGACTGGCCTTGCCTCCTTTCACTTTGGACCAGGGCTACACGGCTTTTCCCAGCGCTCCGTGCACAGTCGTCGGTCTCGATGGCCTTTTCGCCTGACTGCTTGTCCTCCACCACGCTGCACCTGACCAATCCAAATCTGCAACCGGCTGTGGACCAGCAATGGAACGTCACGATTCAACATCAGTTTGGAAATAGCACGACGGTTTCCGCGGCTTACGTTGGCAATAAGATTGACCACATGACCGACATTTACCTGCTGAATCAGGAGATGCTCTCAGGTGGTGTGCTTTCGCCGAGCCCGTTTGCGCCGCCGCTCCTCGCGGCCGGAGCGAACGTGCGCTACAACGATTCCAGCGCGATCCAGCGCTACAACGCTCTGGAACTCACGCTGATCGAGCGCCCCTGGCATGGCGTGCAGGCTCAAGTGAACTACACCTGGTCCAAGTGCCTCTCCAATTCGCTGGGCTACTTTGGCCAATACGGCGACGAAGAAGGCATCGGCGTAAGCCAAACCGGCGGCGGATACTTCTTCTTCCAGAACATCTATGACCAGAAGGCGGACTACGGCCGCTGCATCAGTGACATCGCCAGCGCGTTCAACGGCTATGTAATTTACGATCTGCCGTTCGGCCACGGAAAGCAATTCGGCAGCGGCGTGAACAGCGTCGTCAACCAGATCATTGGCGGCTGGCAGGTTGCGACGGGATTCAACGTGCACTCCGGATTCGCAATCAATCCGTCCGCGCCAGATCAGTCCGGCACGGGCGGCGGAGTGGGCGCCGCATATCGTCCCAACTGTGTTCCGGGCGTCAGCCAACAAGGCAGTGGAGCGTCTGGTGGACATTTCCGGAAACATTGGGGTGCAGTTCCTGAATCCAGCGGCAGTGACCTTGCCGGCAACGCACACCTTCGGAAATTGTGGAGTGGGTTCCTTCCGCGGGCCTGGCCTGTCGACCGCGGATATAAACCTCACTAAGAATTTCCACCTCACCGAGCGCTTCAATCTACAGTTCATGACGCAGTTCATCAATTTCACAAATACGCCGGTATTCTCGGCGCCAAACGGCCTCCATTGCGGGTACAACATTCGGATTGGCGCAGTCTGCTAATCCGGGCAGGCAAATACAATTCGGGCTGAAACTTTTGTTCTGAGTTGCAGCGCAGGATTTGCAGCGAAGGGGACCCCACCCCCTAGGGGCCGTCGCCTCACGGCGGCGGCTCCGTTCTTTTTCAACTTATTCCGCGCGAAATCCGTTCTGGTGCCGGTGCATTGTGACTTCGACGTCGGACCTCGCGATCGATCCTGCGCACGCCATCTCATCCACGCGACACCAGCTTCTGATTTTTTCCTATGGGATTGACTCAGCTCCGCCGCTTGAGAGCACGCGAATTTTTCGCACGGAGCGCCATTGCTGCGTTCTGTGCTGCACTTCGGATTTTTCGCTGGAAGGGCACTCCGTGTAACTTACGGTGAAAGATGGAGCCGAGGCCCGGACTTGAACCGGGGACCTGCCGATTGCGCCAGACAATCTATGTTGTTGATTCGTCTAGCTCTTTTTTGCATCTTGCATCACGGTTTTGAACGGTAGTCGGGGCCGACTGTTCCCTTCCCGTTCTCTAGCACGGACTCACGGAGAGTCCGCAAGAATTCCGTTGTCTGCGATCTGGTGGCTCAGCGTCATATACTGGCCATCGCTACTGATTAACACCGCTCGCCAGAAATCCGCCGTCCACAACAAGAATCTGTCCAGTCACGAACGACGCCGAATCCGACGCAAGAAACACGGCCGCTCCCACCAGTTCGTCCAGCTTGCCGAATCGTCCCATCGGAGTGCGCATCAACAATTCATTGCCGCGCGGCGTATTGTCCAGCAGGTCCGCATTCAGCGACGTGTGAAAAACTCCTGGAGCGATGGCATTCGTTAAGACGCCGTCTCTTGACCATTCCACCGCCAACGCCCGCGTCAGCGCCGCCACGCCCGCCTTACTCGCGGCGTACGCCGCCACTTCGTGCAACGCCACAAAGCTGTTCAGCGAAGCAATATTGATGATGCGGCCGTTCTTACGGCTCAGCATGTGTTGTCCGAACACTTGGCAGGCGCGGAGCGTCCCCGTCAGGTTGGTGTCCAGAATGTCGTTCCAATCGCTTTCCAGGAAGTCCAACGTGGGCGCACGCTTGATCTTGCCCGCGCAGTTCAACAGGACTTCGACTTTTTCAAAGCGCTCCAAACAGGCCGCCAGCAATTGTTGCAATGAACCTTTGTCGCGTGTATCCGTCGTTACCCTGAGTGTATGCCGCCCCCGTGCTTCAATCTCCTGGGCGACTGCTTCCACATTCGCCGCATTCCGTCCCGTGGCAACTACGTTTGCGCCAGCATCCGCCAGGCCCAAGCTCAATGTCTTGCCGATTCCGGATGTCCCGCCAATCACTACCGCTACCTTGCCCGACAAGTCCAGAACGGAGAACATTTTGTTCGCTGCCTCCAATTCAATTCTTCGATGGCATTGCAGAACGTTTGCGCGGCCGCGGCGGATTTGACGATGGCATTTTCGCGCCGCCCGTCGTATCGCTAGAAGCAATCTCGAGACGCCCACAAGCCCAAGCCGGGATTCTCGATAAAATAAATCTCTTCACCCGCTACCCGATTCCAACCTTGCGGCAGCTTGGCAGGATCGTACAGTTGCATCATCTGACTCAGTTCAGCGTATTCAAATCCCGCCGCTTCCACCTCTTTCCGGGTCAAATGTCCCGGACACCAAGTGACCCGGAACCGGCCCTCGGATGATCCATGAATCAAGTGGGCCGCCGCGCTCAAATCCACAGCCAAGTCCGCATTCTCTTTCACCATGGCTACAGTAGCCTCGCTGCCGTGATATCCATACTTGCGGATCAGCTTGTCGATTCGGACGTCTTCGCCGAAGCCTCGCACACCCGGCGCCAAGATGATCAGTTCGCCGCTATCGGCCATCGCCATACGCGTGCGGTAAATCGCTTTGTTTCCCAGCCAGGTGCTGTGAAATTCGTGCGGGTCGAGGTAAACCACGGCTTTGCGTATCGGCTGAGGCATCAGGGTGAAGTTCACGCGGAAGCTCAACTCCGCAGCGGCATGAAAACAATCCGAGTCGTCCCCGATGAACAGCCCGCGCACCACAATTGCTCCAGAAGTATTCCTGCTCACCACCGTCAGGACATATACGATTGGCAGGGCAACTAGAAAATGAGAAGCCGCGTAGTTCAGCACGCGTCGAACGGGATTATCCGCTCGTCCCATGATCCGCTCCATCCCGTAGACGGCTCCTAGATAGTGGCTGCGATTGATGCTGTCTGGCCCGCCAGTTCCCACCAGGATATTTTTATTGTAGTTCGCCATCCCAATCACTTCGTGCGGCACAACTTGCCCGATTGATAAAATCAGATCAAAATCACCTCGGGAAATCATCCGATTCACCTGCGCGGGCCATTCATAGTCCAGCTTGCCTTCCGACTGCTCGTAAATAAAATCCCGCGGAACCACCCCAATCGTTTCCACGTCGTCTCGCCATTTGTGCGCATGAAAGAGGCCGGAGGGGACGTTGCCGAACATTCCGGCAATCTGCTCTGCCGACATTGCCTTGTGCGTTCCCAACGCCGGCAGGACCGCGCGCACACCTTCTCGGTAATAGTCCCATGCGTAACGCGTCAGCTCGCCGGCTCGCGACGCCGCACGCGTTTGATCGGGTGGAACTACCAGGACTTTTTTGCGCCTGCCAAGCTTTTCAAGCGCGGCAGACAACAAATCCTTTAGCTCGCTCGAAGCCAGCTCAAGATCGGGGCCGCCGTGTGTGCAGTAGAGACTCATTATCTATACTCGGATTCTAATCCTCGCGAATTCAACATTCTCCGCAGGTTGAAAATTGTCGGCATCCAGAAACAGCCAGCCCAATCGCTGCACAAGCAGCTTCCCCTCCGTCGTCTTTCCTGACCTGGTTACACTTATTACCAAAAGAATCATCGCCAACATTATCGCGTGGCTCAGGCCTTGTTTGCGTGTCGCACTCAACAACCCGCCGGCACACCGGCCCTTCTCAAGCCTGGCGCCAAAATCACGAGAATTAACAGCCCCACAAGATACGAAGCCGCGGCTATGGAGAACAAAGGCGCGTAGCTGTGATAAGACTGCAGCAACCACCCCGTGCCCACTGAAAATAGGACAGCGCCTACCGAGCCTGCCATTCCGCCGATCCCCACGACTGCGCCAACGGAACTGCGCGGAAACATGTCCGAAGCGGTCGTAAACAAATTTGCGGACCATCCCTGATGCGCCGCTGTCGCTAGACCCAATATACCAACCGCAGACCACAGGGAGGTGACCCGGCTCGCAAGAAAGATAGGCAAAATGAGGCACGCGCAGATAAGCATCGCGAACAGGCGCGCTTTAGCGATCGACATTCCGGCTTTGTCAAACGCTGTTGGCAGCCATCCGCCGCCGATACTTCCCACAGCGGACAAGTTGTAAACGACAATAAGCGGCAGGCCGATGCTGCCAAGCCCGAGATGATAACGGGAATCAAAAAACTTCGGCAGCCAGTAAAGATAAAAATACCAGATGGGATCAGTAAGAAACTTTGCCGCGGAGTACGCCCAGGTTTGTCGGTAAGTCAGGAGCTTCGTCCAGGGAATCTCAGCCAGGGACTCTGGAGGGTCGTCGCGAATGTATTGAAGTTCAGAGGCGCTGACGCGCGGGTGATGCTCGGGGCTGTAATACCGCGTGATCCACCACACGATCCAGATTGCGCTGAAGAGCCCCGTGGCCAAGAACGCGGCGCGCCAACCGAATTTCAGGGTGATCCACGGAATGAAGGCGGGCGCAAGAATTGCGCCCACATTCGTGCCAGAATTGAAGGTACCAGTTACAAGCGCGCGCTCTCGCTGCGGAAACCATTCCGCCGTCGTCTTGATCGCGGCCGGAAAGCTGCCCGACTCACCAAGGCCCAGGAAAAAGCGCGCGACTCCAAAACCAAGCGCGGATACAGCCAGCGCATGTCCCATCGAGGCGAGACTCCAGAACGCCATGATGATGACATAGCCGATGCGGCTCCCCAGCTTATCCACCAGACGCCCGGAAAGGACAAGGCCGATTGCGTAGGCGAATTGAAATCCACCGACGATGTACCCATATTGTGCTTCCGTCCAGCCGATGGAGTGCTGCAAAGTAGGAGCCAAGAGGCCAAGGACCTGGCGATCCAGGTAATTAATCGAGGCGGCGAAGAACAGCATCGCGCACACCGTCCATCGCACGCTGCTTAGGGGAGAACCCGCGTCGTGTGCCCTCACGCTCAAAGCCGGTACGCTTTTCGCGCGAGCCCGTATGCGAGGTCCGCGGCGATTTCGTAGGATTCGTCCTCATCGATTCGACGTTCTGCGACCATGCGCGCAAGGAACGAGCAATCTATTCTGCGCGCCACATCGTGCCTTGCAGGTATCGAAAGAAACGCCCTGGCGTCGTCATTGAAACCGACCGTGTTATAGAAGCCGGCGGTTTCCGTTGTATTTTCGCGAAACCGCATCATCCCTTCCGGACTGTCATGGAACCACCACGCAGGACCCAGCCGGAGGCAGGGATAATGTCCAGCGAGCGGAGCCAATTCGCGGCTGTAAGTCGATTCGTCGAGAGTGAACAAAATGATAGTGAGGCGCGGCTCGTTTCCGAAACGATCCAGCAAGGGCCGCAGCGCCTGCACGTAGTTGGTGGGAGTGGGGATGTCCGCGCCGACATCTCGTCCGAAGCTCTGGAACAACCGCGTATTGTGGTTGCGAAGGCTTCCCGGGTGAATTTGCATGACCAGGCCGTCGTCCAGGCTCATCGCGGCCATTTCGGTGAGCATTTGAGCGCGAAATAATTCGCGGTCGTCTCGGTCGCCACCGCCTGAAGCTACTTTGTGAAAGAGACGAGCTGCGGAATTAGCGTTGAGGTCGGCGGTTGCTGCCGTGGGGTGGCCATGATCTGTCGCCGTGCAGCCGAGGGCTTTGAACTCCAACCGTCGCTGGCGCAACGCGGAAAGGTATCCTTGCCAGTCAGCTTGTATCTGTGGCGGTCATCTGCGCGAGACGGCCAAGATTTTCTTCGAACTCAGGATAATCAGGGTCAACGACCGGGTCAGGACGAAATGTCGGAATGATTCGTCCTTTGAGGGCCGAAGCGCGGATCGTTTCATGATGCGCGAGCGAATCCAGGGGTGAATCGGTGGTCGCCAGCACCTCAAGCCGAAAGCGTTCGAACAGTGACCGGGGTAGAAACGCCGGGGTTCTGAGTTTCTCCACGATGGAGTCGTAATAATCGTCGGCATTCGCAGGGGTGAGCCGCGCCTCCAGGCCAAAGAGTTCCAGGAACGCGAAGTCCAGCCAGAGTCTGGTCGGTGTCCCGCGAAAAAGATAATAGTGCTGCGCGAAAATGCGCCATACGCGTCTGGGATCCTCCAGAGACGTTGATCCGATTCCTAACTGTTCTAGGGGAACGCCTTGGCTGTAAAGCATGCGAAAGACATAGTGGTCGGGAACAACAAACAATTGGGCGGGCTCTGGAAAGGGCTCGTTATCGGCGAACCAGCGAGAATCTGTGTGGCCGTGGGGACTGATGATCGGCAAAGCGCTTACACTGGAATAAAGCCGCTTCGCGATGAAACGTGTGTTGGGCTCCGCCGGGAAGAGCCGGTCCTCGTTGAGCATCGTCACTCATTCACCTCGACAAATACTCTCGAGCCGGGGAGACAATATTCCGTCAGGTGGCGCATGGGGAGGGCGGCGTCGGACTCTCTGCGCTCGTCATCGTCGACTAGGGACATCCATGTTAGCAATTCGCAGATGCTTATGCCATGGCGAACCTCAATAGAATAACGATTGTCTAACATTTTGGCGCGCGTTATTGCCTGCCAGCCTCGGGATGTGTCGAGAGTTGAAACTCGGAATCCTCCTGCGCGCCACACCAAATGGGCATGCGGAATTTCCAAGTTGTGCGCGTGGACCACTAGAAAGTTGCCGGCAGACGAGCATTCCGGCAGAATGCGTCTCAACATGGGTTCCACCCACGATCGGCCGGTTGCCCTTCCGATTTCCTCTCCTGCATCCGTTGTGCTGCACGCGGGATATGTTGTCGCCGGTATTGTAACGACGCTGATGGGTCCTGTTTTGCCGATACTTATTGGCCGCTGGTCCTTAAGCGACCAACGCGCCGGACTTTTTTTCACCGCGCAGTTTTGTGGGTCCATGGTGGGAGTCTCTACGCTCAGCGCGCTGATCGGACGAGGATACCGATACGTGTTCGTGTGCGGCTTCAGTCTGATTGCGCTGGGAGTTGCGGGCTTAAGCCTGCGTAGCTACCTCGCGTGCTTGGCCGCAGCGGCGCTGTTCGGGTGCGGATTGGGACAGGCTCTCTCTGCGACGAATTTGTGGGTGGCGGAAGTAGCAAAAGCACGACGCGCGGCGGCGCTCAGCATTCTGAATCTGGCTTGGGGAATCGGTGCGGTTGCGTCGGCCCCCGTAGTGATGCTCGCGCAACGGCAGGAGGCAATCCCGTACCTTCTCTACGCAATCGCGTCAGCCTCGGTGCTTACGGCTCTGATCTTGGTGACGATGAACTTGGAGCCTGGAGTAACGGAAGAAGATCAGCGGCAGTCCACGCCGACGCGCAGAGAGAATATTAGCATGAGAAGTTCGGTGAACTTGGCGGGGCTGTTTTTTCTGTACGTCGGATCGGAGAACTCGATTGCGGGTTGGGTTGCCTCACTGACGAAACGAATGCATCTCGATTCTGGCGACCTGTGGGCTCTGGCGCCCTTGTTTTTTTGGGGGGGAATACTAACCGGACGCGCCCTTCTACCGCTGGTTCTGTACCGGTGGCGCGAGCGTACGCTGCTGGCGAGCGGCTTGATTCTGACGGCCGTAGCTATCTGCCTGCTATCGCGGGCCAGGACGTTTGCAAGCATCGCGATCTGCGTTAGTGCAGCCGGCTTGGGGTTCGCGGGGATTTATCCGATCCTGGTTGCGTGGCTGGTGAAGGCCTATGGCCAGCGATCGCGGCGAATTGGGGCGATCATGTTTGCGCTCGCGGGCATGGGCGGCGCCACGATGCCCTGGTTGGTGGGACTAATGTCGACGGCAACAGGGAGTTTGCGCACTGGTCTGTTGCTGCCTCTAGCGGGATGTGTGGCGATGTTTGGATTGATAGCGTCCATGCGAGAGCCGATTTTTCGTGATGCTGGCAAGCGGGGTGATTAGTTCCTGGCGGATTGGCCTCACGAATGGACGCGGCGTGTTCTATTGAGTACCGTCGCTCTGCGCTGATTGTGTTTTCCAGCCGGCCAGCTCGTCGACGAAATCATATCGGGCTCGATACACCGGACCCGCTTAATTACTTCCACGCTAAAGTGGTCAATGATTTGGCCTTCAACGGAACCGAAGCCGCCATATTTCCGAGCTGCAATTGGACCGTCCGCGCGGCGCCCGCATTGCTCACCACCAACACGTGTTGGCCGCCGGGATTTTCAACGGCTACGTGGTGAAGATCAATGGCCGTGCTCTGGGAGTCGAAGCGGCGAGCGCCCCGGCGCACAGCGCGGGAATAGTGTGCAAACGCCCAGTATTGTCCGCTGCGCGTGATCTCCTTGGTTTGCGAGTTGATCGTGACCACGCCGCCGCAGGGAAATGGTCCAAGGTTCGGTCGGCCTTGCTCGTCGAGCGCCAGGTTCCACGACGTGATGGAGCGGCACCAGTTGCGCAGGATGCTGCTGAAAGTGCGTCCCCACTTCCACCAATCCGTTAGATAGTCGGGATCTTTGTAGTCAGGCCCTCCTTCGGTCCAGTGCATCGCTGTGTCCGGAAAAGCGTCATGGACCCTGCTCATCATGTCGGGAGTCCCAACGTAGCCGTGCCACGCGACCGCATTGGCGTATTTGCGAAGCTTTTCGTCCTCGAGTGAGTCGATGACGCGGCCCCACAAATTGTAGTTGTGGTCCAAAATCCAGATCTTGGTCGGTGTCCCGGTGCTTTCCAGAAGCGGCCCCAGATGATCGCGCACGAATTGAATTTCGTATTCCTGGGCCCATATGCACGCGGGCATTTTGCCATCTTGATCTGTGTCCACTTCGTTCTGCGAGGTTAGTGCTTGCACCGGGACGCCCTCGGCGGCATACGCCTGCAGAAACTTGAGGTAGTACTGCGCGTAAACCGCGAAGTAATACTTGCGCATCGTCCCACCCAACATGGAACCGTTGAACTTCATCCAGCCGGGAGGGCTCCACGGGGACGAAAACAGGAACAGCTCAGGATTAGCCTGCCGCGCCTGACGCAGCATCGGAAGAATGTATTCGCGGTCGTGCTCGATCGAAAACCGCGTCAGCTGTGGATCGGCATCGCCGTCGTTGAAGCTGTAAACTTTTGTGGAGTAGTCGCTGGATCCGACGCAGATGCGGCCAACATTTAGACCCATCTCCGAGGGATGGAACATCTCGTGAAACAGTTGTTCTCGCGCTGGGGGCGCGAGCTGGTTGAACATGTAACAAGTAGCGTCTGTAAACGCGCCACCGAATCCCAGTATTTCCTGGAACTTTGTGGCGGGGTTTAGTTGGATCTGGTCGGCCCCGGGCGCTGCTGATGACGGACCCCAGGTGGCCTGAGGAGCAGGCGCAAAGTGTTCGTCGCCGGACGTCACCCAAATGGAAATGACTGAGCCGTCTTTCGAGGCCTGATTTTCCGGCCCGGTTGCTGCGGCCGCCGGCGGCAGCACCTTCTCCTTCGGTGTGACCGCTGCCGCCAGTCCCAGCGCTGAAATTCCCAGAAAATCCCGGCGCGAAGTTTCGTTTTTCACGGCGTTCTCCTTGAGTCCAAAGTTTTCGTTGCGATTGCAAAAATGACATTCACGCAGTGACGCGCGCGTGCGAGGCAAGATCAATTCTTTGGAAGCACCGGCTTGATTTTTTCCTGCGCAACGATGCCTTCGCCTTCTTTCACATCGTAAATGTGGTCGGCAGGTAGGTCAGTCAGCACTTCGGTCGTTCCCGCCGGCCAAAAGATTTCCACCTTATCAACACGTTTACTGCTGCCGAGGCCCACGTGAATTCGAAGATCGTTCTGGGAGAGATAACTCCCTCCACTCAACACCGCAGATGTCTGCACTAGATCTCCCGCACTCACCTTTACGCGTGCGTTCAAGGCCAGACGGTTGCTTTTCGAGCCGGCGAGTTCGAGGTCAATCCAGTGATTCGCAGGACCACCTTGTGGCTGGAGGATTGTGGGGCTGCCCTTTAGATTTTCAATAACAATATCCATCCGGCCGTCGTTGAACAGATCACCGACTGCGACTCCCCGGCTGACTCTTGGGAGCTGAAGGGCAGGCCCGACAAGTTTGCTGATGTCCTTAAACGTGCCGTTGTGCTGGTTATGGAACAGCAGGGCTCGGCTCGCGGTATTTCGGTCCCGCTTCCGCAGTATCCATTTGCGGGTAAACATGCCCGTTCACCATGAACAGATCGAGCCAGCCGGAGTTGTCAAAGTCGAAGAATGCGTCGCCCCACCCAACGTACGGAGTGGTGCTTGGGGCAATTCCGGAAGTGTATGAAACGTCAGTAAAACTCATACCGCCATCGTTTCGAAACAATGCTGCGTATTCATCACTGAAATGGGTTATGGCAATGGAGAAACGCCCGGTGTGCAGGTAGTCGCCAAGGGCAACACCCATGTTCGCCTGTTCCGCCCCGTCCTGGCTGGCGGCTACGCCCGCGGCAAATCCGATCTCGGTGAAATGTCCGCTCCGATCGTTCTGGAAGAGATAATTTCTCCCGGCATCGTTCGCTACGAATAGATCAAGATGCCCATCGTCGTCGAAGTCCGACCAAACGGCCGTTAATCCGAACGCATTGGGAGAGTCACGAATTCCGCTCTGCTTCGATACGTCCGTGAAATTTCCGTCGCCGTTGTTGTGATAAAGGTTGGACGAGGAAGTCTTGAGCCCACGCGGGCCGCATTGGACATCGATTCCGCGATACTTGCAGGTCTGGCGGGAACCGAACGCCGGAAGATCGTCCAGATGAAAATCCACGTAATGAGAGACGAACAAGTCGACCCAACCATCGCGATCGTAGTCGCCAAAGGCCGCGCCCGTTGCCCACTGTGAATCGTTACGCAGTCCGGCTTGCTTGGTTACGTCCGTGAATGTTCCGTCGCCATTGTTGCGATACAACACCACTCCTCCGAAGCACGTCACGAGCAAATCTGGCCAGCCATCGTTGTTGTAGTCGCCCACGACAGCACCCATGGCCCAGCAGGGATAGCCGACGCCCGCCTTATCCGTGACGTCTGTGAAGGTCCCGTCATGATTATTGTGGTACAGCGCGCTGCGCGCTTTCTTGCCGGCCAGAGCCATGTCCACGCTCTGCGCGTTGGTGAAGTAAATATCGGGCCAACCGTCGCGATCATAATCAATCAGAGCGACGCCTCCGCTCATCGACTCCACAATGTATTTCTGCTCGGGGCTGGAAAGGTGATCGAATTTGATGCCCGTCGAAGCGGTGATGTCTACCAACTGAGGTAACGGAACATCAGTCTGCGAACCAGATGCCGACTGGCCGAAACGATTCACCGCGAGATACGGCTCATCTGATTTGCGACCGGGCTGATCAAATTTGGGCTGACGGCCCAGCGATGACGGAGAGAAAGCCGGAACGCAAATTAGCAGTACCGCTATGGCTGCAAACAGCGCAGCCCTCGCGTGGGAATTCGTGTATTCCGATGGCCCTGGCAAATTCAGGATTCGCTCTTTTCAGCGCCCTCGATAACGGGTTTGCACGGCGTACAAGGAGCTACGCGCGAGTATGAACAAAATATGGCCGTCGCTGCCCCCGAACAACAACTGCGAGGGCCGCTCCGGAATATCGATCGTATCGATCAGATCGCCTGCTGGGTTGTACACGAATACCTGCCCTGCGGCGATATAGACGTTCCCCTTCTCGTCTACCGTCACGCATTCTCCGCCGCGATCGGCGAAAAGCCGCAGGTTCGAGATCGCTCCGTCGTCACCTACAACGCCGACGTAGGTTTTCTCTCCGGATTCATTCGTAAGGTAGTAGGGCTGGCCCTCCACTGCGGGTGCTAAGCCAAATGGTCGCAACAGGTCATTCAACTTAGTCCCATAGTACAGTTGCCCGCTGACGAACTCCTCTCCCGCGGGCAGGAAAGTGCTTCCGTCCGGAGAAACGAACTGGTAAGGCGGTTTGGTGGCAATCTTTTCGAGGAAATCGTTCTCATTTCTCCAGTACCCTGCGGGCAGGACCGGGGTCATTCCCGGGCGCGGCTGCGCCGGAACGGCTGGCAGCAGCGTAACCTCATCATCCAGCGAGCCGGGGCTAAAACTGTACACGGTGCCCTTTCCGGCGTACGAAATCACGATCAGGTCGCCGGCCTTATCGAAGCAAAGTTGCACTGGATCCAGCGGATTATCACGAACCTTTGACAGCTGGCGCGTCGCGGTGGTCCAGCGGTAGATCGTTTGCCATTTGGCATCCACGAAATAGACGTTTCCGGAGCTGTCGACTGCACCTCCGGAAACATTGAAGAAACCGCCGGCGACTTTTTCTACCTTCGCGCCCTCGACGAGAACAGGAGACGGCTGGTTGGGCTGGACTTTTGGCGCGTTGCCCGAAATCGTCAACCAGGCGAATTCGCGCTGACGAATTTCAATATTATAGGTTTGATCGTATAGCGCGTTGTCGAAGGAGACTTTGCTGTCGCTGTAGCAGTGGACGTTGCGAAACCGAATATTCGTCGAGTTTGTAACTTTCACAGCGTACGGGAACGGCTGAGAGCTGCTTACGACTCGATACATGTGCAGGTTCGCGAAGGTGATGTTGCTCGAGTCGCGTATATCGAGCGGCAGGGCGAATCCGCCTTCGCCCTTTTCCTCTTCCGTCTGCAGCGCATAAATTTGCCAGTTGGATGCGTGGTCCAGAACAACCTCGTTGCGAACATGATGCTCGCTGGATAGTTCGTAAATTCGCCCTGCGCTCGAAGTGTTCGAGATGTACAAGCCCGCTTGCGCGAACGTGCTGGGCGTCCAGATGTCGAGGAAAGTTCCGCCGCCGGTGATCCATAGGCTGGGATACTGTCCATCCCAGCGGCGATTCAGATCGGAATCGGCGGTATGGGTATTGTTGTAGATCTCCTTCCATACTTTGGAGCTTTCCGCCGCGGTTGCATTCGGATCAACTGTGCCGTGGCCGCCCAGGAAGCGAACGTCGTTCATCATCGATTCGCTGCCAGCCATCCACTTCGCGGCCACCGCTCGGGGGTTGATTCCGTTTGTGTACAAGCCGATGCCGGTCACGATATTCGTTCCGCCGCTGGGAGTTTCAAGTAGCGGCTTGGGACTGCCAACGCCCTGAAAGGCTGGAGTAGAATCCGCGAGCACTAAACGTGTCACGCTCGGATGAAGTCCGATAAGAATCGTATCCGGCATTAGCGTGATCGTGTCTGTGACAAGGTACTGGCCGGACGGCACGTAAATCGCGCGGTGCTCGGCGATGGCTTTTTTGAACGCGTCGGTATCATCCGCCATGCCATCGCCGACCGCGCCCAGCTCGCGGATATTAATCCAGGTCTCCATTGGGGGCAGGTCCAAAATGTCGGACTTGACTGGTTCCGGCAAAGTCTTCAGGACGGTGGAATCGTACACGTCGCGCATACCTGGCGCCGCTGCGATATCCTCATAATGAAGACCGTGAGAAAAGGTCTTCACCTGATATATCTCTGACGGGCCCGCGACGCTCTTTCCACTCTCGCGATAAGACACGAAAACAGCAACGCTTTGGCAGACGACGTTTTCCATATTGATTTCGGTGCGGGCGCTGTACTCATTGCTGACGATTACCGCGGGCCCCGTGATGTTCTTCATGCGTCCGTCTTTTATCCAGAGTTCGTCGGAGAATTGAGCATCGATGGAGATCGCCGTAGGAACATTCTTGAATTGTGGACGGATCAGCGTCAGGCCGGCCTCGCGTTCTCTGATCGCCGCTTCACGCTGGCCCTCAAACGTGGCATCGATCACCGTAAATTGCCATCCAGGGGATGGCTTCCGAGTCCAGATGCCGTATTGGCCCCCGTAAAAATGGACGTCTTGTGCGACGTTGCCGCCATCGTGAATTCCCGCTAGTCCTGAGCCGATGTGAAAGTCCATGTGAGCCAGGAAGCAATGCTGCGCATAATGGGCGCGTACGCCCACGGCGCCCGGATTTCCCTCTTGGATTTCAATGTCGATATTGCTGATCGCGGAATAGAATGTTCCCGGGTTTGCATCCGCTGGAGACGCATTCGGGGTCGGCCCGCCGCCCGCGAAGAACATCATGTACGCGGGCCCTTGCTGAAAACCCGGCGTGTTTGCAGCGAGAACAAATGTAGGCCGCGCAGTCCCAAAACCTATTAACCGGATTCCGGGCCAGATATAGATCGTCCTGGTGAGACGGTAGCGGCCCGCTGGAACAAACAGAATGCCCTGGTTCGTCGTCTCGCGAACCTTGTTGATTGCCTGCTGCAAAACAGCGGAGTCATCCGCGATTCCGTCCCCCTTTACGGGGAAATTGTCCGCCGACAGGTAAACTGCTTTTGCATCGTTTGGGCGCGCCGGATAGTACGACGTTCCGAGCAGCGGAACGGCCGTTGACAATAGCGCCAGCGCTGCAAGAATTGTCTTCATTATCGAGATCGTCTCCGCGTTAATTCTTGGAAATTCGACGCGCCTTCAGACCCGCGCGTGAATAATTCGGCAGCGCCGGAGCCCGCGATGGCCTTCACTCCGGCAGCGGCCAGACTATCTTCTAGGATCTGCATCGTCGTTTTCGCCAGTGGTTCGCTCCAGACGCATCTCTTTATAGATTTCCTGAAGTTTTTCCTTCATCTCCTTATACTTTTGGTATTCCGCTATTTCGTGTTTGGCATCCTCGGCGCGCCCCAGCTCTCGATAGACGGTACCGAGGCGGAAGTGGGCCACGGCACTGGTGGGATCCAGCGCGATGGCATGCACCAGAAGCGGCTCGGCTTTTTGTGGCTGATCCGTGGCCATCAATACCTTCGCAAGACCAATGTTTGCCTCGGGGTCTCCCGGCTGCAACCGAATGGCCTTCGTGTAGCGCTCGTAGGCTTCCTTTAGATCGTTTCTTTGAACAGCGATATCGCCAAGCCTGATCTCAGACTGTTCATCGAGCGGATTGGCCTCTAGTGCTGCCTTGTACTCGCTTTCGGCTTCATCGTGCGCTTGGGGAGTCGACACAGTCCGAAGCATCTCGGCCAGCTCAAAATGGAGACCGGGCAGTTGCGGAGCGATCTTGAGCGCGGCCCGGTAGTTCTCGATCGCTTCCGCGGTGTGCCCTTGCTTCGCCAGTTCGTGCGCCATCGCTTGGTGCATTCGGGCGGAATTCGGCGCCACGACCGTCAGGCTGAGCAGCGACTCGTTGGCGAGATCCGAATAGATCCGGTATGCGGTGTAGAGCAGGCCCTCATCCTCTGGTTCCTGCTTGCGAAGAACGCTCACGACCGCCGCGGCTTGATCCAGATCGCCCGTCCCGGAGTAGATTTCGATCAACTCCATTCCAGTCTCCATGCGAATCTTCTCATCCGTCACGTTTGGAAAAGCTTTCTCCAGATCGTCGCGACCCGCGCTGATATCTCCCGTGCGCTTCTCAGCATTGCCCAGAAGAGCCTGAAGCTTCCACAATGAGGGCCGTAATTTCAGAGCGGCGCGGAGCTCTGGAATCGCCTCCGCATATGAACCCTGAAAGTAGAGCACCGCGCCCAGATTGCCACGCGCGTCCACATTATTCGGATCGAGAGCGACAATAGCCCTGAATTCGAGCACCGCCAGATCAGGTCTGTTCTCGTGCAAGTATTCCGCAGCCTGATGGTTGTGAGCATCGATTTGCTGCTGGCGGCTGGGAGTCGATTGGGAGAAAGACGGCGGCAACACAACAAGGAGAACCACCCACAACAAAACGACGGTTTGTGTCCTCATGTGCCGATTGTACGGCGAACGAAGCGGAATCTAAAATCTCAGTCCCCTCAAGACAGAGATGAGGACGGCAGGGGGGACTGCCGTCCTCGTACTTAGGTGGCCGTCTCTGTTAGAACGTCACGCGTGCACTAAGTTGACCGCTGCGAGGGGCGACAGTAACGCCACCGTTCACGTTTGGACCGCCCGTTGCGCTGTTTATTATCCCAAAGTTAGCTCCCCCGAGCGTGTAGCCTGGGGCGGCAAAACTCGGGTGGTTGAAGATATTGACCCAGTCTGATCGCAATTCCAGGCCCACTCGTTCTCCGAAGCGAAAGTCTTTAGCCAGCGACATGTTGAAAACGGTCAGACCCGGCCCAGCCAGAGTGTTTCTGCCGTTGTTGCCGAATGTTCCGACGGAAGCCGAAGCGTAAGCTGCCGGATTGAAATAAGATATCGTTCCTGGCTGCGAACCGGCGGGCACGGCGGGAATGCTGGCGCCCGGATTCCCCACGCGATTGGGATACCAATCGCAGCCGTTACCACACTGCGAATAGCTGTTATTCACGCTGTTGATTATGGTGAATGGATTCCCGCTCTGAGTGACGAACGTTCCAGCTACTCTCCATCCACCGATAGCAGCGTTCTCCAGCGCGTTGGCCTCACTGGCGAACCTCTTTCCCGTACCGAAGGGCAGCTCGTAAGAAGCATACCCCTTGAAAGCTTGCGGGATGTTGAAGTTCGAATTGGCGTAGTTAGCTTTGGGATCGTTTCCGATTTGCCAGAACTGCGTTCCTCCCCGGCTGCCCCATCCGGACGAATCCTGATCATCCAGGAAATGCGACCACACGTAGTTGACGCTGAAGAGCAAGCCGTTGGAATAACGCTTGGTCAATTGAAGCTGCATTGCGTTGTAGTTAGAGATGCCGTTGTAATTGTTACCCCCAAGGTTTCCCCAAGATGGGAACGGACGATCAGCCTGATTGTCCGGACCAGCCGCCAAACCGGCAGAGCTCGTTATCTGGTTAAGGTCAGTCGGGAACTGCAGATTGCTGCCGTGACTGCCCACATAAGCAATGGAGGCCATGAAATTACCCGCGAATTGATGCTCCACGCTCAACTGCCACTGATTGATTCTTCCCACCGGAACGTTGTACGGAACATACGTCTGGCTCGAGAACTTACCCGGAGTGCAACAGTAGCTTAGCGGTTCCCGTGCAGCCGGCGACCCGACCACGTAGCTCAGAGTAGAAGCGGCGGTAGCAGCCGAAGCGTCCAAGTTAATCAACGGCGTTGGGCCAGCTCCGTTATTCGGGTCCGAGTTACTTCCTTGACTGGTCGTGAGTGACCCGGTTCCAATTCCATTGCCGTACGTGTCCTGGCTAAAGTTGTACGAGTACATCCCAAAACCGCCTCGGATGACTGTGTCGGGCTTCCAAGACCAGGCGAACCCAACGCGGGGCAGGAAGATGTCGTAGATTGGTTTTTGCAACGTGGTGCGGTTGTCCTGACCCGCAAACCACATCGAGCCGAGTGTGCCGTTGGAGGGATTGATGATATTCGGATCGAATCCGCCCAGGCTATTGTTTATCTCGCTCATTCCCGTTGTTGCGACATAACGCAAGCCAAGATTCAAGGTGAAATTCGATTTAACCTTGAAGTCATCTTGCACGAAGAATTGCGGGCTCTTGATTCGCATATAAGACGTCGTCTGATTCTTCGCGTTCCAGTTTTCAACATCGCCGAGCAGAAAATCGGCAAGGCCCGAGCCAGACGCTGTGACGCCATTTTGCGCGGTGTACTGCCCGGTGAAGGCAAAGTTGCCCGCCGTAATGTTCCCCCAAGGCGTGGTGTTGCCTTGACCCATCAGAACCTCAACGCCGAAGTGCAGGACGTGCCGACCCTTGACCAGCGTTAAGACATCCGAAGGGTCGTAAAGGTTTTCGATATATACGGCGTTGGTGCCCGGCTGCAATATTTGCGTGCAGCAACCGCCGTAGCCGGTGATGTTGATGCTCGGGAAAACGTTCGCCTTCGCGTATTGCAGACCGAGCGCGGTCGCATTATCAAACCCCAGGGTCTGCGGAACGAACCAGTTGCCTTGCTTGGTATAACCCATGCGAAATTCGTTGACCAAATTGGGACTGATCGTCCAGGTATCAGAATACTGCACGTTATAACCGTCAATATCCCCGGAAAAGCAGTTCAGGGGGCAAGGAGACGCATTGATATTTTGTCCGGGGTTGTTCTTGTTGCTGATGGAGAAGGTCATGCGGTTCTTCGTAGACAGATCGTAATCGAGGCGCCCAAAAAATCTGAGGTTCGGGTTCGGAGCGGACGCCGAGAACGTGTAATTGTTCTGAATGTCCCCCGGGTAGACGATCCCCGTTGTGGGGTCCTTGAAAGGCGTTCCCGTCGCATTCGGCATTGGGTAAAAGGATAGGAGCTTCACCGCCACGGGGTCAGCGGAGGCCGCGGGTATGACGTTGTTTGCAAACGGGGTACGAGTGCCATTCACACCTGCGCTGGTAGGATCGTAGATCGTGGGATTGCCGGTGAAATCAAAGGCGCCAGGATTGGCCGTGCCCATACCTCTCTCCGCTAGAGTTGGCACTGTACTAGTGTGCGGAGAAGGCGCTCCGTTGTTATAGATCTTGTCGACGACGAAGAACACGAACAGCTTGTTCTTGATAATCGGACCGCCGATGGAACCACCATACTCGTTGTACCGCAAATACGGCGGTGCCGCTTTCTCGAACGCGCCGTTTACTTGAACTGGAAAATACGGCGATGCGTTCAGAATATTGTTCTGCCAGAATTCATAAGCCGACCCGTGAAAGGTGTTGGTGCCGCTCTTGCTGATTTGGTTGAATACCGCACCGCCGATGCCATACTCTGCCGAGAACGAAGACGTGGTGATTTGAACTTCCGAGATCGCCTCGAACAACGTGTTGTCCACGTTGTTGCTCACCGGCAATTGAACGACGGCGCCGTCCGCGAGATAGTTCGCGTAGTTGGGCAGGTTACCGTTAATGGAGATTGCGTCTCCGGCGTTGTAAGAGCCGCTACCTTCCGCGCCTGGCTGCGAAGGGGCGCCGGCAGCGCCGGGCAGCAGAATATTGAAGTTCGCCCAGTCGTTGCCGGTAATTCCAGCGCCGACTTGAGGCAGCACGCCGATAGTCTTCGCTTCCATAACCGTTCCCATGTGGCTGGTTTCGGTGTCGAGCAGAGGCACGCCGGCCTCAGTCACGACCACCGTCTCCGTTACTGCGCCAACTTCCAGGCTGGCATTCTCCGTAATTACGTCGACATTCAGCGTGAAGGGACCGAGCACAACTTTCTTGAAGCCTGCGGCTGTGAACGTAAGCTTATAGTTTCCGGCGGGTGTGGAAACGGTATCGTAGATGCCGTCCTGGTTGGTAACGAAGTCCTTCGTCTCGCCCGTATCAATGTTGCTGAGGGTGACGGTGGCGCCTGCCACTACCGCTCCCGAAGTATCTGCGACTGTGCCGCGAATCTCACCAGTGTTTCTGCTCTGGGAAAAGGCCGGTTTGGCCACACCCACCACAAGACAACACGCAAGCGCGAAGCGGAATAATCCGTTCATTGAATCCCTCCACCCCAGAAATTGACCATCCACCCAGAAAATTGATCATTCCCTCAGAAACGGCTTTTCACCCGGCAAAGCCTCGTTGCGCCCATATCCAACGAGCGGTTGTCAATGTCCTGATCGACCCTGGCAGCACTCGTTGCAGCAACGAACCTATCTCTGAACACACGACCACGCTGTCGGATTGTTCCGCCGCTTTGCGTGGCACCTGCGGCCGCGGCGAAAAGCAATCTAATTAACCAAGCTTCTACTTACATGCCCTGCAAATCTACCAAACTACTTACCAACCCAGCTTGCGAGAAACATCGTTGTTCTACTGGGTTTTGCGGCTAGTAGTTTTACACTACCCCGTGATGCGGGAGATTTAGCTCCACAATCGATTCTTTGTCAATAGAAAATATCGATATTCTAAAAAGAAAATTGTAATAGCTGGATTTTCTTGATTTGTCGCCGGCTCTCTGCATACAATCCGCACCCTGATACGGCTGCGAATCCAGCGACCTTCAGGCCAGGCGTGGGCCCTCCGAGGACGTTACTTAAATGAAACCTCGCACAAAGAAAGCAGATCGGGCCAAGCAGCCAGCCGCCACGCTAAAGGCCGTGGCGGAGCGCGTCAACCTAACGCCCAGCACCGTTTCGCATGTGCTGACCGATTCTCCCGCAGCGCGTTCAGTCCCTCAGAAAACAAAAGATCGCATCTTGGCCGCGGCGCGCAAATTGAACTACCAGCCGAATTTTTTCGCGCGTTCGCTGAAGGTGAAGCGCAGCCACACGATCGGAGTGATTGCCGTAGAAATCGGCGACGCCTACAGTTCTCTGGTGATTGGCGGAATCGAACGTTACCTTCGCAAGCGGGATTTTTTCTTCCTTACGGTGGCGCACCGGCACGACATGAAACTGCTCGCGACCTACGAGAGTATGCTGCAACAACGCGGCGTCGAAGGTTTCATCACAGTCGATACTGCATTGAACGGCCAACCGCCTCTTCCGACTGTGGCTATTGCCGGCCATCGCCGGATCAATCGCGTGACCAATATCGTGCTGGATCATCGCCGCGCCGCTTGGTTGGCGTTGAACCATCTGGTCGATCAGGGCCACAAAAAAATCGCATTCATGAAGGGTTCCCCGGCGAGCTCCGATTCTGAGGAGCGCTGGAACGCCATCTGCGAGGTCGCTGAGAAGTTGCATATTCGCATTCGTCCCGAACTAATCTTGCAACTCGAAGGCGCGGATCCCACTCCGAATCTCGGCTACCCGTCCGCCAAGCAATTAGTAGCGAGCAAGGAGCCATTTACCGCCCTATTTGCCTACAACGATATTTCCGCTATCGGTTCCATCCGCGCCTTCCAGCAAGCCGGGCTGCGTGTGCCGCAGGATGTGTCGGTGGTAGGCTTCGATGATATTCAGAGCGCGGCCTACCTCAGTCCGCCGCTAACCACCGTGAGACAACCTCTGCAAGAGATGGGTGAAATCGCGGCGCGTACGCTGCTTGATCGAATCGAGAAACAGGTGAAGTACGTTCCCGAAATTTCGATGGCGCCCGAGTTTGTGGTGCGCGATTCCACCGCGCCTCCGAACCACGGGCGCGCGATGGTCAGCTCCGCGGAATCAGACGCAGCGGAGCATGGCCGTGATTTGTTCCAGCCAGCAACCGGGTAGAAGTCTGGCCTTTCATTTCTGCAGTTCGAAATTGGATGGAAATTTGCAACGCGGCACGAAGATGGCAAATCTGAACAAGCACAATCCGCCAGTAACCTTAAAGGCTGTCGCCAAACACCTCGGATTGACTCCCGGAACAGTTTCGTCGGTTCTGAATAACGCTCCCGCATGCCGCTCCGTCCCTGGACATACGAAGAACCGTATTTTCGCGGCGGCGCGCGAATTGGATTACAAGCCGAATTTTCTCGCGCGCGCTCTGCGAGTGAAACGCACCAACACGATCGGAGTGATCGCGGCTGAAATCGGGGACCCTTACGGGTCACTGGTGATTAGCGGGA
>CAVVGA010000023.1:0-54634 GCA_963747605.1 uncultured Acidobacteriota bacterium | reverse complement strand
GTTCGCCGACACTTCCGATGTCGATGCAATTGCGGACATCGCGCTCGCGTCGGAGTTCGGCAGGTATTGACCCCATTTCGGAAGTCAATCATCCAGATTGTTGCACGACCCAACGGCGCGTCTTCACCATGTGCTAAGGTGAGAACTCCTTTGCCTGTGGAGAGCCGACGGGGCGACGGGAACCATCACCCAATTTGTTGGAGCGGCGGCAAACATGAGCGATTCCATGGCAGCCTTATTTCAACGCCTAACGCAAGGCGTTTACGTGGTGGGTGTAGCCCGCGGGGAGACACGCGATGCTTTCACCGCCGCGTGGGTCATGCAGGTTTCTTACGATCCCTTGCTGCTTGCCTTGAGTATCAATGCGAACCATTCCTCCTATCGGCTGCTAAAGGAAGGTAGGTTGTTCAGCGTCAACGTGCTGAAGAAGGGTCAGTTAGTTCTGGCCGACCGTTACGGCCGGCCAGACCGAGGCGACAAATTGGCTTTGACGGATTGGACGAACGATCGCATCGGCCCACCCTTGTTGCGTGAGGGAATGGCTTGGTTCGAGTGCAAGATCGTGGATGAACATCCTGCCGGCGATCACCTGCTGGTGGTGGGAAGGGTGATCGATGGCAAGCTAATAGATTCGGAAGCTGAGCCCATGTGCTATCGCGAAACCGGCGCAATGGACGGTGCTTCTACTCTCTATCCCGACGTTTTCGGAGAGTCATGACGCACCTCCTCCGAACGCTGACAAGCCTAGATTAGTATGCAGATGCCGGCTCTGTCCCGCTTCAACACCTGTGAGACAAAACTGACGGCTTGAGGAACGGAGGATTTCTGGCTCATCGTAGCCCTCAAGGAGCGAAGATGAGACAGAAATCCAACTCCACCCCGGCGTCGTCCGAGACGCTTGTCCGCAACATCCGGCGGGCAACCCGGAAGCACCACGCGGCGGAAGAGAAGATCCGCATTGTGCTCGATGGCCTGCGCGGCGAGACCTCAATCGCCGAGCTTTGCCGGCGCGAAGGCATCGCCGAGAGCATGTATTACTCTTGGTCGAAGGAGTTCCTGGAGGCCGGCAAGCGCCGGCTCGCCGGCGACACGGCGCGGGCCGCGACGACCGATGAGGTCAAGCAGCTCAGGCGCGAGGCGCAGGACTTGAAGGAGGTTGTCGCCGAGCAGGCACTCGAATTGCGGCTGCTCAAAAAAGCATGATCGGGGATGGGGGAGACCAAACATGAGGCTCCCGCATCTGAGAAGCTTGAGATCATCCGTCTCGTCGAGCAATCGCACCTGCCGGCCCGACGAACTCTGCAGATGCTCGGGATCAAGCCATCGACATTCTATCGCTGGTATGACCGGTTCCGATCTGGTGGGCCTGAAGCCCTCGAAGACAAGCCGCCGAAGCCCGATCGGGTCTGGAACCGCATTCCCGATGATGTTCGCCAGCGCGTTGTCATGATGGCGTTTGAGCAGCCGGAGCTCAGCCCACGCGAGCTGGCGACCAGGTTCACCGACACCAACAGCTATTACGTCTCGGAATCATCGGTCTATCGGCTATTGATTTATAAAGCGCACCACCCGCGCGCCTAGTAAACCGCGCGCAAAAATTCGAGGAAGGTGGAAACTTCATGCCCGATTACATGTACTTGCTGGAAAGCCGGCTGTCACCGGAGCAACGCGCCGTGATGGAGCGCGTACAGGAGCTTTCGCGCACGCAGGACGTGAACGTCTATCTCACGGGCGGCGCAGTGCGCGACCTGATCTCCGGCATGCCCATCCGCGACCTCGATTTCACGGTCGAAGGTAATCCGGCGAAGATGGTGCGCGAGCTGGAGAAGGGCGGCGCGCGGTCGTCTGGGAAAGCGAGAAAATTCGCCACCACGAAATGATTTTCGCGGGCGATGTGGACGGATCCATCTCCGCCGCGCGCGAAGATTTCTACGAGCGCCCGGGCGTGAAACCCGAATACCGCTTCTCCAGCGTGATGGAAGATTTGCGCCGCCGCGATTTTGGCATCAATGCGATAGCCATTTCGCTGAACACGCAATCGCGCGGCCTGCTACTCGATCCGATGAACGGCCTGGCAGACCTGGAAAAGCAGGAAGTCCGCGCTCTCTCCATCCACGCTTTCACGAATCAACCTATCCGCTTGATGCGCATCCTGCGCTACGCCGCGCGCATGGGCTTCAAAATGGATCCGCGCACGCAAGAGTGGTTTGACCTGGCCATCGAACGTGGCGTCACCGATCGCATCGAAGGCGACGAAGTCGGCCACGAAATGCGCGCGCTCGCACGCGAAGACAATCCCGTCGCCACGCTGAAGCAGTGGGAATCGCACGACATGCTCGCGCTGATTCATCCCTCGCTGCAAAAAAGAAAACCGGATTACGACAGCCTCAACAAGCTGGCGCGCGTACGCTTCAATCTTTACAGCGCCGGATTGCGGCCCCGTTTGCATTTGGCCGTCGCCTATTACACTCTGGGCCGCCTGAAATCGCGCGAAGCCGCTGCCGCCCTTCGGCATCTGGAATACCGAGCCGCCGAAATTGAAGAAGCCGCCGAGCTGGTTCCCGAAACGCAGAAAGTCGTGAAAGTTCTGAAGAGCGCCAAAACGAATGCCGCGAAAGACGCCTACTACTACCTGGCTTCCTTGCCCGCAGAAGCCCTCGCCTTCATCGAAGTGGAAATGCCCAATCCGCGCGCGCTTTCCAAGATTCGCAATTACCTGCAAAAATGGCGCCCGCTGCGCATGGCGTCGCCAGCTGGAGAACTGGAAGCGCTGGGCGTCGAACGAGGACCGAAGTTCGACAAAATCATCGAGCAATTCTTCGAACTGCAATTGCGCGGCAAGGGCAAGACTCCCGAAGACCGCACCAAGATTCTGAAAAATCTTGCAGGCATCAAAGACGAAATCAAAAAGCCCGAAAAAGAAAAAAAGAAGCGCAAAGGCGCGCCCGAAGCCGCGCCCCACGCGGAAGGGAAGCCGCAGGACAAATCGAAGGGCACAGCGGCGGGTGGCAAATCAGCGCCAGCTCCCGCAAGCGATGGCAAATCCGCGGCAGCAGGAAAAGCTTCCGCCCCGCCGGCGAAGCCAGGACAATCCGCAGCGGCAGCAATCGGCGCAAGAGCCCAAGCCAAGCACGACAAAGCCGCGCACGATGACAAAGCCGCGCACCGCGGAAAGAAATCGAAGTCTCGTCCAGCGAAAAAATCACGCCGCTGACGGCGATCAGCATCGTCAGCTGCCGCCCTGAGTGATTTTGCGAAGGCAGACCGGCGCCTTTCCCTTAAGCCGGCCGAAGGATATTTCCCGTCACGCAGCCAAAAAATCCCGCCGCAGATTGCTGTTACACCCAGCTTCAAGCTGGTTTAGAATGAACTTCGCATGGATGCCGCGAACTTCGTTCACCTTCATCTGCACACGGACTACTCTCTTCTGGACGGCGCTTGCGAAATCGGCGAACTCACAGCCGAAGCCGCCCGTCGCGGAATGCCCGCCGTCGCCGTCACCGACCACGGAAATCTCTTCGCCGCCGCGAATTTCTATCATCAAGCCACCACCCACGGCGTAAAACCGATCATTGGCTGCGAGATGTATGTCGCGCCGGACAATCACAAAAATCGCGGCAGCGGCGCCGAACGCTCCAATCACCTGGTCCTGCTTTGCGAAAACGAAAAGGGCTACCAAAATCTCATCAAGCTCGTTTCCACCGGATATCTCGACGGCTTCTACTACAAACCCCGCGTGGATCACGAACTACTCGCGAAACACAGCGAAGGCCTCATCGCGCTCTCCGCCTGCCTGCGCGGCGAAGTGGCAGACGCGCTGCTCTCCGAAAAATATGATCAAGCCCAAAAAAGCGCCTATCGCCTGCGCGACATTTTCGGCAAACAAAATTTCTTCCTCGAAGTGCAGGACCAGGGCCTCGAACAGGACATCCGCGTCAATCGCGACCTGGTTCGCCTCTCCAAAGAATCCGGCATCCCGCTCGTCGCGACCAACGACTGCCACTACCTCACGCAGGCCGATTCGCACGCGCAGGAAGTCCTCATGTGCATCCAGACCGGCAAAACCATGAGCGACGCCCAGCGCATGAAATTTGCCACGGACCAGTTTTATTTCAAGACCGCCGAAGAAATGGCGCAAGTGTTCCGCGAACTGCCGGACGCTGTGACGCGCACCGTAGCGATCGCCGAGCGCTGTAACGTGAAAATCCAGCGCGTCAACAATCCATTTCCAGAATTCAAAGTTCCCGAAGGCCACTCCACCGATTCGTATTTCGAACGAGTAGTCCGCGAAGGTTTCGCCTCCCGCGCTCCGCAAATCGAACGCCTCACCAATGAAGGCCGCCTGCGCCACCCTCTCGCGGATTACGAAGCGCGTCTCACCGCCGAAATCGAAATGATCAAGAAGATGCGCTTCGCCGGCTACTTCTTGATCGTCTGGGATTTCATTCATTACGCCCGCGCGCAAGGCGTCCCGGTAGGCCCCGGCCGCGGTTCAGCCGCAGGCAGCCTCGTAAGCTATTCGCTGCGCATCACCGACGTTGATCCCATGCAGTACGAACTTCTCTTCGAGCGCTTCCTGAATCCCGAGCGCATTTCCATGCCCGATATTGATATTGATTTCTGCATGCGTCGCCGCGGCGAAGTGATCGAATACGTTCGCAAGAAGTATGGCGCCGAGAGCGTCGCGCAAATCATCACCTTCGGCACCATGGCCGCGAAAGCCGTGTTGAAAGATGCAGGCCGCGCGCTGGACATGCCCTACGGCGACGTGGACCGCCTCGCGAAAATGATCCCCACGACGCTGAATATTTCTCTCGAAGACGCGCTGAAGCAATCGCCGCAACTCGAAGCCGCGCGCAAGGAAGGCCAGGTAAAAGAATTGATCGAAGTGGCGCTGCGCCTGGAAGGCCTCGCGCGCCACGCCTCCACGCACGCCGCCGGAGTAGTGATCTCTCCGCGCCCGCTCACCGAAATCGTCCCGCTCTACAAGTCGAACAAGGATGAAATCACCACGCAGTACGATATGAACGCGCTCGGTCGCATCGGCCTGCTGAAAATGGATTTCCTCGGCCTCACCACGCTCACCATCCTCGACGATTCCGTGCGCATGATCAAACAAAACCGCGGCGTTGACTTGGACCTCACGACGCTGCCGCTCGACGACGCGCCCACCTACGCTCTCTTTCGCGCGCGGCGACACCACCGGCATTTTCCAATTTGAATCGCATGGCATGCGCGACATCCTGAAGCGCTACCAGCCCACGCAAATCGAAGACCTCACCGCGCTCAACGCTCTCTATCGTCCCGGCCCCATCCAGGGCGGCATGATTGACGAATTCATCGGCCGCAAACAGGGCAAGAAAAAAGTCACCTACGACCTGCCGGAGCTGGAAGAAATTCTTTCGGAGACCTGGGGCGTCATCGTCTTTCAAGAGCAGGTAATGAAGATCGCCAACCGCCTGGCCGGATACTCACTGGGCGATGCCGACATCCTGCGCAGCGCGATGGGCAAGAAAAAGGCAGACGTGATGGCCGCGCAGCGCGAAAAATTCCTCGCAGGTTGCGCCGCGCGGAAAAGTCCCCGCAAAAAAAGCCATCAAGATTTTCGATCTGATGGAAGAATTCGGCCTCTACGGTTTCCCGAAAGCCCACGCCTGCGCCTACGCGCTGCTCGCGTACCAAACCGCGTTTCTGAAAGTCCACTACCCAGTGGAATTCATGGCCTCGATGCTCAGCTCCGAAGCAGGCAACACCGAAAAAGTGGTGAAGTATATCAACGAAGCTCGCGGCATGGGCATCCGCGTCCTTCCGCCAGACGTCCACGAAAGTGGCCTCTACTTCACTCCTGTCGGCGACGACATCCGCTTCGGCCTCGCGGCGATCAAGAACGTCGGCGAGAATACCGCTAAAGCCATCTGCGAAGCGCGTGGTAGCACTGGCCGTTTCCGCACTCTGTTCGAATTTAGCGAAGCGATCGAGCCTAAATTCTTGAACAAGCGCGTTCTCGAAAGCCTCGTGAAAGCCGGCGCACTCGATTGCGCAGGCGGTTCGCGCGGACGCCTTTTCGCCGCGATAGACCAGGCCATCTCCCGCGGCCAGAAAAAACATCAGGAAAAAACGGTTGGGCAGGGCGGCCTGTTTCTTGCCGGGCCAAATAACTCGCACGACAGCCAGCCCTGGCAGGAAACAGAACTTCCCGAAGCCGATGACTGGTCCGAAGAGCAGCAACTCGCCGGAGAATATTCCGTCCTCGGTTTCTATATCTCCGGCCACCCGCTCGACAAATACGCCGGCCGCCTGAAAGATTTGAACGCCGCCGAGCTGGCCACGATGGAGAGCCGCAAGAACAACGAAGACCTCGTAGTCGCTGGCATAATCGTGCAGACTCGTCCCATGCGCTCACGCCGTGGCGCCCGCTGGGCCATCCTTACGCTGCAAGATCGCACCGGCGTAATCGAAGCTCTGGTTTTTCCGGAAGCCTTCGGCAAACTCGAAGCGATCCTCAAATCGAATACGCCGCTGCTCGTGAAAGGCCGCGTCGCCGTGGAAGACGTCGGCACACGCCTCATCGTCGCGGACGCGCGCCTGCTCGATCAACTGGCTGACCGTCCGCCGAGCATGCTGCGCGTGCGCATGGATCTGAGCACAGTTGATTCCGGAGCCCTTGACCGGTTGCAGGAACTTTTTTCCAGCCGCCCAGGACGCTGCAAGGTATCGTTCGAGCTAATTAAAGACGACGGCAGCGCGGCGACGCTCGACGCCGCCAGCGCGGTCCTGGCCGATCGCGAACTTGTAGAACGCGTGCGCGAAATCTGCGGCACGGATTCCGTAGCGCTGGTGCAGTAGGCCGCCTGCGCTAAAATAAAATGGCTCGGCCGGTAAAGTCGCGCCGCAGCCGAAAGTCTCGATCGCTTTAAGCTAGAAGAGGGAAGAGAATTGACTGACGGTACTCCAATGAGCAAGCGCCAGATTCTCGCCGAGAAGCTGCGCAAGCGCCGCGAGCGCAAAGAGCGCATGAAGAAATTCCGCGCGATCAAGAAAGCTCGCCGCGCAGCTCGCGAAGCGGCCGCCGCCAAGCTCGCCGCGCAGAATCCAGTGAGGCCTGCTCCGCCATCCACCAGACCCGTAACCGCAACCTTGAGAGCTGGCACCAAGCCTCAGCAAGCATTGCAACCACCTGCTGCGAACTCTGAATCCGCCCCCACGCCCGGCGAAATAGACAAATTGAAACAGCGCGCCATTGACGCTCTCGAGCGCGACGTCGCCGACCTCAGCCGCCTCTCCGCACCCACCGGCGAACAGTCCGTCGAAATCGAACGCATTCGCAAGGAAGTGGACGAACTGAAGCGCGAGTTCTATATCCACCTCGGTGCATGGCAGCGCCTGCTGCTCGCGCGCCATCCGCAGCGCCCTTACACGGACGATTACATCCGCCTGCTCTTCGAAAACTTTTCCGAAATCCACGGTGACCGCAATTTTGCCGACGATCCCGCGCTGATCACCGGCATGGCCAAATTCCACGGACAGCCCGTGATGATCGTCGGGAGCCAAAAAGGCCGCGACACCAAACAGCGCCTCGCGCGCAATTTCGGCCAAGCCAAGCCCGAAGGCTATCGCAAGGCTCTGCGCGCGATGCAACTCGCCGCGAAATTCCGCCGCCCCATTATCGTTTTCGTCGATACGCCCGGCGCATATCCCGGCGTGGACGCCGAACAGCGTGGCCAGGCCGAAGCCATAGCACACAATTTGCGCGAAATGTCGCGCTTGCCCGTGCCCATCATCATCACCATCACCGGCGAAGGTGGTTCCGGCGGGGCGCTGGCCGTTGCCGTCGGCGACCGCGTTTACATGCTCGAAAATTCCGTGTACTCGGTCATCTCTCCGGAGGGCTGCGCGTCCATCATGTGGCGCGATTCCACTAAAGCCGAAATCGCCGCCGAAGCCTTGAAAATCACCGCCCCCGATTTACTGGAGATGAAGCTGATAGACGAGATCGTCCCCGAACCAGAAGGCGGCGCGCACAACGACCCCGAAGCCACCGCCAAAATGCTCGATCCGTTCCTCACCCGCGCGCTCGACGAGCTGTCGCAACTTTCTCCGCGCCAGATCTTGGACCAACGCTACGAAAAATTCCGCCGCATGGGCCAGTTCTTCGCGTAGCTCACAATTCTGTGATATGAGGTACCAGGCTCGCGCCAGATTTTCCCACGGAGAAATCCGATGTTCTGCCAATCCTGCGGAAGCGCACTCGATCAAGGCGCGCGCTTCTGCAAATCCTGCGGCAACGCTGTGCCCGGACCGGCGGCTATACCGCAAGTCGCAATGAAGGACCCCCTACAGGTCCTCAGCCATCACGTCCACGTTGTGGCTATCGTCTGGCTGGCTTACGGCGCTTTTCGCATCCTAACGGCCGTTTGGATTCTCGTGTTTAGCCACTACTTTATCCCCTCAATGCAGGACGTTCTTTCGCGCAGTAACGCCCCCGCTCCGTTTCCGATCATTGATTTCTTGCGCGCAATCTACACCTTCTCCGCGGTCTATGGCGTAGTCACCGGAATCTTCGGAATTTATGCCGGGTATGCGCTAACGCAACGCAGACGCATCGCGCGCGCAATGGTAATTGTTGCGGCCTTCGTCTGCGTGATCAGCTTTCCGTTCGGGACTGCCGTTGCCATCTACACGCTAATCAAGCTCATGCCCGAAAACGCGGCTCGCGATTACAAACAACTCGCGACGCCCAACTGACCTGGCATTACACGCCGAGCAGAATTACTTGCGCGCGAAGTTGTTTCCCCTTTTAGCGGCCGCTTCAGTTTCATCGAACCGGGCAGCCGTTGACGTTGGTTCGAATTTGTATCCGCACCATCCTTGACACCCCGAGTCCCTTGTAGTCCTATTCGATTGTTGGCCGTCGATGTGAATCATCCGGAGGCAGTCATGCGAAATCTTGGCATCATGTGGGTTCTGTATGGTCTGCTGCGCCTCGTCGGCGCGTTCGGCGTCTATTTTTACAGTGGCACGCTCGCTCTGATGTGGGGCGCGCTGCTCACCCGCGTGCCCAATCCATTCGCTCTGATGGACTTCTTCCGCGGCTTGCTTCTCTTCGCGATTTTGCTCGGCATCGTCGCCGGCGTCGTATCAATAATCACCGGGCTGAACTTGATCTCCAGTGGCATTTCTGCCAGAAGCTTGGGACTCCTCGCCGCCTTCTTCGGCTTGATCAACGGCCCACTCGGCGTTGCCCTGGGCGCCTACACCCTGGTCGTGCTTGTCCCGGCGGGCGCGCGAAACTCCTAGTCAAGCGCATCGCCAAACCCAGAGGGCTGGCATACGCCACCACAGCCCGCTGAAGCTGCTGCCGGACCGCGCGTTTTCAGCCCATCCCGGGCCGCTCCGCGCGCTTCGTAATCCTTTCCCCATTGGAGCATTGAACACCTCACGCCCCTCTTTCGATTGCCCTCCCTCCCTCCGTGCCTTAGTTTCGATAGCAGGGGAAAGCAATCCAATGGCAGACGTGAGCATACCTCTTATGGACGAGATTTTTCGGCCCTACGAAAAGCTGGTTGAAATCACCATACTCGGCAAGACGTTCCTCGTCCCCGAAAAGAATTCGCTACTGCGCGCGTTCCAATTCATCAGCCCGGAAACCGTTCCCTATGGCCGCTTCTGCTGGAATCAGGAATGCCAGTATTGCAAAGTGAGCTGCCAGCTTTCCGACGACGACCAGGCCCGCCCAATCCTCAGCTGTAAATTTCTGGTGTCCGACGGCATGAACATTTCGGAGATGGCCCCGGAACTGGTCGGCTGTCTGCGCAGCAAACTAGGCGCCCCCGCGCAAAATAACCCCAGTGCGCCCGCCGTTGACCCCGCGCCAAGCATCCAAAAATCTGACACCAAGACCAGCAACCAAACCGAAAAGCTCGACCGCTAGCTCCCAGCCAGGCGCACCACCAGCCCTCGCCGCTTCATGCTTGATTGCCTATACTCGCCCCGCGTCCACCGCCAAGGAATTCGTCTCCGCGAAACGCCGTGCGGCTTGCGCCGCCAACACACCGCGTGCCATCCTTATCCTTCGCTATTTCACTCAACGGAGAGTTCTGAATGCCACTTTGTGATGGATGCGGTGCCCAAGTTGACGAACCCCACATCCGCTGCCGCATCGAACGCCTCGAACTAGCCACGCGCTTCCGCCCTATCCATATCCAAGTCCTTGTTCTGGATGTCGCCCCGCCCTCCGCACTGGAAGATTATTTCTACCGCGCCACGAATTCCGTGCCGCGTTCCGCCGAGTCGCAAAAATTCTTCGATGAAGTCACCCGATGCCTCGGCCCGAACCTAGTTGAACCGCTGACCGAAGATTCAGCGCTCGCAGAATTTCAGCGGCGCGGCTTTTATCTCGCCTACGCCGTTGAGTGCCCGGTCGAATCGCCCAAGCAACTCGCGTCCGCCGTCGCCCGCCTCGCTCCCACCGTACTGCTGCGCCTGAATGCATCGTATAAACCAAAATTCGTAGCGCCGATCTCCGCTGCGTTGCAACCCGTCGTTTCACTCCTCGAAAACAATTCATGGGCCGACCGCTTAATCCTGCACGACGGCAAACCATTCGATCATCCCAGCAAGGGAGATCTCGGCCGGGAATCCGTATTCGGCGCGACACTCGCCGATCGCTTATCCCAAGCTCTGGCGCATCACAACTGATAAACGACACGGCACCCGGCGCCACATTTACACGAATTGGAATCTCTCGCCACGACGCCCGCAGCTGAAAAAAGTTCCACGAATCTCAAAAAATATTTTCCGTCGTTGAGTTCATATCGAGCAACCTGCCTCGCAGCTCCGCCGTCCAACGCACTGGAGCTCCTCAGTGTTCACGTGATGGGTGCTGACCCCGTGGGCTCAGACGCGCTGGTAGTTCGCCGATAGCTCTCAAAACAAGAAACACACGGTCCTGCATCGCCACGGGTGTGCCCGAAACCGCGTGCCTGCGGACTAACTCGAAAAAACAACGGAGGCATTTGGAAATGCGAATCAAGATAGGTCTGCTGTTTGCGGCTCTGGCTCTGCTCTCGCTGCCGGCGCTCGCGCAAAACGATAATTCAGAAGTGTCCGCGAATTTCACCGGAAACTTTCAGAAGCAAGCGAATGGTTTCGGTGTGATTGACACCGCCACCGATTCCGGCGGATTCGTGGTGAACTATCGTTATCATTTCAATCGTTGGAGCGCGGTCGAGGCCAACTACGGCAATACGCTTTTTTCGCAAGTCTATAATTCCGGCACGGTTACGCAAGCGCGCGTTCAAGAAGCTACCTTCGCCTATATGTTTACTTTCGGTGTGGATCGCGACGCTCGCTTCCATCCGTTCCTCGAAGCCGGTACCGGCGCATTGTTTTTCTCTCCTACCGTCGCCGGTTCCACCGGTCCCTCGCTAAACCAAAATCGCCCCGTGTTGCTCTACGGCGGTGGGGTCGCGTATAGACTCATGCACGGTCTCTGCGCGCAGGCAGGCTACCGCGGGCTTGTCTATACCGCCGCGGACTTTGCCGTTAATACGCAGGTCACCAACGCCAAAACGAATATGGCCGAGCCCTACGTAGGCGTTTCGTTCCGCTTCTAACTCATCACGCTCGCATCAACCACGCCACCGCGGCGGTCCCGCCCTCGCGGGGTCGCCGCGGGCCACACTACTTCTAATTCTCTATTTTCTCTTTTCCATCTCGTTTCTGACCTTATCTGTGTTCATCGGTGGTGCCTTTGAACTCCGAACCTCGCCGCTACGAACGTATTTCGAACCCACGGCCTTCGACGCAACGCGATGTCTGGAATCGGCTTGCGACCGCGCACGCGCGATATGTTAGAATTCCCCTGTTTCATTCAGCAGCACCATGGAGCGTTCACATGAATGCTCGACATAAATTCCTGATCGGCTCGGGAATAATCATTGCGACGCTTTTGGCCCTGGCCTACGTCGGCTTCACTCAAAGTAAGACCTATTACCACACGATTACCGAGCTTTCCACGCTCCAGGGCGCGTCGCTGCGTCAACGCATGCGCGTCTCCGGAAACGTGCGTGCAGGCTCTATCGCACACGTGAACGGACGTGTGGATTTTGTGCTCACCGAGCAGGGTAGCGACCTCCTCGTGAGCTACGTGGGCCGCGATCCGTTGCCGGACACGTTCAAAGATGGCGCGCAAGCCCTAGTCGAAGGCAGCCTGAAGCCGGACAATCATTTCGTGGCCGAACAAGTTCAGGCCAAATGCGCCTCCAAGTACGAAGCAGCGCCGGTGGGAACCCCCGCCTCGCCGCATCCGGGACAAACTTCGACGGGCGGCGGCACGCGACCTTCAGGAAATTGAGTTTCTTGGGCACTGAGAAAGCATCGCCGGAGATTCCGTGGATATTTTAGGCTCCTTTGCGCTGCTGCTCGCTTTCCTGGCCGCGGTTTACGCGGTCCTGGCGGGAATAGCAGGCATCATGACGCGTCGCACGCTACTCACGAAAAGCGCGCGCAATGCAGGCATAGCCGTATTCGTCCTCGTGACGGTCGCCGTCGGGTGTCTGGAATATTTTTTCTTCAGCAACGATTTTTCCATCGTCTACGTCGTCGAGCACAGCAATCGCGCGCTCCCCGGTTTCTATAAATTTGCCGCGCTGTGGGCCGGACAAGAAGGCTCGCTCCTCTTCTGGTCCTGGCTGCTTTCCATCTACGCCTTTCTAGTTCTCTTCCTGAATCGCCAGCGCCATCCGGAACTAATGCCCTACGTCGGCGTAGTCCTGGCGGGCGTGCAAACCTTTTTCCTCACGCTCAATAATTTCGTGGCCACGCCTTTCCGCGTCCTCGCGGGGCCCGACGGCGCAGGCGTGATGCATCTAGCGAAAATGTCCGAAGGCCACGGCCTCACCCCGCTGCTGCAATATCCAGAGATGGTGATTCACCCGCCGATGCTTTATCTCGGTTACACAGGTTTCACGGTTCCGTTTGCATTCGCGCTCGCCGCGCTCCTCGGCCGCTACCCCGGCGAAAAATGGATTCACATCACACGCCGCTGGACCATGATCGCCTGGTGTTTCCAGAGCATCGGCATCCTGCTCGGCGCGCATTGGGCCTACGCCATGCTCGGTTGGGGCGGCTACTGGGCCTGGGACCCGGTTGAAAACGCCTCACTTCTTCCATGGATCACCGGCACCGCGTTCCTGCACTCCGTGATGATGCAGGAAAAGCGCGGCATGTTGAAAGTCTGGAACGTCTGGCTGGTCTTCACCACATTCATGCTCTGTATTCTGGGGACGATGCTCACGCGCTCCGGCGTTGTCAGTTCCGTGCACGCCTTCGCGCAATCTTCTATCGGCAGCTGGTTCGTCGGATTCCTGATCATCACTTTCGTAGTCTGCTTCGCAGGGTACTGGAAAAATCGCGATTACCTGCGCAGCGACAATCAACTCGATTCACTGGTCTCGCGCGAATCCAGTTTCCTTTTCAACAATCTCATCTTGCTCGCTGCGTGCTTCGCGGTGCTGTGGGGCACGCTCTTCCCGGTGCTCTCCGAATGGGTGCAGGGCAGCAAAATCAGCGTAGGGGCGCCCTTCTTCAATAAAGTAAACGTCCCCATCGCGCTCTTCCTGCTCTTGCTTACAGGCGTCGGCCCACTGCTAGCGTGGCGTAAGACGTCCTTCGACGCGCTGAAACGCAATTTCGCGTGGCCCTTCGCCGGTGGCCTGCTCGCTGGAATCATCGGCTTCATCGGGGGCTTTCGCGATATTTATTCTCTGCTCTGCCTGATCCTCGGCGTTTTCGTCACGCTCACGATAGCCTCGGAATTCTTCCGCGGCGCCCGGGTCATCTCCTCGCGCGACGGCACGAATTTCTTCACCGCGATGGGCGAGCTAACCATGCGCAACACTCGCCGCTACGGCGGCTACGTAATCCATTTCGGCATGGTGCTGGTATTCATCGGCATTGCCGGCACGCCGTTCAACAAGGATCTGCAGAAAGAAATGGCCGTCGGCGAATCCCTGCGCATCGGCCCGTACACAATTCTGTGCCAGACCTTCGATCACCTCGATAACGCCAACTACGAATCCGACCGCGCCACTCTGGAGGTTTTCAAGAACGGCAAATCAGACATGCTGCTCTTTCCCGAGCGCCGCCTCTTCCACGCCAGTCAGGTAACCGAAACTATGGTCGCCATTCAATCTTCACCGCTGCGCGACCTCTACGTCGTGTACGCCGGCCGCAGCCCGGAAAGCGGCAAGCCCGTGATTCACGCCTATCTGCTGCCCCTGATCAAATGGATCTGGTTCGGTGGAATCGTAGTAGTTCTCGGCACAGGCCTGGCCCTGCTTCCGAATCGCCGCGCCGCGTTGGTCCTGCGCCCCGCCGCAGAAAGATCCTGGGCCGACGCCATAGCCGAATCCACCCCAGCCATCGGAGCAGTAGCCCGACGAGTGGAAGGCCATGACTAACATTCGCATTTCGCGTACCGATGAACGCGTGCCACCGAACTCTCTGTGTCCTCAAAGCCGTTTCTCTGTGTCCTCTAAGCTAATCTTTGCCTTTCGCGCTATCGTTGTAGCCGCGATCCTGACGATGAGTGTCGCGATGCCGGCGCGGAGCCCAAGAAACTCCCCGCGCCAAAGCCCTCAGCAAACGCGTCCTCTGCATGTGCGGCGGCTGCGAAGATTCCGCCGGCCTCTGCAATCATCCCGGCGGCACATTCTCCGGTCCCTGCGAAACCGCCCGCGGCATGCAAAAAGATCTCGACGCGCACGTAACGCGCGGTGAATCCGACGACCAAATCCTCCAAGCCATGGTCGAACAATACGGCCCCACAGTCCTGGTCGAGCCGCCGAAAAAAGGTTTCGATCTGCTAGCGTGGGTTATGCCGATCGTCGTGCCGCTCATCGCGCTAGTCCTCGTCTGGGAAGTGGTCCGCCGCTGGCGCCACAAAGCCACGCTCGCTCCAGCCGGTGGTCCGCCAGTCAACGCCGAATTTCTCGCCCGCGCGCAGCGCGAAGCCGGCAGGGAACCGGGACGTGAAAATGATTAATAAACATCAAGCGTGTAAACGATGAGTAGCGTGGACATCGCCGTAGCGTGCGCACTGCTTGCCGCGCTGATGATTTATTTCATCTTCGGCGTCAAGCCCGACACTTCCGACAACGCGCCGCATCGCACCAAACTCGACCAGCTCATGGAACGCCGCGACGCCATCTACGAAAATCTACGCGACCTGCGCTTCGAGTTCCGCGCCGGAAAATTTTCCGCACAGGATTACGAGGAAATCAAGCAATCGCTGGAGGTAGAAGCCGCGCGCGTCCTCTCAGACATGGACCAACTGACTGGCGGCGCTCCCACGCCGGCCACGCGCCAAACTTCCACCCGGCTGACCGCGGCAGAAAAGGCGCGCCAATCATGAATCGCCGTTTCGCCGTCATTGCACTCCGCCTCAAAATCGCGCGCCGTAGCACCGTGCCAACGCTCGTCGCACTGCTGCTTCTCGCCATCGCCGCAGCCGCACTCACCGCAACAGCTGGCACGCTAAACGGCACAGTGAAAAACGGCACCACCGGCCAAGTAGCCGCAGGCGCCGACGTAATCCTCATCCAGCTCCAAGGCGGCATGCAACCGGTCGCCAACACCAAGACCGACGCGCAAGGCCAATTCCACTTCGACAATCCGCAGCTAGGCACCGGCCCCATGCTAGTCCGCGTCGTGTACAAAGGCGTGAACTACCACGAGCCCATCACCCCCGGTAAAATGTCCGCGACCATCGAAGTCTTCGAGCCCACCAGCGATCCCAAGTCGTTCAGCATCGCGAATCACGCCATCATCCTGCAGCCAAACGGCGCGGACCTGATGGTCGGCGAAGAATATATGATCGCGAATAAAACCCAGCCGCCTCTGGCGTTCTATCGCGCCGATGGCTCTTTCGATTTCACTCTCCCCGATGGCGCCGATTTCAATCAAGCTTCCGCTTGGGGTTCTTCCGGCATGCCCGTGGTGCAAGGCACGATTGACAAAGGCAAAAATAAAATGGCGATCGCCTTTCCGTTCCGCCCCGGCGAAAGCGGCGTGCGCCTCTCCTACAAAGTTCCTTACGCCGGAAATCACGTGACGTTGCACAATCTCTCGCCCTATTCCAGCGAGCGCCTGATCATCGCCGCCCCTCCCACCGTGCAAATTTCTGGCGCCGGAATCACCGCGGCAGGCCAGGACCAGGGATTCAACGTCTACATGCGTGACAACATCGCCGCCAACGCGCCCGTCGAAATCAGCGTCTCCGGTACAGCGCCCATGCCTTCGGCGTCGCAACAAGGTGGCGGCGGTCCGGCCGGCTCTTCTGGCGCCGGCGCAAGCGGCGGAGATGATTCGCAAAATCCCTCCGTGAATTCGCGCGCGGATGCAGCCGCCGCGGATGCGCCTTCCGCCAGCGCCACCACAATTCCCGCGCGCCTCGATAGCCTGAAGTGGATTCTCACCGGCGGATTCGTTGCCATCTTCATCCTCGGTTTCGCCTATCTCTGGCTGCGCCCGCAACCGGCCGCCGCTGCCGATGGCGCATGGACCACAGAAGCAGACGTCCCGACTCCGCGCCCGACGAAAAAATCCGCAGCACGTCCTGCGCAGCAAGCCGCAAGCTACCCATCGGCGATCGCAGTGGTGCCGTCGCCATCGTCCACCGGCGCCCTAAACTCGTCGGATCCTTCACGCGGCGCAGTAGAAACCATCGCCGACGTTGACAACCAAGTCCGCGGCAGTCTCGACGACCTCAAAAATAATATCTTCCGCCTCGAACTCCGCCGCCAGGCCGGCACCATAAGCGAAGAGGACTACTCCCGCGAGCGTGCGCGCGTCGAAAAAGCTCTCCGCGACCTGGTGCGAGGTTAGGCGCAACGCATTGCCCGCGCCCGCGACGCAAACGCCAGCCTCACCCGCGTCCATCGGCGTATCGTTTCACAATGTCGAAAAACGTTTCGGCTCGCTAGCTGCACTCCGCGGCGTCTCCCTCGAAATCCGCGCCGGCGAATTCGTCGCGCTCGTCGGACCGAACGGTGCGGGGAAGACCACCCTGCTTCGCATGGCCGCCCTGCTGATGAATCCCACGCGCGGCGCCGTGCTGTTTACGAATGGTCCGGCGGTCATAAGTGAACGCGTGCGCGCGCAAGCATTTTTTATCAGGCCCAAGCACGCCATCGGCCTCGTCGGCCATAGCACGCTGCTTTACGATGAACTCACCGCCGCCGAAAATCTCACTTTGTTCGCGCAGCTTTACTCCCTGCAAAATATCTACGCCACCGTCGCAGCCGCGCTCGATGACTGCGGCCTCGCCACTCGCGCTGGAAGCCTCGTGCGCACGTTCTCCCGCGGCATGCGCCAACGCCTCGCCATCGCCCGTGCGCTTCTGCATCGGCCAAGTCTGATCCTGCTGGATGAACCCGCCGCAGGTCTCGATCGCCAAGGTCTCGCATGGTTCAGCTCCCGCCTGGCGCGCCTGAAAGCCAACGGCTGCACGGTGCTAATGAACACCCACGCCCGCAACGAATCGTTAGACCTAGCCACTCGCGCCATCGCGCTAGCCGGCGGCCGCGTCGAACACGATAGCGGCTCGAATGGCGATCCCCGCGCCTTGCTGGAAGCGCTGCGAGCCGAGGCATAGCTTGACCACCGTGCGCGCCGCCGGAATAATCCTAGCCAAAGAACTCCGCCTCGAATTCCGCACGCGCGAACTCCTCACAGCCACAGTAATCTTCGCGCTCGTCGTAGTAGTCCTCTTCAGTTTCGCCTTCGACCCCACCGCCGCCGAATCCCGCCGCTACGGCCCCGGCCTACTCTGGATCGCCTTCCTGTTCGCCGGCTCGCTGATGCTCAATCCATCCTTCGCGCGCGAGCAAAATAATGAAACTCTCGACGCCCTGCGCATGGCCCCGATCTCCAGCTTCGCGACCCTCCTCGGAAAAATTCTCGCGAATTTTATTTTCATGTCGCTAGCCGAACTAGTCCTCGTCCCGGTCTTCGCCGTTCTCTACAACTTGTCCCTCGCCGGCATCGTCTGGCGCCTGATTCTCGTCCTCGTCCTCGGCACCCTCGGACTCACGGTCACCGGCACGGTGTTCTCCGCCGTCTCCGCCCACGCCCGCATGCGCGAACTGCTCCTCCCGCTGCTCCTTCTGCCGCTCCTCACGCCGCTGCTGATCGCCGCCGTAGAATCCACGGCCTCTCTCTTCGCCGAGCAGCCAACCCTCGACCGCACCTGGCTCGCGTTCCTAGCTGGATTTGATATTGTGTTTCTGACGGCGTCCTGGCTTTTGTGCGATCATTTATTGGACGAATGACAGCGTGGCAAAAATCATGCGCCGCAGCAATGCCCAGCGCCCGCATCAAGGAACAGGCTGCACCAAATGAAGGCACGCTTGACACTCACCGCGCTAGTCGCCCTGCTGATTTTTTGCGCAGGCTACGCCGCCCTATTCATCGCGCCCGATGAAGCCACCATGCACGCCATCCAGCGCATCTTCTATTTCCATGTCGCCAGTTGGAACGCCATGTTCTGCGCCTTCTTCGTCGCCTTCTACGCCAGCGTCGCCTATCTGGTCACCGGCAAACGCAAATGGGATGCGCTCGGCGTCTCCGGCGCCGAAGTCGGCGTAATGTGCTGCACGATTGGCCTGATCACCGGCCCGCTCTGGGCGCGTCCCGTCTGGGGTATCTGGTGGACATGGGACGCCAAGCTCACCTCCACCTTCATCCTGTGGCTACTATTCATCGCCTACCTGCTTCTGCGCGGCTTAATAGAAGATCCCGAAAAGAAAGCGTCCCTCTCCGCGATTTTCGCAATTTTCGCGTCTCTCGATATTCCGCTGGTCTATCTCGCGAATCGCCTGTGGCGCACGCAGCATCCTCAACCGGTAATCGCCGGCGGCCAGGGCTCAGGCCTCGACCCCACTATGAGCAAAGTCCTCCTGCTTTGCCTCCTGGCCATCTTTTGCGTAATGATATTGGTGCTCATAGATCGTTACCGGTTGGAGCTGCTGCGCAACGAAGCCGCCGAACTAAAATTTGAAATTGAATCGCGCGGCCTCGACGCATCAGAAAACGCAGCAACACCCGCGCTGCAAAAAGGTGGACAATGAAGAACTTCGAATTCCTGTTTACCGCGTGGCTGGTCGTCTGGGCCGTCTTCTTCGTCTACGAACTCAGCGTCGCGCGCCGCATCACCCAAGTCCGCGAAGAAATCGAACGCCTGAAGCAGCAATTGCAGTAGCGCTAGAAGAACTGGCACGAGGTGCACGATGAGTGGGCTAAAACAAATCGCAGTAGTGCTGTTTCAACTAGGCGGCCCCGGCAGCCAAGCCGCGGTCGAACCTTTTCTGTACAATCTCTTCTGCGATCCAGACATCATAAATTTTCCTGGCGCCTTCCTCGCCCGCAAAGCCATCGCCAAGCTGATCTCCACCACGCGCTCGAAAGTCGTCGGCCAGCACTACATGGAAATCGGTGGCGGTTCGCCCATTCGCCGCCTCACCGAACAGCAAGCCCGCGCGCTCGAACAGGCTCTGCAGCCGCACATTTCCGCCCGCGCTATCGTAGCCATGCGCTACTGGCATCCCAACACCGCCGAAGCCATCGCCACGCTGAATCGCGAGCCCTGCGACGAGCTGATTCTGCTTCCGCTCTATCCGCACTATTCTTTCGCCACCACCCGAAGCAGCCTGAACGAATGGAATCGCCAATACAAACCATCCACACCCGTAAAAATCATAGACCACTTCTACGATCATCCCGACTACATCGCTGCCATCGTCGAACGCATCAACAGCGTTCTGGCGGATCTGAAGCAGCCCGACGACATCCATCTCGTCTTCAGCGCCCACGGTCTCCCGGTCGCGCTGGTGGAAAAGGGTGATCCCTACCCAAAACAAATCCAAGAAACAGTCCAAATGGTCCGCGATTTAGGCGCGTGGCCCAATCCCCACGTGCTGTGCTACCAGAGCAGGGTAGGCCCGCAAAAATGGCTGCAGCCTTCGCTCGGCATCACAATCGAGCAGATGGCGCACGGCGGCATCAAGCGCATGCTCGTGATTCCCATCTCATTTCTCACCGAACACATCGAAACGCTCCACGAAATCAATATCGAAGCCCGCGAAGCAGCCGAAAAGCTGGGCGTCGCCGAATTCCGCATGATGCCCGCGCTCAATGATTCCCCGCTCCTCATCCGCGCGCTAGCCGATCTGGTGCTCCGCTCCGTCGGCATGCGCAGCGGCGTCGCGTCACTCGCAAGCTAGCGACAGCGCCCGCGACAGATCAACCCAGCCTGCGGGAAATGCATGCGGAAATTTTTAGTCGAGAAACTCTTGACACGGCCACTCGCAAATCATATAACCCAGTGTTGATTAGCAACATCTGATACGGGCATTCTCGACTCATAGATTCGCGTTGGCAGTGATAGCAGCACACGGGCCTATGGCAGAAATTCCGGAAGGGAAGTCCGGTCAAGCCGCACCGTCGCCTGTCGCGTCGGGCGCGGCCGCATCCCAGTCGCCGGAAAAGCATCTTTCGGCCAAGGCCGTCAACACCGGTCGCCGTAGAATCGTCTGGGCCCTGATTTGGGGCTACCTGGGCGTCAACTTCCTGATGTTCCTCCGGTTTTTCTTTCCGCGCGCGCTGTACGAACCGAATACCGTCTTCAATATCGGCTTCCCAGCGGATTTCAGCCTGGGCATTGACCAGCGCTACCTGATGACCAACCGCGTCTGGGTCGTACGCGAGCCCGATCGTCTCTTCGTCATCTACGCCCGCTGCACCCACCTCGGCTGCACGCCCGAATGGAAGCCCGCGGAAAATAAATTCAAGTGCCCCTGCCACGGCAGCGGCTACGATAGCGAAGGCGTAAATTTCGAAGGTCCCGCGCCGCGCCCCATGGACCGCGCGAACGTGATGCTCGACCCCACAGGAAAAATTTCCGTGGATACCAGCCGGCTCTACGTGGACGATCCACGCGCCGGCGTAAACCATTTCAACGATCCGGGAGCTTTTCTGAACGTCTAAAGCAGCACAACGCGCTGCAATCATCTGTTCGGCGCTGAGAATAGCGCGAGAAGCAGCTTTACAAGTGCTTGACTTGCAAGGGTCGGAGGGAAGGGTGGGGCTTCAGCCCCGCCGTCAAGCTTGGAGAATCAGGGGCTTTAGCCCCTGAAGCCGCGCTTTTCGATCGCGGCAACGCTTTAATGGGATAATTTCAAGCAACGCAGGCCAGATAGATTTGGGTCCGGAAGGGGTAACACCGAATGCCTGAAGAAAACGGCGGCAGCAAAGAAAAAACCGGCGTCCTGGAAAAAGTGCAGGCCGACGCCGCCGCGCTGCGCGAGACGCTCAAAGAAAAAACCAAGCAGCAGGTCGACGGGCTGAAAGAGCCAGAGAAGACCCAGCTCTATCGTTCCATGTTTCGCGTCAAGCACGACGACGAGCCGCGTAACCGCGCCCTCAGCGTCCTCTCCAACGTTTTCTTCCACCTGCATCCCGCCAAAGTCAATCGCGACGCCACCAAATACAATTTCACCTGGGGCATGGGCGGCATCACCTTCTATCTTTTCATCGTCCTCACTTTCACCGGCGTCCTGTTGATGTTCTATTACCACCCGACGAAAGTGCAGGCCTTCCGCGATATTCTCTATCTCGAAAACGACGTTCCCTTCGGCAAGCTCCTGCGCAACATGCACCGCTGGGCCGCGCACTTGATGATCATCGCCGTCTGGCTGCACATGTTCCGCGTGTTCATGACCGGCTCCTACAAACGCCCGCGCGAATTCAATTGGTGCGTCGGCGTGCTCCTGATGGTCTTGACCATGCTCCTGAGCTTCACCGGATATTTGCTTCCAGACGATCAGTTGGGATTCTGGGCCGTCACGGTAGGCACGAATATGGCCCGCGCTACGCCGTTCTTAGGACATGAAGGCCCGCTCGGCGGCCTTCTCGGCATGACGCCGTACAACGACGTCCGGTTCGCGCTGTTAGGCGGCTCCATCGTGGATGCGAACGCACTGCTGCGCGCCTACATCTGGCACTGCATCGCGATTCCACTGATCGTTTCCGTTTTCCTGGGCGTGCATTTCTGGCGTGTCCGCAAAGACGGCGGCATCTCCGGCCCAGCTCCAGTAATGCTAGAAAGCGAAATCAAAGAAGAACGCAACCCGCGGCCAGTAGTCCTGAGGCCCAGCGGCATGAATATGCACGATAAGTGATTTCGAGGCGCTGGACCCGCAAAGCAGGACCGGCTCTTTGCAGTTGCTGTTGCCTTTGTTTTGATTTTGAATTTGTAGCGGCCGCCTGCTTTTGCTTTTTAGGCGGGCGTCTTTGACGTCGCCTATGTTTCGGTTTTCGTACTCGTAGGAGCCTAGCGGATGGATTGGCATCAAATCTGGGAAATCGCCTCGGCGCCGGACAACGTGCCCATCGTGGCCATGTTGTTCCTGATCCCTTTCTATCTTTGGTACGCGCTCAAACAAGGCATCGAGAACGACAAACTAATCGCCATCCTCGAATCCGACGCCAACCTCGCGAAAACCAAATACCGCAAGACGCAAGAATGGGATCCGAACTGGGACCGCGAAGTTCACACCTGGCCCTACCTGATGCGCATGGAATTTCTGGTGGCCATAATCATCACCGTGCTGCTGATGGTCTGGTCTCTCACGCTCAACGCGCCGCTCGAAGAGCCCGCCAATCCCAACGTCACCATGAATCCTGCCAAAGCCCCGTGGTATTTCCTGGGCCTGCAGGAAATGCTTGTCTATTTCGATCCGTGGATCGCGGGCGTCGTCATGCCCACTCTCGTGATCGTCGGCCTAATGGTCATCCCTTACATCGACGCGAACCCGCTCGGCAACGGATACTACACCTACAAGCAGCGCCGCTTCTCCATCTGGACGTTCATGTTCGGCTTCGTCGGCCTGTGGGTCCTGATGATTGTCATTGGGACCTTCATCCGCGGCCCGGGATGGATGTGGTTCTGGCCGGGCAAAACTTGGGACGCTGAACGCGTGGACTACGCGGTGAACCGAAACCTCGACCAGGTCTTCGGCATTGACGGCTCGTGGACTTCCGCCATTTTTCACATTACAAAAGACCAAGGCGCTATTTGGGCACGCGTCGTCTTCGGCGTCTTTCCGCTGATCGCATTCTTCATCGCCTCGGCGATTCTGGTCCACTGGATCTGTATGCGCACCGATTTCAGCCGCAAGATCTATCAGCGCATGAGCCTGGTGCAACTCGTCACGATGTACACGTTCCTGATTCTCATGTTTTCGTTGCCGTTAAAGATCCTGCTGCGCCTGGTTTTCACAATTAAATACGTCTGGGTGACGCCGTGGTTCAGCATATGACGATCCGGCGAGGATCGGCATCCCGCGGCAGTACCGCGGGATACGTATCGTGTTCTAGGGTTCTGCCCAATCAACTGAAGGAGGCCCTTGGTGCCTGATCGTTCTCCAGAAGTCGGCCCCGACGATCCGATCCAGAGCAGTTCCTTCGCATTTCCTCTACTGATCGCGTCGCTTCTGCTGATGCTCACGGTAGCCTGGTCCTTCTACGTTGAGTTCTACGGCCTGCAACCCTGGCGCGAATATCAAAACCACTTCGCGAAGCTCTATTCCACGTACCTCCAAAAAGAAGTCAAAGTTCAAAAGACGAACGAAGCCGCGGTATACGCCTCCGCCGACTACAAAGCCCTGCTAGCAAAAGTTGATGCCGCGGAAAAAGCCGCCAAAGCTCAAGACGACCAGATCGCCAAGCAAATCGCGCTCCTCGACGACCAGCGCGCCGCTCTAGGCGACGCTTTCAAAGATGCCCGCGGCAAAATCGGCTCGCTTGTCTATCAATACGAAGTCACTCCCGCTTCAGACAAGTCCGCCAAAGCATCCCGCAAGAAAGAACTCGAAGACGCCGAAACAGGAAAAAGCATTACCTGGAAAGTGGACTGGCCTTTAGGCGACGGCAAAATCCAGAAAGACAAGCCCTTCACCGGCAACGAACTGAATGACGTCTTCACCGACATCATCGCCCAGCGCGCCGCACTCGTCGGCCAGCGCGGCGATGTGGATAAGCCCGCAAAGGAAGCCCGCGACGCGCTAAGCCAGTACGCATCCGAACATTTGCCCGGACTCAGCTCCATGTCCCTCGAACTCCTGCAACACTCTATGCGCGATTTCGATGCGCGCATCATTCAGATCAACGTAAATCCTCCTGGCGCATCTCTGAACAATCTCGGCGGCGCAGGCCTCGTCGATCGCTGTCAATCCTGCCACGTCGGCACGGAAACGCGCTACGTTCCGGCGCAAGTCACTCTGACAAAAGCCGATCTCGGATTGGCCAAGAGCAAAGACGCACCCTACACCAGCCATCCCGACCTGCTTCTGCTGGAAACGCATCCACTCGAAAAATTCGGCTGCTCGCCCTGCCACGGCGGCAATGGCCGCGCCGTAAATTCCGTCGAGCGCGGGCACGGCCGCTACGAGCATTGGCTCTACCCGCTCTACTATCCCGAAAATTACAACGCCGGTTGCCAGCAGTGCCATTCCTTGGACATGGTCACCGAGCACGCGCCCGTCCTCAACGAAGGCAAGCAGCTTTATCGTCAGAAGGGTTGCATCGGCTGCCATCGCTTCCAGGGTTTCGATAATCAGGATGAACAGCTCGTCAACGCGCGCCAGCAAATCCTTTCGCTCGCAAAATCTAAATCCGACGATCTCCTTGAAATTCCGCGCCTGCAAAAACTCGGCGACACCGCGTCCAGCAACGCCGCCGCAGAAGCTTTCTACGCGCAAGCCACCAATCTCACTGTGGACATCTCGCGCATGGATGCCACTGCCGAATCGCTCGAGCAGCGCAGCCACGATCTACTCCAAGAAATAAAAAAGGTCGGTCCGGACCTGAAAGAAGCGCGCCAGAAGCTGCGCAAGGAATGGATCCCGTACTGGATCGGCCACACCACCGAATTTCGTCCGACGACGAAAATGCCGCAGTTCCGCATGTCGCAAGACGAAATCCAGGCCATCTCTGCATTCATCTGGCAGGACTCGCTTCCCGGTCCTGCGCTCGAAAAGCAAGCGCCCGGTGATTCCGCTCACGGCAGGGAATTGCTCAATGAACGCGGCTGCCTTGCCTGTCACGCCATCGGCGAAGGCGCCAACGCCGTCGGCGGCACGTTCGCCGCGAACCTAAGCCGTATCGGCGAAAAAGAAAATTACGATTATCTGGTCCGCTGGGTGCACAATCCCCGCCAGCGCACTCGTCCCTACTGCCCCTACGAGAAAAAAGATCTAGGCCCCGAAGATTACGCCAAACACAATCTCCCGTACGTTTTCGATCTCGACCACTCGCGCTGCCCCAACGACGGCCACGAGCTTCTCGTCCAGCAGCCAACCATCATGCCCAGCCTGCGCCTCTCGGATGGAGATTCGCGCGACATCGCCAGCTTCCTGATCACGCAAAAACACGCCGACGCCATCTACGCCGCCGCGAGTTACATGGACGATCCGCAAATGGCCGCCAAAGGCAAAGACCTCGTCCGCCACTATGGCTGCGCAGGATGCCACGAAATCAGCGGCCTCGAAGATGAAGGCCGCATCGGCACCGAGCTGACCAACGAAGGCAGCAAGCCCATCGAACGCCTCGATTTCGCGCTCTGGACCGAAGACGCCAAGCGCGGCGAGCAACCCGATGGCAAGCCCTACCTACGCGACGGCAAACAAATGCCGTGGTTTGATCCGAAAGGATTCTTCGAGCACAAACTCGAAAATCCCGCCATCTACGACCAGGGAAAATATCACGCGAACCCGATGGACGCCCTGCGCATGCCCAAACCCAACCTGCAATCGCAGGATGAAGTTCAGGCGCTCGTTTCCATGCTGCTCGGCAGCACCGATCCGACTCTGCCTCCTGAATACATGTACAAGCCCGCCGATCGCAGGAAGTACATTCAAGACGGCTGGTGGATCGTCACAAAATATAATTGCATCGGCTGCCACCAGATTGACGTCGGCCAAAAATCCGTGCTGCAGACGCTGCCCATCTATCAAGGCGATCAGAAAGGCAATCTGCCTCCGGTCCTCACCACCGAAGGCGCGCGCGTGAATCCCGAATGGCTCCGCGGCTTCCTCGCGAATCCCGCACTCAGCACCACCGACACCAATCGCAACGGCGTCCGCCAATATCTGCAAGTGCGCATGCCCACGTTCTATCTTTCGAGCGACGAAATCCGCAAGCTCACTCTGTTTTTCCAAGCCATGTCCTCGCAGCCCGACCCGTTCATCCCGCCCAAGGTCGAGCCGCTCAATGATGCCGAGCGCGCCATGGCTCGTGGCCTGTTCACAAGTCCCGCAGCGCCGTGCCTGAAGTGCCATATGACCGGCAACGAAGCGCACGACAAGAACGCTTCCGCGCCAAATTTCCTGCTCGCGCACGAGCGCCTTCAACCGGCCTGGACCGCCCGCTGGATCACCGATCCCGCGAAAATTATTCCCGGCACCGCTATGCCCTCAGGCCTCTTCCGCAAGGACGGCGACATCTGGGTATTCGCCGGCCCCACGCCCGGGGCCATGCAGCAATATCACGGCGATCAAGCCGACTTGCTAGTGCGTTACCTGTTTACCCTGACGCCGCAAGAGCAAGCCGCATTAACAGGCCGCACGCCGTCAGCCAAAAACAGCAACAACGCAGCGGCAGGGAAGCAGTCCGGCGGAAAATAATCCGTCGATGAAAGGCCCGGCAGGGCGGGGCTTCAGCCCCGCCGTCACACGCAGCAGGGAGAAGGGCTTTAGCCCCTGAAGCCGTACTTGTTTATGAGCGCGCCGTTCCGAAGCGCTCTCAGTCTTGCACCAGAAATCCGGCACCATCCGTACCCAATCTTGTTAGAATACGCAGTTCCGCTAAGGAGGAATTTTTCAACATGAGTAACAGATGGTTCAATCTCTCGCTTGCCGCCCTGATGGCCCTCGCCATCACCGGTTGCGGCAGTAAAGAATCGACTCCCACCGCCGAGCAGCCCGCTGCCACCACAGCGCCTGCCGGAAAAACGGTGGACGCCACCACCACCGGTTCCGTCTCCGGCAGAGTAACTCTCGACGGCAAAGCTGCTCCCGAAAAACCCATCAACATGAGCGCCGAGCCCTACTGCCAAAAGGCGAATTCAGGCCCAGTCGTCCCGCCCACAGTCGTAACCGACGATAAAGGCGATCTCGGCAACGTAGTGATATTCGTAAAGGACGGCCTAGGCGACTACGTTTTCACTACGCCCACGGATTCCGTGCCGCTGGCGCAAAAGGGCTGCATGTACTCGCCGCACATCATCGCGGTAATGACCGGCCAAACCTTCGAAGTTAAGAACGACGACCAAACCACCCACAACATTCATCCCATGCCGAAAGACAATCGCGAGTGGAACAAGTCGCAAGCTCCCGGCACCTCGCCGATCGACGATTCCTTCGCGCGTCCCGAACTAGCCATCCCGGTGAAGTGCAACGTCCACCCCTGGATGAAGAGCTACATCTTCGTGTTCAAGAATCCCTACTACTCCATTACCGGAAAAGACGGTTCCTTCGAGCTGAAGAACCTCCCTCCCGGAACCTACACCATCGAAGCGTGGCAGGAAAAATACGGTACCCAAGATCAGACCGTCACGATCGGCCCGAAAGAATCAAAGACAGTCCAATTTAAATTCAATGCCGCTGCACCAGCAGCGCCACCAGCGGACTAGTTCCAGCATCAAATGGCTGTAGGGGTGGGTCTCAGACCCGCCCCCACGCTTTTAGCATTGGACGTCGCTTTTGAATTTGTCGCGGCCGACTGCTTTGCTTTTTAGGCGGGCGTCTTTGAAGTTGCTGTTGCTCTTGACGTTGTTCTTGCGCCCGCTCTTGTTGTTGTCTTTGCTCGTGTCGCTGCCGGTCCCGCCTTGCGGGACCGGGCATCGGTCCGTTTGCTTTTGCAATCCATCGGCGCCGCGACGACCACATGAATCGCGGCCCCAAATGTGTTAGCTTACTTTTCTGAAAAAATATGCCGGAAATCGCCAAAAACGAATCGAAACTCACCCCAGGCCTCCACCGTTTCGCCTTCGCCACCTCCGCCTGCACCGTCCTGCTTCTGATGGCCGGCGCGCTAGTCACCAGCAACGACGCAGCTGACTCCGTCCCCGACTGGCCACTAGCCTATGGAAAAATTATCCCGCCGCTAGTAGGCGGCATCCGCTACGAATACGCGCATCGTCTGATGGCCGGCACAGTCGCAATCCTCACGGTAGTCCTAGCGATCCTGCTAGCGCGCAGCGGCTCGCGCTTCCTACGCAATCTCGGCATCACCGCGCTAATCCTGATAATCGCTCAAGCGGTCCTGGGCGGCGTGCGCGTCCTCTTCCACAACCCCGCGCTAACCGCCACCATTCACGCTATCCTCGCACAAATTTTCTTCGTCACCGTAGTCAGCCTGAGCCTCTTCACCAGCCAATGGTGGAATAGCGCCCCGCCAAAACTCGACGACCCAGCGTCGCCACCACTGCGCACGCTCTCAGTCATCACAGCCGCAGCAATATTCGTGCAGCTGATTCTAGGCGCGGGCTTCCGCCACGGAGCCTTCCAGATCCTCCCGCATATCATTGGCGCATTCGTCGTGCTGTTCCTCGCGATCTGGACCAGCCGCAACGTCCGCGTCCGCTTCGGCACCGTAAAGCACCTCCGCCGCTGGGGCATCTTCCTGACGTCCTTCATCGGCACTCAATTCCTGCTAGGCATCGCCGCCTATTGGGCAGTCGTCCAGGAAATTAAAGCGCAGCAGCCCACCACCACCTACGTGATCCTCACCGTCGCCCACGTTCTGGTAGGCGCGCTCACCCTGGCAGCCAGCGTCGTTCTCGCGCTTTCGGCCTTCCGCGCGATAAACGGAAATGCTACAGTCTCCGCCGCAACCAAAGTTACAAACTCGCGCGCTGAAGGCTCCCGCGCATGAGCAACATGAACACAACCAGCGCCGCGACAAAAACGGATACTACGCCATGAGCAGCAATCCCCGCGCCGAAGCCATCGCCGCCTACGACAAGCCGTGGGCCTACGTCGTGCTCACCAAGCCGGACGTAACTTTCCTCGTCGTCATCACCACCGTCGCAGGTTTTTACCTCGGCAGCGCCGGCCCCGTGGAATGGACGCGCCTGATGAACACTCTCTGCGGCACCCTGCTCGTAGCCGGAGGCACCGCCGCGCTCAATCAATACGTCGAACGCCACATGGACGCCGTAATGCGCCGCACCGCTTCGCGCCCACTGCCCCTCAGAATTCTGCAACCGACAGAGGTCCTCATCTTCGGCGTCGCCACCATAATCGCCGGAACCATCTGGCTAGCCCTCGCCGTAAACTCCCTTGCCGCATTCATCGCGCTAGCCACGAGCGTCTCCTATCTCGGCGCATACACTCCGCTGAAGACGCGCACCACCCTCGCCACCGCCGTAGGCGCCATTCCTGGAGCGCTGCCCCCACTGATCGGCTGGGCCGCCGCCCGCGGCTCGCTCTCTGCCGGCGCATGGATCCTGTTCGGAATTCTATTTTTCTGGCAGTTCCCGCATTTCATGGCCATCGCCTGGATGTATCGCGAAGATTACGGCCGCGCCGGCATCCTCATGCTCCCGGTAGTTGATCGTTCCGGCGACCGCACCTTCCGCCTGATCATCGCCACTTCCGCGATCCTGATTCCGGTCAGCCTGCTGCCCGCGGTCCTCGGCATGGCGGGCATCAATTATTTTTACGGCGCCCTCATCTTGGGATTGCTTCTGCTCCTAGTCTCCTACTGGGCCAGCCGTGTTCGCACCAACGTTCGCGCCAAGTGGCTCATGCACGCCACCGTCGCGCATATTCCGCTGCTCCTCGGCTGGATGATTCTGGATAAAGTCTCCCGATGACCGCCGCGGCCACAGCAGGAGGCGTGTACATGACGTCTAAAGCGCACCGCATCGAAATCGGTGCACTCTGTAGCGCGGCAATCCTGATTTGTCTCTGGGGAATCGTTTGGGACATCACCAGCGGCCTCATCACCAGCGGCATTGATGGCATCATGCTACTGCTCATCTCGCTGATGATCGCTGGAATTTTCAGCGCGATGTTCGCGCACATGCTCTGGCAGGCCGGCCTGATTCCATTCTTGAAGCCCGCGGCGCCCGCAACCGCGCCTCCAGCGAAAGCAGCAGTGCCCGCCGCAAAGCCTGCTGCAACCGCCGCTACTCCTGCCGCGACTGCCGCACCGCCAAAGCCTCCCGCAGCTCCAGCCGCTGCCGCGAACGCTCCGGCCGCAGCCCCATCGACGACTCCGGGCGAGCCACCCACCAAGTGAATTCCGGCGCAGCCCGACTCACTCGCGCCCCCAGATGAATTCCTCAGCCCCAACCTCCGCTTCAGCGAACGACGCCGCTAAGCCGCCAACGAAGTCCTTCGGCGGACGCTGGGCGCTAGGCATCGTAGTCCTCACGCTCTCCTTCGTAGTCATGCCGTTCTTATTCTGGAACGCCACCTGGTTCGGCCGCCCCATCACCGACGCGCAAATTTCCAAAGCCCTAGCCGATCGCACCCACCCGCGCGAAATCCAGCACGTCCTCTCGCAATTCGAAACTCGCATCGAACGCAACGACCCGTCCGTCCGCAAGTGGTATCCGCAAATGGTCGCCCTCTCGAAAGATCCCATCGATGAGATCCGCGTCACCGACGCCTGGGTCATGGGCCAGGACAACACCGCGCCCGAATTCCACCAAGCTCTGCTGCCAATGCTCCAAGACCCAAATCCCATGGTCCAACGCAACGCCGCCCTCTCCCTCGTCCGCTTCCAAGACGATTCCGGCCGCGCCCAAATCGTCTCCATGCTCCAACCCTACCTGATGCAGGCCCCGCAATCAGGGTTCCTCTCGGCGCGCCTGAAAGCGGGCGACGTGGTGAACCCGGGCACACTGGTAGCTCACATCGAAGTAGCAGGGAAGAGCAACGAAGTTCGCGCGAATGTACCCGGCACAGTTGATCACTGGCTAGTGAAAGACGGCACCACTGTCTCGACGGGCCAACCGATCCTGACGCTAGCCCCCAACGAAAGCATGGCCTGGGAAGCCCTCCGCGCACTATTCCTAACAGGCCGCCCCGAAGACCTACCCTACGTAAACGCCTTCATGCGCGGCGCCGACGGCATGTCACCCCAACTAGCCGCACAAGCCCAAGCCACAGCCAAAGCAATCCGCGACCGCGCCAGCCACTAACCTGGGAACGCCAATCTCCCGATCGGCGGTTTGAAGAGCGGCGCGGACAGTTTTCCTGGCACAGCCTTCAGGCTGTGCGGCAGGATTTCCGCCGGGAGGGTATTGCTCTTGACGTTGTAGCGGCCGCCTGCTTTTGAGGCGGGCATCTTTGACGTCGGTTTTGAAGTGGATTTTGCTTTTTGTGATTTGCCGTACAGAAGTACTCTAGCTGGGGTTTTCTCTGCGTCCTCAGCGCCTCTGCGGTGAACGACTCTGCCTACTCAGATTTTTCTCCGCAGTTCCTCTGTGCACTCCGTGTTAAATCTTTTGACTTTCCTACACGCGCGCGAGACGCCGTACCCTACTGCTTGTACTGAATCACCGCCTTGCCATCCACGATCTTGATATCGCTAATATCCGCCGGAAGCCGCAACTTATCCCGATTCTCCGGCGAAGCCATCATCTTCTCCACAGCTGCATTCAAAGTTGACTGCGGCAGTGGCAAAGACCCCAATTTCCCACTAACCGGATCGAACTTCATAAACCCATTTTCCGCGCTCAAATGCCCATCCAACTCCAAAGAAATATCCTTCCCATGAAAATCAAAAATCACATAAGCCTTCACCAAATCGCCCACCATATCGACCTTCACATCCTTCACCGTAGACTGCACATCCTCGAGCGACCGCGGATCCCCAGCCGCCAAAGCCGCGCCAGGATCATTCGCCGCATTCCCACCGCCATCCGCCGCAGGAGCAGCTCCAGACGCACCGCCCGAAGTTCCGGCCGAACTACCAACAGGCGCGGCAGAGGAAGTCCCGCCCGGCCCGGCCCCTTCCGTCTGCAGACCCTGCGCCAGATAAGAATTCAATTCGCTACTATCGAGCGCCACTTTCCCCGGCTGTCCCGCAGCTTTAGCCGAATCCGCCGCCGCAAATTTCTGCTCAGCCCGCGCCGCCGCCCCCGGATCAAATTGAACATTCGGCGCCGGCGACTTATGCAACACCAGCACAATCGTCAAAATCAAAGCCGCCAAACTGCTCCAGCTCAAAATCTTGTAAATAGTCCCCAACAATTTCGCATCAGCCATAACCAGCTCCTATGCCGCAATAGCGGGCCAATAAGCGCACAAATCCCAGCATAGCAGCAACCAAGGGAAGCAAAGGTTTACGGCCAAATAGCGTGCTCAATCACCCATTGAACCAAAGTACAGCTGCAAGGGCTTGGCGTCGTAGGGGCACCGCATGCCCTGCCCGCTGTTACCCGCACCGCATACTTTATGACGCCTCGTCATTTCATCTTCGCAAAATATTTCGCGTAATACAAAATCCCCGCCACCGTCTTCCCATCCCGTATCTTCCCGCTCCGTATCCACCTCTCGGCCTCGCGCAACGTCACCACCTTCTGCGTAATCCTCTCATCCGGCTCCGGACTCGCCTCGCCCTTCTTCAACCCCGTAGCCAAAAATATCGCCATGTTCTCCCGCAAGAACCCCGGGCTAGGAAACAGATCCACCAGCAGCCGCATCTTCCCGGCCGTGTACCCAGTCTCCTCCTGCAACTCCCTCCGTGCCCCCGCCACGAAACTCTCATGCCCATCCCGCCGCCCCGCTACCAACTCCCACAAATACTGCTCCACGCTGTGCCGGTACTGCTGAATCAACACAATCCGCCCATCCGGCAGCACGGGCAGCACCACCACCGACCCCGGATGCACAATAATGTCCCGCGCTGCCTCGAGCCCGCTCGGCTCGATCACTTTCTCCCGCTGCACATCAAACACCCGCGTATGCAACACCAACTCGCTGCTCACAACTTTCGCAGTAGCATTTTTCTTCGCCACAATCGCCCCCATAACTCCAAACTCGACAGACATACTAACGCACGTTCGCCCCGGCCGGCATCAGCACAACGTCGCGTCGCGATTTCTTGCCGCACGGAACCCCGTTGCATATACTGTTCGCAGCAAACTCATGCCAATCAACACAGTCATCGTAGACGACGAGCGCCCAGCCCGCGACGAACTCCTCTATCTCCTAAAAGGTTTCCCAGAAGTAAACGTAGTCGCCCTCGGCAAGAACGGCCTCGAAGCTGTCACCCTAATCAAAGAACACGAACCCGACCTGGTCTTCCTGGACGTCCAAATGCCCGGCCTGGACGGCTTCGGCGTAATTAAAAAACTCCTGGAACGCAAACTGCGCGTCCCGCAAATCGTCTTCGCCACCGCCTTCGACAACTACGCCATTCAAGCCTTCGACGTAAACGCAGTTGACTACGTTCTGAAGCCCTTCGACAAAGCCCGCATCGCCAAAGCCCTGCAGCGCGCCAAAAAAATGGTGGACGCCCACACCTCGCCCGTCGAACGCCTCGAAACTCTAATGGGCCAACTAACCTTTCCCGCCTCCATCGCCGCGAAATCCGCGCAACCAGTAAAGCTCCTCGTAAAATCCCAGGAACGCATGTTCCTGGTAGACGCCGACGACATGATCTATTCTTCGATCCAGGACGGCACCATCACAATTTTCACGCGCGACTTCGAAGGTGTCTCCAACTACCGCACCATCGAGGAGCTTTCCGCCTCCCTCGACGCCGATCGCTTCTGGCGCGCGCACCGCTCTTACCTGGTCAACATCAACCACATCAAGGAAGTCGTCCCCTGGTTCAAGTCCAGCTACATGCTCAAAATGAACGACAAGCGCGCCAGCGAAATTCCCGTCTCGCGCGCCCAAACCAAACGCCTGCGCGAGCTTTTGAAACTGTAATGCCGCAGCGTCAAACCAACGGTTGGAGGAATCCTAAAGCCATTTTCAGGGGGCACCATGCCAAGCAATAGACGCGCTCTCGGTCTTGCAGCAGTAGCAACAACATGCATCATCGCGATCTTGCTTTCGCTCCTCACTTCAGCCGCGCGAATCCAAGCGCAAGCACACCCAGCGGCGCCGGCACCAGCCCACGCCCCAGCCGCCACCGGCTCCATCTCCGGCAACGTCTCCGACCACCAAGGCTCCCCGCTGGCCGGCGCCCAAGTCACCCTAACCAATCTCACCACCAAGGAATCTACCAACGGTTCCACCGACGGCACCGGCGCCTACAGCTTCGACAACCTGAAACCCGGTCACTATTCCGTAGTCTTCGAATCCAAAGGCCTCATAGCCCAAACCCACTCCGTAGAAATAAAAGCCGGCAAAAAATCCAAAGTAAGCGAGCGTCTGAAACCCCCCGAAGTCAAAAAGAGAACCGACGTTGAATAACAACACGCGGCGCAAGATTTTGACTTTGTAGCGGCCGCCTGCTTTTGCTTTTTAGGCAGGCGCCTTTGCCGTTGGTTTTCTCCACGTCCTCTGCGTTAAACCTTTCCGCCTTTCTCCTCGCCCGCCTTCATCACCGCCTCTATCAGTGCTAATCTGCGTTCATCAGTGGTGCCTTTGAACTCCCCACTGTGCTAGCATCGCTCCTACACTTCTCGATGGATTTTTCACTCAGCAGCGACCAAATTCTCATCCGCGACACCGTCCGCCAATTCATGGAGACGGAAATGCGCCCCATCCTGCGCGAATTCGAACGCGACGGAAAATTTCCCAGCCGACCAACTAAAAAAACTAGGCGAACTAGGCTGCTGCGGCATGTTAGTCCCCGAAGAATGGGGCGGCGCCGGCACAGACACCGTCAGCTACGCCCTGATGCTAGAAGAAGTCGCCCGCGTCGACGCCTCCACCGCCGTAGCCCTAAGCGTCACCAATTCGGTCGTCGCCGTCCCGCTCTGGAAATCTGGCACCGACCAGCAAAAGAAAAAATATCTCTCCCCTCTCTCGCGAGGCGAAATTCTCGGCGCCTTCTGCTTAACCGAACCGCAAGCCGGTTCCGATGCCGCCGGAATCCAAACCCGCGCCTTTCGAGATGGCAACCACTACGTTCTGAACGGCACCAAGGCCTGGGTAACCAACGGCGGAGTTTCCGGCCTCTACATCGTCTTCGCCAAAACCGATCCCTCTGCCGGCAGCCGCGGCGTCACCGCTTTTCTAGTCGAGCCAGATTTTCCCGGCTTCCGCATCAGCCGCTACGAAGATAAAATGGGTCTGCGCCTTTCGCGCTCAGCGGAAATTTCGCTGCAAGATTGCCGTGTACCGGCAGAAAATCGCCTCGGCGAAGAAGGCCAAGGCCTGCGATCGCGCTGGAATCGCTCGACGGCGGCCGCATAGGAATCGCCGCGCAATCCGTAGGAGTTGGCCAAGGCGCGCTCGAAGCCGCCGCGCGCTACGCCAAGCAGAGAAAGACTTTCGGCCAGCCCGATCGCCGAATATCAAGCCATCCAATGGATGCTCGCCGACATGGAAACAGAAGTCTCCGCCGCCCGCGCCCTAACCCACTACGCCGCGTGGCAACGCGACAACGAGTTGCGAAGGAAGCGCGGAGGGAAGTCGGTAACGCGCAAACGCGCCCACGCGGGTCGAGCGCCTCGCGCGCGAAACTCTACGCCAGCGAAATGGCCAACCGCGTTGCCTACAAAGCCGTGCAATTCACGGCAGCAGCGGCTACTCGCGCGAAACCGACGTCGAGCGCTACTATCGCGACGCCCGCGTCCTGACAATTTACGAAGGCACCAGCGAAATGCAGCGTCTGGTAATCGCCCGCGACCTGCTGCGGCACTGAACCTGGGAGACCGATCTAATCTTGCCTAAACCGAAACGAGTCCTCAGCGGCATGCGGCCCACCGGCCGCCTCCACCTCGGCCATTTTTTCGGCGCCCTCTCGAACTGGCTAAAGCTCCAGCAAGAATACGACTGCTACTTCTTCGTAGCCGACTGGCACGCGCTAACCACGCATTACGAAGACACCTCCTCCATCGCCGAAAACACCCTGCAAGTCGCCATGGACTGGCTCGCCGTGGGCCTCGACCCCGAAAAATCCACGCTCTTCGTGCAATCGCAAGTCCTCGAACACGCCGAGCTGCACGTTCTGCTCTCCATGATCACCCCGCTGAGCTGGCTCGAGCGCGTCCCCACCTACAAAGAACAAATCGAAAACCTGAAAGGCCGCGACCTCGGCACCTACGGCTTCCTCGGCTACCCGCTCCTCCAATCCGCCGACATCGTGATGTACGGCGAACCCAAGCAAGACCTGCTGGTGCCGGTGGGCGAAGACCAAGCCCCCCACGTCGAACTTACCCGCGAAGTAGTTCGCCGTTTCGATTCGCACTACGGCTTCGGCGTAAAAGAAAACATTTTTCAAGAAGACGAGCGCAAGAATCTCACCGCCATTTGGAACGAATTTGTCCAAGGCCATCCAGCTTCCGCCAAGGTCTGAGGGCAGCATCGACGCGGAGAATCGCGCCCACATACGCGCGGAGCTGCGCCGGGTTGCGTCAGAAATTGGCGTCCAGAATTTTCTGGAGCGAGCCGGCAACCGAAAGCGGTTTTTCGAGATCACCGAAATATTGCGCGAGCCCGCGTACTTGCCGACCGAAACCCCGCGCCTCCCGGGCCTAGACGGCCGGCGCATGGCCAAATCCTACGGCAATGCCATCTGGCTAACCGATCCCCCCGACGAAATCCGCACCAAAACTCGTAACATGCTCACCGACCCGCAGCGCGTCCGCCGCACCGACCCCGGCCGCCCGGAAATCTGCCCCGTCTTCGCCTATCACAAATTATTTTCGCCGCCACGAAACGGTCGCGCGCATTGACCGCGACTGCCGCACCGCCGGCATCGGCTGCGTGGACTGCAAAAAAGAAATGGCCGAAGGTCTGGTGAACTGGATCGAGCCTATCCAGGCACGCCGCAAACAATTTGAGGCCAATCCACAGCAAGTTTGGGATATCCTCGACACCGGTTCCAAGCAAGCCCAGAAGGTCGCGCGCAAAACCATGAAACGCGTGCGCAACGCGATCTTCCAATGGGACGAGGCGCGCCAGTCTTCAAATCCCGCGCGTGCAGGAAAGGTGGCAACAGGCGAATAATGGCATCACCCTATCGCATCAATCTACCGGCGTACGAAGGCCCGCTCGATCTGCTGCTTGATCTAATCCGCAAGCAGGAGATGGACATCCACAATATCCCCATCGCCAAAATCACCGAGCAATATCTCGATTACCTCCACCAGCTCGAAACGCTCGACGTAAACGTCTCCGCCGATTTCATCTACATGGCCGCCACCCTGATCCACATCAAATCCAAAATGCTCCTGCCCGTGGACCCGCTCCTAGTCGCCGAAGAACAAGACCCTCGCGACGAACTAGTCCACCGCCTGCTAGAACACGAAAAATTCAAGAACGCCGCGCAGCTCCTCTATCAGAAGCAACAAGTCGAATCCAACGTCTGGTCGCACCCCGATAAATCCCTCTACGGCGGCGACGAAGTGCAAGGCGAGCTGGTAGTCTCTCTGGTAGATCTAGTCAAAACGTTCCAACAAGTTCTCGAACGCCGCAAGGAAGTCCCGCAGTTCGGCCTGCGCCACGACACAGTTTCCATCGCGCAAATGATGGACCGCCTGCGCCAGCGCCTGGTAGTCACCGACGATCCCGTCTCGCTAATCGCGTTCTTCGAAACCTGCGAAACCCGCAACGCCATGATCGTCGCCCTGCTAGCCGTCCTAGAAATGGTTCGCATGCAGGCCGTGATGCTGGTCCAATCCGACCTCTTCGAAGACATCCGCCTGCGCAAACACAAAATGTTCGACGCGGTCTTCGCCGGTCCCGACGCCATGTCCCAAATCGAGGAACAATACCTGTGACACGTCGTCCAGTTGGCTCGCGGAAGAGGGAAGGGCGGGGCTTTAGCCCCGCCGTAAATCGCGCCTTTGATTTGGGGCTTCAGCCCCTGAAGCCGGATTTGTTGTTGCGCTGCAGGCGGTCTTGCATACAAATAATTTCGATGACTTAGGGGCACGGCATGCCGTGCCCGCCGTAAGCACGACCGATAAACGCAAAAAAGGCAAAACCAAATGACACCACAAGAAATCCAAGCCTCACTAGAAGCCATCATCTACGCTGCCGACGAGCCCGCCACGCTCGACCAAATCTCCAAAGCCCTCGGCATCGAAAAACCCGAAGCCCGCGCCGCGCTCGAGCAACTCACCGCTGCCTACCAAACAGAAGACCGCGGCATCGAAGTCCGCAAAGTCGCAGGCGGCTGGAAGTTCTACACCAAAGCCCAGCATCACGACGTAGTTCGCAAATTCATCAAGAGCCTGCAACCGCCGCTGCGCCTCACCATGCCTGCGCTCGAAACTCTAGCCGTGATCGCCTACAAACAACCGGCCACCGTCCCCGAAATTAACGAAATCCGCGGCGTTCACGTAGGTGGCGTAATCAAAACTCTCCTGGAAAAGCGATTGATTACCACCGCCGGCCGCAAAGAAGTCATCGGCCGCCCCATCCTCTATCGTACGAGCAAACAATTCATGATGCGCTTCGGCCTCTCCGACCTAGACGAACTCCCCAGCCTAAAAGAATTCGAAGCCCTGGCCCAAGCCGCCCTGGGCTCCGACGAAGGCATAGCCGAAGCCCAACCGGAAGACTCCGCAGCAATCGCCGAAGAAATCGTTGACGCAGATGTTGTCAACGTAGCAGTCGTCGCCGAAGCAGAAGTCGCAGTCAGCGATGACCTGTCCGACGACGCTGCGTCCGAAGCCGAATACGTGCCGGAAAAGCCCCAAGGTTCCATCTCCGACGTGCCGCAACACTCAGAATCTCCCGCGACCGGCGCAGCCGAAGATGCCGACAAGTCCCGCGCCGCAGCAGCCAGCGCCGGTTCCAGCAACCGATCCAACGATTCGGAAATCTAGCCCGCGCCGGACCGATTTGCCTTTGTAGCGGCCGCCTGCCTTTTTTTTGGCGGCCGCCCTTGACGTTGCCATGGGTGTTGCATCTGTAGCAGCCGGTTCAGTTTCATCGAACCGGGCAGCCATTGCCTTTGTAACTCCGGCGTCTCGCGGGCGCTTTACCAGATGCATGCCGCCGCGCCAGCGCCGTAGGCGCGGCATAACTTAGCCCACCGCGGAAGCGGTTGGAAAAAAGCGCGAAAGACCCAGAGCGCCGTAGGTGCGACACAGCTTTGACTATGGCTGCGGCTCCAGTTCCCCAGTCGCGCTCAGACGCTTTTTCCGTTAAGCTATATAAGCACCACGGAGCCACTCAGCCTTCCCATGCTTGAACGACTACAGAAAATCATTGCGCGCGCCGGCATCGCTTCCCGTCGCCACGCCGAAGAGCTCATCAAATCCGGCTTGGTCACCGTAAACGGCCAGACCATCACCGAACTAGGCAGCAAAGCCGACGAGTCAAAAGACCACATCAAAGTCCAAGGTAAACTCCTGCGGCCCGAAACTGAGCGCGTCTATCTGCTGCTGAACAAACCGCCCGAAGTAGTTTCCACCATGATTGACCCCGAAGGCCGCCGCTCCCTCACCGACCTGCTGCACGGCGTCTCGCAGCGCATCTTTCCCGTAGGCCGCCTCGAATATCACTCGCTCGGCCTCGTCTTCCTCACCAACGACGGCGAGCTAGCGAACCTGATGCTCAAAGCCCACCAGCTCCCGCAAACCTACAATCTAAAATTGAAAACTCTCCTCACCTTCGAAGAAATCGAAAGCCTCGCCCAATCCACAGGCGCCCGCATCACCCGCATCAAAGGCAAAGACGCTCCGTGGTATGAAGTCACGCTCTCCGAAGCCCGTCGCGACCAGCTGCGCAACCGCCTGTTCCAGACCGGTCATCCCGTAGAAAAAATCAAGCGGGTAAAAATCGGCAACCTCGCGCTCGAAGATCTCTCCCCAGGCACCTATCGCCCACTGTCCGACGCCGAAGTAAACACGCTGCGCCGAACGTTGCAACCAGGCGCCACGCCAATCATCCCGGCAGCTCAGCCTGCGATCGTCACCGCTCAGCCAGGTTCGCCGGCGACAACAACGCGCGTGCCCTCGCCAGGGTTTTCGCCCGCGATCCCGCGCCGCCCCTTCGTCAAACGTCGCCCCTATCAGCCCAAGCCGAAACCAGGCGAAGTAAAACGCCCGCCTCAACCGTTTATCCCGCGCGACAGCAGCACGCCGCGTCCGCATCAGAATTTCAAACCCGCGCCACACGATCGTCCCGCGACGCCAGCGCCACCGCCAGCCGCAGCAATTCCATTCTCCGTGCCGCCACGAAATAGCTTTCAGACTTCGCGCCCCGGCCATCCCGCGCGTCCAAATTTCAAATCGCGTCCGGCAGCCGCAGGCGGACGCCCCGGAAAACCGCCATTCTCAAAATCATTCGGCGCGACATCACCCGGCCCGAACTCGCGCGACGAAAAACTGCGCGGCCCCTGGAAACCGCGCCCACCATTCAGAAGGGAAGGCCCCGCCGGCTCAGAACCAGGTCACGGCGGAAAGCCGTTCCAGAAATTCCGCCCCGATTCTTTCAAGCCGTCCGAACAAGACTTCGACTACGATCGCCCCATCAAACCAAAATCCGAAGCCCCCTGGCGCCGCGCCGAATCACAGCAACCTAGCGGACGCCCGAGTTCAGGCCCTCGCGGAAAATTCCGAGGCGGTCCATCCAGCGGCGGCAGCCGCAAACCCGGCGCCCCCTGGAAATCGCGCAAGGCCTCCGAACCCGGCGCATTCGGTCGCGCCAAAAGTAAATTCACAAAGCCAGGCGGTCGCCCCGCAGGAATGAAGCCCCGCTCAGGCGCACCAAAACGCGGCGGCCGCGGCCCTGGCCATCACAAACCGAAACCAGGAAGCTTCTCCGGCCCCGAGGGAAGGCGCTGAGCCACCGCAGCGAATGACCAAACAGATTCATGATCTCGTCCCTCCTCATATTCGCGCGCTCGCTCCCTACGTGCCCGGAAAACCAATTCAAGAGGTCGAACGCGAATTTAAAATGCATCCAATCAAACTCGCTTCCAACGAAAATCCTCTAGGCCCTTCGCCCCTGGCGATCGCCGCCGCACAAAAAACTCTCGCTGATTCCAATCGCTATCCCGACGGCAGCGGCTTCTACGTCCGCGAAGCCCTCGCCAAAAAACACGCCGTTCCCGTCGAAAATATAATTCTCGGCGCAGGCTCCACGGAACTGATTGACCTCGCCGCGCGCATCATGCTGACCCCGAACGACTGCGGCGTCGCCTCCCACGGCTCTTTCCCGCTCTACTACATCGCCATTCGCGCCGCCGGAGCTCGCCTCCTCGAAATCCCGCTGCGCAATTACGCGTATGATCTCGACTCCATCGCCCGCAATCTTCCGCCCGACGCCAAAATTATCTATCTCGCGAATCCCAATAATCCCACCGGCACCATGTTCATCGCCGACGAACTCGATTCCTTCCTAGCGCGCGTTCCCGAAACTGTTCTCGTCGTCGTCGATGAAGCCTACTTCGAATACGTCGAGCGCCCCGATTATTCGCGCTCCGTCGCCGTAGCCCAGCGCCGCCGCAACGTAATCGTCCTCCGCACTTTTTCCAAAGTGTACGGTCTGGCAGGCCTCCGCATCGGCTACGGCATCGGCCCCGCCGACCTCCTCGGCGAAATGAACAAACTCCGTGGCCCCTTCAATACTTCCGGCGTAGCGCAAGCCGCGGCCCTCGCCGCGCTAGAAGACACGCAACACGTGAGCCGCTCCGTCGAATCCAATCGCGCAGGCCTGGCTCAACTCTCAGCAGGCTTGAAATCACTAGCCACCCAATTCGTCCCATCCTTCGCGAATTTCCTGCTAGTTGAATTCGGACGCGACGCCGAACCCATCAGCGAAGAACTCCTCACACGAGGAGTAATAGTACGCCCCATGCGCTGGATGGGCCTGCCCACCGCGATCCGCGTCTCGGTCGGCACCCCCGAAGAAAATAAAAAATTTCTGGACTCGCTCGCCCTGGTACGAGACACTACGCCGCGCGAATCTAGGCCCTCCATCCGGCAATTCCTGGAAGGCGATTCCCGGGACATCTAATGACTCAATCCACCAACGAATTCAACGCGCCAGCCAACGTGTCCGTACACGGCACCGCTCCAGCCGCGCCCAACGATCCGGTCACTGAAATCCTAAAGACCAGCCGCACCATCGCCGTCGTCGGTCTCTCCAATCGCAAATTCCGCCCCAGCTATGGCGTAGCCGATTATCTGAAATCAGTCGGCTACCGCATCATTCCCGTCAATCCGCTGGAAAAAGAAGTGCTAGGTGAGAAGTGCTACGCCCGCCTGGAAGACATTCCCGAAAAAGTGGACATCGTGGATATTTTTCGCCGCTCCGAATTCGTGCCAGACATCGTCGACTCCGCCATCCACATCGGCGCCCGCGCCGTCTGGATGCAAGAAGGAGTAATCCATCACGAAGCCGCCGAGCGCGCCCGCCGCGCAGGCCTCTTCGTCCAAATGAACTCCTGCATCCTAAAAGAACAGGTCCGCCGCCTCCGCCTAACGCACGAGCCCGCAGCAGCTAGGTCCTATCGTTAAATAGGGAATCTAGAAGGGCGGGGCTTCAGCCCCGCCGTGAAACCCAGCAACACGAAGGGCTTTAGCCCCTGAAGCCGCGTTCGGCCACCGGTCTTAATCGAATTGCGTTTACCAGTGTTTATCAGTGTTCACCGGCGTTCATCCGTGGTGCCTTTGAACTGGTTTCAGCCTTCACTGCAACCGATACATCACCAACGCCCGTTTCCCCGGCTCCGTCACCCCGACCGTCTCTCCATCCGGCGCAACCGCGAAAGTATGAAACTCCAACCCATGAAAAAACGGCTCGAACGTGCCGTTGTAGACTCCCACCCAAACCAAATTATTGGATGTTGCGGTTGCCCGCGCTTCAACAAAATATGCTGCTCGTCCTTCGCCCATTGAAACTCCCCAATCGCCACGCGCACCACAACCGGCCGCGCCGAACCAACCACGTCGCGCACCTCCAACGTATCGCCGTCCTTGAAATACGCAATCTTTCGAGCCGAAGGCGCCACCGTCAGAAATCCCGCATACTCCTCTACCGATCCCAGTTCCGTCACCCGTTCCGCCACCAGATCTAACTGCATGATCTTCGGCGGCCCTACCAGCCGCGTATTCTGTTCAATCGCAAACGCCTGATTCCGCTTCGTGTCCCAAGCCACCGCCGCAAACGTGAACCCATCGAATAACACGCGTTTCTTCCCGTCCGCCGGACGCAACGCATTAATTTGGCTTAACCCTCCGGTAGTTTTCGACAAGTACACCAAAGTCTGCCCATCAGCCAACCACGCCGCATTAAACGCATCCGAAAGCGTCGCAGTCTTCGATCCAGAAATCGAAATCTCCCGCCCCTCCGAATCCATCAAATACAAAATCGTGTTAGGTCGCACCGTCTGCTGCTCATCCAGCTGCTGCACGATGCTCCCGCGCGGCTGTGCCAGTTCCGACGTATCCATCTTCACCACGATCCGCTTGCTGTCCGGCGACCAAGTCAGCGTGTCCACCTGATAGCTATGCTGATGCGGCAAAGGCGGATGTTTCGCGTCACCCGGATCGCTCGGTTCCTCATCGGGAGAGGAGGGCACTGGCGTGAACTTGTCGCCATCAATAATCTTCCGCTTCTTTCCGTCCATCTCGCCCACCCAGAAATCGTCATGCTCCACAATTAATTTCTTGATTCGCTTCATCCGCTCGACGGCATACACCACATGATTGTCCTGCGAAATCGCAAAAGCCTGCACGTCCTGGTCAAATATCGCCACCTGCTTCACTTCCGCGAAGCCCCAACATGGGAGCACAAGTACAATAAACACCACGACCCACAAAAAATAATTGGAAGCCTTCGCATGAATGGCCGAGCCGGAAGGATCGGAACGCCGGGATGAGCAGAACGCAGGAAGAGAGGGAAGACCGTGCAGGCGGGGCTGCATCCCCGCCGGCAGCCGTACCGCAATGAGGCTTTAGCGCCTGAAGCCAGGCTTTTCCGTCGCATCACTTTTCTTTCGTCTCCGCCGGCTTTTTCTGAATCCGTCGAATTTCCTCCAACCGCAACCGAATCCGCGCCTCAAATCCCTGATCCGTCGGATGGTAATATATCCGCCCCGCCAAACTCTCTGGCAAACAACTCATGTCCGGTAACCTTATCCACGAGAGTCGTGCGCGTACTGATAGCCCTTCCCATAACCGATATTTTTCATCAACCCAGTCACCGCATTTCGAATCTGCAGGGGCACCGGTTCAGCCATCGTGCTCTGCAAATCGTCCTGCACTCGGCCATAAGCCTTGTACACAGCATTCGATTTTGGCGCGAGCGACAAATACACCGCCGCCTGCGCCAAAGCCAAATGCCCCTCAGGCGGCCCCAGCAACTCGAACGCCTGCATCGCCGCAATGGCAACTTCCACTGCGTGCGGCTCAGCCAGTCCAATATCTTCACTCGCCATGCGCACCAACCGCCGCGCAATGTACAACGGATCCTCGCCCGCTTCGATCATCCGCGCCAACCAATACAAAGCCGCGTCCGCATCCGAATTGCGCACAGATTTGTGCAGCGCGGAAATCAAATTGAAATGCTCTTCGCCGGACTTGTCATACGGCAGCAACTTGCGCTGCAGCACATCCTCCAACCGCTCCTGCGTCAAAACTCGCCGCCCCTCCGGCCCGGGTTCCGTCCCCATCACCAACGCTTCCAAAGTGTTGTAAGCCGCGCGCGCATCTCCATTCGCCAGAATCGCAATGCGATGCAATATCTCCAGATTTGCCGCGACGTTCAACTTTCCCAGACCGCGCACATCGTCCGCAAGCGCCCGCTCCAGCAACGAAACAATCTGCTCCACCGTGTGCGCCTTCAACAAATACACTTTCATTCGTGAAAGCAGCGGCGCAATCACCTCAAACGAAGGATTCTCCGTAGTCGCCCCGATCAGCAAAATGTTTCCCGCCTCCACATGCGGCAAAAACGCATCCTGCTGCGCGCGATTGAACCGGTGCACTTCATCCACAAACACAATCGTTCGCCGCCCATACCTCCGCGTGGCCTCCGCCTTGGCCATCACTTCCTTGATTTCCTTGATCCCGGAAAGCACCGCACTGAAAGGTATGAACTCCGACTTCGTAGTCCGCGCAATAATCCGCGCCAAAGTAGTCTTGCCGCACCCCGGAGGTCCCCACAAAAGCATCGAACTCAAATCGTCACGCTCAATCTGCACGCGCAACGGTTTCCCCGACCCCAGCAATTCCTCCTGCCCGATAAATTCATCCAAAGTCTGCGGACGCATCCGGTCTGCCAGCGGCCGTCCCGCCGGCGATTCTTCCTCAGGTTGTATGAGTCCATGATTTTAAATCAGTTCAAAGGCACCACAGATGAACGCAGATGAACACAGATAAAACCAATTCGATTGAAAACCGCTGCCGCGCGTCCACCCGCAGCCAAAGTAGACGCGTCGAAGCCAATATTAGTTGTAGTTCGATCTGTAGTTAGAATTCCAGTTTTGTTCGTAGTCCTAGTCCTAGTCTCAGTTCGAGTTTCTGTTCCGGTGTGAGGCGCAGTCTCGGTTTCACTAGAAGTTTCCATCTGTGTTCATCAGCTTTTATCACTTTCATCTGTGGTAAAGCCTTTCCTCTGCCGCGCCGCCTCGTACAACACAACAGACGCCGCCACCCCGGCGTTCAAACTCTCCACCGCCGCGCTCATCGGAATCGAAATCCGCGCATCCGCCACGTGTTCGATCTCCGCGGCAACCCAGCCCCCTCGTTCCCAATGAATATCGCCATAGCCTCCACGCAAATCCGCCGCAGCATCCGCCCCGCACCACTCACAGCAGCAGCTTGCGAACTAGCCGCCACAATCTTAACCCCAGCCACTCTCAATTGCGCCAGCAACACCGGGATCGCCATTCCCCGCAACACAGGAAAACGCAAACCCGATCCCGCCGACGCCCGCAAAGCCTTCGGCGACCAAGGATCAGCGCTCCCCCGCGTACTCACCACACCCGTCGCGCCAAATGCCTCCGCCGACCGCACAATCGTCCCCACATTCCCCGGATCCTGCACCGCCGCCATCACCACCACCAGCACCGCATCGCCCCGAAACGCACCATCAACTCCAGCCGCCCCGCGCACCACATCGTCAAACTCCCACGCATGGCTGCGCGAAAAGCGCCGCCACTCCCTGCGGCGTCTCCGTCCCCGCCACCGACGCAAACAATTTATCAGTAGTCCGCATCACCCGCGAACGCGGAATCCCGGCCTCACTCTCTCCAGCCGCGCGCAAAATCCGCTCCAGTTCCGACGCTTCCCCGGATTCGCTCACCAAAAGCGCCTCGGCACGCAACCCCGAACGCAGCGCATCCTCCACCAATTTCGGCCCCTCGACGCCTATCGGCTCGCCCTGAAGCCGGCCCCGTCCCGCGCAATGCCGCCACGAAATATCTTCAGCCACTTATTCTCGCGGCTCGTAATCGTCTCTTCACTCAAGTGTGACGCCACGCCCCCAGCCTAACAAACGCCTCAAGCACAGTCGAGTCATCCGACGTCACAGCCGGACAAGCCGTTTTCGGAGCGGCGGTCCTCAGACCGCCATCGTTCCGCCGCAGCATCCTTTATCATGCGCGCAACACACCAAATGCACACACCTCCCCCACCTTGCTTCCATCGCAGCCCTTGTGATAGCGTGCCAAGCGAACTTGAGGCGTAACCCGCAGAGAGTGATCACTTGCCCGTCGAAGTCCTGAAAATTTCAGCCGCTACTCCGGAACAACGCGTGGTGGACTACGCCGCCGGATTCATCAAACGCGGCCAAGTAGTCGGCGTTCCCACCGACACTTTCTACGGCCTAGCCGCCGACCCCTTCAACCTCGCCGCCATTGAAGCCGCGTTTCGCGTGAAGGGACGCCCCGAAACCAAAGCGCTCCCCATCCTGGTCAGCTCCATCGAACAAGCCGTCACGCTAATTCGCGATGTGCCGGACTCTTTTCTTATCCTGGCGCAAAAATTCTGGCCCGGCGCTCTCACGCTCGTTGTCGAAGCCACGCATCGCCTGCCTCTGAAAGTTACAGGCAACACCGGACGAGTCGCGCTCCGATGGGCAAACATGTCAGTCCCCACCGCAATCATCGAAGCCGTCGGCGGCCCCATCACCGGAACCAGCGCCAATCTTTCAGGTTTCCAAGCTGCACCGCCGCCAACCAAATCGTAAAGCAATTAGGCGACCGCCTCCCCCTAGTCCTAGACGCAGGCGACACTGGCGGCATTCTCGCCAGCACCATCGTCCGCCTCGACGGCCACCACTGGAACGTAGTCCGCGAAGGCGCCATCCCCGAATCCGAAATCAAATCCGCCCTGCACGACTGATGATGCTACGAGCATCGTCATCCTGAGACCGGCGCATTTGTTTCAGCCGGCCGAACGATCTCGCCCGCCTTTCTCTGACTCGCGCTACAGCGCGATTCAGCCTGAGATCCCGCAGTGCGGGATCGAAGCGTTTGTCCTCGGCGTCTCTGCGGTAATCCTCATGTTTCTCAGATTTTCCTCCGCCTATCCTCCGTCACGCTCCGTGTAACGTCTTTTGACTTCCGCCCTACTTCAAATACGCCGAGTCCAAAAAATCGTAATCCCCCCCAGGCGAAAGCGAAATCCCCGCGAGCCTCTCCCGATGCACGCAAACATTATCCACATACCACAAATTGATATACGGCTCGTCCAGAGCCACAATCTCCTGCACCCGCGCCAAAATTTCCTTCCGCCTTCCCTGATCCATCTCCACCCGCGACTCATCCAATAAGCTATCCAACTCCGCATTCCGGTAATGCCCGCGATTCGATCCAACCGGCGGCATCTTCTTCGAACTAAACACAGACTCGAACAGATCCGGATCGTTGTTTCCGCCCACCCACCGCAGCGTGTACATCTGAAAACTCCCCCGCGTAATATCCGAATAAAACGTCGCGAACTCCAAAGGCCGCAACTCCAGCACGACGCCGACCCGCTTCCACTGATCCGCAATCGCCGCGCTAGTCAGTCGCGTAAATTCATCCGTCGAAGTCTTCAACGTCAATCGCAACCGCACTCCATCCGCCCCCCGCGCATAACCCGCCGCATCCAACAGCTTCTCAGCGTGCGCCGGATCAAAATCGTACTGCTGCACATCCGCATCAAACGCCCAATGATTCGGCGGCAGCAAACTCTGTGCCGGCCGCGCCTGCCCGCGCAGCAAATATTTAATAATCGTCGCGCGATCCGTCGCGTACGCCAGCGCCTGCCGCACCTCGCGCTTCGCCAGAATCGGATCCTCGAGATTGAACGACAAATACGCCATCGAACTCCCCGGCTCCTGCACCGCCGCAAGCCCGCGCTCTTTTGCCAGAGCGACCACCATGTCCGGCGTCAGCGAATTGATCGCCACATCCGCCGAACCTTTGCGCAGTTCCAGCGCGCGCACGGTTATGTCCGGCACGATGCGCATCCGCAACCGCTCGATCTTCGGCGCCACGCCAAAATAATTCTCGTTGCGCTCCAGCACGATCTCTTCATCCGTCGCCGCGCTTACAAAGCGAAATGGCCCCGTGCCAATCGGATGCTGCGCCATCTCCGCACCCGATCCGTGCGGTACGATCCCGATTCCCGGCGCAGAAAGGTTCCACAGCAGGGAAGCGTAAGGTTCGCTCAGGTGTATCACTACGGTCTCATCAGTCGGGCGTTTCGACCGACGTCACCAGTTTGTATGTCTGCCGCTTGGGAGTTTTTAAGGCGCCGGAAATAACAGTATCGAAGTGTGAATTTCACGTCCGCCGATGTAAGCGGCCGTCCATCGTGAAATTTCACGCCGCGACGAAGATGAAAAATATACGTCAGCGGGTCAGGCATATCCCAGGATTCGCGCGAGGTCCGGAATCACTTTCATATTCGCGTCCTCGGCCACCAGACTCGAAAATATCAGCCCATCCACATGCTCCGAATAGGCGTCCGCGCCAATCCGCGGATCCAAATTCGTCGGCGCAGAATCCATCAGAAAATTAACAGTCGAGGAATCAGCGGATGTATCGGACGTCCCGCAGCCACCGAGAAGAAATGCGCCGCACAACAGCGCACGAGAACCGCTCCGCGCCAGCGAGTACAAAATTCCCGCGTGTAAAGTGCTAGCGCGCGTAGCCCTGCACCATTTTCCCCAGAATCGCCGAATGTTTCGCGCCGGTCGCCGAAGGCAAATTATTCGCCCGCCCGTGAAACGCCTCATAAGCCAACACCGCAAAAGCCAGCGCCTCCTTCGCCTCCGCAGGCACCCCAAATCGCGACGACGGCACAATCTCAATCCCCGGCAAAGCCGCCCGCAGTTGCGCCATCAACAGCGGATTCTTCGTCCCGCCCCCCGCCACAATCAATTCATTCACCCGCACGCGCGAAAAAATAAATCGCCGGAACGCATCCGCAATCGAAAGCGCCGTAAAAATCGTGGCCGTGCGCACCAAATCTTCCGTCCGCGCCCGCCGCTTTCCAGTCCACGCAATCAACTCATCCGCATACGCAAGCCCAAATTGCTCCCGCCCTGCAGTCTTCGGCGGCGCCAAACGCAAATACGCACTCCGCAGCATCGTCTCGAGTAAAGGGCGTATCACCTGCCCGCGCAAAGCAATCCGCGCATCGCGATCGTAAGTCATGCGCCGCCCGGTGCTACGCTCCACCAGCGCATCGATAACCATATTCCCCGGCCCGGTATCGAACGCAAACACATCCTCAGCACGCGCCGCCCGCGGAATCACCGTAACGTTCGCGATCCCCCCGATATTCAACGCCACGCGCCCGAGCTTCGCATCCCGGTAAAGCAAATAATCCACAAACGGCACCAGCGGCGCCCCCTGTCCACCCGCCGCCATATCCCCAGGACGAAAATCCGCAATCGTCGGCACGCCCGTCCGCGCAGCAATAATGCTAGGCTCGCCAATCTGCAAAGTTGACGCCACGCGCCGCCTACCCAAAAATTGCGCCGCCGCCCCCTGATGAAAAATCGTCTGCCCGTGTGAACCAATCAACCCAATCCGACGCATCGGCACACGCCAACGCTCGCAAGCAGCCACAGCTGCCGCCGCAAACTCCTCGCCTAGTAAAAAATTCAGTTGGCTGATTTCGGCGGTCGTAGTGGTCCCGCCATTGGCAAGCCGCAGTATCGCCGCACGCACCCGCGCAGGAAACCGCACATGATGATGTCCTTCGAATTTCACCGCAAGGGAAGGGGGCGCGCCGGAAATATGCACCAAGGCAACATCAATCCCATCCGCCGAAGTGCCAGACATCATTCCCAGTACGCGCATCGCTCCACAGAGTCTAGAAGCCCCCAAGCGCAGTTTACAACCGCCATTTTACGGAGGGTTTACAGATTGCCACACTCAACGCCGCATTCAATCGCGACCGGAATCGTCTCGCCGGCCCTAGGGCGCCGCCGCGTCCCAGCCTGCTCTTGTGCCTTTGAATTTCTAGCGGCCGCCTGCTTTTGCCTTTTTGGCGGGCGTCTTTGACGTCCTCATCGCCCTTGCTTTTCTCCGCCGTCGGTTTTCTCTGCGTCCTCCGCGTCTCAGCGCTAACGCTAATCTTTCTCAGATCTTTCTCCGCCCTTCCTCTGTCTTCGCTGTGTAAATCTTTTGACTTTGACTTCGTCCAACCACAACTCAGCTGCTTCTGCAAAGCCGCCAACAAATTCATCGCCTCCAACGGCGTCAACTTATTCAAATCCGCCGCCCGCAAAGCCTCCACCACCGAAGCATCAATCGCCGCAAATGAGTCTGCTCTGCGACCTGCCGGCCCGTGCCCCCGGCGAAAGCTCCTGAGTCAATTTCTCCTCACTCTGCTCATGCCTCCGCAAAATCTCCCGCGCCCGCGCAACCACCTCATTCGGCAACCCCGCCAATCGCGCCACCTCAATCCCATAACTCTTATTCGCGCTCCCAGGCTCCACCCGCCGCAAAAATATAATCTCGTTCCCAGCCTCCTGCACCGACACGTGCACATTCCGCACGCCCGGCAAAAGCTGCTCCAATTCCGTCAACTCATGATAATGCGTAGCAAAAAGCGTCCGCGGCCGCGCCCCCGCATGCAAAGCTTCCACCACTGCCCAAGCAATCGACAATCCATCAAACGTAGCCGTCCCGCGCCCCACTTCATCCAGCAGCACCAAACTAGCCGCCGTAGCCGTATTCAAAATCGCCGCCACCTCGCTCATCTCCACCAAAAATGTCGAACGCCCGCGCGCCAAATTGTCCGAAGCCCCAATCCGCGTGAACACACGGTCCAATAGCGGCAATTTCGCCGACGCCGCCGGCACAAACGACCCCATCTGCGCCAAAATCGATATCAAAGCCGCCTGCCGCAAATAAGTAGATTTCCCGCCCATGTTCGGCCCAGTAATCAACAGCAAGAATTGCGCCTCATCATCCAGATACAAATCGTTCGGCACAAACCGCTCGCCGCGCTCTTCCAGCAATTTCTCGATCACCGGATGCCGCCCGCCAGCAATCATCAGCACCCCGCGCTTTCCTTTTTTCCCCGAGCGTCAGTCTCTGTAAATTCCGGCCGCGCATAATTCCGGGCAGCAGCAATCCGCGCGAAATTCACCAGCACATCCAATTGCGCAATCCCCGCCGCAACCCGCCGCAACCGCCCCGCCTCCCGCGTGATCGCCTCACGAATTTCCCGTAAAGCCGCCGCTCGATATCCAGCACGCGCTCTTCGGCAGACAACACCTTTCGCTCGTGCTCCTTCAATTCGGTCGAAGTAAACCGCTCGGCATTCACCAGAGTCTGCTTGCGCTCATAATCCGCCGGCGCCAAATGCAAATTGACTTCGAAATCTCGATATAAAAACCGAAAACCTGGTTGTAACGAATCTTCAGCGAACCAATCCCAGTCCGCTTCCGCTCGCGCTCTTCCATGGACGCTATAATCTGCCGCCCCTGCTTCGTAATTTCGCGCAACTCGTCGAGTTCCGCATTGAATCCCCGCCGAATCACCCCCGGATCGCTAGCCACCGCAGGAGGATCGTCCGCAATCCCGCGCGCGATCATCTCGCGCACGTCATCCATTTCGTCCAGTTGCTCGCGAAGCGAGCCCAGCCGGCCGCCAGGTCGCAGCTTCGGCCGTCACCACGGGCTCGAGCAACCCACGCAACGCCGGAATTTTCTCCAGCGATTGCCGCAGCGCCAGCAAATCCCTTGGCGTAGCCACCCCCAACGTAATCCGGCTAGTCAACCGCTCCAGATCCAGTATCCCCTCCAGCGTCCGATGAATTTCCTCGCGCTCCACAGTCCGCGATTTCAATTCACCCACCGCATTCGACCGATCCTGAATCTCCGCAAGCGCAATTTCCGGACGCAAAATCCAACCGCGCAACAACCGCGCGCCCATCCCGTCGCAGTCTCATCAATCGCCTTCAACAAAGTCGCCGAAGCATCGTCCCCCGCCGACAGGCTCGACCAACTCCAAATTCCGCGCAGTCACCGCATCCAGAATCATCGAATCCTGCTGCTCGTAATAAGCGATACGGTCCAGATGCTCGAGGCCAGCCCCCGCCGGACGCAACGACGGATTCGTAGCCGAATCTTCCGGCGTTCGCGCCCCGATCGCCGAAGTCTCGCGCAAATAATGCACCAGCGCCCCAGCCGCAGCGGTCGCCTGCGCGTGACCGTTCAATCCAAATCCTTCCAATGTCGCCACGCGAAAATGCTGCTCCAGCATCCGCGTCGCATAATTCGCCTCGAACACCCATTCATCCAAACGCGTTTCCACCGCGCCCAACCCGTCCATCTCCGCCGGCACGCTCACGGGGAACAAACGTCACCGCCCGCGCCAGCAGCACCTCCCGCGGCCGCAAAATCCCCAATTCGTCCCGCAAACGCGCCTCCGCCTTTCCCCAGAAAATTCCGTAGCGCGAAATTCGCCAGTCGAAAGGTCCACAAACGCCAATCCGATCACGCCTCCGCTCCGCGACCCCCGCCTCTCGCGCCGCGTCCGCCGCGCCGGCCCCGCAGCCACCCCCGCCGCCGCACTCCGCGCCACCGCCGCCAAATAATTATTTTCCTTGGCGTCCACCAACCCCGCCCCGCTGGCCGTCCCCGGCGTCAAAACTCGTATCACTTCCCGCCGCACAATTTTCTTTCCCGGACCCGGCACTTCCATCTGCTCGCAGATCGCCACCTTGTGCCCCGCCTTGATCAACCGCGCGATATAATTTTCCGCCGCGTGATAAGGAACGCCGCACATCGGCACCGCCTGCCCCTTCTCCTTATTCCGCGCGGTCAAAGTGATCTGCAGCATCCGCGAAGCCACCACCGCATCGTCATAAAAAAGCTCGTAGAAATCCCCCAGACGGAAAAGCAGCAAAGCAGCCGGATGCTGCTTCTTCACCGCATGATATTGCTGCATTAAGGGAGTTGTAGGTTCGGTCATGAACAAAAGCCGCGCGCCCCAGCAACCGGATCAGCGAAAATTCAGCAGCCAGAAGCGCGAGCAACCACCAGATTATGCTGGCACCCCAGCATCTTTGGCAACAACCGCCCTATACTATGCCCGTGCCGCAAACCGAAAAAGACCATGCCCGAAATCGAAATCAAACTCCGCGTCAACGATATTTCCGAAATCCTACGTACGATCAAATCGCTAAGTCTCGCACTCCCAACCCCGCGTCCAAGAACAAAACACCCTCTACGACACGCCGACGTCCGACCTCCGCCGCCGCAAAATGCTCCTCCGCCTCCGCATCGAAACCCCAGCAACCCACAACGCCGATACGCAAGCCACGCGAACGAGTAATCCTCACCTCCAAAGCCCCTCCAAAGCGCACCCAAAAAACGCCGCTCTACAAAATCCGTGCCGAACGCGAACAAGTAGTCCCCCAATCCTCGAAGCAATACGCCGCAGCCCTAAACGCCCTAGGCTTCCGCCCCGCCTTCCGCTACGACAAATTCCGCACCACCTTCCGCCTTCCAAGTCTCCACCTCGACCTCGACGAAACCCCCGCAGGCACCTACCTCGAACTAGAAGGCAAGCCCCGAGCGATCGAACGCGCGGCCAAAGCATTAGGATTCTCAAAACAAGCCTACCTCCGCGCCACTTACTGGGACCTCTACGTCGCCGATTGCCGTCGCCGCGGCATCGCCCCAAAAAATATGCTCTTTCGAACAAAATAATTCCCCAAAACCTCACTCTTTGCTTGACAAACTTTCCATCTGCATTTACTAGTCAATTGGGACGAAAGCACAACAGCACAACGCAATGGATCTGCCGTCCAATTCGGAACCGGGAAGTCACCGCCTCGCCGCGCATTTCGGGAACGCTCGGCTAGGGCAGCGAACTTCCCCGCACGTATCGGTTCGCTGGACCTGCGAGTTATGCGGGGACAGGGAGGCGAGGCCCGGCCTGTAGCAACGAGGGGCGATTTCTGCGCGCCCGCGGCCGGTTCCATCCTCCGGCCCGGGCTTTTTTTTTGCCCGCAACCGTC
>CAVVGA010000022.1:0-298440 GCA_963747605.1 uncultured Acidobacteriota bacterium | reverse complement strand
CGCTCCGTGCTCCACCAGCAGTTCTTCGTCAGACGTTTGTTGGATCGCGCGCGCGATGCCCTGACCGTGCTGCGGTCCAAAAATCAGCGTGCGCAAAATCAGCAAGTCCAGCGTGCCCTGCAGCAATTCCAAGCGATCCTTCGACTCTCGGGTAGACATGTCACCCGAATACGACCCCACCCGGGTAAGATGTCAACCTGAAAACGCTCGGAAGCCATGCCATAAGTTCCCCACTCGGAAGGGCGGGGCTTCAGCCCCGCCGTGAGGCCGCGAAAAAAAGGGCTTTAGCCCCGAACCGCATATTCGATCGTTGCAGCTTATTTAGCAGTACAGAGTCTACCTGCTCCGGATTCTCTAGCCCTCTGCCGAATAAACCCCGCGCCATTCGGCGGCATCCAACTTAATTCCGCGCCGGTTGCTCGATACGCGCCGCAGCACGTGTCGAAGCTCGGCCCGCCCGGAAAATCATCATAATAAGGTTAGCTATCCGCGCGGGACGCTTCGCACTGGAGCACCACGCGCTACAGGGGACTCATGCGGGGAAAAATGAACAAGCTTCTAATCACGGCGTCGCTGGCCCTTCTCTCCCTCCTGACGCGTGCTCCGCGTCCGCTGCGAACCTGGCTTCGTCGGCGCCCACGCCGCAGCAATCAACCGCCGCGCCCGCGCCAGCAACTTCCGTCGCCGCGACAAACACCACTTCCGCCAAGAAAAAGAAATCCAGCAAGACTCACCATGCGTCCAAACGCGAACCGACCCAAAAAGCCCCTACTCCACAACGCATCTCCGAAATTCAGTCCGCCCTGGCCCACGGCGGCTATTACCAAGGCGCTCCCAACGGCAAATGGGATTCCAACACCGTCGCCGCCATGCAAAAATTCCAATCCGATAACGGCCTGAGCTCCAGCGGAAAAATCGACGCTCCCAGCCTCCAAAAACTAGGCCTGGGCTCAGGCACCGCCGGAGTTGACGCCCCCAAACCCATCACTCCGCCCAGCTCAGCCACAAGCACATCATCCGCAACCGCGCCGCCCACCGCCGCAACTACCACCGCCTCCAGCGCCACACCCGCCCCCAAACTCCAGCGCTAATCACCACCTGTTACGCCGCTGTGACACGCACTCCACTTCACGCAAAACCCTCGCGTCTCGCCTCGCCCGGCAAACTGTGCAATTTTGAACAGACTCGCGCACCCCTCCCCTGTTACTGTTTATTGTGAGTTCCCCGGCGCGCCGAACGGTATCCATCAAGCCTCGCCGCCTCCCCAAGCGTGCGAAATCGAAAAGCCGCGTCTTCGATGTGAAGCGTTTCCTCGATTCCACCGGCCTCGGCAGAAAAGTCGGCAAGTTCGCAAAAAAAGAAACCGTCTTCGCCCAAGGCGATCCTGCCGAGCACGTGATCTACATTCAAGAAGGCGGCATGAAGCTTTCAGTGGTCAATCAAACCGGCAGGGAAGCCGTCGTCGCGATTCTCGGCCCCGGTGATTTTTTCGGCGAAGGATGTCTCGGAGGCCAATCCCGCTGCATGGCCACAGCCACGGCGATTGCGCCCACCACCGCACTGGTTATCGATAAAAACGAAATGATTCGCGTGCTCCACGAAGAGCACCAGTTCTCTGACCGCTTCATCGCCTACATGCTCGCGCGCAACATCCGCGTCGAAGAAGATCTGATCGACCAGCTCTTCAATTCCAGCGAAAAACGCCTCGCGCGCACCCTCCTTCTCCTCGCGCGCTACGGTGCCCCCGGCGATCCGCAGAAATCGCTGCCCAAAGTTTCGCAAGAGACCCTGGCCGAAATGATCGGCACCACCCGCTCGCGCGTGAATTTCTTCATGAACAAATTCCGCCAACTCGGCTTCATCCACTACAACAACAGCAAAATTCACATAGACAACTCCCTCCTCACCGTTGTCCTCCACGACTAGCCCAACCGCCGCGTCCCCCGCAGCCCGCAAACTCACCGAATTCCCGATTCTGCCCGCGCGACACCGCAGTCCTCGCGAGTTCAGCAATATTTCGGCAAAGTGTCCCAAATTGAACTGTTTTTCATTCGCCTTTTTCCGCATTCTATCTGCATGAGAATGCGCGAGCTCACCCCTAAACAATTAACCTCAGTCCCCTGTCCCACATGTGGCGTCGCGATCGGTCAACGTTGCCTCCTGCATTCCGGCGGTCTCCGTTCAGAACCGCACGTAGACCGCAAACTAGCCGTCGCCGAGTCCCTCCATAAAAAGTGAATTGCTCCGCTCCCGGCTGTTCGCCAAGCGTCAAGTCCGCAGCGATTGCTCACACACCCCTCCCTCAACTCCGCCTCGGCGCCAGCTGAATTATCTGTCTTGATCGCAGTCAGGTTTTGTCTGCGTTAATCCGCGTCCATCTGTGATGCTATTGCCGCTCCATCCCAAGCAGCGCTTCGAATTTCCATTCTCTATTTTCGCTTTTGGATTTATCCGTGTTCATCTGCGTCCATCTGTCGTGCCTCTCACCTCCGCAGATGGAGCTGACCAACCAGCTACCGGAACCACCCCGAATCCGCTCCAGCCTTCCGCCCTTCTTCCGCGAGCTCGTCGAGCTGGCTCTGCAATCCTTCCTTCTGATGCTCCACCTGCTTGATCTGCGCGTTGCGATCCTCCACGAAAATCACGCCAGCCTGCGCTCCGCTCATCGGGTCCACGCTCACCGCGCCATGCTTCGCGATCTCGTCCTGAATCTCGCTGATCTTCTGATCGCACTGCGCCATCTGCGCGCGTATCGCATTCGCTCGCCCGCGCCAATATGATTCCTGGCTCCCCGCCGCGCCCTGCGCCCCGCCGCCATTCGCAGCGCCACCACCACCCGAATACGACGAGGCCCCGCCACCCGCCTGCCCGTCGCCCACCACCGACACTCCGCGCCCAGACAAATTCGATACCGCATCGTCGCTGTAAACTTTCGTCCCAGCCGTCTTCGCCTTCTGCGCCCGCGCCCGTCGCGCCGCTTCGCCCAAACTTTCCGCCGCCGGCGCCGACTGATCTTCCATCTTCGGCTCGGCCTGCGCAGCAGTCTGTGCAGAGGCCTGCGCAGGAGCCTGTGCAGAGCCCTGTGCAGCGGTCTGCGCAGATGTCTGTGAAGTATTCTGCATGGTCGCCGTCCCAGGTTTCGCCGCGGCCGCACTCTGCGTCTGCTCCGGAGCCGCACCCGCACCCGACGCCGCAGTCGCAGCTCCCGCCGCACTCTGCCCAAACGCCGCAGGCGCAAAAGCCGCGCACAAACCCAGCACCAACAGCAAAAGGGAATTCCGCGCCGCATCCTTCTCGAGTAGTCCGTTCATCAGGTACCTCCGGCCAAGCAGCATCTTCATTCCAACTTATGCCGCCCCCTCAGGCCGGTCAACGCTGCGTATCAAACCGATACCCCACCGGTAACCTGTACCAACGTCCAGTCCCGCTCCGGGCGCGCCACTCGTACGAGTCACCTCGCCCTAAAATCATCGTGCCGGGTGCCCCACCCTTCGGCTCCCGAAGGGTAGGGTTCCTGACATCGATTTTGACTTTGAGTTGATCTCGACGTCGACTTCAGCCGCAATCACTCATCACTCATCATTCATCACTCATCACTTCTTTGCATAAACCTTCCCAAAATTCCACGCCAGCATCACCGCCATCACCAGCCCTCCCACTCCCAACGTCACCACGCTCGACGTCTCTCGTATAAAAAACTCCCCCACGCGAAACACCAATAAATATCCAATCACCAGATTAAACGCCCCCCACAACACATTCACCATAGGCGAACTTTCCCCCTTCCCCGGCGGCGAAGCAAATGGCGATGGAAACCTCCTCCCCATCACTCCGCAAACAAAATGCGGCACCGCATTCACCAGAAACATTCCCCCAAAAAAGAACGCTACATACTCCCGCAGCGCCATAATCCCTCCCGCCTTCACATTTGTGCCCCGGCATCCTGCCTGCCCTGAGTGATTTCGCGAAGGGAGGCCGGCGCCTTTGCCTCATGCCGGCCCCGCCGGAGGCGGGGATATCTCCCGCATGTGCTCTTGCCTCTGAGCTTGATTTTGACCTTGCGGGTGCCCCATCCTTCCCGCCTTCGCTTTACGGGAAGCGTGGGGGTTTAGATGCTGCGCCACCTACCACGCAAAACCGGGCGCGGCCGACTCGCTGCTGCCTTTCTCCGCGTCTCCAACAACACGACAAGCTCAGTGCCTCAATCTCCAGGTCCGCGCAAACTCCCGTAATTCCAGATCTCGCGCGTCCATCGTCTTCCACTCTCGTAACCCAATCCCGCATTTCGGACAAATCAGCAAATACACCAATTCGCCGTCCGTCTCCGCTCCAAATAAAAAGTTCGGCGCCGCCTTGCACGTCGAACAAACAAACATCACCGCCCCACTCCGCGCCTTCATCCCCGACAAATGATTTTCAATCATGGCATCACCTCAAGAGCCGGCCAGCTCGCCGGCCTCTCTCCGCTTGGATGCAAAGAACCCGCCCCACGCGCGCAAGCCTAACCCAACAGCGCGAAAAATCCGCAAGTTGTGAGTCCTTTTCGTGATTGAAATCGCAACTATGATATCGCACCAGGTAACTATCTCAGTTTATGCTTGTACGGTGGTGTGGCAGGGGAGGACGGGCAACCGTCCCCCCTATGCCGATTCAGCCGCTGGCCGCGGGTGAGTCTATCGGTTTGGATCCTCCATCATTGACCACCACTGTCGCACACCGCTCCAACCTCTTCCGCTCCGCACCCTGCACCCCGTGCCTGTTTCGCCTCATGATACCCGTTAAATGAATTATTCAAGGTATACTCCCCACGCGGGCTCTCCCAGAAAGGTTTCAGCGATTTCAACAACAGCCCGCCACAAATTGCGCAAACAATCGCCCAATCGCAAATCAACATTAATCCCAACCCACGGAGGCGCCCAGCTCCCATGAAACCATTCCGATTCGCTCTCCTTACCTGTTTCCTCGTCGTCCTGCTCCCACTCTGCGCCGCAGCGCAAGAAAGCGCAGCGCCCAAGCGCCCCGCGAACACCATCAATCTTCCGCCCGACACCGCAGTCATCTCCAGACTAATCGCGAAATTTGATTCCAGCCGCCTCGAGCAAGGCGAACGCGTGGAAGCGCGTATCTCCCACGACGTAAAAGACGGCCACCAGATCATTCTCCCCAAGGGCTCGCTCGTCGTCGGTCAGGTCGCCCATTTCGTCGCGCCGCCCCCAGGCCAACTCTATGGAGTCGTGATCAATTTCGATACCGTCCAGCTGAAGAACGGCACCACGGCCTCGCTGCATCTGGAGCTTCAAGCCATCGCTCCTCCCCCAGTTGTCCCCGTCAACGCCATCACCGACCAACCCTATAACGGCGCCAATCGCGTCCGCGCCGAGGAACACGGCGTCGAAGTCCTAACCGCCTCCAGCAAAGGCGTATTCAATCTCCCCGACATAATCCTCGGCATCGAAGTCACCAGCAAAGGAAGCACTCCGATCATCACCTCCCCGTCGAAGAACATCCGCCTCGACAAAGATTCCCAAATCGTCTTCCGCGTCCCAAATCCCTGAGCGAGTGTGCCGTACCACTTCTGTCCACACGTACAGGTCATCTCTCGCCCCTCGCGTGTTAACGTAATGCGGTCACCAAAAAAAATGAAAAAATCTCAAAATCCGCGCGCCGCCACCTCCGCCCCACCGCCGCCAAAAGAATATCCACCCACCGCGCCTCCGCGCGGAAATGCACCGAGCGACCCGTCAATAATCACACCAACGCCCCCGATCCCGCCGCTTCGACAGCAAAAAAACGGATACGTCTAATCGGTAGTCGCCAATTATTAGAAATGGCTGCAAATGACTGAAAACAATCAACAGCACCTGGTTCTAATCGGTGGCTTTTCGGCCGTTTCGCGCCGTTCCAAGCTCTCGCACCAAGACAAACTCCTCTCGTCCGTCCCTGGAAATACGACGAATCGCATCCCTCCGCCGGCACCGTCCCTCCTCGCAACTCCCCCGGCCGCCGCACAACCAAAAACGCCCCAAGTTGCGGTATGCTCCCCGACGCCACCAAGCGAATAGGGAGAAATCGCATGTCACATTGCAACCCAGCACAGAAAATCTTCGCCGCGCCGCTTTTCCTCACAATATTTTTCGCCGCCGCGACCCCCGCGCAGCAACCACCACAAGAATCATCACCGAAACTGGTGAAGTACGCGCCAACCTACGCCACAGTGAAATTCGATTTCGGCCCTGCCGATCCCGTCGCCCGCATAAGCCCCGGCGAAATCCTCGAAACCGACACGCTGAATTGCACCGAACACTGCGCTGGAATTCCAGCGGACAAGCTCGAACTAGCCCGCAATTCCAACCTGCTCACCGGCCCGTTTTACATCGAAGGGGCCGAACCGGGCGACACTCTAGCGATCGAATTTCTGGATCTGCATGTGAAGGGCACGCAAGGCGAAGGAGAAATCGCCCCGGGATTCGGCGCGATCAATTCCACGCACTACACGCCAATGTTGAATCCCGACCTCCCGCGCCGCAGCTGGGCCTACGCAATAGATCAGCAAACCAGCTCAGCAACCTATCAAGCCCACGACTCAAACTTCTCGGTCCAAATTCCTCTGCATCCTTTTCTCGGCTGCGTCGGCGTCGCCCCCGCCCTCGGCGAAACGCGCAGCTCCCTGGTCCCCGCAGAATTCGGCGGCAATATGGACGCGTCCGAATCCAGCGTCGGCAACACCCTGTTCCTCGCAGTGAACGTTCCGGGCGCGCTCGTCTACGTAGGCGATGGACACGCCGCCATGGGCGACGGCGAGATCGGCGGCACCGCGATCGAAGTCCCCATGCACGCGCGTCTGCGTTTTCGCGTCATCAAAGCGAGCGCCACCGCCTGGCCCCGCTGGGAAAATCAAAATGAACTAATGGCCGCCGGAATTTACCGCCCGCTGGACGATTCTCTCCGCATCGCCTTCACCGAATTGGTCCATTGGATCCACCAGGACTACGGTCTCTCAGAAATGGACGCCTACGAACTCCTAAGCAAAGTAGCCACAATCCACGTAGCCGAAATGGTCGACCCAAATTACGTAGTAGTGGCCAAAATCGACAAGAAGTTCTTGCCGCCAAAAAAGAACTAGGGGAACGAAGCGAGGAGAAATCAGAATCGTGACAACGCGTAACCAGAATTGTGGCGGCCAGGAAAGGGAAGCGTGACAGTTAGGCTGTACTGCGCGCAGTTATTCGCACTAGGTGACGCCAGAAATAGCGAGCGCCCAGTGCCTGTCCCCGGTCGGGCACTGGGCGTTCTATACAGTGTTTTGCACGGCACTGTGCTGGCACCCTTACGCAGGGGAACGCTAGCTGTATGGCTGCAGTTCGATCCTGGCTCGAGTTGGCCGACGCCATATTTGCGCGAACCGAGCCCCGCTGCAAAGGGCAGCACGGGACAAATCGGGGCATTTCAGGGTTTCGGCCCAGAAATCCCGAGCAAACCACCTGCGACCTTCGGAAACCGTTCGCTTGCAGCGATCTGCAGATGTATCGAGGAGGCCATCTCATGAGAATCAGAGGGTTAACATGCCTAGCGTTGCTGTTCCTAGATGTCTATCCAGCCGAAGCGCAAGCCAAGCACTCGGTGAAATGGGAGGAGTTAACCGCCGCGGACTTCCGCGACGCGATCGCCCAAGCCCAGGGCACCTGCCTGCTGCCCTTCGGCATCCTGGAAAAGCATGGCCCCCACCTACCCCTCGGCACCGACCTGCTGGACGTCCGCTACGCCGCGCTGCACGCCGCCGAGCAGAACTATGCCGTCGTGTTCCCGGAATATTATTTCGGCCAGATCTTCGAAGCGAAACACGAGCCCGGAACGATTGCTTACAGCGCGGAACTGCAATTGAAATTGCTGCAGGAAACTACTGACGAAATGGCGCGCAACGGCTGCAAGAAAATCATTGTAGTGAACGGGCACGGAGGAAACGAAAACCTGCTGCCGTATTTCGCGCAGAGCCAGTTGGATAAGCCGCACGAATATGTGGTGTACGTGCAATGGGGACGTGAGGAACCCAAGGGCGGTCCGGTGAAAGAAGATCACGTGGACATGCACGCGGGAGAAACGGAAACTTCCACGATGATGATTGCGCGGCCGGATCTGGTGCATCAGGAGCGCGCCGCGAACGAATCGGGAGCGGATCAGAAACGTGTGAATTTGCCGGACGATGTGTACACGGGAATTTGGTGGTACGCGCGATTTCCGAATCACTATTCGGGCAACGGGACGCTGGCGACGAAAGAGCTTGGCACATTCGAAATGAATGCGTGGATCGCGGCGATTGGCGAAGCGATACGCGCGGTGAAGGCGGACGATGAAAGTTTGAAACTGCAGAACGAATTCTACGAAAAGAGCAAGCATCCGCTGGATACGCGACCGTGATCGCGGTGTTTTTCTGCGCGGCGCGGGGGCAATCGTGCTACGGTGATTTGTGATGATTTTAGATATTTTGAGGATCATTTCTGCGATGGACAGCGGGAATTATCAGCTTCTGGAGCGACAGCCGTGAAAATTCTCAGCGCTGCTGAAATGCGGGAAGTGGACCGGTTGACGACGGTGCGCTACGGGATTCCCGGTCTCACGCTGATGGAAAATGCAGGCGCGATCGTTGCGGAATTCATCGCGCAACGCTGGCCGAGGTTCGCGCAGCGACGCATTGTGGTTTTGTGCGGCAAAGGAAATAACGGCGGCGACGGTTTTGTGGTCGCGCGGCGTTTGCGCGAGCTGGGCGCGAAGCCGGAAGTGTATCTATTCGCGGCGCCGGAGGAAATGCAAGGCGACGCGGCGGCGAATTGCAAGCGTTGGCAGGAAATTTCCGGCGCGCTCCATCCGGTGCGCAATTCGGGGGATCTGCAGAACGTCAAACCCACCCTCGATTCCGCGGACATTATTATAGATGCGCTTCTCGGCACCGGCACGCGGGGCGCGGTGGAAGGACTTTTTGCGGAAGCGATCGAAGCGGTCAACAAACGTCGCGGTCCGGTACGCTCGGCAGTGGTGGCGGTGGACATTCCGTCCGGGCTTCTCGCGGATACGGGCGAAGCGATGGGTGCGTGCGTCAATGCGATGTACACGATCACATTTACCGCGCCGAAGACCGGGATGATTTTCGGCATTGCGGGCGATCACACCGGGCAGGTGATCGTGCGCGATATCGGCTCGCCGCCGGAACTGATTGAAGCGGCAGGGAAGAGCAGTGTTCGGTGGATTGAATGGCGGGAGGTGAGCATTTTCGCGCAGCCTCGGCGCTCAGACGCGAACAAAGGGAATTACGGCCACGCGTTAATTACGGCGGGGTCCGTTGGTAAGAGTGGCGCGGCGGTGCTGGCGTCGTGGGCGGCTTTGCAGGTGGGGGCGGGACTGGTGACGGTGGCGACGCCCGAGCCGGTGCTGCCGATCGTCGCGGCGTATACGCCGGAAATCATGACGGAGCCGCTTCCCGCGACGGATGCGGGCACTATTTCGCTGCGCAGTTTCGAATACGAGCGCTTCGAAAAATTATTGAAAGGGAAACGCGCGCTCGCGATTGGACCGGGCCTGAGCACTCAGGATGAAACGCAACAATTTGTACGCCGCGTGGTGAAAGAGCGCACAGTTCCACTGATTCTGGACGCCGATGGGTTGAATGCGTTCGCAGGCAGCGCGCAAGAGCTGAAAAATGGCAGTGGTCCGCTGGCCTTGACGCCACATCCTGGAGAAATGGCGCGCTTGCTGAGCTGCGGCATTCCAGATGTCCAGGCCCAGCGGGTGGAAGTGGCGCGAAAATCCGCGGCGGACTGGAACTCGATTGTGATTCTGAAGGGACAACAAACAGTGGTCGCAGCGCCTGACGGGCAAGTGTTCATAAATTCCACGGGAAATCCGGGAATGGGTTCGGGCGGCACGGGCGATGTGTTGACGGGAATGCTTGCGGGCCTTACCGCGCAATTTGGCGTGAGTCCGTGGGTGCGCGTGCTCGCCTTCGGCGTTTATTTGCATGGCCTCGCGGGCGATATCGCCTATGCGGACACCGGCGAAGCTCCGCTGCTGGCTTCCGATTTAATTCGCGCGATTCCGCGTGCGTATCAACAATTCTATGATGAGTGCGGCCTTGGGTAGGCGCGAGATCGAAACGCATTCATCGGAAGAAACCATCGCGCGCGGCCGGGAAATTGGCGCGGGGTTGAAGCCGCCAGTTTTGGTGATGCTCTCCGGCGATTTGGGGGCAGGGAAGACTACGCTGGCCAAAGGGATTGCGGCGGGAGCAGGAGCGGCGCGCGAAGACGACGTCACAAGTCCAACGTTTACCTTGGTGCATAAATACCAAGGAGCCAAGCGCGTATATCACGTGGATCTCTACCGCGTAGGCGATCTTCACGATCTGGAGACATTGGGCCTGGAAGATATTTTCAACGAGAACGCGATCGTGATTGTGGAGTGGCCGGAGCGGTTGAAGTTGCGCACGGACTGGCCGGTGTTGCGGATCGGGCTCGAGCACGTGTCAGAGGACGTGCGCAGAATCGTAATCGAGGACGGCGCTGGAACGCTGAGCGCGAAGTAGGCGTCAGGGTTTCTCTTCGGGCTTTTTTGTTTCTTTCGGTTTTTCGATGACCTGTTGGGTTTGCACGGAGAAAAGCTGGAAGTCGGAGAAGGTGTGCTCGATGATGGTGCGGCGCTTGCCGTAATCGGTGTAGGCCGCGGCGGATTTGGGCAGCCAGAGCTGCATGTGCCGGGAAGGAAACTCCACCGGCGCGTAATCAATTGAAACAGCGTTCGCGCGCAGCTCGATGATGGGAACTCCCTTCACCAGATTTGTTTCCAGGTGCATGATCTGGCCGGTGTCTGCGGCGATCCAGGCGCGTCCTTTCAGGCTGACGGGGAAGACGTTCGCAGCCGTGCCCATGGAAAGCGTGCGCGGACGCACGCCATCCACTTGTCGAAAATAGACAACCCATGCGGGCAGGTTGTTCCACTGAGTCAAGCCTTCGCAGCGCATTTCGTAGTCGCTTTGCATGCCGGGATAAAAAATCAGCGCCAGGACCGGGAGTCCCTTGTCCACAATCGTGCTGAGGTGCGTATTGTCGCTGCCGGCGAGGGGCGTGCGGGTTTCCAGGACTTTGAGCGGTCCGGATTGTTCGCCGAAATCTACGAGGTAATCGAAATTTTCGGTGATATACATTTCAGACATGCCCAATCTGTCGGTTTGTTCGAAACGCAAATGCTCATGAGCGTCGAAGTTCTGCAGAACATCGACCAATTCGGCGGCGCGGTGCCCGGCCTGTCTGAGGACGTCGTGGAGTGAACAGGGCGGCGTATTGGACAACCCGGGAACCGGATCGTCAACCTGCGGCGGATCCCAGTGCAATTCGGCTGGCTTCTTTTGTTTATCTTGCGGTGGGCCGGAGGGCTGTGATTTCGCGGACGCGAATATTGCGAGTAGCACAATCGCTGCGAGGGCAGGGAGGGCGGTGAATCGTACTGTGAAACGATTGCGGGTGGTCCCGCGAGAGCGGGTGAGCGAAGGTCGTTCGTCCCTACTCATTTTGGCAGTGCTGGTGGTTCCAGGCCCATGATCTGGAATCCGGCGTCCACGTATAGAACGTTTCCGGTGACGCCGCGGCCCAAGTCACTGCCGAGAAAGACGGCGGCATCGGCGACTTCGGCGATGTCCGTGTTGCGGCGCAGCGGGGCATGCTCCTGGACGAAGTCGAGAACCTTGGAGAAATCTTTAATACCGCGCGCGGAAATGGTTTTGATAGGGCCGGCGGAAATCGCGTTGACGCGGATTTTGCTCGCGCCCAGTTCGGCGGCGAGGTAACGCACTTCCGCTTCCAGAGCGGCTTTGGCGATGCCCATGACGTTGTAATTTTTTACGACGCGCGTGGAGCCGAGATAAGTGAGCGTCATGATGGCGCCGCCGTTGGTCATTAACGGAGAAATCGCGCTGGAGACGGCGACGAGGGAATAAGCACTGACATCGAGCGCGAGCTTGAAGCCGTCGCGCGAAGTTTTCAGAAACGGCTGGTTCAAATCTTCGTGATTGGCGAAGGCGAGGCAGTGGACCATCACGTCAATGGTGTGGCCTTCTTTTTTGAGTGATTCTGCGAGGCCGTCAATATCCGATTGTTGCTGGACGTCGCAGCGGTAAAAACCTTTGGCGCCGAGTTCGTTGCCGAGTTCTTCGACGACGGGTTTGGCGCGCTCGTTTTGATAGGTGAGCAGGAGCGTGGCGCCTTCGCGGGCGAAAGCCGCGGCGATGGCGTAAGCGATGCTCCATTTATTCCAAACGCCGAGAACGAGAGCGGTCTTACCTTCGAGTAATTTGAGCATGGCTCGGTATTTTACGCGAAAACGTGGATTTCGGGGCGGGGGAAGTCAAAAGATTTAACACAGAGGGCACAGAGAAGAGGCGGAGGGCCCAGAGAAAGCGGGAGAGATCCCCGCCTGCGGCGGGGTCGGCTTGAGGCAACGGCGCCGGCCTCAGGCTGGCGATGCTCATCGCATCGTCAGAGGGCGCAGAGAAAACCGTGCGCGGCGCGGGACTAGTGCGCGTGAATCCAACGGATTATTTCGCGGAGGAGGTCGGCGATTGCGGGCCAGAGGGCGGCGAAGATGGCTATACCGACGGCGATGACGCGGGCGAACGGTTTGGAACTTGGGGAAGCGACGCCGGGCTGTGCCGGGGATGCAGCGCCGAATCGAGAAGACTGATTTAGTTGTGCGGGCAGATGGTGCCGGCAGAATCCATTGGCGATGGCGCGGCGATCGCATCGTTGGCCTTGCGGGCCGAAGTAGAGGCAGGGACCTTGATCGCTGGAAGTTTTTCGGATTGCGGATGCGACTCCGAATCCAGTGGTCGCGACGCTGTCGGAAGTTTGTTCGACGCCATAGCCGTCCGATCCGACGCCGGAATCACTGGTTTCGACGCCGAACTCGGGCGCTGCGTTTGCGTCAGGATCAAAGTTCACGTCCTGACTGCCGCGCGGAACTGGCGGGCTGGCTGAGAAACCATTAACGGTTAGGAACCGGGGCATTGCGCTGCGCATCCCCCCTCGATAAAGTGAAAGTTCGTGGTCTCGCTGCGCCCGAATGCCAGACACCCGCATTGCGCCTTCGCCCGCCCATCCTGCCCGGATGAAGCTGGAGCCATACTCCGCCGAAATTCGGCTGAGCAGCCTGACGCTGGGCGTTGACAACATCCATTATGACGTTTTTCTAAGCCCGCGGTTCGTGGATTTTACGCGGAAGTATCTGCTGGACCTGGTCCGGCAGAAGATCAACATCAGTTTATTTTATGGGAAAGACCGTAAGCAATCTGGCGCTCCGGAGCATGGAGCGTTTCGCAAGCTACTCACCGAAGTTCTGCAAGCCTCGCTGACCCGCGCGAAATTTCAGCAATCCATCGAGACGGACATTCTGCACCAGCTAGCGCTGGTGAAACATTTGACCTCTGAAATCGCCAGCCAATTTTCCAGCATCGTGGTGGAGTGCAAGGACTGGATTCGCTCGCGCGGCGAACTATTCGAGCACAGCGAACAGGCGCACGTGATGCGCGCGAAAATCGCGGAGATCCAGGCGGACAAGAAAAATACGTACCGCGAAGTGGGCGACACGCTGTGCCGCATCTGGCGGGAAGTGGAAGAGGGCACTCTATCGAAATCGCGGCGAGCGCTTTTCGGCGAGGATTTCCACGACACGTACGAGCTGCTGCAGAACCGTTTTCTTTTTGTGGAGAACGGGAATGACGATCATCTTTTTCTGGAGCATTACGTTCTGCTGGCGAATTTCGTAAACGATCCCGACCGGTTTGAGATCTTCGATGGAATTCTGCTGGATTTCGTGCGTGACCTGATTCTGACGGGCGACGACGCAGATGAACTGAGCAAGGCGCGCAAAGTTCACGAACGATTGCTGGAGCAGGCGCGGCAGATGCGTTCGGAGATGGCGCGTTTGGAAGAGGAGCTAGAAGAGGCTACGGGGCGCGCGGGAGAAGGCGACGGGCTTTTTCCATCCATTTTTAAGCGGAAGGGTGGAGCCAGCGCGGAATCACGCGCGGAGTTGGAGGCGCTGCGCAAGAAATTCGCGGCGAGCGAGAAGGGCTTGGAAGAGCTGGGGCCGCAGATTGACGCGGCAAAGCAACGCATGGACTTCCTGATCGAAGAATATCGCAGCCGGTTGGGCGATTATTTGAACCAGCCGCAGAACGCGCGGCGGCTTTTTGATGCGTCGGCGCCGGCCGGAGAAGGTGAGGCCGACGCGGAAACGCGCGCGCAACTGCTGGAAGAATGGATGCACCGGTTGGAGGAGCGCGATCTGCTGTTTCATATGCTAGCGGGATATGAATTGCGCCGGATTTATGCGGATTATTGCCCGCCCATTCACTTGCAGGCGCTGAAGAAGGCGCTGGTGAATCGCGACGAAGCGAAGCGCGTGGAAACGATTCTGGAACAATTTCCGGCGCGCAAGATTTCGATGAAGAGGCTGGAGGATGCATCGCGGGCGATCCGGCGGCGCACGCATGAGGAGCAATTGTCCATCACGCTGCAATTCGCCGAAGATTTCATGCGGCTGCGGCGCGACAAGCGGAATTATCAGCACGTGGCAGCGTGGATGGAGCGCATCAGCCTGGTGCGTTCGGAGCGGGCGCGGGAACTTTCGCGCGTGAACAAAAGTTTGTACGAATTTTTGCACGCGGATGAAGGGCGGCCGACTGACGATCCCGTTATCAATCACACAGTGATCAAGGCGGATGTGCGCGGTTCGACGGGGATTACGAAAGATTTGCTGGCGAAGGGCATGAATCCGGCGTCGCATTTCAGCATGAATTTGCACGAGCCGGTGAAGCGCATGCTGGAGCGATTTGGCGCGGCGACGGTGTTTATCGAAGGCGACGCGATTATTCTGGCGATTTACGAGACGGAAGCGACGCGCGCGACCACGCGGGCAGTGGCGCGAGCATGCATTCTGGCGCGGGAAATTCTGGCGGTGACGTCGGCTTACAACGCGCGGACGAAGACGACGGAGTTGCCGCCGCTGGAGATTGGAGTGGGGGTGGCGTTCCAGGATTCGGCGCCGTCGTTGTGGATGGACGGCGACTCGAAGATCATGATTTCGCGCGCGCTGAATTTGTCGGACCGTCTTTCGAGCTGCACCAAGATCACTAAGCGTCTGTTCAAGGATAATCCTTCGCCATTTAACGTGTTCGTGCTGCAGCCATTGATGGAAGATGCAGCGGAAGATGAGGGCGAGGAATTATTGGTGCGTTATAACTTGAACGGGATTGAGTTGAACGAAGAGGGCTTTCAGAAATTGAACGCGGAGATTTCCATGTCGCCCATGGGCGGTAATTTTCCGATGCCGTGGGGAAAAGAGCGCGTGCAACTTTATTTCGGCGAAGTTCCGCTGGGAGAATCGCTGGAACCAGTGGTGGTGCGCAAGGGATTCGTGCACCAATTGTTGCCTGGCGCGAAAGTAGGAGCGCAGGGGCTTCGACCATATTACGAAGTGTGCACCGACGCAAAACTGCTGGACCTGGCGCGCAAGAAATTTACTTCGGGCGCCCCGCGAAGTTAGAACCGCACGAAAGTTGTAGCCGGACGGTCGCGAACCTATAATCCAATGACGGAGGCGCCAGGGGCCCGGTGGTCCTCGTGGCCTTCAAAGCCATTGATTCTGTCCTTCGCGGCCAGAATGGTGGGTTCGACTCCCACACGCTTCCGCCAACTTTATTTTTGCAGGATGACTTGCGGGCGAATTTCAGCACGGTAACAGTTTCCCGTATCGATTCCTGATTTTTGTTTACGCGGCCCTACCGAGTGGGATACCTGGTCGCAATTCGCAGCCAGGCAGACGATTAGTTCAGGTCCAGCTGAGGTCCGCTGACTCGCTTGCCTTTGAGGCGGAAATCTACCTGGACATGGTCGGCGATCTTGATGAACGGGATTCCCATGTTCATGCCGTAGTCTTTGCGATTGAAAACCATTTTCCCATTGATCTCACCGGAGCCTGTTTCCTTGCCGGACACGGTTAGCGTCAGCTTCTCGGGGTTTGATACGCCGCGGATCGTAAAGTCGCCATCCACTTCATAGGTTTCAGGGCCAGTCTTCACAATTTTTGTGGACTTGAACGTCATCACTGGATTGTGTTCGACATCGAAGAAATCTTTGCCCTTTAACTTGCCGTTCTTCATACCGCTCCCGGTATCCACGCTGGCTGCCTGAATCGTGATCTCTAAGGCGCCGGTCGTTTCGTCAGGCGAGGTGAACGTCAAGCGGGCATCCCACTTGTCGAATTTGCCGGTGATATCCACGGATGCCTTCACGTCGAACCGAATCGTGCTGTTCACCGGCGTAATCTCGAAAACTGGAGCTTGCGCTCGAGTCAACAACGGAAACAGGGCTAACACCACGAGGGAGAGAACAGTTCTTCGCATCCCCCGAAGTGTGAGTCTGTTCCAATTAATAGTCAATGATGCCGCCAGCGAACCAGCGGCGCGCTAGCGCAAGACGGAAATAACCATGCACGCGGGTTGCGTGAAAATACGATCCGGTTTTGGCCTGTATTGCAGTATCCCGAAGAAAGGGGTGTACGATGGTGCGGATTTCGAGGCTGTATCGGAAATCGTGGCGTCCAGAGGACATCGATCATGCGCGGAACGAGAGTTGCCGTTAGTATTTTGCTTTGTCTTAGCGTGTTGCACGCATCGGGCAACGCCTGCGCACAAAATGTAAAGACCACTTTTGACAAGTTCGTCGATTTCACAAAGTACAGGAAATACACGTGGGGACAAAACTATCTGCTGACTCAACAAACGAAGGACGTGCAGGAACGAATCAACAGGGCGATCGTGGACTCCATTAACCGCACGCTGCAAGCTGGTGGATTCGTAGAAGATGACGCGAATCCAGATTTCAGAATAACGTATTCGGCCGGAGGGCAAGTAAACGCCGATGTAGGTGCGCAGCGTTACCTGTACGCAGCAGACATGCAGAACTATTACTGGGGAGGAGACCTTACCGGCATTTCGTCAACGGTATGGGTTTCCAGCCTGGCGAAATTGCACATCACGGTGACGGATGCCGCGACAAAGCAAAATCTTTGGCAGGCGTCGGCGTCGCAGAAGATCCACGACCCCACAAAATTTGGAAACAACCTGCGCGCGAATGTGGAAAAATTCATTCAGAAGACGATGCAGAGTTTCCCTCCGAAAAAGTAAAAGTGTGGCAAAAAGGTACAACGGGTGTACATTGCCTTTCACGCAGGCCAACAGTAAGTCCGATTCACAATGGCCCACGGCCAGCGTACGTCGATTTTGGCGGCGCAATGTGTACTGTCAATTCTGACAATGCCAACCCCTAGCCACTAACAATAGACTTGCAAGGAACTTTGACGGTTTACGTGCCTGCTTAACACGGAGCGGGTACAGGCGTATGGCTTTTCGGGCGGCAAGCGGTCGAACGAAGGGCGGGCGACGAGCCTATTGGGTCAGTTATACGATGGTCATTTCTCGTTGAGGTGGCTCATGAAGATGCAACGAAGTGCGGCGATATGGAGTTGTTTGCTGGTCTTCGCAGTAATGTTGGTGGCCGGATATGTATCAGCAAGGGGATTCAACGGCAAGAACAACAACAAGTACCTCTGTTCGGAGTCGAATCCGGGAAGCATGTGCAACGCCAGCACGACGTGCGGCTCGAGCTCCAGTCCTTGTGTTGTGAATGTAAAACGTAACGGGAGCAATTCCGCATCCGCGACGCCAAGCATTCCAGACGCTAAAGGCAATGCCCCGTTCTGCGTGAAGGTCGGAACAACGGTGACGTGGCAAAGCGGGTCAAAGAACACCGGGTTCGTATTGGACTTTGGACCTTCCTCTCCGTTTGACGTTCCGGATGGAACGATCATCGGGGGGGCGGATCGTCCGATTTCGGTCGTGGCGAAGAAGCCTGGGTGCTACAAATACTCGGTGGGCGCTTGTGTTTCCGGGGCGATCTACGGCATGTGCGGGTCGGGGAACGCGGAACTCGTCGTTTCAGAGTGAGCGAGCCAGGAAAGTCGGAAGCTGTGCCAAGAGTGTGTATCGTACAGCGCCGAATTGGCATGAGTTCGACGTGCGTTACTGTTGATGATTGAGCGCTTGGTCGTTTTTGACGGCTTTTTTCCACACGTCACGGTCGCGACCTGGCGAGTTCGAACTAGCGCGAGAAAAAAAATCGTTTCCTCGGAGAGGACAGCCCAATGACCCACAGCAATGTTTTCAATCACACCATTTTCAAGTTCGCCTGCGCTAGTCTGCTGCTCGCTACATTCCTCCTGACCACGGTCACGGGCCTGAATTCTCAAGAGGACAGGAAAATCGAGACGATTGACTCAACCGCAACGGGAACCAGCACACAGTTGGGCACGATGGTGAACGTCAAAGTAACGATTTTCCAGTACTCCACCGACGAAGACAGGGCAGTCCTGGTTGACGCCTTTAAGAAGGGCCAGAGTAAGGGCTTGGTTGACGCGCTGGCAAATATGAAGTCGGTTGGCCGGATTGCCATCACCGGCACGCTCGGCCAGGATCTTGCGTACATTCGCCTGATCAAAACCGACACTGGTCGCAAAATTCGCTTCGCCACCAACCGCCAGATTAGATTCGGTGAGGCCTATCACAACACGCCAAGCAGAGCCTACGATTTGACCGCCGGCGAATTCAACCTAAGCGATTCCGACCCCAAGAAGAGCTCGGGCGTGCTGTATCCGGCGTCTCAGCTGATCATCAACAAAGAAGGCCAGCTCGAGTTTCAGCTCAGAAAGAGCCACTGGAACCTCGTAAACGTCATTGACTGGAATAAGGCCGGCGCGCCGAAGTAATGGAACACTTATTACGGCTCGGTCCTTCGTCGTATAATTGTTTTTCCGATCGCGACTCGCGCGGGCGCCGCTGATGTTTCGGCGACGGTCTCGATCCTGGTGCCATGCCTGCACAACGCGCGCGTTTTGTCTCAGAATTCGCCTCCAAGCAGAAACAGCGCTACCAGCAGCAGCAATTCGGACATGACTGAGCCGCGCTGGCAAGCCGGCTCGCGCTTCAGCAGCGAGAGCGACGCGGCACTGTTCGAGGAGCGCACGGCAAAGTTGAAAAGATTCGCCATCGCGGTCACGTTCTTGTTGGCTGCCGGCCTGGCGATCGGTCACGTTTATGCCGCGCAATCGAAACCTTCGTTCCGTCTGGAACCTCTTTCAGGGAAATTTTCAAAGCTGATCGCTCCCGGCACAAAGCTCGAGACCATCGCGACGGGGTTTGGCTTCACGGAAGGGCCCATCTGGGACCCCGGCGGGTTCCTGTGGGTGAGCGATGAAACTATCAATAAGATTTACAAAGTGCAGATGGACGGCTCGAAGAAAAGCTTCATTGATCTCGGCGACCCCGATGGCAACACGCTCGACCGCGACGGCCGCTTGATTGATTGCGCCAGCGTGCTGCGGGCCATCATCTCTATCTCGCGTTTCGACGGGCAGTACACCGTGCTTGCCGATCGTTACCAGGGCAAGCGCTTTAATAGCCCCAATGACGTGGTGCTCGGCCCGGACTTCGCATTCTATCTCACCGATCCCACGCTCGACTTGCCGCAAGGTCAGGCGCAGGAAATTCCATTTCAAGGCGTCTATCGCTTGGGTCAAGACGGCCTGCGGGTGACGCTGCTTGCGCGCGAACTCACGCAGCCGAACGGCCTGGCCTTCGCGCCTGACGGCAAACACTTCTACGTGGACGATAGCGAACAGCGAAATATTCGCGTGTATGACTTCCGCATGGATGGAACGATTTCGAACGGCAGGATTTTCGGCGAAGAACCGGGCGATAACGACGACGGCGTGCCGGACGGCATGAAAGTCGACGAGCAAGGCAATATTTTTGTTACGGGTCCGCGCGGCATTTGGGTGTGGGACAAAGCGGGCCGGCATCTAGGCACCATCGTCATGCCGGAGCAGCCGGCCAATCTGAACTGGGGAGATCGTGACTACGGCACGCTGTACATCACCGCCGCTACGTCCGTGTATCGGCTGCGTACCAGAACGCACGGCTTCGTGCCATACCTTCCGTTTTCCAGCGTCGACGCACGGAAGCCACAAGAGTTGCGGTCGAACTAGCCGGGAAGCGTTTTGCCGCGTGTCTCCACAGCGAAAGGAATCAGCAGCAGGCCGAGCGCGAAGGCAATCGAGGTGAGCGCCACCGGAATCCCCATCGAGCCAAAATGTTGCACGTCCGCTCCGACCAGAAATGTGATTCCCGCGCCGCCGAATCGCGCGAATGACGTGGAAAACGCAAACGCGCTGGCACGGCATTCGGTGGGATATTGTTCAGGCAGCCACAGAGTATAGACGGCGAAATTGGCGCCGCCCAAGCCTAGAAAAAACAGGCACACAAAAAACCAGGGAAGAGCCGTCGCGCCGAGATAGAAAACTTTACCGAACGTTAGCGCGATAAACACCATCATCAGCGTAAAGAAAATCGCTAGCGCTCCGCGGCGTCCTACCTGTTCCGCAAGCGAGGGCATCGCCAGGCAGCCTAGAATCGTCGCGAAAGAGACCAGCATGACTGCCCAAGCAGCGACTTGCGCAGCTTGCGGGCCCGACTCGCCCGCCTGCTTCGGCAACCGCAGTGATCGCAGCGGGAACATACACGGTTCCGGCCCACAAGCCGCAGATCGAAGCGAGCATCAGCAACGCATTCACGATGGTGCGGTGGCGCAAGGCGGCTGAAAACAGCGTCGCGAAGGGGCGCCACACCGCCCAACTGCGGACGACATTTTCTTTTTTTGTCCACGCAGCGGGCTCGGTGACGCCGTGTCGAATCCATGCCAGCAGCAGCGCGGGCAATCCGCCGACGATGAACATCGCACGCCAGCCGTAGTGGCTGCCAATTCCGTAATTCGCCAGCGCCGCGAGAAAAATGCCCACGTAATATCCGGTGTGCATCAGGCCAGCACCCATGCGGCGGCGGCTTTCGGGCCATTCCTCGGCTACGAATGTGCCGCCCATGGCCCATTCTCCGCCAATTCCCACGCCAGCCAGCAGGCGCAGAGCGGCGAGTTGCCACACGCCGGTCGCGAACGCGCTGAGAAAAGTGAAAACCGAATACCACACGATAGTGAGCATCAGCGTGCGCACGCGGCCGAATTTGTCTCCAATCGGTCCCCACAAGAACGCCAGTCCCCAGCCGATCAGAAATAGCGCGAAGAGCAAACCTCCGTAGAATCCGATGTTGCCCTTGGTGGCGGGAATGCCGGAGCGCGGCAGCAGTTCGCGCAGCGACGGAACAAGTACCAGCGCGTAGACGAAGGAGTCCATGCCGTCCAGCGTCCATCCGCCCCAGGACGCCCAAAAACCGCGAATCTGATTGCGTGTGAGAGCTTGAGGCAAATCCTGAGCAGCGTGCTTCGATTTGGGCGCCGCGGAATCGCGCATGACTGCGGGACAATATATCAAACGGGTAATCGTAGATATTGAAAGTTATGCGGAGTCGGGTGTGAGTGTTTCAGTTGGCGAATCCGGAACGGCGGCGAGCCATTCAGATCGCCGTCGCGCTTCTTGCGTGCGAAGTCAGGAAAGTCGCCGCTGAATTTTTTGTTGCCGCGAATGTGCTAGACTGCGCCGCCGGTCAGCACCGAAGCGGCGACGCGAGCTGTGCGGCTGGGGAGGATTTAGCATGGGACCTTCACGATCGAATCCGTTCCGCCGGAAGCCGCCAAGGTTGTGCTCCCCTCCGCCTCAAGAAACCCTTCTATCGCAGCTTGTGGGGCCAGGTATTGGTGGCCGTGGCCATAGCGATCGTATTTGGCTACTTGAAACCGCACAGCGCCGTAGCCATGAAGCCGCTCGGCGACGCTTTCATCCGGCTGATCAGCATGATTATCACGCTGGTGATTTTTTGCACGGTAGTCACGGGCATCGCCAGCATGCAGGACATGAAAAAAGTGGGCCGTGTGGGCGGCAAGGCGCTGCTGTATTTTGAAATCGTGTCCACGCTGGCCCTGCTGATCGGCCTGGTGGTGGGCAACGTGGTGCATACCGGCGCCGCTCTGAACGTGAATCCCGCGACGCTCAATAGCAACGCAGTGGCGGGTTACGCAGACGCGGCCAAGACGCAAAGCGTGACGGATTTCATTATGCACATCATTCCCACCACCGTGGTGGATGCGTTCGCCAAGGGCGATATTTTGCAGGTAGTGCTGGTTTCGATTCTGTTCGGCTTCGCGATGTCGGCGATGGGCGCACGTTGCAAGCCGCTGCTCGACGTGCTTGAGTCGCTCACTCGCGCGGTATTTGGCGTGATCAATATCGTGATGCGTTTTGCTCCGATTGGCGCTTTCGGTGCGATGGCTTATACGATCGGCGCGTACGGAATTTCTTCGCTGGGGCCGCTGGTGAAATTGGTCGCCACATTCTGGATCACCTGCATTCTTTTCGTGGTGGTCGTGATGGGCGGCATTGCCTGGGTGGCGGGATTCAACATCATCAAATTCCTTCTTTATTTTAAGGAGGAAATCATTCTCACTCTGGCCACCAGCTCTTCGGAACCGGCGCTGCCGACGCTCATGGAAAAATTGGAGCAGCTGGGTTGTTCGAAAGCTCTGGTTGGATTGGTGGTGCCGACAGGCTACACGTTCAATACCGATGGCAGCAGCTTGTATATGACGCTCGCGGCGCTTTTTGTCGCCGAAGCCACCGGCATTCATTTGACGCTGGGCCAGCAGCTGGTGCTTTTCGGCGTGGCGGTGTTGACGTCGAAGGGCGCGTCCGGCGTGCAAGGCGCGGCGTTCATCGCGCTGGTGGGCACTTTGCGAGTGATCCCCACGATTCCTGTGGCTGGGATGGCTTTGATTCTGGGAATCGATCGGTTCATGAGCATGTTCCGCGCGAGCGTGAACATGTTGGGGAACGGCGTGGCTACGCTGGTAGTGGCGCGTTGGGAACACGAGCTCGAACCCGCGCTTTTGCGGCGTAACTTGTCGTCACCCGACGCGTGGCGGCAGCAGGCCGCCATTGCTGCGGAAGTTCCCGGCGCTCCTGAATAAATCGCGACTGTGCGGTATGCCTTCCGCCGAAGGGCGTGGGTCAAACGCGGATTCGCTCGCTTCTAGACTTTGCTGGACTTTTAGCCGCTGTCTTCCTCGCTGGCTTCCACGTATAAACCGTTCCGAACCGGGGCAGAATCCTCCTCAAGAAAAGAAAGGACATTGCTGATATTAAGGATGTCATCAGTGACGCGACGATCGTGCCGGCGCGTCCGGCGGGCACGTGGTGCGCGTTCCGTAATGGCGCACTCGACATTCCGCGAATTGATTCGCGCCGTTGCGGCGCTTTTCCCCTCCAGAGGCTGAAAGTCCATGAGCGATGAATTCGTGCGCGAATTTCTCGTGGAAGGTAACGAGAATCTCGACACGCTCGACCGCGAACTCATCCAGCGGGAGAAGGATCCGCGCGATCGCGCGACGCTGGCGAGCGTATTCCGCATGATTCACACGCAAAGCACGGTCAGCGGGTTCGCGTTGAGTTGACTGAAACCAGTAAACCATTACGATTCAAGACGAATCGCGATGACTCAGGCCGATTGGTGCGCCGCGTCTTTGGAATGTTCGGCGACGCGGACCGAAACCGAAAAGGTGCGTACGGCTGCGGCCGCACGCGCCCACGGCCGGTCGTATTCGAAGACTAATTTCGTTGTCCCCACTTCGTTGGCGCGGAAGTCCCGATGATGATGCGCCACGCCACCTGTTGCGCCAGTTGTGGCGTCCAGATCATCGGCCACCGGGGACAGGATGCGCTCGCTGGAAGTGCGCAAAGTCCAGCGAAAGCCTGCCGTGAGTAGTTCGCGGAGCGTGATGCGCAGGGTTTGTCGCAAATTCATCTCGATTTGCTGGGCGTTCTCTTGCTCGCCTACTTCGACGATTTCACTCATGGTGTTGCTCCGGACTTTTCGTCGCGCGTGAGTCGATTATTTCGCGGGCTGCGCTCAGGAATGTGATCGGTGCCGCGCGCTTCCGGCGAATCATCGCCCATCCACGGTACCGTACGCCGAATCGCGTTCCACATCAGCACGCGAGACGCATGCCGCTCAGCCCGCTAGTCTCGTGATATAAACTCTCGGGGGATTCTGAATGACCATTTCCGGCAGTTCGAAAATATTTGGAGTGTGCGCTTTGTTGCTGTTGTTCGGCGCGGCGCAAGCGGTGCAGGCGCAGGCAGCGGAGCGGGCGATTATTGATACTGATCCGGGAACGGATGATGCCCTGGCGATTTTGCTTGCGCTGCGATCGCCTGAATTGCGTGTGGAAGCGCTGACAGTCGTTGCTGGAAACGTGACGGCTGCGGTAGGTCTGGAAAACGCGCTGAAGGTGGTTTCACTTGCAGGACGCTGCGATGTGCCGGTGGCCGAAGGCGCGCAACGGCCGTTGCACGCAAAACTGAACATCGAGCCATTCTGGAATGGGCCGGGCGGACTGGGCGGGGCTGAGTTGCCGCTGGCGCAGTGCAAGGCCGATCCTCGTTTTGGTCCTGACGTGATCATTGATCTCGTGCACAAATATCCGCACGAGATCACCATCATCGGTGTGGGTCCGGAAACCAACTTGGCGCTCGCGATCTTGAAGGACCCGACGATTGTGCCGCTGGTGAAACGCGTCGTTCTGATGGCGGGGTCCATTTCTGGCGGCAACGTGAATGGCGCCGCGGAATTCAACGTGTATTGCGACCCGGATGCTGCGGACCTGGTGTTTCGCGCGGGCTGGCCGGTGACGATGGTGGGTCTGGACGTGACGGAAATTACGCTGATCAGCAGCGCACAAGTTGACGAGATCGATCGCAGCGGCGGCGCGGAAGCGAAATTTGCGGCGGCAGTGGCGCGATTTCAGGTGGGCCTATATCAGGGCACGGGATTCAGCGGTGGAGCGATTCACGACGCGCTGGCAGTGGGCGTCGCGATTGATCCTACTTTTGTGAAATTGCGCACGATGCACATTGACGTGGAAACGGAAGGGCGCATCGCTCGCGGAGAAACAGTGGCGAACCGGTTGGGAACCGTGGACCACGTGGTGGACAAGGGCGATCATCTGGAAACCGTGGGCGTGGACGAAGTGAAACCGAACGCGCAGGTGGCCGTGGGCATAGATTCCGAGCGCTTCTTGAAATTGTTTATCAGCAGATTGAGCGGCAGCGGTGCCGCGATCGCCCTCAGCAAACCGTAACGCCTAAGGATTCAGATTGCTGGTAGCGAATTATCGTGCTGCGGGCGAGCGCGCTTGCTTGCGCTTGTGCCGGGCTTGAGGTTGCGCTTTCGTTTCCGCGGCGGGTGATTTGGCGCGCGGCAGCTTTTGCGCCAGACGCTGGATGGAAATAGCGAGAAGCAGCATGACAATCGAATCAATGGGCAGGCGATAGCGCGGCAATGCAAGCGTGAGGTAGTAGGCCCAAGGATAGATTAGCGGAAGTGCGGCGATGGGGACGGCGAACGGACTGCGTTCGCGGAAAAGGATGATGATTCCGCAGAGTGTGCCGAGAGCCGCGATTAGATTGAACGCCAATATGGTGCGAAAGCGTAGCGAAGGCGTGCCGAGAAAATCTTCGAGCGGGTAGGGAGTGCCGCCCGACCAGATGGAAATCGCGCGGTAGGTAATCAACTGCGCTTCGCGGGTGGGATGCGAAAGCATGTAGGCGATGGCTTCCCGTTTTTTCTGCTGCATGTAGGCGATTTCGCCCAGCGAAATATATTTGTCGCGCTCGGAGGCGTTGTAGATTGGGTGCAGATCTCCCCGGAAACTGTCCTGCGTTTGATCGTTGTTGCCTAGCCAGAGCTGCAGTCCCAGCACGGAGCGCAACGGGATGAATTGGTGGAAGACGCGATAATTGCGGACCGTCCACGGAACGCAGCAGAGGACGATGATCGCGATGGAGGCCGCAACATTGCTAGTCCATTCGCGCGTTTCCTGCCGCGCGCGGTACACCAGCCAGCCCGCAAGAAACGGGAACAGCGCGGCGAGCGTCGCGTTGAACATTAGCGCAACGCCCCACAGCAGGCCGTAGGCGCACCAATTCCGCAGACGCTGCGACTCGGCTGGCTCCAGCGCGAGAGTGGCCCATAGAATTGTGGCGACGAGCAGCGCGGAGATAGATGCGTCCCACATGCTTTCCACGGGCAGCAGAATCGCGTTGGGAAAGATCGCCCAGAGCCACGCGGCTCCGGCGGCGAGTCCGATTCCACCGATACGCTTGCCTGTGAAATAAATTGGTATACAGGCCAGCGTGCAGCAGCTGATGTTGACGAGCACGGTCGCGGCCCACGCGTGAAAAGTGTAAGCGCCAAACAGGCGGAAAATTCCCGCGAGGAGCAGCGGAAATAGAGGCGTCATCCACGCTGTGGGGCCGGTGTCAACACGAAAGGGTGAGCTGAATCCGTGGCCGGTGGCGAGAGAATGCGCGATGTTGCCGGACTCAAAGAGAAAGGGAATCACGCTGACGCCCTGGCGCGGATGAATGTGCTGGAATTGCCACATGTAGCCGAGGCGAATCGCGAGAGCGACGAGCATGATCAGCCAACGCGAAGTCGTCGCGGCGCGAAACGCGTTTGTGAACGTGCGATTCATGCTTCGAGAGCGTTACATTCCTGGGCTTTGGAAGCAAGGCCCCGGCGAGCGGGTGCGGGAGTGCGATGTGCTGACGATTCGGCTTAGGGCACCGGTCGCGACGCGGATTGCGATGCCGGTTGCAGAGATGCGTGCCGGTTTGTGGTAGCTTCTGTAGAACCAATCATGGCCAAAAAGAAGAAAGACCGGCTGCGCGTGCACAAGGAAGCGCGACGGCTTGCGCGGCTGGGCGTGGGCATGCCTCCGACAGAACGCAAGATCCCCGACAAGCGCCAGAAAGCGGCGAAGCATAAGAAGAAACTGGTGGCGCCGGATTTGAATTAGGCAGCGTTGCGGTGCTGGCGCGCGCCAATTCGGGACTTGGCGTGCTCGCCGCGATTCATTGTGGGACTTCCTGCCGTTCGTTCGTAGCTGTATCTTCCGCTAAATTCAGTGCTGTCAACGAACTCACTTTCCGCCAGAAATGTTCGTGCGGTGCGCGAACCGGAACAGGGCGTGCAATACGCACTGCCTGAAAATCAAGCGATGTGGCCGGCAAGTTGGGATCGCAGTTCTTGGGATGCTACTGTCGCTCGTGGCGGCGCTACCAGCGGCACGCGCGCAAATTGTTCCGGTGAGTCTAGCGCGTGAAGCAGCAGAGGACTCCAAAATTCCGCGCGGCAATGTGCCGACGCCGCTTCCGCCGTTGCCGCGCGAAGTGCGCAGGGCGGTGCAGCCCGGTTGCCCAAATCGTATTGGGTGTTGACCGCAGGAGTTTACACGGCCGCCGGACTGGACATGCAGCGATCGGAATCCATGCTGCCGAACTTCAACGAGGGGATCCTATGGCGCGATCCTTTCTGTGGCAGCCCGCGCCGGCGTATTACGCTTCCGCTGCTTTATTCGCGACGGGGGTGAACTTTTTGGGATGGAAGATGGCGCGGTCCGAGCGCTGGCACAAAATCTGGTGGCTGCCACAGGCAGCTTCGATGGCAGGGAATTTCGCGAGATACGGATACACGCGAACGCATCCGCAGCCGCATTGAATTCGCACGGTGCGAAGATTAAATTTGTGAAAATGTTGACGGTGATTAATTGTTGACGGGAAAGGTTCAGACCGAACCTAGTTTTTGGAACCTCAACCGGGCTTGAAATCCGGTATCACTTCGCCGGGTTTGAAGAATGATGTGGGTGGCGTGCTGGTGGCGCGGGCGGCCGCGGCGGCCATTTTCTCCAGGTCATTTTTCGAGAAGCCCACGCAACTTTCCTGAATTTTCCCGTCCGGCGCGATCAAGAAAACAGTCGGAACGTTGGTGATACCGTACTGATTCGAGACTGAGTAGCCCTTGTCGTCAATCAGGGCCGGGAATTCGATTTCAAATTCCCGGCAAAACTCGCGGGTGTCCGCGGCGTCGTCCTGCGAAATGCCCCAGAGGGTGAATCGTTCGCCGCCATAAGCTTTGTGCAGGCGTTCAAGAAACGGGGCAGTGAACTGGCACGTCGGGCAACTCACTTTGAAAAACGCCGCCACCACGGGGCCTTTTTCCAGTGCATCGGCAAGGCTTGCTTTCTTCCCGTCCGTGTTTTGCAGCGCAAATGTCGGAGCTTTGGCGCCGACAGATAATGCAGCCATCTTGCTTCCTCCCAGAAATTCGTAAATGCGCCTTTTCAGGCTCACAAATCAACTCTATCTCTGTAATGTTTGATGCTTTCGTGTGCGTGCGGATTCAGCCGCGAATCGAGCAATGACGAATCCGTGTCGCTGAACTTAGTGAATGTTGCGGGTTTTCTTGCCGACATAATCCATCAGCAGGTATTGGCCGAGGGTGTACGGAGTGGTGAAGTAGGCCTTGCCGCGGCAAAGCTCGGTAACTTTCTGTACAAAGTGAACCAGGCTGTAATCACTGGAGAGCATGAAAGTATTGATCAAGATTCCGGCGCGTTTGCACTTGGCGACTTCTTCGAGCGTTTGCGTGACCACCAGCGGATCGAGTCCGAAGGCATTCTTGTAAATGCGGCCGTCTTCTAGCGTCAACGCCGAAGGCTTGCCGTCGGTAATCATTACAATCTGCCGCATATCTTTTTTCTGGCGCGACAAAATGCGCTGCGCGAGGCGCAGCCCTTCTCGCGTGTTGGTGTAGTAAGGACCCACCTGCACGCGGGCCAGTTTGCCGAGCGGAATTTCTTCGGCGCTATCGTGAAATAAAACGCAGTGCAGCGAATCGCCGGGATATTGCGTGCGAATCAGGTGCGAAAGCGCCAAAGCCACGCGTTTTGCCGGCGTGAAGCGATCTTCGCCATAGAGAATCATGCTGTGGCTGCAATCCAGCATCAGCACCGTGGCGCAGGAACTCTGATATTCGCACTGATGAACCATCAGGTCGGGATAATCCAGCTCGATGGGAATCTGCGCGCCATTGCGCTGCACGGCATTGAAAAGCGTGCCGCTGATGTCCATGTTCAGCGTGTCGCCGAATTCATATAGTTTCGAGGTGCCGCCGGATTCGACGCCGGTGGCCAGGTCGCGTGTATCGTGGCGCCCGAAACTGCTTTTGCCGAGCGATGCGAGCAAATCTTTCAAGGTCTTGAATCCCAGAAAGTCCAGCGCCTTGTCCGTGATCTCAAAGCGCGCTTCCACGTTGGGCTGCGCTTGCCCCGCTTGCCCGCCCGGAGTTTGCGAAGGAGGCGGCGTAATCTGTGCGGGCTGATTGGGGCGGGAGATGAACCCCTCTTCCTCCATGCGCTGAATAATCTGTTCGATCACTTCGCTGAGCTCGGGATTTTCGGAGAGATTGGGATTGTTCAGCATCTGCTCCATCAGCTCGGGCGGAAGCAGTTCGCCTTCCTGCAGCGCGCGCAAGATCGCCTCGCGCAGTTCGTCCATCATCTTTTCGCGCGAACCCTCGGGATCCACTTCGTAGATCCCGAACTGCGATTCGTAGCCGCTTTGCAGGAAGAAGTCGGAAAGACGGCTCATCAGCTCCTGAAGATCAATATCTTCAGCAGCGTCGGGCGCGTATTTTGAATATTTCGTGAATTTCATTTGCTTGCCAAAACTAGTGAGCCTGCAACGACTGCAACCGGTCGCGTCTAGTTGAACTGGCGGCGCGGCATCCGGCCGGAAGGTTCGCGCGGATCGCGCGGCTCGGGAGTCTTGCGCGTGTCGGCGAAGTAACCGCGTTCTTCGCTGCGATTGATCCGCTTGTGCGCCCAGAGGCCCTCTAGGATGAATTCAGCCGCGCTAGTGACGATCGCGGCGTCGTCCCTCTGGCTGACTTCCAGGACGCTGAGATTGTCGAAGAGGCCCTGGATCTTTTTCAGCTGCGCTAGGACTTCCGAACTGGAAGCGTTCGCCGGAACTTTCAACTCGCCGCCCAATTCAAACCACTGAATCACAGGCTGCATGTTCGCGCCGGTAAAATACTGCGTGTAGGTCTTGCCAACGGCTGCGCGAATCAGTTCGCGCGCGATATTTTCGGCTCCACGCAGCTCGCCTTCATATTCCAGCTCGAATTTCCCGGTCATGGATGGTATCGCAGCGTACACATCGGCGACGCGCGCGACGACGGCCGAATCGCGGCTGCGCACGGCGCGTTGTTCCGCGCTGCTGAGCACATTTTCCAGCGCGCTAATCGGCAGGCGCTGGCTCACGCCGGAGCGGCGATCCACGCGCTTGTCCTCGCGCGCCTGAAACGCCACTTCTTCCACGATTTCGCGAATGTATTGCGGCATCTCGACGCGCTTTGTCTGCGGGCGCTTGGTCCACGATTCCTGCGAAGTGATGCACATGCCTTCGGCCACGGTTGCGGGATAGTGCGTGCGAATTTCCGAGCCGATGCGGTCTTTCAGCGGCGTAATAATTTTTCCGCGCGCGGTGTAATCTTCGGGATTGGCGGTGAAGACCAGCAGGACGTCCAGCATCATGCGCACCGGATAGCCCTTAATCTGAATGTCGCCTTCCTGCATGATATTGAACAGACCCACCTGAATTTTTCCAGACAGGTCGGGCAGCTCGTTGATGCCAAAAATTCCGCGATTCGCACGCGGCAACAGGCCGTAATGAATCGTCAGCTCGTCGGAAAGATCGCGGCCGCTGCGCGCAGCTTTGATGGGGTCCACGTCGCCGATCATGTCCGCGATGGTGACGTCTGGCGTCGCGAGTTTTTCCACATAGCGATGCTCGCGCGCCAGCCAGGCGATCGGCGTCGCGTCGCCTTCGGCTGCAATGCGTTCGCGGCAGGCGCGGCAAATGGGCGTGTAGGGATTGTCGTGAATTTCGCAGCCCTCGATCACCGGGACATGCGCATCCATGAATCCCACCAGGCCGCGCAAGATGCGCGATTTCGCCTGGCCGCGCAGGCCGAGTAGAATAAAATGATGGCGCGAGAGAATGGCGTTGACGATTTGCGGCAGAACCGTGTCGTCGTAGCCGTGCACGCCGGGAAAAAGCTCGTCGCCTCTATCCAGCTTGCACAGCAGATTTTCGCGCAATTCCTGGCGCACACTTCGCTGCGCAACTCGCTCTGCGGACCACTGACTGCGGCGAAGCTCACCGAGGGTTTTCGGCAGTGAATTCATGAGGCCCCACTTATGTATGATGTGCCGCGGCGCTCGGTAGCATGAGCGTCTCGAGACCATTATAGAGGAAGCGAGGCTGCGGGGATACTTTCCTTTCGCTGAGCTAATTCAGGCTAATTCAGGCTAATTCAGGTGATGCCCGTTGCCGGAGGCGCTGTGGCGCGCGTGATGCAGGTGGCCGAGGCGGGGAAGCATGTCCTTCAACCGCTCGATCAGGAAACTGCGGCGATCGGGCTCGGCGCGGATTTCCAGAAGCGCTTGTTTTTCTACGAGTTCGAGCGGCAGACGCGCTGCCATCTGAAATGAAAGCGGCCAGGGCGATTCAATGCCGGAAGTCGTCCACAGCTGGCCGTAAATGAGCGTGTGGCACTCTTGAAAAAGGCCGAGGAGCGCGCCTTCTTCCTGCTGGGTCGCGAGCCTGCGCTGAACCGACGGCGTGTCGGAAAGAAATTCCACCAGCGCTTCGTGATAATCCTTTTCATGGAGCAGATTCAGCGCGCGAAAGACGGTGCGGCCCTGCGTCAGAATGTCCATGCGGCCATCGTCATAATCTTTCAGCTTTTGTGTGATGACGGCGGTGCAGCCGATCGTGGCGACGCCTTTTTCGCCGGCGAGGATTACGCCGAATTCGCGATCGTGCGACAGACAATGGTGAATCATCAGCTTGTAACGCGGCTCGAAAATGTGCAGCGGCAGCGTCGTGCCGGGATAAAGAACGACGTTGAGAGGGAACAGCGGTATGCGGGAGTCGGTCATGATGTCCTCGTGCGTGTCCCTGCAAAACTGAGACGCAAGCTGAATTTATCGCAGCAGCGCCAATGCCGCTTGCATTTCGTCGCGCGCGTGCATGTCGCCGGCATTTTGCGCGACGAGAATTCCGTCAGATAGTAATTTGCGCGCCTGTTCGAGCTGGCCGATGCGCGACAGATGCTGGCCGAATTGGAAGTAGCCCGCGACGTATTTCGGGTTGGCTTCCAGCAGCTTCTGAAAATGCACGGTGGCGGCATCGTTGTCGCCGAGCTTCATGCACTCCAGCGCCAGTCCATAGCGCGCGAAAGCGTCAGTGGGTTTTTCGGCGACAAATTGCTCAAGCACTTCGCGGCGCGGCTTCTGTGTTTGGGTCATGGGTTGAAAACGCGTATTATAGCGGGCTTGAGCGTGCGCACCAAGTACTCACATTTTAGGGCGAAGTTGCGCCGAACGGATGGATCTAAAGAGAAGAATGCCCAAGACCACCAGGAATCATAATAAGCAAAGCCCGGCCAAAGTGGCGGTTGCCACAACTAAGTTGGCTGGCACGACTGCACCGGGAAAACCCGTCTGCGCGTCCACTTCGGAGATCGTGGAAATCGTGCTGCCGAACGACGCGAATTTGCTCGGCAACATGCTAGGCGGGCGCGTGATGCATCTGATTGATATCGCGGGGGCGCTCGCGGCGAATCGGCATTCCAACAGCCATGTGGTGACGGCCTCGGTGGATTATCTGGATTTTCGTTTTCCCATTCACGTGGGCGAATGGATTGTGCTGAAGTCCAGCGTCAATCGCGTGTTCAACACTTCGATGGAAGTGGGCGTGAAAGTATTTGCGGAAAATATTCTTACCGGGGAGCGGCGGCACACCAGCACTGCGTATGTCACGTTTGTCGCGCTGGATACGAATCAGCAGCCGCGCACGGTGCCACCGCTGATTGTGAACACAGAGGACGAGCGGCGGCGTTATCGCGAAGCCGGCGAACGGCGGCGCATACGGCTGGCGATGCGGCACAAGATGCCGCTGTCGGACGATTAGCGCCGGGTGAAGTTGCGCGGATTATCCCGCGGTTTGTAAATACTTTCGCACTGCTTCCGCGGTTTGAAAGCCGTTCTCGACGCATTTGCCCACAGCCGGACCTTCCAGGTAATTTCCCGCGAAGAATAATCCCGGCGAAGCGCGTTCGGCGTCGCGGATTGATTCGACGATGTGCCCGTGGCCCAAGTTGTATTGCGGCAGCGCGCGCGGATACTTCCACACGGCAATTTCCACTGGCGGGCCGGTAATTCCCAAAATGCGCGCATTTTCTTCCGCGACAATTGCCGCGATATTTTCTTCGTGCAGCTGAATGATGTCTGGGTCGGTGGCCCCACCGATGAAGCTGGTGAAGGTGACGCTGCCTTCGCGCGCGCGTCCAGGGAAGAGCGACGAATTCCACACCGTGCCGAGCGTGCGAACCTTTTCGCTGCGCGGCACCAGAAACCCGAAGCCTTCGAGCGGGTCGCCGACCTGCTGGCGATAGTAGATGGAAGCGACCACGGCGACGGGAGCGTAGACAATGCCCGAAAGTGTCTGCGCCAGGTGCGGCGAAAAAGTTTCGAGCAAATGCGCCGCTGCGTATGCGGGCGTGGCGATTACCACGGCACTGGCACTGACCGCGTGTTCCTGACCGTTCTGCACGATGCGAACTTCGCAGGTTGCGCTGGCGTCCGCGCGCTCCTCTACGCGCGCAAAATCAACCGACACTGCACGTATATTGTATTGAAGCGAATCACCAAGTTTCGCGGCCATCGCGGATGGAAGAGCCGCCACTCCGTGCGTGAAAGAACAGAGAGGTGGCGGTGCCGTACGCTTCTCCTTTGGCGTCCGTGATTTCATAGCGCCGCGCAGGACGCTGCCGAACTGGCGCTCCCATTCATCAAGAGTCGGGAAGGCGGCCTTGAGGCTCAATTTTTCCGGGTCGCCAGCGTATACACCGGAAACGAAAGGTGCGACGAGGTATTCGAGTATCTCGTTGCCGAATTTGCGGCGCACGAAAGCGGCGACGGATTCTTCTTCGGTCGGCGGCTGCGATTTCTTGAATGGCTCGGAGGCGATTTTCCAGCGTGAGACCGGGTTGAGCAGAGTCGAAGCCAGTAGGGCTTGCGGCGACATGGGAATTTTCCGCAGATGGCTGTGGAGCAGGACGTAACGCGGCGCGCGCGGATCGGCTTTTTGCAGCTGGACTTCAAGACCCAGTTCGCGAATTAGCTCAAGAAGAGTCGGCGTACCCTGAAAGCTCTGCGGCCCGGCTTCGAAAAGGAAACCATCTTTTTCGACGGACTCAATCATGCCACCGACGGCGGAATTCGATTCAAAAACTATGACGCCCAGACCCAGCTGTTGCAGGCGATACGCGCAAGCCAAGCCGGAAATTCCAGCGCCGACCACTGCTACTTGTATGGGATTTTTCATCGGGGCGGCACTTCAGAGCGTCTTCGAGAAAAGCGGCCGGTGATCCATTTGCTGCTCGTGCAGATAACGGTCGAAAGCCATGGCGACGTTGCGAATGAAAATGCGACCGAGCGGGGTGACACGGATTTCCGCGGAATCGAGAACGACGAGGCCTCCATCGCGCGCTTCCTCGAGGCGTTGCAGTTCCGGCGCGAAATATTCATCGAAGTTAATCGAAAACTCGCTTTCGATTTCGTGTTTCGGGATCACCGTGTGGCAGAGCAAGCGGCCGATTACCGCGCGGCGCAGCAAGTCGTCAGCCGAAAGCCGATAGCCGCGCATGGTGGCGATGCCGCGCGTGCCTATCGTTTCCTGATATGCCGGAACTTCGCGACGATTCTGCGCGTAGGCCGCGCCGATCGAGCTGATCGCGCTCACGCCCATGCCGTAAAGGTCCGCGCCAGCTTTGGTCGTGTAACCCTGGAAATTACGGTGCAGCGTGCGATTCTTTTGCGCGACGGCCAGCTCATCGCCGGGGCGCGCAAAATGGTCCATGCCAATATAAAGGTAGCCCGCGCCGAGAAATCGTTCCAGGCCGGCGCGGAATATGCGGAATTTTTCCATTCCTTCCGGCAAGTGCTCCGCAAACGAGCCTTGCTGTTTTTTCAGCCAGGGCACGTGGGCGTAGCTGAACATGGCGACGCGATCCGGAGCGAGCGTCAGAGTTTTGTCGATCGTGTCCTTGAAACTTTCCGCAGTCTGGTAGGGAAGGCCGTAGATCAGGTCCACATTGAGGCTCTCGAAACCAAGCTCGCGCGCTGCCACGATTAAATCGCGCGTCATTTCGTAGGGCTGCACGCGATGAATCGTTTCCTGCACCTTGGGCTGAAAATCCTGAATACCCATGCTCAGGCGGTTAAATCCCAGGCGGCGCAAACTTTCCAGATGCGCGCGATTGGTGACGCGCGGATCAATTTCGATGCCGATCTCTGCGTCCGGCGCAAAAGCAAAACGCTGGCGCGCGTGGCCGAAAAGGTCTTCCATCTGCGCAGGAGTCAGATAGGTGGGCGTTCCGCCGCCCCAGTGAAATTGAATCACGGGCCGATTGTTCGAAACGCGCTGGCTCACATGCTCGATCTCGCGCTTCAGGGCGTCGAGGTAGGGGATCGCGACTTTTTTATCTTTCTGAATGGATACGTTGCAGGCGCAGAACAAACAGAGGCTCTCGCAGAACGGAATGTGCATGTACAAAGATAGCGGCGTGGCCTCTTTTTCGGCGCGCGCGTAAAAACTTTCCAGATCGTCTGGGCCGAAATCGTCTTTCCACACCGGAGCGGTGGGATAGCTAGTGTAACGCGGCCCCGGGCGGTTATATTTCTCAAGCGTGGCGTCGGTGATTTGGGCGACCTCGAATTGGTCCGTTGGTTTCATTTTAACGTCTGCTATGGTGCGTCCGACGGTTATGCGATCCCGGCGCGTGCTGGCAGTCGTGCGGATTTTCCAGCCGCGACGAAGGCCCGGGCATTCTCCACAGTAGTCGTGGGCAGGATTCCGTGGCCGAGATTCAAAATATGGCCCAGGCCGCCGGTTTTTTCCACTGCGGCTTGCGCGGCTTCGCGCACAGCTTTCTCGGGGCCCAGCAGAATATTCGGGTCCACGTTGCCCTGCAGCGCGATTTTGCGGCCCGACTCTTGATCAAGTGTGGCGCGCGCTTCCGCCAGATCAGTGCGCCAACCCACGCTGATGACGTCCGCGCCAGTCCCCGGCAGGCTCTCGAGCAAATGCGTCGAGCCTTTCGCGAACAATATTTTCGGCACTTCTGGATGCCCGAGCAAATCGTACATCATTTTTGTCGCCGGCAGCTCGAAGGCATCGTACTCCGCGCGCGAGAGTTCTCCGGCCCACGTGTCGAAAAGTTGAATCACGGCAGCGCCGGCAGCAATTTGCAATTTCAAATATTCGGCGCTAGCGCGGGCGATGCGTTCCAAAAGTTCGCGCACCATCTGCGGCTCTGTTCGCAGCATTTCCTTGGCGCGTGAAATGTCGCCCCGCGTTTGGCCTTCAATCATGTAGCAAGCCAGCGTCCAGGGTGCTGCGGCGAAGCCGATTACCGGCACGTCTGGCCCAGCTTCCTTGCAGATCGCGCGAATAGCGTCACCGACGAATCGCGTCTCGCGTTCAGGATCAAAATCGCGCAAGCGTCGCACCGCGGCCAAATCGCGCACAGGATTCGAAAGTATCGGCCCGGAATCCGGCACATCCAGAGGCAGGCCCATGGCTTCGGCGACGATCAGAATATCGGAAAAAACGATGATCGCGTCCACGCCAATAATGCGAAAAGGTTGCAGCGAAACTTCCGCGGCAATTTCCGGCGTCTTGCAAATCTGCAAAAACGTACGGTTCTTGCGCACGGCCTGATACTCCGGCAAATAGCGGCCGGCCTGGCGCATAATCCACACCGGCACGCGCTCTACGGGCTCGAATCGGCACGCGCGCAAAAATAGTTCCTTACGGTTTTCTGCAGGCGTCATAGCTTCCGTGTAATGATAGCAGAAGGGATTGGTGCCCGCACGCACGCCCCGGGGGTTGGCGTTCCGCGCCGGGGCACTTTCGGCGTTATAATTGATGGGCAAACGTGGGAGTTTTCGCACTTCATGCCAAACCATTTGGGCTATTTGAGCCTGGCACTCTACGTGGCGAGCTTTATGTGCTACGTCCGAAATTTGTCCGCACCGAATATTGGGGTGGGGCGTGCAGCATCGTTGCTGCTGGCTGCCGGAATTTTTGTGCAGTATTTATCGTTGTACCAGCGGTCGCTCGCGCTCCACAGCGTGCCTTACGATGATTTGTACGGTTCCATGTCGCTGTTTGCGTGGCTGCTCGGCAGCACCTATTTAGGGCTGGAATTATTTCACCGGCAGCGTTCGGTGGGCGCGTTTGTCACTTTGCTGCTAGTGTGCTGGATCGTTTTGCTCGGGCTGCTCATGCCGCGTTCGCTACCTGTTCCTTCCGTTCCCCGCGGGGCTATATTCGCATTTCATGTGACGCTGAATACTTGGGCCTACGCGGCCTTCGCGCTTTCTTTTGTGCTCAGCGTGATCTATCTGGTGCAGGACCGCGTGCTGCGTTCGCGTCGGCTAAGCGTGGCGTTCTGGCGATTTCCCGCGCTGGACGTGCTGGAGCGCATGGCGCGCAGCAGCGTGTACGTGGGTTTGGTGGCGCTGATTTTCGGCGTCGCGATGGGATTAATCTGGGAGCATCGCCTGCGCGGCAGCTATTCGTTCGGCGACCCGAAAGTAATTGTGACGCTCGCGATTCTGGCCGTTTACGCGGCTTACCTGTTGCTGTCGCGCAACGCGAATTGGCGCGGCGCGCGCGCGGCGTTGCTGTGTGCGATAAATTTCGTGATCGTGCTTTTCAGCTATACGTTTGTAAATTTGTATCTTACGAAGTTTCACCGGTTCCTCTGATGCCCACCGCCACCAACCCGAACCGCGCCGGCGCGATCCGCATTCAAGTGGCGCTGATTGGCTGCAATCATCGCACCGCGCCCGTCGAGCTGCGCGAGCGGATTGCTTTCACTTCGCAGCAAGCTCTGCAAGCCGCCGACGAATTGAAGGAACGCGGAATCTTAGAAGAGGCGGTGGTGGTTTCCACGTGCAATCGCAGCGAGCTTTATGGAGTGCCGGGCGATTTCGCGCCGTCCACCGCCGAAGCGATGGAAGAATATTTCACTTCGTTCCACAACATTCCCTACGACCAATTAAAAGGTCGTTTTTATCGCTGGGCCGGGCCGGATGCGGTGCGTCATTTGTTTCGTGTCGCGGCAGGCCTGGATTCCATGCTGTTGGGCGAAGCTGAAATTCTCGGCCAGCTGCGCACGGCTTACAATCAGGCGCTCGATCACGGCGCCACCGGCCCAGTGCTGAATAGGATTTTTCAAGGCGCGCTGGAAGTGGGCAAGCGCGTGCGCAGCGAGACGGAAGTGGGCACGCGACCGATGTCCGTCGCGCTAGCCGGAGTGAAACTCGCCGAACGAGTTTTCGGTAACTTGAAAGGGCATTCGGCGCTGATTTTGGGCGCGGGCGCGGTGGCGGAGCAAGTGGTCGAGCACGTGCGCAATCGCGGGATCGGGAATTTGCGCGTGATCAATCGTTCGTTCGACCGCGCTACGGAACTCGCGCAGCGCGTGGGAGGCGAGGCCGTCGCGTGGGAATCGCTGGAAGCGGTGTTGGGCGCGCCGGATATTATTGTAACGTCGGTGAGTGCGACGGGGCCCGTGTTGACGCGTGAGCTTCTAGAACGAGCCATCGCCGCGCGAGGCGGAAAGCCCGTGTTCGTGGTGGACCTGGGCGTGCCGCGCAATGTGGCGGAATCCGCCGCGGGACTTTACAATTTGTATCTTTACAATATTGATGACCTGGGCGAAATCGTCGAGCAGAACAAAAAAGCGCGCGAATCCGAAATTCCGCGCGCCGAAGCGATCATCGCCGAGCACATTGACAAATTCGAAACGTGGCGCGGCGCGCTGGAGGCCGGATCCATCGTGAACGACCTGCGCGAGCAATTTCATCAGCATCGCGAAATGATTATTCGCGAGAAGCTGAAGGAAATGGACGACGTGACTCCGCAGGAACGTGATCGCATCGCGCGCATCACTGAAGAATTGATCGAGCGCCTGCTGGAAGAACCGCAACAGAAATTGCAGCATGGCCGCGGGATGCGCGGGCGCCTGGCCGGGCTGGAAGCCATTCGCCACTTGTTCGGGCTCGAGGGACGGAAAAAGTGAAGCCGCTGCGCATCGGCACACGCGGCAGCGCGCTGGCTTTGTGGCAGGCCAATCATTTTCGTGATGCGCTGAAGAAAACTTGCGGTCTGGACTCGGAGATCGTGGTGATTAAGACGTCGGGCGATCAGAATGTGGCCATGGTGGCGCAACAAATTGGCGTGATCGGAATTTTTACGAAGGAGCTTGAAGAATCATTGCTCGATGGACGCGCGGACTTGGCTGTGCATAGTATGAAGGACGTGCCAACGGAGTTTTCGGCCCATTGCCGGATCGCCACGATTTTTAAGCGCGAAGATCCGCGCGATGCATTGGTTTCGCACCGCGGCGAGACGCTGGCAGAATTGCCGCTTGGCTCGAAGATCGGCACCAGCAGCTTGCGGCGCACGTCGCAATTGCGTTTGTTCCGGTCGGATTTTCAGATCGCGGAACTGCGTGGCAACGTGGATACGCGGCTGCGCAAAGTTGCAGCGGGTGAATACGACGCAATCGTGCTGGCCAAGGCGGGTATCGATCGTCTGGGGTTGTCGTCACGAATTACGGAAGTGCTCTCGCCGGACGTGATGCTGTCGGCAGTGGGGCAGGGCGCGCTGGGCGTGGAATTTTGCGAGCCGCGCCGCGAGGAATTCAAGGTTTTGGATCTGCTGATGGATCAGGATACGATGCGTGCGCTGAAGGCGGAGCGCGCGCTGCTCGCCGAAGTGCAGGGTGGCTGCCGTTTGCCGCTGGGCGCGTGGGCGCGTATCGAAAACGGTGCGATGATTCTAGACGCCCGCGTGCTGTCCGAAGATGGCGCCGAATGCATTCGCGGGCGCGTTGAAAAAGTTTGCAACTCCGCTGCTGATGCGGAGAATCTAGGGCGTGCAGTAGCAGCGGAATTGCTGGCGGGCGGCGCCGATCGGCTGCTGCGCACGGTGGGAAGGTCCGTTGGACAAGCCTGAAAGAGTTTCAAGCAGCGAGAAACACCCCGGCGAGCCGCTCGAGGGCAAGCGCATCGTAGTGACGCGCACGGTGGAACAGTCGCAGGAGCTCGTGGACGCGCTGGAAAATCTGGGCGCGGAAGTATTGCTGATGCCCACGGTAAGTTTTGCGCCCCCGGAAGATTCGACCGATCTGGACGCTGCGCTGAAGAACAAAAAGGATGTCGACTGGATTCTATTCACAAGCCAGAACGCGGTGCGGTTCCTTTTTCTCCGCGCCTGTGAGTTGTCACACGTGCAGCCGGTGCAGCCGCCGCGGCCGAAGATAGCAGCCGTGGGAGTGGCCACGGCGCAGGCGGCGCGGAATCTGGATTTGCGCGTGGATTTCGTGGCGCAAACTCAGACGGGAGAATCGCTCGCCGCGGAGCTGCGCGATCAGTTAGTGGGAAAGCGTGTGCTATTGCCGCGCAGCGATCGCGTGGACGATCGTTTGCCGGATGCTTTGCGCGAAGCCGGCGCGCAGGTAAAGGAAGTGGTCGCATATCGCACGCTGCGGCCTGCGTCGCTCGATCCGGAAATTCTGGGCGCGCTGCGCAAGGCTGAAGTTGCGGCGATTGTTTTTGCCAGCCCTTCGGCGTATCACAATTTGGCGGCGTTCGTGCCTGCCGCGGAATTGAACGCGCTATCTGAACGCGTGCAATTTGCCGCGATCGGTTCCACCACCACGCGGACATTGCGCGAAGCGGGCGCGCGCGTCGCGATCGAAGCGAATGATTCGTCCTCGGCCGGCCTCGCAGACGCGATCGCGAAATACTACCAGCGGCAAAAATAAAATATGAGGAGCGCATGACATTTCCCATTCACCGGCCGCGGCGATTGCGGCGCAACGAAGCATTGCGCGGATTCGTGCGTGAAACTCGGCTGAGCGCGAGCGGCATGGTGTATCCGATGTTCGCGTGCCCCGGAACGAACATGCGCAAGGAAGTCAGTTCGATGCCGGGTATCTACCAGCAGTCCGTGGATGAAATTGTGGAGGAATGCCGCGAGGTTGCCGGCCTCGGAATTCCCGCCGTGATTTTGTTTGGCTTGCCGGAACATAAGGACGAATTGGGCACCGAAGCCGCGGACGCCCACGGCGCGGTGCAGCGCGCGATCGAAGCGATTCGAAAGGCCAAGCTCAATTTATTGGTGATTGCCGATGTTTGTCTGTGCGAATACACCAGCCACGGCCACTGCGGTGTGATGAAAGATGGCGAGGTGCTGAACGATCCCACCCTGGTGCTGCTCGCCGATGCAGCGCTTTCGCACGCGCGCGCCGGAGCGGACTTGGTCGCCCCCTCGGATATGATGGACGGGCGCGTGGCGGCAATTCGTCAGCGCCTGGACGAAAATGCTTTCGAGGATGTGGCGATACTTTCTTACGCGGCGAAATATTGTTCCAGTTTTTACGGGCCGTTTCGCGAAGCGGCGCAGTCTTCACCGCAATCCGGAGACCGCCGCAGCTACCAGATGGATCCGGCCAACGCGCGCGAAGCTTTGCGCGAAGTGGCGCTGGACCTCGAAGAAGGCGCGGACATCATCATGGTGAAACCCGCGCTGTCCTATCTTGATGTGGTGCAACGCATGCGCGAGCGCTTCGATGTGCCGTTGGGCGCTTACAACGTGAGCGGCGAATATTCAATGGTGAAGGCGGCGGCGCGCAATGGCTGGATTGACGAAAAGCGTGTGGTGCTGGAAATTCTTACGGGGATTCAACGGGCAGGCGCCGATATTATTTTGACGTATCACGCGAAAGATGCGGCGCGGTGGCTGAAGAATTCCTGACGTGACCGCGCGTCAAGAGTGCCACGGGAGAACATGGCGAGCAAGACAGTAAAAAGCGTGAAAGCACCAGCGAGCGGCAGCGGCGGCACGGCGTCGACGAACGCGCGCCCGCGCTCCAGGGAGATATTCGAGCGCGGGAAGAAAACTCTGGTCGGCGGCGTGGATAGTCCAGTGCGCGCATTCCGCGCCGTGGGCGGCACGCCTCTGGTCATAGACCACGCGCTGGGCACCCGGCTCTACGACGTTGATGGCCACGAATATCTCGACTACGTCTGCTCGTGGGGCGCGCTGATTCTGGGGCACGCGGATCCGGACGTGGTGGCAGCGGTTTCCGAGCAAGCCGGCCGCGGGACGAGCTACGGAATGACGTCACCACTAGAAATTGAGCTGGGTGAAAAAATCACGCGCGCGGTCCCCTCCGTGGAGATGGTGCGCTTCGTAAGTTCTGGAACCGAAGCGGCCATGTCCGCGGTGCGCCTGGCGCGCGCATTCACCGAACGCGACCTGGTGATCAAGTTCGAGGGCTGCTACCACGGCCACTCCGATGGATTTCTTTCGGAAGCGGGCTCAGGTCTCGCGACGCTGGGGATCGCTGCCTGTCCGGGAGTGCCGGAAGCTTTCGCGCGCCTGACGTTGAACGCGCCTTACAACGACCTCGCGGGGGTGGAAAACCTTTTTCGCCAGCACGCCGGGAAAATTGCCGCGATTATCGTGGAACCCGTGGCTGCGAATATGGGAGTTGTCGAGCCCGCGCCTGGATTTCTGCAAGGGCTGCGCGAGATCACTAAAAGGGAAGGCGCCCTGCTGATTTTCGACGAAGTGATTACCGGATTCCGCGTGGGGTATGGCGGAGCGCAAAGCGTTTACAAAATTGATCCTGATCTCACGGTGATGGGAAAAATTATCGGCGGTGGATTGCCAGTCGCGGCCTACGGAGGCAAGCGGCAGATCATGGAACGCGTGGCGCCGTTGGGACCGGTCTATCAGGCCGGCACGCTTTCGGGCAATCCGCTGGCGATGCGCGCGGGGCTCGCCACTCTGCCGAAGCTGGAAGCGCCGACATTTTATGAAGTCGTGAACCGCAGAACGCAACAGCTGGCCGAAGATTTGCGCGACGCGCTGAAGGTAGCGAAAGTTCCGGGGCAAGTGAACGTAGCAGGTTCGCTGCTGACGCTATTCTTCTGCGAGCAGCCCGTACGCAATTACCACGACGCCAAGAAATCCGACACCGCAAAGTTCGGGAAGTTCTTCCAAGGAATGCTCGAGCGCGGAATTTTTCTGCCGCCTTCGCAATACGAAGCTCTCTTCGTTTCCGCCGCACACACCGACGCAGATATCGACCGCACCATCACCGCAGCCCGCGAAAGCCTGGCAGCGCTCTAGCCCCGCCGCGACTCTCGCGCCCGTAGGAAATCTGCATTTCCGCCGCACGCAGGCAAAGACGAAAAGCGAAAGTCCCGCGAACCACATGCCCGTAGGTCCAAGCGATGCCAGCGGTTAGGACGGGTAACGGCAGTACTGGTAGAGGGAAAGGGATTTCCTTTCCACAGCCGTAAAACCATGGCCGATCCTTGTCACTTCTCTGGTAAGTCACTGTAAAAGAATGAGATAGCCTGTCGCGCCCAGGTTGGTCCCGCCCGTGCAATCCTCCATCGCGTTAGGCGATTACAGGAGACCCCCTCCATGGTATTGGCCGTCGCAGCGCTCTTGTTTCAGTTTCAATCTTTTGCATCGCCGGCCCAACCTGTTGGCGCGCAGATGCCTGTGATTCACGCAGTCTCTGTCAACTCATTCAAGGAGAGCGCCCCTGTGAGCACACATTCACCCGTTGCCGTTGAGGAAGATTCCGTCTCGACGGCCACCGAATCGTCTTCGACCCGCATTAATCTCGACGAAGTGCACCTCGTCAATGCGGATTCCAGGAATCAATTCTCCGGCACTTTGAAAACGGTGGCACTCGAATCGTCGAGCGACGCGCAGTCGTTTTCCACCGTGCGCATTTCCGAACCTGCCACCAAAGAAAACCAATTCAGGGAAGCGATCTCGGAGCCTTCGCGGCGCCAATGGTTAGCTCTGGCGCTGCTGCAACATAGCGCCGCGGTTTTCGACGCGTATTCGACGCGCCAGGCCGTAGGCCATGGCGCCGTTGAAGATAATCCGACGTTGCGTCCGTTCGCGGGCTCGCCGGCAATCTACGCGGCCACTCAGGTGGCGCCGCTGCTCTTCGATCTGATGGCGCGACACATGCAACGCAGCGAGTATCCGCTGTTCCGGCGTTTCTGGTGGGTGCCGCAGACCGCGAGCGCCGGCCTTTCGATTTTTTCCGGCTTTCACAATTTGAGTATCGCTGGCAAACTGTAATTTCAACGACTGTCTTTAGGCGTAAGCATTAAATCTTTTCCTGGCGGGGAAGATCTCAAGAAGGCATCCGGCAGCTCCCCGGATGCCTTTTTTTGCGGGGCCGATTTTCAAAACTACTTCGGCGCAGTCGCGGCAGCTTTTGCCGCTGGATGCGTGCGCGCACGCGGAGGCGGGGGAGCAGTCGAGGCCATTTGTTTTTCCGCCCATTCCACCGCACGGTGCGCCGCCTCTACCGCGCCGGAAATATCGGAGACCGGCCCGATCGAATCGGTGTTAGCGAAAGCGATGCGGCCGAAAGGCTGGTTCGCCACCGGAATCACTTTCGTGAATATTCCAGGCGTGGGCAAGAACATGGGATGCCCCCGGCGATACATGTGCACTTCGATCGCTGCGGCAGCGCTAAATTCGGGCTGAAGCTTCTGAAAGTCCTGCAGCACTTTCTCGGCAATTCTCTGGCAGACGTCCACGGTAAGCAGCCGGTCGCGGTGCAATTCCGAAATCGGCGTGTAAAACGTGAGGATATTGTTTTTCTGCACGTAACCCGGCTGCTTCTGCAGCACCCAATCCGCGACGATGAAATCGGTGAACGTGTTGCCGGGGCACCAGGTGTCGTACGCGCGATTATAGATGGGCTTGTCGAAAATTATGTTGATGACGGTGTAGGGGCAGTAACGGAACGACAGCATGGCTTCGTGCTGCGCGTCGGGCAGCGATGAAATCAGCCGCGCGGTAATGAATTTCGGCGTGGCCATGATCAGGTATTTTGCAGCGACGGTGCGCAGCTGGCCTGCTTGCATGTAAGTGATGTGCACCGCGTCTTTTTGCGGATCCACGGAGACGATGGTCGCGTCGTTCACCATCTGCGCACCATATTTCGGTTGCAGCGTGTTCGCCAGCTGTCGCGAGAGCGCGCCGTTGCCACCGGGCAATGTTCTGCGAACGTCTTCATCGGCCGTCATGTCCTGCAAATCTCCGGCGGCGACGAGCGCGGAGGAGTCCTCGGCTTTCGCGCCCCAATTGGATAGACCATACGCATCCCACCATTGTTTGAGTTCGGGCGCATGGCCCTTCAGGTAATTCGTAAGTGGCACGCTGTCCAGTTGCTGCGCGTTCTTGTCTGGATCGAGCGCCTTCATTTCCGCGCGGAATTTCTTGAAGCTATCGCGCACGGCTTCGGGGTAGGGAAGCTGGTCCAACCCCTCGCGCCATGTGTCCGGCACCCATTTTCCGGCGACGATCGTGGGATCCCCGGAATTAATCGGCAACTCGATCAACCCGATTTCGCGGGCGAGTTTCTCGCTGGCGGTGTCTTTTTCGTCGAAGGCGGAACCAGTGGCGAATCCCTGGCCCTGATATTCCTGCAAGTAAGCATTGCCGCCCCAGTGTGGTTCCTTTTCGAGCAGCAAAAAGTCGCGGCCGCGCAGAAAATAGGCGGCGCTCAGGCCGCTCACCCCGCCGCCGACGATCACCACGTCGTGCTGGCTCGATACTGCGGGCTTATCGAATTGGTGGCCGTCGCGCACTTCATGGCAAATCGCAAAATGGTCGCCGTCGAGTTGCGGTTTCGGCCCGCTTTCCGCCGCGTGCAACGAAAGGTTTACGGGGCATCCCGCGGCCACCGACCCGGCCACCACAAGTTTCAGAAAATCTCTGCGCGTATCGGTCATGCGGTTTCTCCTTCGATCGAAGCGGGAACCAGCGGCGCAACGGATTCATCCGCGTGCTGCAAACGAGTTCTCAGGCGGTACCACAGCAAAATCATGCCGATGGAAAACACCAGAATCAGCGTGGAAATCGCATTAATTTCCGGCGTGATGCCACGGCGCAAGCGCGACCAGATTTCCAGCGGCAGAGTGTTATCGCGCCCGATTAGAAAGAAGCTCACCGCGATTTCGTCCAGCGAAAGCGTGAAAATCAGCAGCCCCGCTGCGATCAGCGAAACGCGCAAATTTGGAAAGGTAACGCGCCAGAACGTCTTCCAATGATTTGCGCCCAGATCCAGCGACGCTTCTTCCTGCGCACGCTCCAGCTTCTGCAGTCCCGCGAAGATTTCCGTGGTAGCCACCGAAATCAACGCCGTGCCATGGCCCACCATGATTGTCACCAGGCTGAGCTTCATGCTCACAGCGACGAACAACATCAGCAGCGAAAGTCCGGTGATGATGCCGGGAAGAATCAACGGCAGCAGAACCAATCGGCGGAAGAGCGCTTTGCCTGGGAAATGTGTGCGGTCCAGCGCCAGCGCGGCCGGCAAACCCAGTCCCAGCGCGATTGTCACGGCCACCGCAGCCACGATCACGCTGTTCCATACCGCCTCCCACAGCGCGCCATCCCCGAAAAGCTGGCGATACCAGTCGAGCGTCCAGTGCGCGGGAGGAAAACCGCCAACGCCCGAGCCGTTGAACGAATAAACCATCAGCACAATGATCGGAAAATACAAGAATGCATAAACGAGAAACGCATACAGGCTCAGCAGCAACGGCGCGCGACGGGACTGGAATCCGCCGTTCATGAAACGGCCAACCTTTTTTCCAGCCGCTCGGTTATGAACAGCAGCGTGACTACCAGCAGCATCATGCAGAAGGATATCGCGGCGCCCAGCGGCCAGTTGTAAGCCGCGCCGAACAGGCTCACCACCACGTTCGAAATCATGATGCCGCTGGGACCGCCGACCAGTAGCGGCGCCAGAAAATCTCCTAGCGTTAAGACGAATGCAAATGTGGCGCCGGCGAGAACTCCTGGCAGCGAAAGCGGCAGAATCACGCGCCGAAAAGTGGACCACGGCGACGAGCCCAAATCGTGCGAAGCCTCCACCAAATTGCGCGGAATATGTTCGAGCGATGCGTAAATCGGCAGCAGCGTAAATGGCGTGTAGATGTGCGTCAAAGTAATGATCACCGCGAACGGGCTGTACAGAAAAAACTCCACGGGCTTGTGCGTGATGTGCAGATATTGCAGAAATCCGTTCAGCACGCCGTCGCTGCCCAGAATCGTCTTCCACGCATACCCGCGCACCAGGTAGCTCGCCCACAAAGGAATGATTACCAGTTGATAGAGCAGGTCCTTGCGCTTCGCCGCGTGGAACGAAAGGTAGTAAGCCAGCGGGTAGCCCAGCAGCAGCGCAAACACTGTGACCGAAGCCGCGATGCGCATGGAACGCAATAGCACTTGTACGTAAATCGGATTGCGCGCCAGCTGCAAATAATTCTGCAAATTCCAATTGTGCAAGATCGTTTGCGCGGGCGAGACGGACCAGAAGCTGTAGCAAAAAAGAATCGCGTAGGGCACCAAAAGAAAAATGGTGACCCACAGCAGCGGAGGAATCGTCACGCCGGCTTTGTACGCGCGCGAGTACATGGCTACTCCGGCTCTCCCTCGCGCACGCGGACTGCGTCGCTCGCAGCGAACTCGAATTCACGATCTCCCGTCAAGATTCCGGGATTGGCGATGCGTGCGCGGATCGTGCTCGCACCGCTGCAATCAATTTCGATTGAATCCATCGCGCCGCCGAACGCTTGGTTGCGAACGCGTCCGCGGAAACGCGCGGTGGCCGCGTCGTCCGCGCTGGAAAGAATGGCGGATTCGGTGGCCAACCGGATGCATTCCGGGCGCAGCGAGTAGGTCGCCTTGCCCGATGCGCCAAACGTTGGCCACACGATGCTGCCGGCGCTCGCGATTCCGTCGCGAACTTCCGCGCGCAGCAAGTTAGTCTGCCCGATGAATTGCGCGGCGTACGCAGTTTTAGGCTCGCCGTAAATCTCACGCGGAGGAGCGACCTGCTCGAGATGTCCCGCGCGCAAAAGCGCCACGCGATCGGAAAGCGCCATGGCTTCTTCCTGGTCGTGCGTCACAAATATGAAAGTAATTCCCACTTCGCGCTGCAGTGATTTCAATTCCACCTGCATCTGGCGCCGCAGATTGGCGTCGAGTGCAGAGAGCGGTTCATCGAGCAGCAACACGCGCGGACGATTCACCAGGGCGCGCGCGAGGGCCACACGTTGTTGCTGGCCGCCGCTGAGTTTTGCCGGAGCAGCCTGCGCGAATTCGCCCATCTTCACCATCGCCAGCGCCTGCGTCACACGCTCGGGGATTTCGGATTTCGCGGTATTCTTCGCGCGCAAGCCGTACGCCACATTCTCGAATACCGAAAGATGGGGAAAGACCGCGTAGCTCTGAAAAACGGTGTTGACCTGGCGGTGGTGCGCGGGAATGCGATCGAGCCGTTGCGCGCCCATCCAGATTTCGCCGCTATCGAGATCTTCGAATCCAGCGATCAGCCGCAGCAAAGTTGTCTTACCAGATCCGCTTTCACCGAGAATGGTGAGGAATTCGCCGCTCGTTACATCCAGGCTGATTCCGCGCAGCACCGGACGCTGCGCGAATCGTTTTCTCACCTGGTGAATAGAAAGGATCGGCGCCGCAGCAGTTGAAGCTGTACCCGCTGCAGCCGCATCTGGAGCGGCTTTCGTCACTGCGCTGCCTTTATTTCGTTCCAGATTTCGTTGTACTTGTCGCGGCGCGGAACGTTCTGCCAAAAATAAATGCGCGTCATATATTCATCCACATTGTCCAGGTGCAGCGATTTCTTCTGCGCTTCGGTCATAAAATCCGCAGCGTGCGGGTTGGCCGGATCGTATCCCGTAACGTCCGTCACCATCTTTTGCGTTTTCGCTTCAATCATGTATTCCAGAAATTCTGTGGCGAGATCTTTGTGCTCGCTCGCGGTGGTGATCATCAAGTGGTCAATCCATCCCGTAGTGTTTTCCTGCGGAATGGTTTCACCGATGGGGAATCCGGCCGCGCGCAACTGATTGGTGGTGAGCGGCCAGCCCATGGCGGCCACGATTTCGTGATTCTGAAATAAATTCGTCAGCTCTCCGCCGGTGGACCAGAACTTGCGGATATTCGGCTTCAGCTCGATCAGCTTTTTCCGCACGTCGTCCAGTTCTGCATCGCTCAGGTTGTAAATGTGATCGGGATCCGGCTTGTCGTATCCAAGCACCTGCGCTGCCATGTACATCGTCGAAAGTTCATCCCACGCGGAAATTTTGCCTTTGAGGTTCGGGTCCCAAAGCACGCTCCAGCTATCGGGGGGCCCCTTCGCGATAATAGGTCGTGTCGTAGAGCAGAGGATTCGGCCCCCACGTAAACGGCACGCCGTACACGTTGCCATTCACGCGGACCAGCGGCATGGAGCGCAATCGTTCAGATAGCTGCGCGTACGAGGGAAGCTTCGCAAGATCGAGCGGCGCGGCGAGTCCAGCAGCGGCGATCATCGTCGCGACGTCGCTCGAGGGCGATATCACGTCGTAGTTGCTCGCGCTGCCTCCGCGAAGTTTCGCGACCAGTTCGTCGCTCGAACCCATATACGCGGCGCTGATCTTGCACTGATGCGATTCTTCGAACGCGCGCAAGTACGAGGGATCCGCGTATCCTTCCCACACCAGCAGAGTCAGAGTTGGCGTCTTCTTTGCGCAACCGCCCGCGGCCAACATCACCACCGCCGCAAGAACGCCGAACATCAACATTCCGCGCGTGCGTTTGCTGTAGGTCACTGGTGTGCTCCCGCGTGCTGGCTCGAATAGCACAAAAAAACGACGCCGCCACGATTCAATCTTCAAATGATCTGCCACCGTTTGTTGAATCCGCCGCCACGCACGCGCATTAAAACGTCGGCGGCGTATTAATCCACAGCACCAAAGTTTCCTTCTTCCCCGGATTCTTCCAGCGATGCGCGTTGTTGCTTTCAAAATAAAAGCTGTCGCCTTCCTGCAAAAGTTGCCGTTCGCCATCCGCCAAAGAGATCTCCAGCGCGCCTTTCAAAATGTACAAAAACTCCTCGCCGTCATGCGCGTACGATTCGCCGCTTCCCGATGAAGGCGCAACACGAAAAAGATGGGGCTCCATCAAAGTATTTCCCCAAGCCAGCAACTCCATGCGCACGCCCGGACCGGCATCAAGCACCTTGCGATCCGCGGGCCGCACGCGTCCAGGATTGGAATTTGAAGGGTCAAACAACGCCAGAATATTCACGCGATAAAATCGCGCAATACGCCGCAAAGTAGCCACAGATGCGGTCATCTGCGTGCGCTCCAAAGCGCTGAGAAATCCCACCGACACGCCCGTGGCGCGCGCCACCTTCGAAAGTGAATACCCATTGCGCAGACGCATGCGCCGCAACCGCGGGCCGACCGGATCAGCGTTAGGCCGTGCACCCGATGGACGCAGCACGCCCTCGCGCTTCAGCAGATGCACGATCGCCGGAGCGTTCAGTCCACGCACTCGCCGCAGGTATTGCGCGCGTTTCAGAATGCGCACGTCCGCCTGCGTGTACAGGCGGTAATGACTGCGCGTTCGTTGCGGCGTCACCAACCCGAGATTTTCCCACGTGCGCAAGATGGACGGAGAAACTCCTACGCTGCGCGCCACGTCGCTGATGCGCAAATATTCCTGCGTGCGCGCAGTCTTCGCCGGGCGCCTCCGATTCCGAGTGCTCGCCAAATCAGTTTCCCCTTGACAACCCGCTGACCTTCTTCTAACGTTCCCGGATTATAGTAAGGTTTTTTCTCAAGCTGCAACCGAAAAACTAAAAGTTAGGCGCCGGGGGCCGGGTTGGCGCCACCTTTTGCAAAGGAGCGGCGATGAAAACGACGGGCCGGTTAGGGGTGTATCTATTGGCGTTGGTGGGGCTGTTCGGGGGCGGTGCAGCCTCGGGACAAACAAACGGCTCGATTCGCGGAATTGTGAATGACCCGTCCGGCGCGGTGGTTCCCGGAGCGACCGTAACGGCAACGCTTAACGGTACCGACTCCCACCGCTCGGCAATTTCGGACAAAGACGGTGCGTTCGACATCCCCGAATTGGCCGTCGGAACCTACGACGTGACCGCCGAAGCCCCGGGGTTCAAGAAGTTCGTGAATAAGGCTGTCGTAGTATCCATCGGCCACGTTAATTTCATCACGGTCACGTTTCAAGTCGGCGCCGCGAACGACACAGTAACAGTCGAGTCCAACGCCATGCAGGTGGAAACCACCAGCACGCAATTAGGCAACGTGATGACGGATCAATCCATCCGCGAACTTCCCCTCAATTCCAGAAATGCCTACGCGCTGCTTCAACTCCAGCCCGGTGTGCAGTCGCAACTCGGCGCGGATCTTTTCGCCGGTAGCAGCAATCCCGGCGTGGTTTCGGTGAACGGAGGCCGCGGCCGTTCCAACAATTACATGGTGAACGGTGGAGACGGGAACGACATTTTCGTGAACGGCCCTGCGATTCAGCCTTCTCCAGACGCGATCGAAGAATTTCGCGTGCTCACCAATACCTTTGACGCGGAATATGGCCGCAATTCCGGCTCCGTGGTCAACGTGGTCACCAAATCAGGAACGAACACCCTCCACGGCGACTTTTACGATTTCCTGCGCAACGATGCGCTAAACACACGCGGATATTTCGACAATTCCATCGCTCCCTACAAACAAAATCAGTTTGGCGCCACGCTCGGCGGCCCGATCAAGAAAGACAAAACATTCATTTTTGGTTCCTACGAGGGCAATCGCCTCATCCAAGGCATTTCGACCGGGACGGTGCTGCTGCCCACGTCCGCCGAAGCAGGCGGCGATTTCAGCGAGGGTAATACTCTCTGCACGCCGCCTCCGAATACTCCGCCTCTCGGCGGAGTCCAGTGCTTCAGCGGTACGGTCGCGGATAAGACGTTCGCCGACCTCCTCAATAGCCGGCCGGGTTGCAGCGCCGCCGTCCTGGCTCAGAGTGGTCAGGCGATCTCTGCGGGAAGTAGCTACGGTGCAATCTTTAGGAACGCTACAACCGGCGCGCCGAATCAAATTCCCACGCAGTGCTTCGATCCCACCGCGCTCGCGCTCTACAACAACAACATCGCGCCGCTGGGAACGGGATCGTACTCGGCCGTCCCAGCCTCCAACGTCGACAACAATCAGTTCACGGTTCGTTTCGACCAAAGAATTACGGGCAGTCAGCAATTTAGCGCGTACTACTATTTTGAGAACGACGCCAGCACCCAACCCATATCCAGTTTCCAGGGCGCCGGCGGAAACATTCCGGGGTTCGGAGCGCTCTTTGGCACGCGCGTACAACAGTGGAATCTCAGCCACACCTGGACGATCAATTCCACGTCGGTGAACGAATTCCGCTTCAATTATTTCCGCGAAGGACAGCAAACCAATAACCACCCGGTGCATACGCTCGCCAGCGTGCAGGATTCCTGCGGCCCGGCCGTTGCGCCCGCGAATTGCTTCAGCGACCCAAACAATATTCCGGCGGGCATCACCACCGATCTTCCCGGCCGCGTGGGCGTTCCCTATGTTAACGTTTCCGGTGGATTCGCAATGGGCAACAACTTCGAAGGTGAGCTGCCGCAAACCGGCAACACTTTCCAATGGACGGACAATTTCACGAAGATCTTCGGCAAGCACACTACCAAGTTCGGTGTGGACGTCCGCCGGCAGCGTTTCGACCAATTTCTTTATTTCGATGTAAGCGGTGAATACACCGTCACCAGCCAAAACACCGCGGACGAGATCGCCTCGGACGGTAGCTTTCCTTCGTATCCAAATTATTTTCTTGGCGCGCCAACTTCGTACACGCAAGGCGCAGCCCAGCGCGAAGATTTGCGCAACACAGCGCTTTATCTCTTTGCAGAGGATAGCTACAAGCTGAAACCGAACTTGACGCTGAACTACGGGCTTCGCTGGGAACTGAATACACCTTATTACGACACCGGTAACCGCTTGCAGACTTTTCGTCCGGGGCAGGCCACGACGCAATATCCCTGTTGGCTCTCGGCCGCGAACGCCGCTCCGCTGGGTTTGACTGCCGGTGATTGCGGGCAAGACACCACCAATGGCAACAACGCGGTGTTTCCTCTCGGCCTAGTCTTCCCCGGCGATAAGGGTGTGCCACGCGGCCTCACTTCCACCTATTACAAAGGCTTTGCTCCGCGCATCGGATTAGCGTGGAGTCCTGACGCGACTGACGGCTGGCTGGCCAAGCTGACCGGTGGTCCCGGCAACACCAGCATCCGTGTGGGTTTCGGCCTTTTCTACAATCCAATCGAGCAACTCGTTCTTGAACAGTTCAGCGCCGAGCCGCCGTTCGGCGGCAGTTCCTTTGTCTCCGATCCACAATTCAATCTGCCGTATCTTTCACAGGGTGGCACGCAAACTCCGAATCCTTTCGGCGGCGTGATAAACCAGACGCCGACGAATCCATGCGCGGTGGACCCCAATGGCCCCCCGGGATGCGTGGATTGGTCGAATTTCCGCAGTTCCATTTATTTCGGCGAATTTCAGCCCAACCTCAAGTCGCAATATGCCGAGCAGTACAACCTGACGATTGAGCGCCAGTTGACGAAAGACATGCTGCTGCGTGTATCCTACGTTGGCACGCAGGCGCATCATCTTTTGGCGTCATACGACATTAACTACGGCCACGCGGAAACTTGCCTAGGGTTGAACGGTCTCCCCGCCGGAAGCGTTCTGACTGCGCCGGTGGCCCTAAACGGAACACCCACATCATGCGGGCCGTTCGGATCCGATTCCGAATATTTCGTTCAGCCTGGCACCGTCATTCCCGCGTACTCGGCGGCTCCGGGTACTCCGCCGACGACGTGCAGCGGCCTCACGCTGCCCTACAATGCAGCGGGCAGCACTTGCATTCCCGCAGGAACAACGATCGGCCCCAACGGCGTCACACTCGTCGGCCTGCGGAAGTACTCATCGCCGAATTGCCAGCCGTTAACCAGCATCGGTTGCCCAAGCGATGGAGTTGCTGTCTTCAGCAACATCTTCGCCGAAGACACCATCGCAAACTCCAATTACAACGGTTTGCAAATCTCCGTTGAGAAGAACTATTCACACGGCTTGCTGTTCCAGGCTTCCTACACGTTCAGCAAAGCGATCGATCAAGGCGCCTCATTCGAAAATGAACTGAATCCGCTCAATTTCGATGGCACCCGTGGCCTTTCGCTGCTGGACGCGAAAAACCGCTTCGTCTTCAGCCCCGTTTGGGATTTGCCGATTCCGAAATACGAGGGTGTGAAAGGGAAACTTGCCAACGGCTGGGGCGCGTCCGCGATTATCACTTACCAGAGCGGATTCCCTATACGCGTGCAGGACCAGAACGATTCCGAACTCGAGAGCAGCCTTTTCTTCGAGGGCGCAAATACTCCCTCAGTTTCCGGACCGATTACGTTCATGAGCCCGAAGAACGGGCCCTCCAATAACAACCCCAATCATCAGTATGTCGTCGGAAACTTTTCGGATTCCAACCCCGGAACTTTCGGCAACGTGCCGCACGCGTTGTGCTGCGGCGCGCCTATCAACAACACGGACTTGGTAATTTCGAAAAAGACTCCGATCAACGAACGGTGGAACACCGAATTCCGCGCCGAATTTTATAACGCGTGGAATCACACGCAATTCAACAATCCCGACGGGAACTTTACGGATTCAACATTCGGACAAGTCCTGAAGGTTCGCGAAAGCCCGCGCGTGATGCAGTTTGGCTTGAAGTTCCTGTTCTAGACGTTAGGGTGGGCAACATGAGCGAGGGAGTCCGTCCTGGCGGACCCCTCGCTTTCTTGCGTAGAGGCGAATTGCCTTGCGGGCGCGCAGCGGGCCTGCGATACGGCGGCGGTGTGGTGGTCGCCCGAAGGCACAACGGCGCGCGAAGTATAGTAGGCAAAGTATAGTAATTGTGGTGCGGCAGTCGAACAGCATGCATATCCGAACAAGGGGACTAGGCCAGAAATGAAGATACTCGTTCTAGGGGCGGGATTGATGGGTCGCGCGGTGGTTTACGACCTCAGCGGCGCGCGCGAAGTGAAAAGCATCGTCGTCGCTGATTTCGATCGTGCCCGCGCGCAGGAAGTAGCGCACAGATTCGGGCGCGGCATCACCCGCGCAGCCTTTGCAGATGTGCGCGCCACTTCGCATCTGGCGAAGCTGCTGCACCGCTGCGACGTGGTAGTGAATTGCACGCAATACAATTGGAATTTGGACGTGATGCGCGCGGCACTCGCGGCGCGCGTGAATTATATGGACCTGGGCGGCCTCTATCACATGACGCGCAAGCAATTCGCGCTCGACCGCGATTTTCGCCGCATCGGAAAACTGGCCATTCCCGGCATGGGCGGCGCTCCGGGCATCACGAATGTAATGGCGCGCGCGCTGGCCGACCCGCTCGATCGCGTGGACGCGATCAAAGTCTATAACGCGGGCGCGGACGAGCAGCGCTACGACAGTCCCATCGCGTATTCGTTTTCGATCGCCACCATCCTGGACGAGCTGACCATGCCGCCAATCCATTTCGTCGGTGGTCGCTACGTCGAAAAAGAAATGCTCTCCGAGCCGGAGACCGCGACTTTCCCCGCGCCCATCGGCAAAATTGTGTTGCGCCACTCGATTCATTCCGAGCTGGGCACGCTGGCCGAGAGCTTTCGCAAGAAAGGCGTGCGCGAGGTATTCTTTAAGATCAATTACGATCCGAAGCTGGTGGGCCTGGTGCGCTCACTGGTGGATGTGGGATTCACCGAGCGCGAACCGATCGCCGTGAATGGCACGCAGGTGGCGCCGCGCGCCGTGCTGCTGGCGTTGCTGCAGAAAAAGGCTCCGGCGAAGACGCCACTGGATGTGGAAGCGTTGCGCGTCGTCGTCACCGGACGCGCTGGTAAGCAACGCGTCGGTGCGGCCATGGAAATGTGGGCTGATCACACCGCGCGGCCGCAATTTTCCGCAGTGGCGCGCGACACTGGTTTTCCAGCCGCCATCGCGGCCGTGATGCAAGGGCGCGGCGAAATTCCCGGCGTGGGAGTGCAGGCCCCTGAAAATGTAGTCCCGCCCAATCCATTTTTCGGTGAACTCAGAAAACGCGGATTCACTTTCCGCCGGTGGAACGCAAAAAGTTAGGTCAGTAGCGGCAAATCTCAGGGCCGTGCGTCGGCCAATGTACCAGCATTTGGAGGCAGTTATGCACGAAGGACTGCAACAGGAAATAAACACGTACGAAAAGCGCACGCCGCGTTCGAAAGCGGCGCACACCAGAGCGGAAGATCGCTTGCCACTGGGCGTCGCCAGCAATTATCGCGCCTATGATCCCTATCCGATTTTTGTTCGCGATGGACAGGGCGGACACATTCACGATATTGATGGAAATGAATATCTCGATTTCAATCTTTGTTTCGGCGCGCTGATGGCCGGGCATTGCCATCCCTCGGTGGTCAAAGCCGTGCAAGCGAAGCTTGGCACCGGCACGATGTTCGGCATGCCGCACGATCTGGAATGGGAGCTGGCCGAAGAAATTTGCCAGCGCTTTCCCGTGGAAATGGTGCGCTTCAGCAATAGCGGCACGGAATGCACCATGCACGCCGTACGCCTCGCTCGCGCTGCTACTGGCCGCGAACGCATCATCAAAATGGAAGGCGGCTATCACGGCCTGCATGATTCCGTTCTCGTGTCGCTGAAACCCAAGGCCAGCGAAATTGGCGATCCGAATTTCCCCACGTCCGTTCCGGGCGGCTCCGGCATCCCGAAAGCGACTGTACAAAATACTTTGATCGCGCAGTTCAATGATATTGCCGGCGTCGAGCGCCTCTTCGCCAAATATCCCGGCGAAATCGCGGCGATCATCGTCGAGCCGATCATGATGAACGTGGGAATTCTGATGCCGGCCGACGGCTATCTCCAGGCGCTGCGTGAGATTACCAAGAAAAACGGCGCGCTGCTGATTTTCGACGAAGTGAAAACCGGCGCGAAGCTCGCATATGGGGGCGCTTGCGAATATTTCAACGTCAAGCCGGACATCGTTTGTCTCGCGAAATCTATCGGCGGCGGCTTTTCGCTCGCGGCGTTTGCTTCCACGCGCCAGGTGATGGGCCAGATTTCCGATCACAAAGTTTTTCACGGCGGCACCTATAACACCAATCCCGTCGCGATGGCCGCAGGCCTCGCTACTTTTCGCGAGGTGTTGACGAAGGACGCCTACGCGCAGGTCACCAAGCTCAACAAGAAATTGCTCGATGGCTACAACAAAGAAATCACGAAGACCGGCTTGAACGCTTACGTCATCGGCGCCGGCTCGAACGGCGCGCTGATGTTTTTCGACAAGCCGATCCGCAATTATCGTGACTGGCTGAATGCGGACAGCGAATTGTGGCGGCACTATTGGTTTGCCATGGTCAATCGCGGCGTGATGGCCCAGCCGTATTGGTGGGACGAGCAGTGGACCGTTTCCGTGGCGCACACCGAAGTCGACATTGACCGGCACATCGCGACGTTCGCCGAGATCGCCCCGGCTCTGGCGAAAGCGCAGAAAGAACCGCACGTCGCCGCCACCGCAGGCCACTGAGTTTTACCGCCGGGAATATTCGGGCCTCTCACGCGAGTGGTAAGAAGTCGGCACCCAAGAGGCCCGAAACTTTCCGTGCGAATGTTGCAAGTGACGAGGAGTCCTTTTGGCCGAGCCAGTCGCAGCGGCAACCGAAACGGTACATCTGAAGCGTTCGCTCGGCCGTTGGGACCTCGTCGCGCTATTCGTCGTGGCAGTGTTCAACCTGAACGTGGTGCCGAGCATCGCTGCAAACGGCGGAGTCACAGTTTGGCTTTGGCTGATTTCGCTCGTGCTGTTTTTCTGGCCGCAGGGAATCGCCGTCATCGAGTTGGCGCATCGTTATCCCGGTGAAGGCGGCGTTTATTTGTGGGCCAAGGAAGTTTTCGGCGACTTCCACGGCTTTCTTTCCGGCTGGTGCTATTGGACCAACAATATGATGTATGTGCCGACGGTGATGCTTTATTTCGTGGGTGTTTCGGTGTTCGTGCTGGGCCCCGGCCACCAGGCGCTGGCCGAGAACAGCACGTTCACGGTGATCGCGTCGCTCCTGCTGATGGCGCTGCTGGTGATTTTGAACATCGTGGGCCTCGGCGTCGGAAAGTGGATCAACAATCTCGGCGGAATCGGCACAGGAGTCGCCGCTGCGGTGCTGATTGGCCTAGGGCTGATCATGTTTTCGCGCTTTGGCACCACGGTAACGGCCGCGGATTTTCGCATCCCGGCCAATCCGCGTTTTGTGCTGAATTCTTTCGGCGTGATTTGTTTTGGATTGGTCGGCCTGGAGCTGGCATCTGTAATGGGCGACGAAATCAAAGACCCGCAGAAAACTTTGCCCGGCGCGGTGGCCTGGGGCGGCGTGCTTTCGGGCGTGATGTATATCGCGACGACGCTCACGTTGCTGATCGCCGTCAGCAAAAGTGACATAAACGTGCTGCAGGGGATCGTGCAGGCCGTCAGCCACATGGCCGGCCGCGTAGGCGCCAATTGGATCGTCGCGCCATTCGCGCTGATGCTGAGTATTTCCATCGCCGGAATTGGTTCCGCGTGGCTCGCGGGTTCGGCGCGCATTCCGTTTGTGGCAGGCCTGGATTCGTACATGCCCAGCTGGCTGGGAAAGACGCATCCGCGATTTGCGACACCGTACGCCGCGCTGATCGTGCAGGGCGTCGTGTCCATGATTCTGGTGCTGGTGAATTCTTTCGGCTCGGGCGTGCAGGAGACTTTTCAGCGTTTGCTGTCGCTGGCAGTGGTGCTGCAGCTGATCCCATTCCTCTATATGTTCGGTGCGCTGCTGAAAATCGCCGCGAATCCGGATTCGGGCAACGGGCTGTATCGCAAGACGACTCTGTTCCTGGCAGGCGGCAGCGGCTTGGTGACAACCACGCTCGGCATCGTGCTGGCATTTTTTCCGGCGCAGCAGATTACCTCGCTGTGGTCGTACGAGAAATGGATGTTCGGCGGCACGGCATTTTTTATCGGCCTGGCCGTGTTTTTCTTTTATGTGTACGGCCGACGCAAAGTGGCACCGTCCGCTGCGACCGGCGTCTAACTTACACTCGCACCAGCAGGGAGGCTCCGTGGCAAGCAAGGCTAAAGCAATCGCAGCGAAGAATTCAAAATCAAAGGCAGGCGCGCGCAAATACAAGATGTACATCAACGGCGAATTTGTTGACGCGCGGAGCGGCAAGCTCTTCCCGGTCATCGATCCCTCCACCGAAGAAATCATCGCGGAAGTTCCCGAAGCCGACGAAAAAGACGTGGACCGCGCCGTAGCGGCCGCCAAAGCAGCCTTTCATTCCGGTGCGTGGCCGCAAACCACCGCGCAAGATCGCGGCCGTATTCTATTCCGCCTCGCCGAACGCATTCGCAAGGAAGCGGCGCACCTCGCCGATCTCGAATGCCGCAATTCCGGCAAGCCGATCGTCGAGGCCGAGTACGACATCGCCGACACCGCGACCTGTTTCGAATATTACGGAGGCATGGCCACTAAAGTTTTGGGCCATGTGAACCCGGTGCCGGACAACGCGCTGAGCCTCTCGCTGCGCGAACCCATTGGGGTCGCCGCGCAAATCATTCCCTGGAATTATCCGCTCCTGATGGCGGCCTGGAAACTCGCGCCGGCCATCGCCGCAGGCTGCACCTGCATTTTGAAACCAGCCGAACAAACACCGCTCACGGCCCTGGAATTCGCGGGATATCTCACCGCTGCGGGCTTGCCACCAGGAGTCGTCAACGTCATTACGGGATTCGGCGAAGGCGTAGGAGCACCGTTAGTAAAGCATCCCGACGTCAACAAAGTAGCCTTCACCGGCAGCGGCACCGTAGGCAAAGCAATCGTAAAACTGGCAGCCGACACCCTAAAACGCGTGACCCTGGAACTAGGCGGAAAATCGCCCAACATATTTTTCGCAGACGCCGATTTCGAAGCTGCGATTGACGGAGCGCTGTTCGGCGTCTTCATCAATCAAGGCGAAGTCTGCTCGGCAGGCAGCCGCATCCTGGTAGAGAAGCCGATCTATTCGAAATTCGTCGAAGCCATGGCCTCCAAAGCCAAGAAAATCCGTCTCGGCCCGCCGCTCGAGCGCGAAACGAAAATGGGTCCGCTGGTCAGCAAAGAGCAATTCGACCGCGTCAGCGCCTATCAGGATATCGGCAAGAAGGAAGCGAAGCTAGCCACAGGCGGTGGCCGTCCGTCGTCCATGAAGCACGGCTACTATGTGGAGCCAACGATCTTCTACGACGTGGACAATTCCGCACGCATCGCCCGCGAAGAAATCTTCGGTCCGGTCGCCACTGTAATTCCTTTCACAAACGAAGCCGACGCCATCACAATTGCGAACGACACTCCCTACGGCCTGGCCGCCGCCGTCTGGTCGCGCGATATTTTCAAAGCGTTCCGCGTGGTGAAAGCTCTGCGCGCCGGGATCGTTTGGGTGAATCACATGCAGCCCACATACGTCGAAGCACCCTGGGGCGGCTACAAACAATCCGGTTTTGGCCGCGAGCTCGGCCCCTGGGGCATCGAAGAATATCTCGAGACCAAGCAAGTGCACATCAACCTGAACGAACAGCCTATCGGATGGTACTAACATGCCCACGATCCAATTGCGCACCGCGATACCCGGCCCCAAATCTCTGGAACTGATGCGCCGCCGTCAGGCTGCTGTGCCGCGCGGCGTCGCGCACGCCACCCCGATTTTCGCCGCGCGCGCGGAAGGTGTGATCCTGGAAGACGTGGACGGTAATCGCTTCCTCGATTTCGCCGGGGGCATCGGCGTGCAGAACGCCGGTCACCGCCCGCCGCGCGTGGTCGCTGCAATTCGCGAGCAGCTCGACGCTTTCATGCACACCTGCTTCAGCGTCGCGCCGTACGAAAAATATATCGCGCTGGCGGAAAAGCTGAATGCGCTGGTGCCCGGCAATTTCGCGAAAAAAACCATTTTGTTGAATAGCGGCGCCGAAGCCATCGAAAACGCCGTGAAAATTGCGCGCGCTTACACGCATCGTCCGGCCATCATTTGTTTTGAGGATGCGTTCCACGGCCGCACCATGCTGACCATGTCACTCACCAGCAAGACGCATCCCTATAAAGCGGGCTTTGAACCTTTTGCCACAGACATTTACCGAATTCCCTACGCCTATTGCTACCGCTGCTCCTACTCGCTGCAATATCCCAGCTGCAATGTGTTTTGCGCCCACCATCTCGAGGACACTTTCAAACGCATGGTGGCTTCCGAAGCGGTTGCGGCGGTAGTTGTCGAGCCGGTGCTGGGCGAAGGCGGCTTCGTCGCCCCTCCGCCGGAATTTTTCTCCGTGCTGCAGGAAATCTGCAAGCGCCACGAAATTCTTCTCATCGCCGACGAAGTGCAAACCGGATTCGGCCGCACCGGAGCGATATTCGCGTCGCAGCGTTACGGCATCACTCCAGACATTCTGGTGAGTGCGAAGTCTCTGGCCTCGGGCATGCCGCTAGCTGCAGTCACCGGACGCGCGGAAATTATGGACGCACCAGGCGTTGGCGGCCTGGGTGGCACCTACGGCGGGAATCCGCTGGCATGCGCGGCGGCGCTGGCTGCGATCGAAACCCTGGAACGCGAGAATCTCCCCGCGCACGCAGAGGAACTAGGCACGCGATTCGAAATGCGTGCCAAAGAATGGAAAAAGCGCTGGCCGCTGATCGGCGACGTGCGCGGCCTCGGCGCGATGCGCGCGCTTGAACTCGTTCGTTCCGCTGAACAGCGTGAACCGGCCAAGGAAGAAACCGAGCTGGTGCTGCGTCATTGCCGCGAGCGCGGGCTGATTTTGCTGTCCTCCGGAACCTACGGCAATGTGTTGCGCGTGCTGGTCCCGCTGGTCGTCACCACGGAGCAATTTGACGAGGGCCTGAACGTTTTGGAATCCGCGCTGGCCAGCGTAGCCGAAGCGCAAGTAGAAACCGCGCCGCGCCACGCGTAAAGTCGCCCTTGCCTGAGAATGCGATAATCCTTGTAGGTCGTGGCTTCAGCCACGACACAAGTCTCGCTGAGCGCGTGCGGCTTTAGCCGCTGGCGTACAGGCTTTGCGGTTGCCACACCGACGCCTTAGTTCGCAATCGTTTAAGCAGAGGACCAATGATGGGCACCGCAACAAAAACACCAGTGAAAACGTGGGGATTGTATCTTGACGGAAAATGGCTCAGCGAAGGCGAGCGCTTTGAAGTTTTGGCTCCGTACGACCGCGCCGTAGTCGGCGCATCGTATCGCGCCACTGCCGCCCACGCCGAAGAAGCCGTGCGCGCCGCTCAGCGCGCATTTCAAATCACGCGCAAGATGCCCGGATACGAACGCCAAGCCATCCTGCGCGCCATCTCCGATGGAATCAGCAAGCGCCGTGAAGAATTTGCGCAACTGATCGCGCTGGAAGCAGGAAAGCCCATCCGCACGGCGCGCGCCGAGGTGGATCGGGCGATTTTCACTTTTGCCGTGGCCGCCGAAGAAGCTACGCGCATCGGCGGCGAATGGCTGCCGCTGGATTGGCAGGCTTCCACCGCAGGCCGCGCGGGAATCGTTCGCCGTTTCGCGCTCGGCCCCATTCTGGCCATCACGCCATTTAATTTTCCGCTGAATCTGGTAGCGCACAAACTCGCTCCGGCAATCGCCGCGGGCTGCACCACGGTGTTGAAGCCTGCGCCGCAAACTCCGCTCACGTCGCTACTGCTCGCCGAAGTATTCGAACAAGCTGGCTTGCCGGCGGGCGCGTTGAACGTCCTGCCGCTTGCAAATCAAGAAGCCGAAAAATTGGTCGGCGACGACCGCCTGAAGATGCTGACCTTTACCGGGAGTGTACCGGTAGGCTGGGCGCTGAAAGGGAAGTCCGGGAAGAAAAAAGTGACGCTGGAGCTAGGCGGCAATGCTGGAGTCATTGTCCACTCTGACGCCGACGTGGACGTCGCGGCGGATCGTTGTGTGCTCGGCGGCTTTTCGTACGCCGGGCAGAGCTGCATTTCAGTTCAACGGATTTACGTTCAGCGCAGCGTTGAACAGAAATTCCTGGCGCGCCTGCTCGACGGCGTCAGGAAACTTCACGTAGGCAATCCCCTAGATGAAGCCACCGACGTTGGCCCGATGATCAGCGAAGACGCGGCGCGTCGTGCATCTTCCTGGATTGAAGAGGCCGTCGCCGCGGGAGCGAAACTCCACGCAGGCGGCGCAACGCGCCAGGGCGCGGTATTGCAGCCCACCGTGCTGACAAACGTTCGCGCGGACATGAAAGTCAGCTGTCAGGAGGTTTTTGCGCCGGTGGTGATTGTCGAGCCATACGACGATTTCGCCGACGCCATCCGCCGCGTAAACGATTCACCCTTTGGCCTGCAGGCAGGAATCTTCACGCGCGATTCTAAACTACTATTTTCCGCGTTTGAAAATCTGGAAGTGGGCGGCGTCATCGCCGGCGATATGTCCGCGTTCCGTATTGACCACATGCCCTACGGCGGCGTGAAGGATTCCGGGATCGGCCGCGAAGGCCTGCGCTACGCCATCGAGGAAATGACCGAGCCGCGCATCCTCGTGCTTAACTTGGGATAGTGCGCGGATCACAAATCATTTCGCTTTTTCCCCCGCCACGGAGAACAGCAACGACGCGGCGACGGTTACCGCGAGGATTCCCACAATAACTCCCAAAGAAATCGCCGCGGACACCGGCAGCCACTCGCTCAGCGTCATCTTCGCTCCCACAAACACAAGAATCGCTGCCAGCCCCTGATGCAAGAACCGGAAACGCGGTAGCAAATCCGCCAGCGCGAAATAAAGCGCCCGCAAACCCAAAATCGCGAAAACATTCGACGAATAAACAATAAACGCGTTGCGTGTTATGGCCAAAACCGCCGGCACCGAATCCACCGCGAAAATAATGTCCATCGCCTCCACGGCCACCAGCGCCAAAAAGAGCGGCGTGGCAATCCATTTCGCGGCTTGCTTCACAAAGAAGCGCTCGCCCTCGAACTGATCGGTCACTGGAATAATCCGCCGCGCCATTCGCACCAGCGGGTTGCGGTCCGGTCGCACGACGCGCTTCGTCGGCAGAAACATCTTCAACCCGGTCAGCAGCAGCAGCGCTCCAAAAACATACAGCACCGCGTGAAACGATTGCAGCAACTCCACGCCGGCCAGCACAAAAATCGCGCGCATCACCAGCGCTCCCAGAACGCCCAGGAACAAAACCTTATGCTGCGATTGCGCCGGCACGTGGAACGCTTGAAAGATCAGCAGAAAAACAAAAATATTGTCCACACTGAGCGACTTCTCAACCAAATAACCGGTAAGAAATTCCACGCCCACCTGCGGGCCCTGCGAATAATAGAGCCACATGTTGAAAAGCAGCGAAACGGAAATCCACGCAGCGCTCTCCAGCAACGCTTCGCGCAGCCCGATTACGTGGTTTTTACGATGGAACACGCCCAGATCCATCACCAGGGCCGCGGCCGTCGTGATGGCGAAGACGATCCAGACGTGTATGGAAGTTCCCAGCATGTGTTTTTGGCGCTCGAAAACGGCGCTCGCAACTGGTGCACCAGTCTAACCGGGCATGCGCCACGAACGAAGGCCGATATTGCACATTTGCGCCACTTAATGGTTGCAGGCCATGCAAGGATGCACGATAATTCGCCATTGTAGTTCCCGGTTTTGGGGCCATCCTGGCGGCTTTCTCGTGATTAATTGTCCTCACTGCAGCACGGTGAATCCGGACTTCGCTGAGTCCTGCTCACGTTGCGGGACTCCTATGCCATTGGGCGAGTCCGAAACGATTCAGATGGTGGACGCCACCGTCATCTCACCGGGCAGCGATTTCGGTCCGCGCTACCGCATCGAAGCTCTCCTCGGCCAGGGCGGTATGGGCCGCGTTTATAAGGCATATGACAAAGACCTCGACCGCACGGTAGCCATCAAAGTCGTGCGCGATGGAGCCATCGGCGAATCCGATGCCCTCAAACGATTCAAGCAGGAATTAGTTCTCGCCAGCAAAATTTCCCACAAGAATATTCTGCGCATTCACGATATGGGCGACGTCGGCGGCCTGCGTTTCATTTCCATGGCCTTCGTCGAAGGCAAAGATCTGCAGCACATTATCCGCGAAAATCCCAAGATGCCGCTGGAACGCATTCTGAATTTTTCCCGGCAGATTGCGGAGGCGCTCGCCGCGGCACATGCCGAAGGCGTGGTCCACCGTGACCTGAAACCGCAAAACCTGCTGGTGGATAAAAACGACCAGATTTTCGTGTGCGATTTCGGCCTCGCGAAATCCTTCGAGGAAGGCGCCATCGGCATGACGCGCACCGGCGCATTTCTCGGCACGCCGCGTTATATGTCTCCGGAACAAGTGGAAGGGAAGCCGGCAGACGGCCGGGCCGACCTCTACGCGTTCGGCCTGATCCTCTACGAAATGGTGATCGGCGACGTCCCCTTCACCGGCGAATCCACGCTGAAAGTGATGTACCAGCGCATTCAGGAAAAACCCAAGAGCCCGAAACTTTTGCGGCCGGACCTGCCGAACTGGCTCGTGAAAATTATCATGCGCTGCCTGGAACGCGATCCGAACGATCGTTACCAGAATGCTTACGAAATTCTCGCTGATCTGCAAGGCGGAGCTTCCGGCAGCAGCATGTCTCGTGTCGGAATGTCGCGCATCGGTTCAGGCTCGCAAAGCGTCATCATCCAAATCCCCGAATTCGCCAATCATCGTTGGGTCTGGATCGTCGCCGGAATTGTGGCGCTGCTCCTGATCGCGTTCGCGATTCCGCCGGTGCGGCATCTGATTCCAGGCTTTCATGTGGAGCAGACCGGGCCCGCCGGCTCCGCGGCTTCCGGCATTCCGCCGCTTTCCAGCGGACGCTACGTAGCCATTCTGCCGCTGCAAGTTCTGGGCGACCAATCTCAGCTCGGCTACCTGGCGCAAGGCATTCAGGAAGCGCTCGCGGCGAAACTTTTTCAATTGAAAGGCGTGCACGTCACTTCGTCCGACGCCGCCGCCAAGGCTGATCCCAAGCAACCTCTGCAGAAAATCGCGCGCAGCCTGGGCGCGAATACTCTCGTGCAGGGCATGGTGCAGGGCAATGGCGATAAAATCCGCATCATCTTGAATATGGAGGACGTGGTTAGCGGCAAGCGCATCTGGAGCCAGCAATTTGATGGCGTTCCGGCGGACCTGTTCACGCTGGAGGATCATATCTATGCGCAGGTGGTTTCTGCGATGGATGTGAATCCAACGAACGAAGAAAACGCCAACGCCGAAGCGCGCCCGACCGACAACGTCGCGTCGTACGATTTTTATTTGCGTGGCCGCAACGCCCTGCGCGTCAATGATGCCAAGAGTATTCAGACTGCGCTCGATTATTTCAATCAGGCCGTAAAGCAGGATCCTAAATTTGCGCTGGCCTACACTGGAGTGGCTCAGGCCAGCCTGCGCATGTTCGGATTGACGAACGACGGCTTTTGGACCCAGAAGGCGCTGGCCGCCGCGCAACAAGCTCTGCAGCTGAACGATAAACTTCCGGAGGTTCATTCGACGCTCGGCAGCGTCTATCGCGCCACGGGAAAATATTCCGAGGCGATCGCGGAACTAAATCGCGCGCAGGCTTTGGCGCCGAATTCAGACGAGGTGTATTACCGCCTGGGGAACGTGTATATGTCGAAGGGCGACATGCCTCATGCGATCGAAGCGTTCCAAAAGGCCGTCCAGCTCAATCCTTACTATTGGATCAACGAGAATTCCCTTGGCGTCGCTTACTTCCAAGTTGGCGAATACGATAAGGCCCTCGACGCGTTCAAACAGGTTTCCACGCTCGAACCTGATGTGAATGCAGGCTACGAAAACGCCGGGAACGTGCTGGTGCAGCAGGCTAAGTACAGCGCAGCGGTCCCGTATTTGCAAAGGGCGTTGGCAATCGAACCCAACGCCGGCGCTTACTCAAATCTCGGCACCGCCTATTTTTTCATGAAGCAGTATGCCGAGTCCGCGCAGGCCTTCGAGAAGGCTGTGGCGCTGAACGCCAACGACACGCAATTAGCCGTAAACCTGGGTGATGCCTATCGTGCGTTGGGCCAAACGGACAAGGCCCACGCTGCCTATCAGCAAGCAATATCCGCTGGCTATAAGGAATTGCAGACGAATCCGCAGGACACATCGGTTCTGGCCGAAGTGGCGCTCTCCTACGCCAATCTCGGAAAGCCTCAGGATTCGGATACCTTCATCGCTCGCGCTCGCGCGCAGGATCAGAAGGACGTCAACCTCGCCTATACCGAAGTCCAGATCAACGCTCTAAATGGAAAGTCGAGTCAGGCGCTAACGTTACTGGCGGCCGTGCTTGCAGATCACTATCCCGCGGAGTCCGCCGCGGTTGATCCGGACTTGGAAAGCCTCCACAGCAATCCGGAATTCGACAAATTGATTAAGAAGTATTCGACGAAGAAGCCCTAAGCGCACTGGCTGGATCCGGCATCGCGGTGGAAAAGAAACCTGCCGCCTGTATAGCCGGGCCGAGGCCGACGTTGCAGCTCCAGAAGCCACGCTCTCGCATCTCAGCGCGGAGGTTATTTGAGCGGTTGCAGCGAATCGTCATAAAACGCAACCACACCGACGCGCTGGCAACAGCCTTCGGGGAAATTGTGCGGTTCAAAAAGCGTTCTGCCCGCCACGACTAGCATCGTGGTGGGCAGACTTAAATCACTCAAATCGCGAATTTTTAAGAGCGAACGCTAACTTCAGCAGGCCGCCAGATTTTCCTGGTTGACCCGGTTCAGTTCAGTCGCTTGGCGACGCTTCCAACCGCAAAAGCCAACCAACGCGATTCCCAGTCCGAGCATTGCGAACTCGCCGGGCTCTGGGGTGATTTCCGCTGAACCTTCTTGGCCAGGGAGCATGCCGGTGCAGGCACTTTTTGATGGGTCGCATTCCAGCTCCAGCAGCTCAAGACCACTACTGTTAATTCCTACCGCAGCCGGACAGGTGTTAAACGCCGGCGTTAGGCCGGTAACTCCTCCCAGTGCGCAAGTGTATATCGCGTTCTGAACCGTCGGAGTAATCGCGATCCACAGGTCCATGAGCGTATCCGACGAAGGGCAAACATCGTTGACACAATCGGTCGGCTCGTAAATGAAGTTTGTAACCAGATCGAAGTCGCCACTCAGCTGCGCCATGGTCGGCCCGGCGACAGCGACAGGGTCCTGAAACGAATTCGACGTAAAGCAAGTAATGCCTTCCGGGACTTGGCTGCAAGGCTCTATGGTCGGATCCGTGGGGATAATCAACTTCACCTTGGGATCGACGGCGCCGTCAGCCCTAGCCACGTTTGCTCCAAGCATCGCCAAAACCACCGCAGCTACGATCACCAACGTTTTACAGAATCTCATCAACCCACCTCCGCGCAATTTCCTGCCACCGGTACGACAGCACGTTAACTACCAAGTCACACGACCCAAGCGCAGAAAATAACCCCTTTGTACTGAACCACATCCCGGCACCCATTTTTCTTCTCATTTTCTCAATATGCAACACTTTGCACAACTCGGTACTTCTCCTATCTCTATGTCACACTTGGTGTTGTCCCCACCTCTCTGCTCCAATTCGGTACCCTGCATGTACTTATATCGCTTTCGCCCGCTTTCGGTCCATAATCCGACCGCCACAAATGCCGCTAAAATTGACCTTATCATCCGCAAATTTTCGCCTCGCCATCAAGACGGCTCTCGCTGGCTGCCTAGGCATGTATTTTGCCTCGCTCCTGCGCATGCCCCAGCCCTATTGGGCCGCAATCAGCGCGATGATCGTGATGCAGATAAATCTCGGCGCCGCGGTAAAGCAATCCTGGATTCGCTTCGCCGCCACGGCCGTTGGCGCCGCCGTCTCGATTCCGTTTATGGCAGTCCCGGGACAAAAGCTTTTGGTCTTTGGCGTGGCCGTCTTGGTCACCGTCGTTCTGTGCACGATTTTGCACCTTGAGGACGGAATACGCCTCGCCGCCGTCACCATCGCGATCATCATGCTCGTCCCGAACACCGGACGACCGTGGGTGCCCGCGCTCAACCGCTTCCTGGAAGTTTCTTTCGGAATTCTCATCGCGCTGGCGGTGGCGGAGTTCGTCTTGCCTTCCACGGCCATGGAAAGTCTCCGGCATGCGCTCGCCGAAAAATTCTTGCAGCTCGACACTTTCCTCTCGGCGCTGCTGCTGCGGTTTCGCGGCGAGAACGTGGTTGACGTCGAAGCGTTGCGCGCGAGCCTCGCAACTCTGGGGCGTCAAAACACGGACTTCTACGCGCACGGCCGCTATGAACCGGCGCGTTGGTCCGCACGCCGTATCACTCTCGTAAAATTGCTCCAGCACGAAGAGCGCATGTCTCAAGCGGTGGAAACTCTCGACGTCGCTTGCGACGGAGATTTTTGTGGAGGAATTGACCTGCAGTGGGAACCGGAGTTCAGCGCGCTGTGCGCTGGAATTTCCGAAGCCCTGCAGCGAATCGCGGAAGGAATCCTGACCGCGAAATTCTGGACGCCCGAATACGATTTCGCAGCGGCGATTCAGGCACTGGACGCAAGAGCAAACGCAGCGCGCATCTCCGTCGCACCCGCCGCATCCAGCGCGCCCACTGTTAACGCCACACCATCCACGCTAGCGTTGGAAGGCGTTCTGCGCTCGCACACAATCTACTTCGCGTTGGAATCCCTGGCCCGTGAACTAGCCGCCGCGCAAGTCACAGCTCGCGAACTTGTCCCAGCCAACAGCGTCCCATCCGCTACCAAGTAGGGAACTGGGAAGCGCGACAGTCACGTCGAACGCGTCGTGAGGTTGAAACTTTCATGCGGCGGAGACCTATGCCGCTCCAGAAGCTCGCGTCCCGACAAACTGATCCTCACCACGCTGCGTCCGGCCGTTTCCTCTCGCTCCAGCAATCCTCGATCGCTGGCCTCTTCCCAAACGGGAAGCTTGGGACAGGAAGTCCGCCACGCGTCCATGACCTCTTCGTAGCTCCTGTCGCGCGGCGCAAGCCACTCAAGCAGGTCCAGAATCAGCGTGTCCACCACAATGTCAGCCATGAATCGTTCCTTCGGTCAATAATAACCGAATGTTCCGTGCCGTTTCAGAGATTTGCTCGCCGCGCTTGCGGCTCCTGCTGCTAAACTCCAAGCTGATTTATTTTCAGCGCGAGATCAGAAAGGGAATTCTCTATGGGCGAACTACTAGACTTGGCAGTGAAGGCGCACGGTGGCCTCCAGCGCTGGAACGAAATCCAAACGATTAAGGTCGCCGCATCCATCACCGGCGCGATCTGGTACGTGAAAGGGAAGCCCGACTTTCTCAAAAATGTAGTGGTGACCGCCGAAACGCGCAAGGAACGCATCACCATAGATTTCCCGGGCCAGGACAAGCGCGCGATTTTCGAGCCGAACCGCGTCGTAATCGAGAGACTGGACGGCGCGTTAATCGAAGCCCGCGACAATCCCGAAAAATCCTTCGCAGGGCAGCAACGCGAAACTCCCTGGGACGATATTCAAGTGGCGTATTTCTGCGGCGAAGCGATGTGGACCTACCTCAACACTCCGTTCCTCTACACTTACGAAGGATTCAAGACGGAAGAAATTGCGCCGATCAACGTTGAGAGTTCCACCTGGCGGCGCCTCAAAGTCACTTTCCCCGAAAACGTGAAGAGCCACACCCGCGAACAGATTTCTTGCTTCACACCTAGGGGCTTGTTGTGTCGCCACGACTACACCGTGGACGTCCTCGGCGGCGCCCCCGGCTTAAACTATGCATTCGACTACCGCAATGTTGACGGCATCGTCATCCCCACCAAGCGCCGCGTCTTCGCCTACGAAGGCGATTACCAACCGGTGACGGAGCCTCTACTCGTTGCCATCGACATGGGCGGAATCACTCTCACCTGACGATTTCTGCTCTCAATCGAGGATCGCTCGGTTTAAGCGGTCGTGCTCATGGCGTGCGCTCTACCGGCACGTTCGTGGTCGAATGTTTCGGCAGAAATTCACGGAGTATGTTCCCGCCGACACGTCCTGCGAGGCCCACAGCTGCGTTGCTGAAGACCAGATGCACTCCGCGATTCGCCGCGGGATAGTACAGATTAGACAGCGCTCCGGAGCACATATCCCCCAACACGTAAGAATAGTTGAACTCCGTGTTTCCACTATCTCCGCGCGTGAAAAATGCGGAGCCAACCGCGTGCATCAGTCGCGACTTAATCGTGCCGGTGCCCTGGTAGAAGTAACGCGGATCCTGATGCAGCAGCGTGGGAAAAATCGCATGAGTCAAATAGTCGCTGGTCCGCCCGTCGGCAAACTTTGCGCCGAAACGCTTGCCATAGCCCGCGGCGCCTTGCCCGTACCCGGCGAAGGAGTTGTTCGCCTGCTCGATGCCGGCAGCGAAGCCCACGCCAACCAGAGCCACCGGATCGAACGTCCCGCGTGTCGCCAGCGAGAATTTCTGTTTCCATGTGAGCGGCGCGGCGTCATTCACATAGCTCGTGTAGAAATTCGGCAGCACGCCAACTAGCCGCTGCTTTTCTTCGGCCCTGATTTGTTCCGCGGCGATCAACTCGGTGGGACGCACAATCACTTCCGTGTTCGCCGTCGCAAGCGAAAGTGAAATGTCCGGAACCTCGTAGGCCTGCCGCGCCACCACATCGAATTCTATAGATGTGAAAACCGCAAAACCCTTTGCGCTGACGAGCACAAAGTACGAGCCCGGATGAATCTCCATAAAATTAAATTCGCCGTTCGCTTCGGACACCATCGAGCGCGACGGCGCGCCATCCCTGGGCAGCAAAGTGACGTCCGCGCCGGGGACACTAGCTCCGCTTGAGTCCAGCACCGTGCCTGCAACGCTGCCGGATGGCTCCGCTGTTGGCGTCGTTGCAAGCAGTCCGTGGGGTAGGGAAGCGGGAAGTAGCGCTGGCGCAGAATTTTGTTCTTGCGCGCGTGCACTCGTACCAGCCAGGCAAAGCAGCAGCGAAGCATAGGCGAAAACGAAATAGGCACGGCGTCGCAGGGATCTTCTGGCGGCGCGCTTCTGAGGCAAAACGAAAGCCGCAGCCCAAAGTTCACTTACACCGCGGAAATTGGTGCGGCTCGCGTCGAACAAAGTGGGCGCATGGGTCACGAAGTCACAGTGGGATGGCCTGCGCTGGTTGAGCTCTAATCGTGTCGCGGATGGTACAGGTGCCAAATTTCAGCGCTGACGCTCCTCAACTACTTGATTAGCCCATAATGAGGATTGCGAAACAGTCCCGTATTGCACACATCGCGCGTACAGGACAATGACGAGGTGGACACAAAAGGATACTCGTCGGTTTTCGTAGCATCGGGGGCCCGTCGGCTCTCTTGTGTTTGAACTGGAATCGCGTCGAGAATAAGCCTGTCTGCAGAATCTGCGTGGCGACTGCTGATCTTTGTAGGTCGTGCCTTCAGCCACGAGATGAATGCAACAAAATCACGGCGGCCTTAACCGCTGAAGCACTCAGTTGTTTGGCTTGCACAAAGAGTATTACGGCAGGCGAGTTCCACTCAGCGCGGGCGCGTCTTAAGCCCGGCCTCTTTCCAGAGTTTTTCCCAGTGCCACACGCCGGGAGTAGTGTGCAGCAAGCGATAGCCCAACTGGTGCGCCAGCATCAGAATCTGTCCGCGATGATGCGCCTCGTGCGAGAACATGTATGCAAACATCGTCGCGCCGGCCGGCCAAGTCTGCGCCCAACTGCCACGCGAAAATTTCGTCACACGCCGATTCGGCGAGCCCGACAACGCATCCGTCAGCATCCGCAAACACTGCGCCCCGCTCTTCCGATGCGCCGCCGCGGCCTGCTTCATCGTGCATCGGTCCGGATCCAGCGGGGCCGGACACTTTAAATGCGGCGCCGAATTCTTCAGCCACGAAAGACGACAGTTGTGCAGATGCGCGAAGATTGCCGCGATCGTCCGCCCGCCGCGCTTTTCACCCGGCAGTTGCGCTCGCCACGCGCGCGGGTCCAGTTCCGCCAAGATCAGCTGGTTCATCGCGTCGTTGCACGCATAAGTTTCCAGCAACGAGTCGCGAATCTCAGCCAGCGCCTCATACTCCCCGCGCGCCTCGTGCGCCCCTTGCGATCGTCGTGTCATCGAAGCTCCGCTGTTAGTTCCCGTAAAACCAGAAGATCGACACGATCACCAAACCGGCGACGTTAGCCCCAACCCAAATCATCAGAGCCCGCTTCCAATCCGAATTGAGAAGGCGGCCTTCCTCGCGCCGACTCGCACCTATGAGCGCAAGCGCGAAAGCCACCAGAACAAATAAGACCACTCAGCCCTTCCAAAAAGCTTTCAGCTCTGTATGAAACCAAATCACGTACATAACCGCTAGCATCACCGCGGCGCCATACCAGTTAAGCTTCGAACGAACCTTATCCAGTTCGCTGTCTGGGCTGGCCAGCTCCAGGATGTGCGACCCTATTACAAGCCACACGAGCGTCAGGACGGGCGGGACAATGAGTTGTGCCCAGAGTTTGTCGGTCATTACCGGTGCAGAACCAGAGTAGTGCCGAATAAGATTACATCCTATGCGAACTTCAACCAACCGGCTTTTGGCATAGCGTCGTCGCCCCCGCTCTGGCTCGCTTTTCTTTGCAGTACCAGCTGCGTGCCGCTCTTCCTCCGCGCCAAATTCGCCTCACGCCGATTTCAACGAAGCCATATCAATCGAAAAGCGGTACTTCACATCCGACTTGAGCAGCCGCTCGTACGCCTCATTAACCCTCTGGATCGGGATAACCTCCACATCCGAAACAATATTGTGCTCCCCGCAGAAATCCAGCATCTCCTGAGTTTCAGCGATACCGCCAATCGGCGAGCCAGAAATGCTCCGGCGTCCCATGATCAGTGAAAACACCGAAACGGCTAACGGTTTCTCCGGCGCGCCAACCATTACGATGTGGCCATCGCGTCGGAGCATATTCAGGTAAGCGTTTATGTCGTGATCGGCAGAGACAGCGTCGAGAATGTAATCGATGCTGCCCAGGTGCTTTTGCATCTGATTTGCATCGTTCGAAATGACCACCTCGTCAGCTCCTAGCCGCGAAGCGTCGTCGGTCTTCTTTGGCGATGTCGTGAACACCACCACGTGCGCCCCCAGCGCGTGCGCGAATTTAACGCCCATGTGGCCCAGTCCGCCCAGACCGACTATGCCAACCTTCTTGCCCTTGCCAACCTTCCAGTGGTGCATCGGCGAGTACGTCGTGATTCCGGCGCAAAGTAAAGGAGCGGCGCCGGCGAGCTGCAGATTCGCGGGCACGCGCAGCACAAAGTTCTCGTCCACCACGATGCTCTCGGAGTAGCCGCCGTAGGTGACCCCTCCCAGCTGCTTATCGGGGAAGTTGTAAGTCAAAGTAAAATTCGGGCAGAACTGCTCCATGCCCGCTTTGCACTCGGGGCATGTGCGATCAGAATCCACCATGCAGCCAACGGCGGCAAGGTCTCCGGCCTTGAACTTCTTCACAGCGGAGCCGACCTTGGTCACTCGCCCGACGATTTCGTGTCCCGGAACGCAAGGGTACACGGTCGGCATTACGCCACTCCACTCGTTGCGCACTTGGTGGAGATCGGAGTGGCAAATGCCGCAGAACAAAATTTCGATTTGTACGTCGTGTTCCGTCGGGTCGCGCCTCGAGATCTTCGTAGAAGCTAGCTGCGATTTCGCGCTGGCAGCAGAATACGCTTTTGCGTTGTACACAGGGTTCTCCTCAATTGGATTGGATTGCGCAGTCTGGATTGCAGATTCAGGTATTGGTTAGTCCCACGGAGATTTGCTCGGGCGAGTCGGCGCGCTCTCGTCGCTCATAGTCCTGTCATTTTCTGAAGGGCTTCCGGATATCGCTCGCCTTCCACTGTGATTTTCGCAGCCGCGCTGTCAATTTCGCGCAAGTCGTCTGCCGTAAGTTTTACGTCGAGCGAGCCAATGTTCTCATCAAGTCGCGATAACTTTGTAGTCCCCGGAATCGGCGCAATCCAAGGCTTCTGAGCCAGTAACCAAGCCAGAGCGATCTGCGCAGGTGTCGCGCCCTTCTGCTTGCCGATTCTGCCGAGCAGATCCACCACAGCTTGATTTGCCTTCCGAGCCTCCGGCGTAAACCGCGGAACTTTATTGCGGAAATCATTTTTATCGAATGTGGTGTTCTCGTCGATCTTTCCCGTCAGAAATCCCTTGCCCAGCGGGCTGTACGGCACCAAGCCAATTCCGAGTTCCTCAAGCATCGGGATGACTTCCTCCTCGGGTTTCCTCCACCACAAGGAATATTCGTTCTGCAGCGCAGTCACGGGCTGTACCGCATGCGCGCGACGGATCGTCATCACGCCCGCCTCAGACATTCCGAAATGTTTCACCTTCCCGGCCTGAATCAATTCCTTCACCGTGCCTGCCACATCTTCGATCGGCACGTTCGGATCCACGCGATGCTGGTACAACAGATCAATTGCATCGGTCTTCAGTCGCTTCAGCGAACCTTCCACCGCCTGCTTGATGTGCTCAGGCCGGCTGTTTACGCCCGCCGCTCCCGGCCGATGGTCGCTGCCACTCAGATCGAATCCGAATTTGGTGGCGATCACCACTTTGGTGCGGAACGGAGCCAGCACTTCACCCACCAGCTCTTCGTTCGTGAACGGGCCATACACCTCTGCCGTATCAAAGAATGTGATCCCGCGCTCCACGGCGGCGTGCAGCAAATCGGTCATCTCCTTCTTGTCCTTCGGCGGCCCATACGAAAAGCTCATCCCCATGCAACCGAGCCCCAAGGCCGAAACTTCCAGTCCACTTTTTCCAAGTTTGCGCTTTTGCATTGTGTCTCCTTACAAAGCGTTTATCGCATTCCGAGACTAGAACCAAACGTCCGTCAAGCGGTAGCCTGATCCTTCCGATTTCTTGCCTGATCCTCTTGCGTTGTGAAAATTCATTGGTGTATCCGCAGCGAAGCAGCTATCGTAGAGCTAGGGGTAGGGAACCAGATTCCATGAAAAAGACCAATAAAAGCGCCGCTGCTTCACCGGATCCAGCGGGCGATTTGCGCCAACGGCTGGCTCGCAAGGTTGCTTTTTGTTCTGGCTCTGGAGAGATCGTGATAACCCAGGTCCCCGGCCTGCGCCTCAGCCGCCGCACTGCGCCCACCGCCCCGGCCTCCTGCACCTACGAGCCTAGCCTCGCCGTAGTCGCGCAAGGACGCAAGCGTACCGAGCTCGCGGGAACCCCATTCATTTTCGACCCGTCACGCTACCTGCTCACGTCGCTTGTATCGGCACATCGATCTGGCCAAATCGCAATACGGCAGCATCCACAATTTTTGCGGCCGTGCCTGGGTCACCTATGTCTCCATCCACTAGTGCAACATTCGCGGACGCCGCGAATGGATTTGCTTTCGTAATGTTTCGCGAGTTCGCGACAACATTGTATCCACGATCAAGAAACGACTGGGCTACGCCGGCTCCGATGCCTTGCGAACCCCCCCGTTACGGTGACTGTTTTCTGTTTGTTTGCCATATCAGCCTCCTCGGCGGTGGCTGCACCGCACCAGCGGGTGCTCCAGCAGGTGCTGCCTGCGAACTACACTCACGCCGGGTTCATCCCCGGCGAGAGCGGCCCTACTAGTTACAAGCAAATGGTCGTTCACTTCGGCAAGTCGGTCCCTGCCTGTTCCGGCGCCATGTAGGACGCGTACCACTCCGGCCATTTCGCGTTGGGTTGTCCCTTGGGCTGCCCGGCGCTCTTCTCGTGCTCGCCGAAGGCGGCTTCCGCGCGCCGCATCGCGCTTGCCAGATCGTTTGCTGACGCAAAGGTCGTCTTCGCGAAATCGATCCGACCGGGCGCGCCATGCGTGACTTCCTGCACGATCCACGCGTTGCCATCGGGATCTTCGAATGCGACGTAGGAGCTGTAGCTCTTGCGCTCGGGATCCGGGCCGCTGATGCGTCCTGCCGGAGAAAACGGCGAGCCGTGGAACACTTCACTCGCTTTGATTCCCCTCGCCACGAGCGCCCTATGCGCCGCTTCAACGTCTGTGACGATCAGTCCACCGCGGAACGAGCCAGGCGCCGCCAGTGTCACTCCCTTGCCGAACGAGATCGAGGATCGTGAACCCGGGGGAGTGAACTGGACGACGCGAAAATCGTTTCCATTAACGATGTCGTCGTCGAGCCGCCATCCGAGCTTTGTATAAAACTCTTTAGCACGGTCAACGTCGGCGACCGGGACGATCGAGACCTCGAACTTCATATCGATTCTCGCGACACCGGCGTCATTCTTCGGTTGTTTAAAGCTGCTGGCTGTTTGACTCATGTGATTCTCCTCTTTGCTCGTGATTTGGTCTCGCGAGCCGATGCCCCTTGTAGGGTTCTGTTCCTCAAACTTCGCACTCAGCCCTTTAAAGGTGTGCTTGCAAGGATCTCCACTTTTTCCACCTGAGGAGGAACCGCAAATAATTCGCTGGCCCGCTCTCCCAATGCCTTCGCAATGTCGCCAGTCAAGTGGGCGTTGCGGCCCGCTTCATTTGCAAAGGTGTCGAAGATGCCGAACCTTCCCGGTCCGAGCTTGATCGCATACCATTTCAATGTCCCTTTTTCGTCCAGCGCGAGTGGCTGAGCGGACTTTAGAAATGTTTCGGCATCAGCCTCCTTGCCTGTCTTTGCTTTGAGCGTGACCAACAATCCGATTGTTTCCATTGACCTTCCTCCTGTGTTGAATTAGTTCCCACCGGCAAACAATGATCAGTTGTTCTGCTGTCCGGTTTGTTGATGCTATGAGCTTCGCTCGCAACTGAAAGTAGACTCGAGATCGCTTAAAGGCTTGTACGGATATCTGCCGGCATGGTCGGAATCTTGCTAAATTCATGCTACCCGAGAGGGAAGTTCAACGTGATGCATGCGTCGCTGCAGCTCGGTTTTCACCTTGTTCAGCTTCGCTTGCAGCTGTTTGCGAATCGTCTGCCGTATCACCGTGAATCGTCCATTGCTTCTTTTCTTCGCGTAGATGTGCGTGAAGCCAAAGAAGTTGAACGTCTCGGGTTTCCCTTCTCCGCGCTGCTTTCGGTTCTCAACCGCAAAGGGTCCGAACTCCAGCAGACGCGTTTTCTCAGGATGCAGTTCGAGGTCGAACTTTCGCATTCGTTCCGTTAGCTTTGCCCAAAACTGCTTGGCATCCGATTTTTCCTGGAATCCAACGACGATGTCGTCAGCAAACCTCACGATGATGACATCACCGTGGGCTTGTTTCCGTCGCCATGCTTGTGCCCACAAATCGAATACGTAATGAAGGTAGACGTTGGCCAGCAGCGGCGAGGCACTACCGCCCTGGGGCGTTCCTTCTGCCATACGTATCCGCTTCCCGTCTTCCAACACGCCAGCATTCAGCCATTTCTGGATGAGCCGCACGACGCGTTGGTCCGCAATTCGATGCTCGACGAACTTCAGCGGCCATGCGTGCGAAATTTTGTCGAAGAAGCTGCGAATGTCCAAATCAAGCACCCGGCTCACTTTTCTCGTTAGCAGTCCCGTGTACAGCGCATGCAGCGCTTGATGCTGGCTTCGCTTTGGTCGGAACCCATACGAGAACCCAAGAAAATTCGTTTCGTAGATGGCGTTCATCACCTCGACCGCCGCACGCTGGACGATTTTGTCTTCCAGCGCCGTAACGCCGAGCGGTCAATGCCGCCCATCTTTGCTTTTCGGTTCCGCCACAGCTTTTTGTCCGTCCTCATTCCTGTTCTCCTTGATGGAAATAGGGATTCGGCTCGGCCCGGTGACGAATGGTTTGAGAAACTCTCCAACGGGGTCGAAGGGCCGTTTCATCCAGGTCCTTGCCACCAAACAAGTGATCGCCAGTACCGGAGCCATGCTAATCGTCGGGCACGAAGCGCCATGTCGCATATCGGCCTTAGCTGGCGAATCGAATCCCGGGATCCTCTGGCAAAGAGAGGAACTCTAGACGAGTTTCTGGCGCTAGCGACGCGTCGTAGACACAGTCAGGGCTAATCAGGACTTGGGCCGCCGCTGCCGAGGCTATTACCGTCATAGCAGACGCCGTCACGCTTTTCGATTAATCCGCTCGAAACTACCCTCTCCTGCAAATTGCTCGTAGGATTATTTTCCAGAAGAATCCAACTGTTGACCCAGACTGTCCAGCTTCGCTTTATTCTGCCCATAATCGATCGTCGCAGCGATTTCATCTGCGAGATCGCTGGCGATTCGGGTATTTGCCTTCAGATACTCCGGGTACGGCGGAGCAGTCGGTCGGCTCTTGCTCTTGTTCAGGCGATCGATGCTGGCGTTCATATTCGTGGCCAAATCATTTGCGAGTCCGGTTATGCGATCGATTGCTTCCTGTTGCCAGGGACTGGCCACGGTCCGGTGCGATTGCAAGCCCCGCATATTCGCCTGTAGTGCATTTACATCAGCCTTTATTTTCTCAAGCGCCGCAGAGTGCGTTTGCCAGCTCAGCCCGGTGGTTTGCGAGTACGATTCCATCTGCACCGCATCTTTCTTGATTTTGGCGACGATCGTCTTCGCGTCGTTCAACTGGGGAGTGACGCTGGCGTTGTCGCTCGTGGCCTGCGCGTACGACGTGCTGGGGGTAACCACACACACGATCCCTAGAACCAGACTGCAGAATGCCTTCGTTGTATTCATAATCTGTTCTTCTCCTTAGTTAAATTCCCACGATGACTCTTGAAATCTCTGCCCGAATCGCGCCAGCGACTAATTCTTTTTGCTGCCGGCTGCCTCATTCGACGCGGGAACCCACACGTTGTCAGCCGCCGCAATTTCGAAGCCTGCAGTTTCGGTGGATATCTTGACGCGCTGCAACCCGGCCTTATTTCTGGGGACGGCCCCGAAAACCAAGTAATACTGATTGTCCAGGACTTTTTGGAGGCGATCGAGGTAAGGCTTGAAGCTGACCAGGTTTTGCGTTCCGAGAGAGAAATATTCTCCCCCGGTCTCGTCCGCGATCTTGCCCACTCCACCTTGGCCCAGCTGCGCTTCCCAGGCGTTGCGGCCCAGGCGCCCGACGCCGGTAGCGTAGATTCCGTGCACGATTACGCCGTAGCGCTGGGCCGTCGTACTGGCCGTGTCCGCATCGGGACTGATCGTAGCCATGCCAGTGGACATAGACGTGGTGGGGGTTGGACCGCGAGTACCGCGCCCGTAGCCAGGCGTGATTGCGGTGCGCTCCATCGTATTACCGCGCAGGCGGTCAATGCCATCGCTTACCATTAGGACTTCACGACGAACTTTCTGCTCGGGCCAGCCTTTGATGAGGCTCATCAGCGACAAGTAAGGACTATCCATCGAAGACACGCTGCCTCGCGGTAGGCGAATCGCCTTGGCCACAGCCGCATGATCATTTGTGAAGTTCTGTACGATCTGGATGCTGGCGTTGGACATGTAGGCGACGCCGACAACCGTCGTCGCAGGCTGCGCGTTGATGAAATCGCGGAGGTCATTGAGACTGTTGCCGATGCTGGTATCGCAGGTGTCGTCAATCAAAATAAAAAGCTGCAGGGCGGCATTGTCACCACGCGCGGGAATCAGGTGGTCAACCTTCAGCGAGGTCTTTCCTTGCTTTACTTGCACATTCTCCGGCCGGAGGATCGGCACCTCGCTATCATCGCGCACGGCCTCGTCGGTAATGACCATGTGTACCTGAACAGTTCCCGAAGCGGCGGGACTCTCCTGTGGGGAGACGATCCGCGCTCCGAATCCCAGTAGAACCAAAGCAATCAGCAATGCGGACCAGTGCCTGAAGTAGTTCATGATTGCTCCTGGAGTTGGATTTAGCCGGAATTTCAGGTTTGGACTGGGAGACTGCTGAATCCTATACTTCCCCAAGCCTGCGCGCAACGATTTCTTGAGCAGAACAGGCCGTCGGCGAAATCGCTGGGTTAAGACAGCCAAGTCCTGGTGAACGCAGCGTTAATCAGGACTTGATGATTGGTTTTCGGATCTGCTGGCTCTCAGAGTGCGATCGCTCAGAGAATCATATATTGGCGGGTTGCGCAGCAGAGTAGTGACCAGCATCGCCGCAAAGCATCCTCCCAACATGGGGAGGAGCATCGTAACGTTTCCGGTCATCTCGGTTACGAGCACGATTCCGGTGAGTGGCGCGCGCACGACTCCAGCGAAGAAGGCCGCCATCCCCACGACTGCAAATGCCTCCGGCTGAATCTGGAGGCCCGAAAATAGAAATTGGCAACCGAGCCCAAAGAAAAGACCAAGCTGTGCTCCCAACACTAAGAGAGGGGCGAAAAGGCCGCCGGGAGTCGCCGCGGCATACGAAACGGCGCCCAGTCCGAATCGAATCGAAAATAATAGTGGAATAAGCGCCAGCGTGCCGATGCCCTCCAAGGTGCGTTGGGTAATCGGATCACCGCCGCCAACCAGTCCCGGCGCGAACCACGCCAGCGTTCCTACGGTAGCGCCAATGAGTGCGGCACGCAGTTCAACCGGCCAAGGGCGCAGCTTCTCAGCCGCTGCGATTGCGCCAAGAATCGCATGGTTATAGGCGATAGCGGCAAGCCCGGCCAATACACCCACGAGGAAGAATAAGGGCTTCGCGCCATTGCTCGGAAACGCCAGTGCGCGGACATGGAAATCCGGAGCGTCACCCAGAAAAAGGCGAGCCACCGCAATGGCAGTTGACGACGCACCGAGCGCCACAATGGCAATCCGTGGTTCGAATCGGCGCACTAATTCTTCAAGCACAAAAATTGCGCCGGCGATCGGGGCGTTGAAAGCCGTGGCAAGGCCCGCCCCCGCGCCAGCTGCAAGCAGCACTCGACAGTCCGGCCAATTACGCTTGAATAATTTCCCCACCAAGTGCGCGACGCTCGCGCCCATCTGAACGCTGGGGCCTTCACGTCCGAGCGCCAGCCCTGCACCGATGGCCAGCAGGCCGCCAACAAACTTCACGGGGATCAGACGAAAAGCTGCTGCCTGATGTGAGTGCCCTTCGAGCTCCGCCTCAACGTTCGGGATGCCGCTTCCGGATGCGTCCGGCGAGAAGCGGCGAACCAGCCAAGCCGCGATCGCGGATGCCGAAGAACAAGCCGTGACAACCAGGAAAAAACCCGCAATGTTCTGGCCGTGCGTCCAGAAAACGAATTCATCGCGCAAACGATCCGCGCGCACCAGCGCTAGACGGAAGATCGCTCCGAGAATTCCCGCGGCCGCGCCAGCTATTGGCGCGAGGAGAGCGAGCACCAACAGACTGCGCATCTGCCGGGCAGTTTCGCTGGCTCGTTCTGGCTTAGAGTCCATCCGCCCTGCTCATCTGGTCTCGGCTGCCGGACGGATCGTCGAGCGGCAGCAGAGCCGTGACAATTGACGACGCCCGCTAATGCCTTTCTGCCGTAACTTATTGCACGGTTGTCCAGGTGTTGTCCGGATTGAATTCGGTCAACGACTTTGCGAGATTGGTGGTATCTTTGCCAAGATTCTTTGCGTAGATCACGCCATCCTGGTTGATGATAAACGTCTGCACGCCGCTATCGTCGTATTTTGCCGGGTAGGCGACGTAGGCGAATCCAGCGGTCGCCTTTCCGTTGACGACATAGGGTTTCGCGCCTCCTTTGGCGGCTGAGCCCTGACTATTGAGCCGGTGGAAGTAGTAACCGTAAAACGGCTTGGCGGCATCAGGCGTGAGAGTGATTCCCTCTTCGCTGGCGAATGCGACCAGCGGCCCAATAGGGCTGCGCGTAGAACCTTGCGGCGATTGCCAGTACAAACCGTTCTGCTGGCCGGCATCGCTAATGAATTTCTGTGCGTACTGTTTCACGCCGCCATGCTTTTGAGCGAAGTACTGCTGTTGGGCGTCCGCCAATGCTCCGCACGCGTCAATGGCTACGATCTCGTCGCGGCCTATGCGACGCGCCACGAGCTCCTCTTTCCCAGCGGCGGCGTCGAAATACCACTGACCGGCGGCGCTTTTCAGCGGGATTGGGAATGCCTGATTGTCCGCGCCGACCAGGAGCAATTCGCTGCCATCGCCCAGTTTCCGCCAGCGGTTCATCACTTGATATGCTTGGCGCAAATCCGGCAAGCGAAACTTTGTCCTCGGCCGCGTCCCCGGTAGAAATGAGATCTTTATATCGCCGGGCCAAAGATTGCCAGAATCGTTTCTTGATTGCCTGATTTGGTAGCGTCGAACAGGGCTTTGCCGGCCTCATCTGGCGAAGCAAAGTTCTTGGGAGCGGCCCGCGTAGCAGAAGGCTGCGAATTGTTGCCGCATGCCCAAATCGAAAACAATGTCGCGCCACTCACTATCAGCAATAGGAAACGCAATCTCAAACTCGCACGATTGCGGAGTAACTCGTTCATCTCACTCCTCCGTTCGCTTCGGATTCCCACGATGCCTGGCTACAGTCGTCAGACCTAACGACGACCGCCCCAGCCGCCACCAGCGCTGCGACCGCCCCCGCCCCAGCCACCACCGCCGCCTCGACTGCCCCAGCCCTGGCCGCTCGAAGATCTGGACCCCCAGCCGGAGTCGCCACCAGAATCCGAATGGCTGCCCCATCCGCTGAATGCAGATGCTGAGTCGCTGCTGTGATAGTCCGATCCGCTGCTGCTTCCCCAACCGTGTGCAGCATCTAGAATTGGAATCGGAGCCCTGCCAGCCGCTCCCGGTGTTCTTGTAAGCGTTGCCGTTCGCGGTCGCATACTTGTTACCATTTGAACTCTCGGCGGTCCCCACGGTTCCGTTAGCGTCCGAATAATGCTGCGAGTCAACCGTCGTGCCGTTCTTCGAGGTCGTCGAGCTTCCCCACTTGCGAATACGAGTTGGAACCTTGATGGGTTGCGCCGTAGGCTCCCGTGTATGGGTTGTAGGCCTGCCCTACTTTTTGGGTGCCATACGCTGTGGAGGCTGACGCGCCGCGCGCGTAAGTGCCGGTCGAAGGATTGTAGCCAGCCGAGGCGTGGGCGCTGCCGTAAGCTCCATATGCAGACGCGCTGGAACCATAGTATCCGCCATGCCATGCGCTGTTTCCGTAGTAGGCTCCGCCGTGGTAGTAAACCCCGTAACTTCCATACCAATGGCAATCCCATGTGCTGTATCCCCAGCTGCTGGACATCATGGCACCGACAGCGATTCCGAGGCCGAACCCAATGACGCCTGCAGCAACCACATCAGCAGTGCTAGGAGGCGGGACATAGACGTACGCAGGGACTACGTACGGGTAGCCATAAACGACCGCCGGGTTGTAGACCGGAACGTAAACGACTTGGGGATTTGTCGGCTGGATCACGATGACCTGTGGCGACTGCTGCACCACCGTAGCCTGTGGAGTAGTCTTCAGGTTGCCGGCTGCCTTGGCTTTGGCGCGCAACGTTGGATAGCTGTCATTACCTCGGCCGTCTGGTTGTGGTAGTCCTCACCGAGTTGCGAGGTCCACGAGAGGTTCGCGGCCATGTTGTTGAGCACAGTCTGGAAACTGGGTAAGCGCTTTAACACTTGAATCCCAGGTTTGTGCATCAACGGCCTTCACCAGCGCGCTCTCCGTAAGCGACTTGTTCTGTCCCACCCAATAGCTGGCGATGGCAACCTGATCGGGAAAGGTCGCCGCACTCAGGATCTGCGCCACCAGCGCATCGGGGTAGAGAGCGATCGGCGCCACCACGGCCTGCAGCTCCTCGGCTGTTGCCGGCACGCCCTGACCGGGATAACTGGTGGCGGTGCTGGCGGTTGGGGCGGTTCCCGAACTCTGATATGTCATGCCGGTGGCGGCGCCAGGCCCGATACCGAAAATCAAAAGGATGCTTATCCCAAGAGCGAGACTCTGTTTCACGCGCGCGACGCCGCCCATATGGTTTCCTCCTTCGAGTGTTTACGGTGCCGGGCAATTGCGTCCGGCAAAATCCTGTATTTTGTTTCGCAGACCACAGGCACTTTGTGATGACCGCGCTGTTTATCAGTGGAAGCGCAGTTTTGTCGCGCACCCGGCGTGCCTCGAACGCCTGTCCTGACTCACTCGTACTCGAAGCCCCACGCTATACGCGCCGTACCGCGCTGATAATTGGCAAAATTAACAATCAGCACAAGAAATTCTGAATCCCGCGGAATCGCTTTCGCCGGACTGGGAATTCGCGGGTAATTGCGTGTGGAGGTTAAGTCGTCCTTACGCAAGAATGAAGTAATGCTAATTCTGGAGCGGCGAGTCGGGAAGGTTCAGCGCGTCAAGTACACGACAAGGATCATCGCGGCGACAGCAATTGCGAACAGCACGACGCGTAGCCAACGCGGGATGTATTCCCACCCATCTCCGAAATTGGGTTTTGAGCGTAGCATGGCGAACGGTATATCCTGGTTGCGGATGAATCCCATATATCCACTTCCTAAACCCACCGCGTACCCGAGACCGAGTCCCAGACCCATGCTAGCCAGGATAATGACAGCGTTGAGAGCTTTCCGCTTTGCGCCCTGTCCTGAAGCGACGGCGCACCCCGAGCGGAGAATCAACGCCGCAAGCCAGATCGCCTTCATCGCGTCCTCCTACTTAACTCGACAATATTCAAACTTTGATGCAGAAACCGGTCGTCCTCAATCGCCTTCGGCGAGGGAGGTGGCTCTCGACTGTCGAGTGCGTGCGGGACTTTCGTAACGTACGGCATTTATTCGGTGACGCCTCGCGGTACCGACCTCGTAGCGGTGCCTGCAACGTTAGAGCATCACCCAAGCCAAACATGGGCGCCACGAGGTACTCTTCCGTTAGCGACCTGTTGCAGTTTCCGCCAAAGCCTTGACTTGGCCAAAAAGAAGAGTAGCTTGCAGGTGTGGGTGCCCGTGGCAACGAAGATGTCGAACGAAACGTAAAAACAAAACGGGAGGAAAGAAAATGGGTGACAACGAACGAGTATCACTGACAGTTAGCAAAGAGGCATGGCGAAACTTTACGGAGTATGTCAGCGCAAACTGTTTTTCGACGCAACTGCCTCCCGCCGTGAACAAGTTGATCGCGGAACTGGTTCTAATCGCCGCGAGAAACAACGACCAGGCAATGCGCGCCGGCGCGTAAAAGGAAAAAAAGACAGAAGCGCTGAGCAAGCCGGACGGGGATGGGCCCAAATACCGCCGCGTCACTACGATATCCGCAATTCGGTCCTCGAACTATATGTGGCGAAATGGTTCTTCGATGTTATCGCCGGAAGCTTTTTGGGCGTCTCGCTCGAGCGACTTGGTGACCAAGTCCTTCGAGCCAAGGCCAACCGCTAGCGCCAGGGCAATCACAATCCCTCCAAACAGAATGCCGAACGCAAGCTTAACAATGCCAGGGGCAATTCTCAGGTGTTCGAGGGCCATCGCCACGGTCAGCACAACCACCAGCCATTTCACGCCCAGGCTTAGAAGACGCGCGTAGTGCAGGTTCAGATTAACGGCGCCGATCAGCACGCTTCGTGCAAGAAAGCGAGCGACAACGCTGCCGACCAGCAAGACCAGCGCAGCGCCGAGCAGATTGGGAATATAGGCGAAGACGCTTCGTGCGAGCAGGGATGTCCATTCAGCGTCGAACGGATGCGATGCCGATGAGAAATCCAGTAAGAATAACCAATACTGCGATCGCTCGCGATACGAGCAGTGTGGGGCTCTGATTGGGCGACCACTCAGCCACCGAAGGAAATCCCCAGCGGGCCAGGCGCTGGTCGAACTGCATGCTCGAGAGCAAGCGGCCGTACGATAGCCGCAAGAATGACAAGCCACTATGATCGAGATCAGCAACGCCACGACCAGCGCCGCCAATCCCGGCAACAGGCTTGCAAATCTGGTCAGGAATCGCGCGGTGGACTCGCCAGTGCTTGCTTGATTTGACCCCACATAAATACCTCCGTTGACAGCTGCCACAGAACTAAGGGTTGAACCGGTCCGGCCAGCGCCATCGGGACACGAGGTAAGTCTTGCCGGATTCGTAAGCGACTGATAAGCGTTCCAGCCTTTGCTCCAATGCCGTTCCTCCGGCAGTTTCCAAATCATGTGCATAAGAGGAAACCCAAGCCAGGTATAACGGCGTCATCGACTTGAGCAGGTGATCGCGATTGATGGTTCGAAGGCGATGCGCCAGCGCAAAATCGTAGACAATGCGAACCCACAATTCGTCGGGCATGCGAAATTGTTCGGACGGGAGGCGCGCGAGCTTCCTGAGTTCGAACAGGGTGGAGGGCGGAAGCACCAACCCCCAAATTTCCTGAAGGTCCCGGACTCCCAGCTGAAACGATTCCATCATGCGGCTGATATCCACTGTCCCGGTGTCTTGAGATACCAGGAGAGGCTCGCCGATCGCGGGCACAGAGACGGAAGTTCGCATTCTTTGCCAGCATGCCGCGTTTCGTTCCATATCCAAAAATATGGGGCTCAGGATCTGGGCTAGTAAAGAACTGATATTCATCCAATCCGTTGGCGTATAGATGCGCGCGGGAAGATGGACCTCACAAACCTGCAGATTCTCGCAGAGAGCCGCAGGTGCAACGGCGGCGAGCGAATGCACAGAACTCCCTCCGACGCCGGCACCGCGCTCCGGTGCGAGCATCTTCTGGAACAGCCGTCGCGAAAGCCCCAGGTCTGGCCCCATCGGATTGTGGATTCGCTTTCCGTACAGACAGCGCATGAGCGGAGAGATGATGCTGCTGTTTAGCAAGCCCTCGAATTTGCGGCGAGCGTAATTCGGCACAACTAGATCAATATCCTTTTCGACGAGCGGCTGCGCCAGCTCGCGAACCCATCCGGGTGTGGCACTCTCAAGGCTGGACGCAATGACGCAGCAGGCCCGGGCGCCGAATTTTTCACTTGCCGCAAAAACCGATTGATACGCGGAGGCCGTACCGGCGACTGGCGTACTCGGTGTGGCCGAACCCAACAGTGGCCAGGGAACCAGGTGACATGAAGCAGCGTTCGGTCCGGCTCCCGCTACAGGGCTTTGATCGGGTTTCGCAGCTCGATCATCCCGCAGCACCACAACGCGCGGAGATCCAGGAAGCATTTGCAGGGCGTCGCATAGGGCCGCCAGTCCCTCTTGATCGAGTTCCGCAATAACGCCCACCACCAAGTCGGCGCTATCAACTTGTTCGACTTTTTCCTGTACTTGCTCGGAAATAGGTCCGGCTTCCACGGTTCAACCCTCTGGGCCCAGTTTTCAGCAGCGACGATCGGGCGCTTGTCCTTGATTCTTGGTCAGGCCGCTCAAGCGGCTTGCGGCAGCCTTTCTGCAAAAATAATTCATAGTGGAAGCGACATAATTCCCATCAGCGGGATGCGGACCCATGCGGGACGGGCGTTCAGTTCATAGCGCACTTCATAGAGCGCCTTATCCAGGAGAAACAGATCCAGCAGCTTATGAAAATCAGAAGTATCAGCCGGCAGAAACTCCGCGCCTTGGGCGGTTTCGCGATACGCACGCAAAAAGGCTGCGGCTGCCGACCGCTCCCAGAGCTGGGCCCACGGCTCCAGGCGCGTGAGATCCTCAGAATGGCGCGTGGAATAATTGATCAGGCTCGCGTAAGCAGCATAACTGAACGATCGCAGCATGCCAGCCACATCCTTAAGAGGACATTGTTTCGAGCGGCGATACTCGAGCGGCCGAGCCGGTTCGCCTTCAAAATCCAGAATTACGAAATCCGACTTCGCCCGCAGCACCTGGCCTAAGTGGTAATCTCCGTGAATTCGAATTCGCTGGGTTCGAAAGCTTGCTGATTTTAGCGTCCCGAAGTAATCCAGAATACGACGGCGCCGACTGAGCACGGTAGCTGCAATTTCGATGGCTTCGTCCGGCAAGAATGGCATGCGCTCTCTCAGCACGTCTAGGACGCGCGATGCATGCTCGTGGAAGTCGAATAGTAAGGTCTGGAAATTCTGGGACGTCAGCGGTTCCGGCGCGAACGCTGGATCGTCCGACGGCGCAGCCAGCGCCAAGTGGAGCTCGGCGGTTCGCTTCCCGAGCGTCGCGGCGGCATCGAGATAGATGCCCAGATTGTCTCGGGCCGCCTGTGAGTCTGAATGCTCGGCGAGCTCCAGCGAATCCCCCGGCTCAGCGCTGGCATTCTCTGGAAATGGAAGCGGCGCAGAGGTCTCGTAGTAGCGGTCGAGCTCTTCGATGGTCCATTTCCAACCGTCGCCTTCATTGGCTACCAGTCCTTGCAGCATCGTCAGGATCGTAGGCTCGGCTTCGTCCGCGGCGGGCTCGAGTTCGCTTGAACCGGCGAACGGAGGAATCCGATCGAAGGTTGTTTTCTCAGTGAGATGTCGCCCGTTCTCGGCATCCGGATTCACTCCCGGCTCCAGGCGGCGGAACAGCTTCAATATGAAGCGGTCACCATAGATAATTGAAGTATTGCTTTGTTCTGCCGTGCTGCGGCGCACGGGCAACGGCGTCTCTGCTGAACCACGGATTTCCTGAAAGACCTTACCGGGCACACCCCGAATGACGCGCCCGTCGCTCGTGCGCAGATCGCTCCCGTTTTCAATGAGTGAAAGCAACTCCAGGCCTACGTTGTCGTCCTGCACTCCATCGTGTAGCAGGCCTTCCATTTTTTCTGATAAGACCGAAGCAATGATTGCGTTCGGTGCGACGCGCCGCAATTCGGTAGCGGCTGCTCCCAACGTTAGTGCCAGCGGCACCTGGTACACCTCAGGCTCCCCGGCTTCGAACTGGACCTCGACCAGCGCCAATGCGGAATGCGGCTCCTTTATTGGCGCCCAGCTGATAATTCGCGTTGACTTGATCGCGCGGGCCTTTCCTGCGAACCAGCGTTGCTGCGGAAGATATTCGGGGAGGTTCACGGTTTCCAGACGCTTGCGAGCAATGCCTTCAAATATGCTTGTCCATCCGGCGGTCGCGTCAAGCGGCGCGTGTTCAGCCGGATCCACAGCAGCTTCCGCGGCATCGGCCTTTGGCTGAAGTTCGAGCCACAGGAAACTGTAGGGAGCCAAAGTCAGGCGGTAAGGCTGGCGCTCGATGGAGGGAAACTCCACATACCCCAGCATCTCGATCGGGACCATGTCCTCCAGCTTGGACAAATCCAGATCCACGGGCTGCGCGAAACGAGAAAGATTGGCGACGCAAAGAATCTGTTCCTCGCCATAAGTCCTGAGATAGGCCAGCACTTTGCGGTTCGTCGGGTTCAGGAACTCGATCTTGCCGCGCCCGAACACGCTGAAGAGTTTTCGCAGAGCGATCATGTTTCGCATCCAGCTCAGTAGCGAAGATGAATCGCCCTGCTGAGCTTCCACGTTGACGGCTTCATATCCCAAAACCGCATCCATGATCACCGGACTGTACAAACGGGCGGGCGTGGCAGTGGAAAACCCGGCATTGCGATCTGCGTTCCATTGCATTGGGGTGCGAACGCCATTGCGATCGCCAAGATAAATATTGTCTCCCATTCCGATTTCGTCGCCGTAGTAGATAATGGGCGTGCCGGGAAAGGAAAGCAGCAGGCTATTGAGCAGCTCGATCCGCCTGCGATTATTGTCAACCAACGGAGCCAGGCGCCGGCGGATGCCGAGGTTAATGCGCATGCGGGGATCTGCGCTATAGGCGATATACATGTAGTCGCGCTCGTCCTTGGTGACCATCTCGAGCGTCAACTCATCGTGGTTTCGCAGGAAAAGACCCCACTGGCAAGTTTCCGGGATGTCCGGAGTTTGCGGATGATGTCGGTGATCGGCAAACGGTCTTCCTGTCGCAATGCCATGTAGATGCGCGGCATGAGGGGAAAATGGAACGCCATGTGGCATTCGTCACCCTTGCCGAAGTAAGGGAGAACGTCGGTGGGCCACTGATTGGCTTCGGCCAGCAGCACACGGTTGGAATAATCGGCGTCAATCTCACGCCGTAGCGTCTTGATCACTTCGTGAGTTTCCGGCAGATTCTCGCAACTGGTGCCGTCGCGCTCCACCAAATACGGAATGGCATCCACGCGCAGGGCGTCAACCCCCATGTCCAGCCAGTAACGCATCACCTTGAGAACTTCCTCGACAACTCTGGGGTTGTCATAGTTCAGATCCGGCTGGTGTGAGAAAAAGCGGTGCCAGAAATATTGCTTGGCTACCGGATCCCAGGTCCAGTTGGATCTCTCGGTGTCTGAAAAAATGATTCGCGCGTCCTTGTATTTATCCTCCGTATCACTCCACACATAGAAGTCGCGTTCGGGGGAGCCCGGCGGAGCCTGACGGGCCGCTTGAAACCAGGGATGCTGATCGGAGGTGTGATTCACGACCAACTCGATCATTACCTGCAGGTCACGCTCGTGGGCTGCCGCAAGGAAGGCCTGGAAATCCTCGATCGTGCCGTACATCGGATGGACGCTCAGATAGTCGGAGATGTCGTAGCCGTCGTCCTTGAGTGGCGATGGAAAGAAAGGCAACAGCCACAGGCACGTGACGCCCAGACTTTGCAGATAGTCCATTTTCTGAATCAGGCCGGGAAAATCACCGATCCCATCACCGTTGCTGTCTTTGAAAGCGCGGACGTGCAGCTCGTAGATGATTGCGTCCTTGTACCAGAGCGGATCCGCTGCACTACCCTGCTTTTTTGCCATGTCGAATTTCCTCGCGGCTCACGCCACGTTATTAGATTCCGGCTGGAAAACAACAATTCCCAGCGGAGGAAGAGTCATATTCAACGAGAAAGGCCGGCCATGAATTGGAAGCGGAGCTGCCTGTAAGCCTCCGAAGTTGCCCTGGCCGGAGCCGCCATACAAGGGAGCGTCGCTGTTTAAGATTTCCTTCCAGTAGCCGTCCAACGGAACGCCTACGCGATAATTCTCGCGGACCACTGGAGTGAAATTGCACACGAAAAGTAGCTGCTCATTCGGATTTTGCCCGCGGCGAAGGAAGCTGATGATGCTCCTTTGAAAATCTGTGCAGTCCACCCATTCGAAGCCTGCGGGATTGAAATCCATCTCGTGCAGCAAAGGTTGGCCGCGGTACAGAGTGTTGAGATCGCGAACCCACCGTTTCAGTCCAGCATGAAACGGTTCGTTGAGCAGATGCCATTCGAGGCTCGCGTCGTGATTCCACTCCGACCACTGGCCGAATTCGTCGCCCATAAACAACAGCTTCTTCCCCGGATGGCCGAACATATAACCATAGAGCAGCCGCAAATTCGCAAACTTCTGCCAAACGTCGCCCGGCATTTTGCGCAACATGGAACCCTTGCCGTAAACGACTTCATCGTGCGAGAAGGGCAGTACAAAATTTTCAGCGAAGGCATAGACCAGGCTGAAAGTGATCTCGTTCTGATGGAAGTTGCGAAACACGGGATCCAGTGATATGTACTTCAACGTGTCGTGCATCCAGCCCATATTCCACTTGAGGCCGAAGCCAAGCCCTCCGACGTAAGTGGGCCGGGACACCTGCGGCCAGGAAGTCGATTCTTCGGCAATCATCGTTACATCCGGAAAGGCGGCATAGACGTGCTCGTTGAGCGCCCTCAGAAAATGAATGGCGTCGATGTTTTCCTTTCCGCCATAGCGGTTCGGGATCCACTGGCCTTCGCGACGCCCGTAGTCGAGATACAACATTGCAGCCACGGCATCGACGCGAAGACCGTCAACGTGATACTTGTCCAGCCAAAATAGTGCGTTGGCGGTCAGAAAGTTCTGGACCTCGTTGCGGCCGTAGTTGAAGACGAAGGTGTTCCAGTCCGGTTGCTCACCTTGCCGGGGATCGGAGTGCTCATAAAGATGAGATCCGTCGAAGTAACCGAGCCCGGCTTCATCCCTGGGAAAATGCGCCGGAACCCAATCCAGGATTACGCCGATTCCTTGCTGATGAAGATAGTCCACGAGGTACATGAAATCGGCAGGCGTTCCGAACCTGCTGGTAGGAGCGAAGTACCCAGTCGTCTGGTATCCCCACGAACCGTCGAAGGGATGCTCCATAGTCGGAAGGAACTCGATATGGGTGAAGCCGGCGTCGTGGACGTAAGCAGCCAAAAGTGGCGCTAGCTCACGGTAGCTCAGCCAGCGGTTGCCTTCCTCCGGCACGCGCCTCCAAGAACCCAGATGCACTTCGTAAATGGAAATCGCGGAACCGAGGCCATTCTTTGTTGTCCGGCTCGCCATCCAGGAACCGTCATCCCAGGAATAGTCCTCTAGATTCCACACACGAGAAGCTGTCTGCGGGCGAATCTCTGCGGCGAAACCGTATGGATCTGCTTTGTCCACCTTATAATCGCGGTAGCGCGATTCGATGTGGTATTTGTAGCGGGCCCCTTGACCGATATCGGATACGAAGGCCTCCCAAACGCCCGCGGCGCTCGGGCGCATACTATTTGCTTGAGGATTCCAACCGTTGAAGTCTCCGATCACAGAAACCACCTTGGCATTCGGCGCCCAGACGGCAAAGTGCACGCCGCGATGCCGATCCCTCTCCGTGAGGTGAGCGCCAAGCTTTTCGTACGCCCGGTAATGAGTACCTTCCCCGATCAGGTACAAGTCGAATTCACTGAGGGCCGATTCCGCCATACGCGCTCCCTTAATGCTTATTGCAACGTTCCGGCTGTATAGCCGCAATTGCTAGGCCTGGAGGCCGTTTTCGAAATCCCGTTCCGAGGGGGCCTAGCGCCGCACACCTAAAATATGCGCCGGCAGGCTTTCCGGCGTAAGCGCTACATAGTTCCGGGAACCATGCCACACATACTCACCTTGACCGAGAAGGTCATGAACCTGGAAAGTCTGATCGGCGTCCAGCCCAAGGGAATTGAGATCGAGCTCGACCCATCCCGTTTGCGCGCGGACGGAATCAAGATTGACGATGACGACGATTACGTCCGAAAGATCGTCGGCCGTTTTGCTGTAACAGATCAGCTCCGGATTATCCGTTTCATGAAACCGGAGGCTGCGGTTGGTTTGCAACGCCGGATTCTCTTTGCGAATTTGGTTGATCCGCGCAATGAAAGCCCTCAAGCTTCCCGCAGAACGCAGATCGCGGTGTTTGAGTTCATATTTCTCGGAATTCAAGTACTCCTCGCTGCCAGGCTGAATCGGCGTGTTCTCGCATAGCTCAAATGCCGGACCATAGATTCCATAGCTCGCCCCTAGCGTTGCCGCCAGTATCAGCCGGACCATGAATGCGGGGCGATTGCCCACCTGAAGAAATCCCGGAAGGATGTCGGGCGTGTTGGGCCACAGGCTCGGGCGGAAATACTCCTGCAGTTCGGTCTGGACCAGTTCGCTGAAGTAGTCGGTGATCTCCTGTTTCGTATTGCGCCAGGTGAAATAAGTATAGGACTGCGAAAATCCCAGCTTCGATAGCCGCTGCATTACTGTGGGCTTGGTAAATGCCTCCGCGAGGAAGAGCACCTCGGGATGACGTTCCTTGATCTCGCCGACCGCCCATTCCCAGAACGTGAAAGGCTTGGTATGGGGATTGTCAACGCGAAATATCCGCACACCTTGATCGATCCAGTAATCGAAAACGCTCTTCAATTCCTCCCACAAGGCGCGCCACTCGGTGCTCTCAAAATCCAGCGGATAAATATCCTGATACTTCTTCGGCGGGTTCTCCGCATATTGTATGGTGCCGTCCGGACGCTTGCGGAACCATTCCGGATGCTCGCGCACGTAGGGATGATCCGGCGCACACTGAAACGCAATGTCGATCGCGATCTCAAGTCCTTGCTTTTCGGCCGCGGACACGAAGCGCGAGAAATCTGCGAGCGTGCCGAGACTCGGATGAATCGATTTATGGCCGCCTTCGGCGGATCCGATGGCCCAAGGACTGCCAGGATCCGTCGGCTGCGGGTTTGCCGTGTTGTTCTTCCCCTTGCGAAACTCGTGCCCGATCGGATGAATTGGCGGAAGATAAACTACATCGAAGCCCATGGATGCGATGTAGGGAAGCCATAGCTCGCAATCGCGAAATGTTCCGTGATGCCCAGCCTCGCGAGCGCAGGATCGCGGGAATACTTCGTACCAGGTGGAGAAACGCGCCTTTTCGCGGTCAACCATCGCCACCAGCTGTTTCCCGTAGCGGCTGGCGAAGTGTTTCACCGGATAGCGCCGAACGAGTTCGAGCAGTCCTTCTTCGAGAGCAATGGCTGCGCCTTCTGGCTTGTCCTTGGCGTTCCGCAACCTGATTGCCCATTGGCGGAGGGCCTCGGCGTCTTCGCCCATTGCTTGCGCGGCCGCTTCTGCAATCAAGTCAGTTCCCACGAGCAACTCAACATAGACGTCCTGTCCGGCAGCGACTCGTTTCACGAGATCAACGCGCCAAGTTTCGAAACGATCGATCCAGCCTTCCACAGTGTATTGATAGCGACCAAGCTCCTCGACCGGAAAGTCGCCACGCCAACGATCATTACCAAGTGGCTTCATCGGAGTTGTCTTGAGTTTCGTCTCATCCCGCCAGTACAGGATCTGGCAGGCGATTTGGTCATGACCGTTGGCGAACACATCAGCTTCCACAGCCACACTTTCGCCGACCACGCGCTTGATCGGAAATCGCCCGCAATCGATTTCCGGCGCAACCCGCTCGATTACGACCCTTTTTCGTCCGTCCACTTGTTGTTCCGTCATTCGTCCTAACCTCCTGGTCGCAGCGCCGGACTGGGACACCCAGGATCCAGCTTGTGTGGCATACAGCGCAACCGATCGACTCTCTCGCTACGCTAATTGATGCAACTACTGATTTCAATCTGCCAGGCCTGAGCGCGAGTTGTTCGCGATTAGCGGCCCACCCCGCTCAGGACGGCAACCGGGAGATTCTTGAAGACATCCGGCAAGGACAAGGTGGGCGCTCGTCGCAGGTGGCTTGTCTCGACAGTCTCGCCGGTGAGCACGTTCAGCCAGGATTGCGGCGCATTCGGTGGAAGCGCGATGCGTGAACCGAGCCAAAACCTGTGCAGGCGAATTAAATCGGGCGACGCCTTCGAACGTGCCAGCCATCTTGGCACGACGGTCATGATCCAGGTATTGCCCCGTCGGCGCGCATAGGCAATCAGGTTAGTCTCCCGCCCGCCGGTCGTTTTCAGCGGCAGGAATTGACCGTCGAGGAAGACTCGAGGGTACTTGCGCCGAAGATTCAGGATCCTCCAAATAATATAGAGCTTGATGCGCCCGTCGTACCAATTTTGAACGAGCTCGCGGGCGAGAGGCAACGGGTCCTGCTTGCTGCGCTTTTCGATTTCGTCGAGCAAGGCAGCGCGATGTCTGAAATCGACGGGTCCACGGTTATCGGGATCCACAAGACGGAGGTCCCAGAGGTCGCATCCTTGGTAGAAATCAGGCACGCCCGGACTGGTCATCTTCACCAGGACTTGCGCCAAACCATTTAGCATCCCGTAGACAGCGACCTTTCGCTGAAATTTCAGGAAATCATTCAGAAACAAATTGCCGCGAGCTGGATCGATGAGGGCCTTGAGAAAACCGACTACCGCCCGCTCATGAGCGGTGTTGGGTCGGGTCCAGCGCGTGTGTACCATCGCTTCGCGAATTGCCTTCATGACATAGGCTTCCAGGCGCGCACGAAAATGCGGCATCTCCTGTGGTTGCAAGGGCCAAGCGCCAAGCAGTGTTTGGTACAAGAAGTTTTCTTCGTTGCGGTCAGGAACTTCCTGAGACTCGACGATTCGTTTCCCCTTCTCGTTCCACCGCGCCCAGCGATTGAGGTGGTTCTGCCATTCGCGAGGAATTTCCGAGAGAACATTGATTCGGGCACGCACGTCTTCGCCACGCTTGGTGTCGTGCGTGGAAGTGCAATTCAAGCTATATCGCCAGTGCTGTTCGCGTTCCGTCGCAATTTGGTTGAAGTCGGAGGCGACGATGGCAGAAGGGCTTGGGTTTCCGCCTACTTCGTTGAGCGAAAGAAGCGGACAGTAAACATACAGAACGGTGTCTTCCAGACCCTTGGCGACAATCGGACCCGTGAACTGCTGCCAGCGCATGACGAATGCCAGGCGCGCTTCCCGCTGCTCTGCAAACAAGTGCCCCGCATCCTTGAGAAGCAACACGTCGCGCACAAAATCCAAGCAAGACGCATCGAGGCGCGGGTTTCGACTTCGCGCGGTCTCGACGGCGTTGCCAATATCACGTTTTGCTTCGGCGGGCACTTCCATGCTGCGAATATAGGTTCGATAAACGGCGAGACCTGCGGTCGTTTCGATGAGCGCTTGTGCAAGCTCCATTCGCGAAAGGTCCCGCGCATAGCGGTCCCCTTGAGCCAAGACGCTAAGCTGACGGCCCAAGTATCTCATCTCGGCCGAGAGCAAAGTGGCCATGACCAGTTTTTTCTTCTGATACAACATGTCTTCGTATCTAAGCTCGCGCCCCAGAAATCGAAAATAAATCTCTTCGATCTCCCGCGCTCCTCGTGGGTGAACAAACAGCCGGTTGACCGCATTCAGATACTCATAGCCCGTCGTTCCTGGAACGGGCCATTCCTTGGGAAGTTGTTCAGCTCCGGAGAGTATTTTTTCCACAATCACGTAGAAGTTGTATCCCTGTTCCTGCGAGCCGCCGGCACGTTCTTGCAGGCGCCGCAAATAGCCAAGCGGGTCGCGCAGACCGTCAATGTGATCAATGCGCAATCCGGTGACGACCTTTCTCTCAATCAACTGCAGGATCACAGCATGGATAGCTTCAAACACCATGGGATCCTCGACGCGCACGCCCACCAGATCCGTGATATTGAAAAAGCGCCGATAGTTAATTCCTTCGTTGACGTTTTGCCAATACGCCAGTACATAGTTCTGCTCTGACAGCAGGCGATCCAGGCTGCGAAAACTACCAGCATGATTTCGCCTGCCGTTGAAAATTCTCAGATTGTGCCTTACAAATCGCTGAACCTCGCGGTTTGTGTCGTGCAGCTGGCGTAGCCGCTCTTTGATCCCGGCAACCTGAAGGCGGCGCTCGCCGGCAGGGTCCATAGTCAAAGAACCCCGCTCCGGCAGCGCGGCCAAGGCAGCGACGATGCCCAGATACTCCTGAAAGGAACTCGAATCCGCGCCGAGCTTCTTTTCAAGCACGTGTTCTCGATGCTTCAAAATCCGCCGGTAGGTCTTCGGAGCCAGGGGAAAAGACATGTCGTAATATTCTACGAAGAAGGTTCCGCGCCGAAAGACGAGTTGAAGCTCGCGGTTGTTAAGTGCGTGGCCGTAGAAACTGCCGAGCACGGGTAGTAGGATTTTGTTATCGAGCGTGAGAGACGGCGGATGCCAATCGATATCGAAATAGGCTGCATAAGCAGATGCGGGACCATTCTCAAGCACGTCCATCCACCATGGATTTTCCGGACTTGCAGCCATGTGATTCGGGACAATGTCCAGTAGCAGGCCCATGCCCTTTTTATGCAACGCCGATTGGAAGGCCTCAAACTGCTCTTCGTTGCCCAGCTCGCTGTCAATCCGCAAGGGATCCGTGACGTCGTATCCGTGCTTGCTGCCGGATCGGCTCTGCAACAGGGGAGACGCATAGATGTCCGTGATTCCAAGACGCGAGAGATAGTCCAGGGCGGCCGACGCCCGCCGAAAGGTAAAGTCTCCATTGAATTGAAGCCTGTAGCAGGCGAGGGGATTCCGAGGAGGCGTCATGGTGTCTTTACGCGAGCTTCAATCCGAATTTCGCGCTCGCGGCAATGAGCACGTTGTGGCATCTCTGCGCGACATGCACGCCGAATGTGGCATTCGATGCACAGCACTCCGTTCGAATGCATTGCCTCCAGTCATGATACGGGCGGGCTAAATTCTGAAGACGAGCAACCGCTAGCTGCAAATTTTGCTTTGGCTGTTGGTAGCGGCGCCCGTGATCGCAGACACGGCGCGTATCGTTCGATGAGCAATCCTGATCGACCGCACTAACGGCGGGCCGAGCGAACCACATGCGAACCCCATTCGGGCTGGGAAATCATTATAGGTCAGCCCGGTACGAATTGTCCTGTCGTCGATCAGCAAATATCGAACTCCGCCGGAGGGAATCTCTCGTGCGTGGAATGACGCGTTCCTCTGTGTATACTTAAAACGTTACCAGCCATCGAGCGATATCAGGAATGCAGAAACTGTGACGTCCCCGCGCAAGGAAAATCTTGGCGCCCAACTTCTAGGTGAGGATGCATGCGGTTTTCTCGTCTGGGCTCCGCAAGCGAACCGGGTCGACGTCTGCGTTGGCGAACCGCAAGAGCGCGCGATTCCTATGCAGGCTGTCGGCTGCGGATACTTTCACACTGTTGCGACGGGCATTTCGTCCGGGGCTTTCTACCGCTATCGCCTGAACAATGAAAAGGAACGGCCCGATCCGGCGTCCCGATATCAAGCAAGAGGCGTCCACGGACCATCGCAAGTTGTAGATAGTCGGTTTCGCTGGAACGATTCCCGATGGTCTGGGCTGCCACTTGAAAGGTACGTTCTATACGAGCTCCATGTGGGAACATTCACGCCGCAAGGAACCTTTGAAGCCATCATCCCTCGGCTGGCGACGCTCAAAGATCTGGGAGTTACGGCAGTCGAACTGATGCCGGTAGCTCAATTTCCAGGCGAGCGTAACTGGGGTTACGACGGAGTTTACCCCTACGCGGTCCAAGCGTCTTACGGAGGCCCGCTGGGCCTCAAAGCGTTGGTCAACGCCTGCCACGAACTCGAAATCGCGGTAGTGCTCGATGTGGTCTACAACCATCTCGGTCCAGAGGGCAATTACCTGGCTGATTTCGGTCCTTATTTCACGGACTTCTACAAGACTCCGTGGGGACAGGCCGTCAATTTCGATGACGCAGAGAGCGATGAGGTCCGCCGATATTTCATAGAAAATGCGCTGGAATGGATTACGGACTTCCACATCGATGCACTTCGCCTCGACGCCATCCACGCGATTGTGGATAACTCCGCGCGAACTTTCCTCGAAGAACTTCGCGCAGCCGTTCACACCAGGGCTAAGGCGCTCGGCCGGGACGTTTATCTGATCCCGGAGAGCAATCGAAACGATGCTCGGGTGGTCAGCGCACCCGAGGTAGGCGGCTGGGGATTCGACGCTGTGTGGAATGACGATTTTCACCATTCTCTGCACGTTCTCTTAACCGGGGAGCAGGATGGTTATTACCAGGACTTTGGTGGAATTAAAGATCTGGCGGGCAGCTATCGAGAAGGTTTTTTGTACGCGGGGCGGTACTCCAAGTTTCGCCAAAAGCGTTATGGAAGTTCGTCGAAGCAGATCCCGGCGAAACGCTTCGTCGTTTACGCACAGAACCACGATCAGGTTGGGAATCGTCGTATGGGTGACCGGCTGTCACAATCGCTGTCGCTTGCCCAATTGAAGCTGGCCGCAGGGACTGTTCTGCTTTCGCCATACATCCCTCTATTATTTATGGGTGAAGAGTACAGCGAGCAGACTCCCTTTGAGTACTTCGTCAGTCACGGAGATCCATCGCTGATAGAGGCAGTGCGTCGAGGGCGGAAGGCCGAATTTGCAAAATTTGGCTGGGCTGGAGATATTCCCGACCCTCAGAGTGAAGCAACATTCCTGGGTTCCAAGCTGAACTGGGATTTACAAACCGCAGGGCACCATCGCATCATTTGGCATTTCTATCAGGAACTGCTCCGCGTCCGACGTACGGTACCGCCACTGGCAGAGCTGGACAAGAATGCCATGGAAGTCACGTCCTTCACCGACGAGAACGTGCTGCTCATCAGGAGGTGGAAGGCCTCCGGCCAGGTTCTTATTGTGTGCCACTTTTGTCAGGTTCCAACTGAATTCCTGCTTCCGATTCCCCCCGGCCGCTGGCACAGGACGCTCGATTCGGCCCAGGAGAGATGGGGTGACAAAGGGTCCGAGACACCTGCGGTCATCGAGTCACGCGGCGACGTACAACTTCCTTTGAATCCGTGGGCCTTCCTTGTTTTCGCAAAATCAACGGAAATAAACGAATAACTCTCCGTCGCACTCGAGGCTGGGAGCAAGTTCGGTGCGTCGATGGCTGGAAGGGCTTATGATATGTGGTCTGAGGTCAGTAGTGTCCCAACGTTTTGCCTCTTGCCTTCCGTAAATTATTGATGAGAAAAGCATAAGCCGCAAATTCTCTTGGTCTCGATTTGAACTCGGAACACGGGTTCTGCGACCCTGCGAAGCATAACTTCGTGGGGGCATCGATGAACCGAGGCAAGCTGGTGTTTGCGCAGCTGATGCAACATCTTCCGTTGACCACCTTCCGTCGTTGCGTCACCCGCTATCGAGGCGCTTTCAAAGTGAAGTCCTTCTCGTGCCTGGATCAATTCCTGTGCATGGCGTTCGCTCAGTTGACCTTTCGGGAGAGCCTTCGAGACATCGAAGTATGTCTGCGCGCGCAAAGTTCCAAGCTCTATCACCTCGGGATTCGTTCGGCGGTGGCTCGTAATACGCTGGCCAATGCCAACGCTGTGCGCGACTGGCGCATCTATGCCGATTTCGCCCAGAGCCTGATCGGCATCGCCCGGCCGTTGTATGCGCAAGAGTCCTTCGGTGTCGATCTGCACGAAACCGTCTACGCGCTCGACACCACGACGATCGATCTGTGTCTGTCGGTATTTCCGTGGGCGGTGTTCCGCACGGCCAAGGCAGCCATCAAGCTGCATACGCTGCTCGATCTGCGCGGCAACATCCCTACCTTCATTCACATCAGTGATGGCAAGGTGCACGAGGTCAACATCCTCGACCAACTGCTGCCCGAGCCCGGCGCCTTCTACATCATGGATCGTGGGTTCCTCGACTTCGAGCGCCTCTATCGCTTTCACCAAGCCGGCAGCTTTTTCGTGACCCGCGCCAAGTCGAACCTCAAGGTCCAACGCCGCTACTCGCATCCGGTCGATCGCACGACGGGGTTGATCTGTGACCAAAGTGTCGTCCTTACTGGCTTCTACTCGCACCAAGGCTTCGAGGCACCGTTGCGCCGCATCCGCCTCAAGGACCCCGAAACCGCCAAGACCCTCATCTTTCTGACCAACAACTTCGTCTTGCCAGCATTTACGATCACCGAACTATACCGCTGCCGCTGGCAAGTAGAGCTCTTTTTCAAATGGATCAAGCAGCATCTGCGAATCAAGGCTTTCTTCGGAACTTCCGAGAACGCGGTCAGGTCACAAATCTGGATCGCCGTCTCCGCCTACGTTCTGGTCGCCATCGTCAAAAAGAGATTGCATCTCTCGGCCAGCCTGTATGAAATCCTACAGATCCTCAGCCTGACCATGTTCGAGAAAATCCCGTTGGATCAACTACTTGCACAAACGATGAGCGACGAAATTCAACCGGTTTCCGACAACCAATTGATTTTGTTCGCATAACGTTGGGACACTAGTGGTCTGAGGTTTAGATTGAAAATCCCGAAAACACCCAAACATTGGATTTATATACATTGATATTTGTTGGCGCTGACCCTTGGCTTCATCGAAAGCCCAGCGATGGCCCATTTTTTGTCTTTTCTACGGCAGCCCCGAATCCCGGGTTCGGTAAACGTGCTTTGCCACAACGACGGATCTCGCGCTCTGCCGGCGACTGCGTGAGAATTTTTCAGGGTTCGGCAATCAGACGTTATCGAGACACGATTTCGTCGAAATCACATCCGCTACCTCAGAGCGCTGGACACGCCGACGCTGAACAAGTTCCGCGCCTCGTGGAAGGGTTCGAGCGGCCTGGCTGATTTAAAAAAACTCGAGCGACTACGCCGTTTCTTCAAATTCACCCAGGCTAGCACTATGCGGAACAAAACCCCGCGGCGGCGATCCGCGGCCCGAAGATCAACCCGAATCCGACGTTGCCGTTTTTCCCAAGAAGAGATGTTAGCGATTCTGGCTTCTGCGACGAAGAAAATCGCCGAAGTACGGACGCACGGAAAGAACCGCGCGTGTCGCCCACAGGTGCTCGTACTTTTTCTCCGCTACACGGGCCTACGGATCTCGGACGCAATCGGATGCGCAGCGGGCCGGCTGCGAGACGGCAAGCTATTTCCGTAAACCCAGAAGACTGGCCTGCACGTGTATTGTCGGCTGCCGGCATTGGTGGTGAGCGAGTTCGAAACCGTTCCGAGAGTCAGCGAGCTCTATTGGTTTCTGACCGGCGAAGGCACGATTGAAACGTCGCGCAAGAAATGGAGCGAGTCGCTGGCCGCGCTCTTTAAAGACGCTGGTGTGAAGGACGGACGCGCGCCTAGGTTCCGCGACACATTCGCCGTCGAGCTGCTGAAAGCAGGCACACCGATCGAGCGCGTCTTGATTTTCTTGGGGCATTCCAGCACAAGGATTACCGAGAAGCATTACAACCCCTGGAATCGCGCGCGGCAGGAGCAGGCAGAACCAGATGTTCAACGATCATGGACGAATGACCCTCTCGTTGTTCTTGAAACGAAGGGTACGCTACAGGTACACGAAAATGTTGGAATTGTTAACTAAATGAAACCATTCACGATGGAATGGCGGCGACGACCGGACTCGAACCCGCGACCTCTGCCGTGACAGAGCACCTTGATTCGGAATTTCAAGGACTTACGAGCACTGGCAGGAACAGCAAACCGCCGTGGGGAACACGAGGGAACGCTTATTGTTCCCGTACTGTTCCCGCGAACCAAGCGTCGGATTCCGAACCCAAAATCACGCGGACGGATTGGCCCCGACGCAAGGCGGCAGCGGCAAAAATCAAAGTGATCCCTTCATGCAGGCTTCGGTGGTATGACGGTGTTTTCTCGCGGTCGCTGGATAACGCAGGACAAGTGTCCAATCGATTCAAAAACTATCTTGGTGCGTCCGGTGTCCATTCACTATGCGGTCCTTTGCCGTTGGTTTCGGCTTAGCCACCAGGCGCGCTGAGTGTTCTTGCTTTTCCTCTACGGGGCAGTACTTTAGCAACGTCGCTCACGGCAACGCCTACTTAACGTTACACTCAAATCTGGAATCGACTTCGTGGGTGGTATCACTCTGACAAATGACTCCACGCTTCCACGGAATCGACGATGCAAGACGGAAGCTAGGTTTCATTGCGATCCAAGTTTTCATCGCCCCCACCGCTTTCGGTCAGTTGGCTCAGCCGAGACCAGACCGGGAGAAAGCGAGCCTCGCGCAATTTCACAACGAACACAGAAAATATGCTCATCTTCACGACACCTATCTCGGCGTTGCCCCAATCGGAATGAAGAGACGGTGCCTTTGCTTCTCGAACGACTGCGACAGGATTTCTGGGCCTCCGAACCCAGCCATCCGTCAGGGACTGGAATGGCACTCGACTGCGCCCAGGTCCATTTAATCGACGCGCTCAGAGCGATTATCAATACCGATCAGGGAATGTTCTATAGAGATGTGCCGCATGGTGGGAGAAGAATCACAGCAGACCGCAGCGTCAATGGTTGCTCGACGGTTTTTCTGTGGACGGCCTTCACGCTGTCGATCCCGTGCACGAGCAATCCCCGCTCGAACTGACTGAACAGGTGGGTCGCAATCACGATTTTCGTTCCTTCAACGCGGCGCGACTGCTTGCCGATATTCCGCCGGAACATCGATTGGAATGGGCGGCTCGCGCGTCTGTATCGAGTGTGGCCTTCGCTCGGCTAGCGGCGATCGAAGTTGTGCGTCAGCTAGATGTGAGTGGAAGTGAGGATTTGCCGACGCCGCGCGAAGCGCCATCTTCGGATTAGAAGCTGTGTGACAAATATTCGGACGCCGCCCGATAAGCGCCAGCCTATTGTTTACGTCCGCTTGCAACATCCTAGCTGTCCGTCGTTGCGGCGGCAGGTCCACGAACCGGAAGGGATGCGTTGGTTAAAAAGGCAGCCCGATTCGTCCTTGCAGATCCTGGAATCTGGGGCTGGAGCGCAGGGGGTCCAGCTCTGGATCCACCTTCAGGAAAATTAGCGGATTGGATCGGTCTTGGTACGCCTTATCCAGCCAATCGAGAGCTTTTTCGTTCTCTTTCAGGCCCGTGAAGATGAGAGCAATGTAGAAGGGCGAAACGTATTGTCGCTTGGATCGCCGGATGAGATCGTCCCGCAGTTTTTCCGCGTCGGCGGCATCGCCCGCCACCGCATAGGCGTGGCCCAGCGCGCCCAGCATCAGGGGACTGTCCGGCGAAATAGAAGCTGCCTTCTTCAGTTCAGCGATAGCCATTTCGAACTCGCCCTTCTGCTCATAGGTTTGACCCAGGACAAGATGGGTGAGCACGAAATTCGGATCCAGCTCAATCGTGCTGCGAGATTGCTGGATCGCCTGATCGTATTGGCGCGCCAGATAAAGGCGCCAAGCGAGACTGAAATTTATGCTCAGTGACAGCGGGTCCAGGTCGTGGGCGCGCTTTATTTCGGCGATGCTTTCTTGCGAGCGACCCATCGCAGTGAGATAGAGAGAGTAGCGTTGATGAGCCGTTGCTTGATCGGGGTTGAGTTCGACGGTGTGTTTGAAGCCATTCTCCGCACCCTGCCAATCCCAGTCGTAATTTAGTTTTATGCTGGCCAATGTGATTTCAGCGTCAACCAGGCTAGGATCAATCGCGAGCGCCTTCAGCGCGGCGGCTTTTGCTTTCGGAGCCGCGTCAGCGGAAGGCATGGCCCCGACGATTGTGCTGCCCAACAAATCGTAGCAATCAGCCAATCCGGCGTATGCCAAAGCATACTGAGGGTCCTTATCGGCCGCGCGCTGGTAATATTCCACCGCCCTGGTCAGTCCTTCTTCCGACCTTTTGTTCCAGTAATAACGGCCCTTCAGATAATCTTCATAGGCTTGGGCGTTAACCACTCGAGGTGTCGCCAGGCGCTTCTGCTCCTCAGGCGTGAGGTTGATGCGGATCTCATTTACGATTGCGCTGGCCACCTGGCTTTGGAGCGTCAAAATATTCCCTAGTTCGCTCTCGTAGGTTTCCGCCCACAGATGACGGTCCGTGGAAACCTGGACCAACTCCGCCGTGATGCGGACCCGATTTCCGGCGCGCAACACCGTTCCTTCGACCACCGCATCTACATGCAAGTCGCGCGCGATTTCCGAGAGCGGTTTGCGTGTGCCCTTATAGGCCATGGCCGAAGTGCGCGAGATCACGCGCAGCTGACGTATTTTCGCCAAACTGGCGATCAATTCATCCGTCATTCCATCAGCGAAGTAATCTTGATTTTTCTCCGCGGAAAGATCCTCTAGCGGAAGGACAACCAGCGACTTGATTGGTTCCGAACTAGCGCTGCTCACGGAGGGCTTTCGCGCGTAACGAAAAATAAGCAGCGACAGCAGCGCGATGGCGGCGATGATAAGCGCAGCGCCGGCGATCGCGCGCGTGGAGATCTGCACGTAATGCGGTGCGCGGTGCGCGGGATGCTCGGCCTGCGGGACGCTCGTGGACGTGGGCGCCGCACCCTCGTCCTTCGAGGCGAGATGGGAAGCGCCGTCGAGACCCGCGAGCTTATGGCTCGACCCGTTCGGAGCAGCGATCTCCTCGACTGGCGCAATAAATCGGTAGCCGCGACGCGACAGAGTCTCGATGAAAATTGGGTTTTCGGAGGAATCCCCGAGAACTTCGCGGAGCCTCATGATCGCGGTATTGAGGCTGTGGTCGAAATCAACGAACGTATCGCGCTGCCACAACCTGTTCCGTAGATCTTCGCGGCTGACGATTTCGCCGGGCCGCTCCAGGAGCATCGCCAGGATTTGGCATGGCTGGTCCTGCAGTTTGACCCTGACGCCCTTCTTACGGAGTTCGTTAGCACGCTGGTCCAGCTCAAAAACGCCAAACCGGATAGGCGGATGGGCCGCACTAGCATCTTTAATCGACATGTTTGTCAGGACGAAGGTGTCGGAGCAGTATAACGCCGCGGCCGTAGAGCGTCAAAGGCTTCCCTGCAGAGTCGTTTGTTATCGTTTCCCGTAAGTATTTAATTCCATTGGTCTAACTAGGTTACTTATAAATGTTTTGGATGTGATGCATAAAGCATTGCACGGCGCGGCGCCGCTGGCGCAGAGTCCACCTCAGAATGACGTGTGTGCACTCGGTGGGGTGAGGGGGGAGCCGATGAATTTCATGAAAATGATGGGAAGCGCGGTAATCGTGTTGGCGTTGTGCGTTTGCATGACGGTTGGAGCTGTCCGGGCGTTCGCGCAGGTTTCTGGCGCAACCCTTTCGGGGTTGATAACGGACGCATCGGGTGCCGCGGTTCCCAATGCTAACATCGCGATAAGAAACGTTGCGACCGGTGTGGTCCGCGCGGTCGAATCCAACGGAGACGGGTTCTACACGGCGCCAAACCTTCTGCCCAGCACATACGAAGTAACGGTTTCAGCTCAGGGTTTCACCACCATCGTTGAAAAAGGAATTACTCTCACTGTCGGCGCGCAGCAGGAATTAAACATCAGTCTGAAAGTCGGGCAGATGACGCAAAGCGTTGAGGTGACCGCCACCGCAACCGGCGTGGAAACGAGTACATCCGCCGTAAGCGCGACGGTGGATTCCGCGACGGTGCGGGAAATGCCGCTGAACGGACGCGATTGGGCCTCGCTTTCGACGCTGGAACCCGGAGTCTCGACGATTCAAACTCAGGTGGGCACCAGCTTCAACGCCAACAAGGGAAATCGCGGTTTCGGAAATCAGTTGAGCGATTCCGGCCACCGCGCCAATGAGAACGACTACCGCGTAAATGGGTTGACGATCAACGATTATTCGAACGCCGCGCCTGGCGGGCCGACCGGCTTGAACCTGGGCGTTGATGCCGTGCAGGAATTCTCAGTAATTACGACCGGTTACACGGCGGAGTACGGGAGAACCTCCGGAGCAATAATCAACGCGCTTACGAAATCGGGAACCGATCAGTTTCACGGCACGGCATACTTCTTCGATCGCGATAGCGTATTTGACGCACGGAACTTTTTTGATGGATCGCAAATCCCGACATTTCACCGCACGCAATTTGGGGCGTCCGCCGGTGGGCCGATCATCAAGGACAAGACATTCATCTTTGGCAACTATGAGGGGTTCCGCCAGAAGCAAGCGGGATCCACGGTGATCAATGTTCCCACGGAGGAGGCGCGCAGCGGGCAATTGTGCGTTCCCAGCGGGACGAATCCGTGCGCGACATTGCAGACGATCACCGTGAATCCCGCGATCGTCCCTTATTTGGCGCTGTGGCCTTGCCCTGGGTCTTGCCAAACCGCTACAAACGCGGACACGGTATCGGAAAACGTCAACATCCCGACCATCGCGAATGAGAACTACGGCATCGTTCGCGTGGATAACAAAATATCCGACCGAGACAGCCTGGACGGAAGTTATTTCCATGACTCCGGCCCGCAGTCTCAGGGTGACCCGCTCGGAAACACCATTCACCAGGTTGTTTCCAGCAGAGAAGCAGGCAGCATTGAAGAGACCCACATCTTTAACGCGGAACTGCTGAATACCGCCCGCTTTGGCGTAAGCCGCGTGCAAGGTGACATCAACACTCCTGTTTCCGGCGACGCGGTGGCCACGAATCCGGCGCTGGCGATCGCGCCCGGCGCAAAGGCGACGCCTCAGATTCCAATATCTGGGATCACCACCGCCTACGGCCTGGGTGGGTTCAATCGATTTAAGCACGCGTTCAATTCGATTCAGGCGGACGACGATGCGTTCATTACGCACGGAACCCAGTCGATAAGGGTGGGATTTGCGTTTGAGCGGATGCAGTACAACATCCTGGAGCAATTAAGCCCCAACGGCCGCCTCAATACCTATGGCTCCTTGCAGAATTTTTTGACGAACGCACCCATCCAATTGAACGCACTGGCTCCGGGAGGATCAACGGAGGTCGGATTGCGCCAAAGCCTTTTCGCCGGATACATCCAAGACGATTGGCGCGCAAAGTCGAACCTGACGTTGAATCTGGGCCTGCGCTACGAAATGACGACGCGCCCGACCGACGCCAATCGGGTGGCAGGATACACGGTAAACGGATACACGGTGGCTACCGCGGGATTTCAACAAATTCAAACGATCGCCAACTGCACACCGGGCACCACGCTGTGCGGACCCGTGGGCACCAGCAGCCCGATTAGTTCGAACCCGACGGTCTATAACTTCGAACCACGCATTGGTCTGGCGTGGGACCCTTTTAGGGACAATAAAACAGCGGTGCGCGCCGGATTCGGCATGTTCGACGTTTTGCCGCTGCCGTATGAATTCGGCCTAAATACTGCGGCCACGGCTCCGTTCCAAATCATTGGAGCTGACCCGGCCGCTACGCTAGGAACGGGTGTGCCCGATCCGAACGTCAACTTTAATCGCCAGAAGATTCGCAACCGCTTCGTTGATCCGAATCCACATCGCGCTCTGGTGATGAATTGGAATGCAAACGTGCAGCGAGACCTTGGCTACGGTTTTACGGCCACCGCCGGGTATGTCGGCTCCCGTTCTGTGCATCTGTCGGTCGCGTCGGACGACATCAATCTGGTTCAGCCGCTGACGGTGGCTGGGACTGGGTTCGTATTTCCTTGCGATCCCAACTCACCCGCAATCCTGGGCAACGGCCCGTACAGCGCAACAAATAACTGCAGCAATAACTTGACCGGTACCCGCATTGATTCGAATTGGGGCGGCGGTGCAGGTATTCGCCCCGTGCTGTTCGATGGCGAGTCCACCTACAATTCGTTCCAAGCGCAATTGAAGAAGACGGCAAGCCACGGCATTCAGGGGCAATTGTCTTACACCTACGGCAAGTGCAGTGACACGAGTTCGGCTCCCGTTACCGGTGACACGTATCTGACTTCGATCGCGGTGCCGCTACTGCTGGTGAAATCCGCGCGTGTAGGCGCGTGCGATTTCGATATTCGGAACGTGCTGGTTGGCAACTTTATCTGGAACCTGCCTTCGCCACACACGTCATCCGCGTTTGTCTCGAACCTGGCGAGCGGATGGCAGCTCGGCAGCATCATCACGTATACCACCGGCTCGCCGTTCACGGCCACGGTGGGAGATGGCAACGACCCGCTGGGTACCGGCTTCAACGGCGACTTCACCACGAATTTCGCGGGCCTGCTTCCCGGGTGCAATCCGATTCACGGCGGCGTCAACTATCTGAATACGGCCTGCTTCACGCCTCCCACAGCCCCAACATCTTTGGCGCTCGCAACGACGGCTAATCCGTTCGGATGCGCGCCGCTTTCCTATACCAACTACCCACTGGCGCCCCCGGCCGGACAGCAGTTCTGCTCGAACGTGCTCGGGAACACGCGCCGAAACCAATTCTATGGGCCGGGCGTCACCACCGTGGACTTCTCGGTTTTCAAAAACACCGCCGTGCCGAAAATTTCGGAAACATTTAACGTGCAGTTCCGCGCGGAGTTTTTCAATATCTTGAATCACACGAACTTTATCGGGCCGAATTTCTTGAACGGGTCGCAGAACAACTCGCTCTTCGACTTCAACGGCAGTGCGTTGCCGACCGCACTGAACCAGACGTCCACGAGTTCGCGGCAGATTCAACTGGGATTGAAGCTCATCTGGTAACCGGTAGGTCCACCCCGGAGAGGGCCGCGTCGCAATGGCGCGGCCTTTCTTCTCGCTCTCTCGGCATTCGATTGCAGGAATAACGAGCCACTAGTCTTACCACGGGGCCAAAGAATCTCTTGAACACTTCAGGCACTCTTCCTCCGCAAGCGATGCAGGCCCAAGGCGCGTCTTCCAGCGCCGCCCCCACCGGGGTTCGCTGGCGAATCATGCTCACGGTTATGTTAATCATGGCGGTGACCACACTGTGCCGCCTGAACCTGAGCATCGCTGGGAAGTATATCTCCGAAGAATTTTCCTTCGACACGATCACGATGGGCCGCGTCTTCAGCGCTTTCCTGTGGGGCTACGGTTTATTTCAAATTCCCTGGGGATACATCGGAGACTGGATAGGCCCTCGGCGCACGTTGACTATTTCGATGCTGCTGTTCTGCGTTGGGACTGCTGTGATGGGCATCGCGCCAAGACTCGCGCTGAGCGGTGGAATCAGCGTCCTGCTCGCTTTTCAGGTGATTCGATTCGTCACGGGTGTTGGAGAAGCCGCCAGCTCGGCGAACGTGACGCGCGTGATAGCGTCGTGGACAGCCGCGCGAGAAAGAGGTTTCGCCAGTGGTCTGCAGACGGCGGGACTCGGACTCGGCGGCACATTGACCCCCATTCTCATATCTTGGACGATGATTCATTGGGGCTGGCGAGTGTCCTTCTACCTCTGCGCGGCAATCTCTTTCAGCGTTCTCTTTTGGTGGTGGTATTACTGCACCGACTGGCCGGAGCAGCACCCGAGCGTGAACGCGGCCGAACTCGCCGTCATTCATCCGCAAGGGCACAAGGTTGTTGGGCGAAAAAGCCAAGCCGTGTCGCAGCGAAAGCCTGTTCCGTGGGGTCGAATGTTCTCCAGCGGTTCCATCTGGGGGCTGATTCTCGGCTACGGATGCCAGGGCTACGCTTTTTACGTTTATTATAATTGGTTCTATTTTTACGCAGTGAAGGTGCGCGGGCTCGGAATCATGCAAGCGGCGGCGTGGACCTCGTTCCCATTTCTTGCGATGACCTTGATTTCGCCTCTCGGCGGATTGTTTTCTGACCGCGTCTCTAGGAATTTTGGGCGGCGTCGCGGACGCCAGTGCGCGGTGTGGCTGGGAATGGGGTTGTCGGCCACGCTGCTATTCTCTGGCAGCCACACGAGCAACACCTCATTCGCGCTTCCGATGATGGCGCTGGCTGCGGGGTTCCTGATGTTTGCTGCTGCAAATTTCTGGGCGGCCTGTATTGATTTGGTGCCGGACCATTCCGCTACGCTTTCGGCGTTAATGAATACTCTAGGAAGCGTCGGCGGGGCAATCTCGTCCACGGTCACGGCCTACATCGCGACCCAATACAATTGGACGCGGGCGCTTGATCTTGCGGCTATGATCACTGTTTTTTCAGGGTTGCTTTGGTTCTTTGTTGACGCCGGCAAGAGTCTCGAAGACAAACTGGTTTAGGATCGCAAGTCCGGCTGCACCGTTCGTTGATGGTTAATTTGCATCGAACCCGTGAGAATCGCTCGAGTTCTTGAGGCAATTTGTGGGGAACGCCGTTGCAAACCACTATCGAGGAAAGTTTGCAGTGCCGCGAGTTCGCGAAGCGGGCTTATGAGGAGTGAAAGAGTGAGGAAGGTTCTCGACATCTCCACGCTGGCGATCCTTGGTCTCGCCATCGCTGCGACCGCTGCTGCGCCTGCGCAGGAGGAAACAAATCCGCCACTACGCCTACTGGAAACTATTTCGATGCCCGGCGTGAAGGGGCGATTGGACCACATGGACGTGGACGTACAGGGGCAACGATTATTCGTCTCCGGGCTTGAAAACGGCTCGGTCGAAGTGGTGGACCTGCAAGCGGGGAAGTGGCTACGGCGGATTTCTGGATTCAAGAAGCCACAAGGAATTGCATACGTCGCGGCACTCAACAAGTTTTTCGTTGCGAGCGGTGATGACGGAATGGTTCGAATCTTTCGCGCTGATACGTTCGCTCTGCTCAATTCCATCCAGCTCGAGCTTGGTCCCAATCGCGTCGCCTATGACCCACACCGAAGGCTGCTGTATGTGGGTTACGGCGGCAAAGACGCGGGCAAGGATTATGGTGAAGTTGGAATTATTGACGCCGTCAAAGACGAGAAGGTCGCCGCCGTGCCGGTTGCGGCTCATCCTGCGGAGCTTTTGCTGAACCAATCCGGAGATACTCTGTTTGTCTTGATCCCCGCGGCCAGCGAGGTTCAGGTGATTGACACGAAAAAACGTCAGGTAGTCGTTACGTGGGCCGTCAGCAGCCGGCGCCCTGGCGATGCAGCCTTCGATGAATCTGCGAAACGCCTATTTTTGGGCACGCATGTTCCTCCGCAAATGATCGGGATGAATACGGCGACGGGCAAAGAGGTAGCCAGTCTGCCTACCATGGACGGGATGGATGGCGTTTATTTCGACTCGAAGCGGAGTCGCGTTTACGTGTCCGGAGGAAGAGGTGTGGACGTCGGCTTCGTTTACATCTACCAACAAAATGATCCGGATCATTACACGCAAATCGCGACGATTTCGACGAAATCCGGGGCCGGCACGTCCTTCTGGTCTCCCGAACTCGATCGCTATTACGTGGCGGCGCCCGCGAACAATCGGGACGATGCAGCGATTCTGGTCTACCAGGCGCGTCCATAAGCAGCGGTTTTAAAAATAGTGAAACACTGAACTCATTCAGGGGAAAAACATGAAGACAATGATGGCAATTGGGGCAGTAGCATTGGCCGGATTTACTTTCGTGGCTGCAAAGAGCGCGAGACCGTCGGCGACGGAGCAGCAAGGCCGAGAGATTTCTCCACTGCAGCTGGAAGAAGAAATTCCCGTGCCCCATGTGGCTGGGCGCCTGGACCATTTCACGGCCGATCCCAAACGCAGACGTTTGTTCGTATCCGCGCTGGGAAATAACACCGTGGAGGTCATCGATGTGTTCTCCGGCAAAGTTATTCGCAGCATTGAGGGACTCAGTGAGCCACAGGGCCCTCTCTATGTGCCGGACTTTGACAAGCTATATGTCGCGAATGCTGGAAATGGCAAAGTAAATGTGTACGACGGCGCAACGTACACTCTACGCAAGTCCCTTGACGTGGGCGAAGACCCGGACAACATGCGCTATGATGCCGTTTCCAAGAAAGTTTTTGTCGGTTTTGGTGAGCAGGACGGAGGGATCGCGACGATTGATCCCTCGACCGACGCGCGAGTCGGCGAGATTTTCAAAACAGGCGGGCATCCGGAGTCATTCCAGGTAGAAGCATCCGGCGGGCACATTTTTGTCAACGTGCCAGACGCTGACAATGTTGTCGAAGCGATTGATCGCAAGAGCGGCGCGGCCGCCAAATGGCCGCTAAAAGGTTTGCGCGGCAATTATGCGATGGCACTGAATGAAGAAGACCACCGGTTGTTCACCGTCACGCGCAAGACCCCCATGCTGGTGGTCTTCGATACTGAAACCGGCAAGGAAATCACCAGACTCAGAGCTGCGGGCGAGTGCGACGACGTATTCTTTGACGCTTCACGAAAACGCATTTACGAAATCGGCGGCGAAGGCTTTATCAGCGTTTTTCAGCAAGACGACCCAGACCATTACTCGCTCATCCAAAACGTCGCTTCCACGATCGGGGTGCGGACGGGATTTTGGTTCGCGAAACGCGATCGCTTCTACGTGGGCGTTCCGGCAAAAGGAAATGAGCCCGCGCAAGTCTGGACGTATGAAGCGGAGGATTAGAAAACCCCGCTGGCAGCTGTAAGACGAGTCATCCGGCCCGGCCGAAATCGATCGCGGCGCTTCGTGAATTTCCGACCGGAATGGTTTTTGGGGCGCGGCGCGGCCGTTGCCTCCGCGTTTGGCGACCGTAACAATATGCGCCGAAGGATGACGCACGCGGCCAAGGGCCTCATTCGCCTCCCTGATAGATTCAGCGTGTTAGGAATTAATTTAATTCATGCGATGCCCAATCCACAACATGACGCCAATTTCACTCCGCGCCAAAACTGCGCGCTGTTCCCGAAAAAGAATTGCGGTGCGCTGCTCCGGAATTTGAGCCCTTGACACACGTCTACGCCGCTCCGCGAAGCATGGTTTGGATTGGCAATGCACTTACCTAGCGCGACGCTTGCCGTTGGTGCGCAGCGGTAAGAATAGCGAAGCACGCGACGGGCGACTGAATTCACTTACCGACACTCTAGCTCACTCAGCGCTCCAACCCGAGCATGTTCGCTAAGTCTTTTTCGTGTAAGATGTCTTGATAGATTTTAAGGACGTAGCTCAGTGGTAGAGCAGCGGCCTTTTAATCCAAGCAGGCCTTAGTCTACACACACTTACTGAGTCATACCGACACGCACCACGTAATAAAATCTAGCATTTACAAGCCTCGCATTTTCTCCACAATACGCCACACGTCACCAAACGACGCAGTACTTCGGAAGAATTGGCACAGAATTGGCACGCGAAATGAACGCAGTCCTGAGACCGGGCACGCCATCCGTGTGATAGTAGGGAGCTTGGCCGAGTAAAAACTTGGCGCAGGGTAGCCACGAGTTTTCTGTTTAGTCCCCAGTCGGGGGCAAAAAACGAAAAGGCTCTGTATTGGCGTTCTCAGTTTAATTTTTTGACTGCCCCCCAGTCGGGAGTAAGATTCCTAGTATGGGCCTAATCTCAGATGCAGCCGCCTACCGTGAACCGCCGTTATTCCCGAAGAAGTGTGCGAAGTGCGGACTGACTTTTCAGGGTGAGAAAAAGCAGACCCGCTGCATATCCTGTCTAACGAAAAAAAAGAAATGACGTTCGCCACGTGGATTGTTCAAGCGTCGCCGCGCGTGGCGAACGAATGCGACATGTTGAAGTTATTCTGGATTCCCGTAGGTTTGATAGTTGTTACACAAATATTTGTGATGTTGACGGGAATTCGAGCACGAGCGCATGAGAAGAAAGTGTTCGCTGTGTCGCTGGCAGCCGAGTTGGAAGGATTGTTTAATCGCTACAGGGGCACAGTTGGGGATGTTCTGAGCGAAGCAAAGCAGGCAAGCGACTATCACCGTGCGCTTAAGAGTCCAGAGTTCGACTTTTTCATCGTGTTCGATTCCAATACGTCAAAGATTGGATTGCTAGAATCACAAGATGCTCAGGACATCGTAACGATTTACGTGTTACTGAAATCACAGTTCGAGGATTTAATCACGTGGGCTAAACTAGCGCCGGATGACCCTTGGCGAGAGGTTTCATTTAAGCTCTTGAAGTCAAACAACGCCGAGCTTAAGACTCGAATACCTAGCCTTGCTCAACGACTGCGCAACTACTCAGCCGGATATAAGCGATCGCTATGATTCGTTACGGCAGAGCGGCCCGCTACATGGCAGACCCGCGAAACGCCGCAGACAAACGCATCGTAGAGCCTGGGAGGTCACTTTCCGATTACGGCGGTTTTATGGCACAACAAGGCGGGTACATTTTTAAGAAAGCTTCGGCCTGGTATTTGCGATACCGTGATGGCGGGAAGCAACGGTGCAAGCGATTAGCCGACGTGTGCGATCAGTACCGCCGCGAAAAAGACGTAGAACCGTTCGCGGCTGAATTTCTCGCGCCGTTCAACGCGGGAAAAGTGCGAGCCGAGAGCTGGGTTTCCGTTTCGGAGTTTGCGGAAAAACACTGGCTGCCTTGGGCGGAACTGAACTGCAAGCCGTCCACCTATGCCGGTTATTTGACGCTCTGGAACACGTACCTTGCGCCGTTCGTGCCGAACATCGCGCTGCGGGAATTTCGGACAGTGGACGCTGCGAACCTATTCGCCGAGATTCACCGAGCAAAGAAAATCGGACGCACGACGCTGCAACATTGCAAGAGCCGTCTTAGCGGAATTTTCACTCTGGCCCGCAACCTGGGTGCGCTCGATTCGCCTAACCCGGTCATCGGCGCGATGATTCCGAAAAAAGCCGCCTCGCCCGTAGAAACATATGCCGCAACACTCGACGAAGTTTTGACCGTTCTTGAGTTGTTGCGGAAGGATGGGGAAGTGAAAGCACGCGCCGCTGTCGCGCTGATGTTTTTCGCGGGCCTGCGTCCAGTCGAAGCACGCGGAGCTTGCTGGCAGGATTTCGACGGCAAGCGCCTTTGCGTACGTCAATCGGTTTGGCACAAATTCACGACGGCACCGAAAACCGAAAACGCCGCAAGTCCCGTTCCGGTTATTCCTATGCTGGCCGATATTCTCGCCGAACTGCGCCAAGCAGACGGCAACCCGGCAGACGGCCCGATTTTGCGCGGCCCATCGGGCAAGCCGCTATTGCTCGACAATCTTTCCAAACGGGTTGTGATTCCAGCACTGCGCCGTTGCGTATGCGGGAAACAGGAATCCGGCCACAAGGCCGAGCATGATTTCAAGCTGGACGAATCGCTCCCAACGTGGCACGGCTGGTATTCATTGCGGCGGGGAGTTTCAACTACGCTCGCGGGACTCACGAAAGACGGGATGGCGTCGAAAGGGTTGCTGCGCCACACGAACCTTGCGACAACGATGCGGCACTACATCAAAGACGTGCCCGAAAACACCCAAAACGCCATGAACTTGCTGGAAACATTGTGCAACCGGAGTGCAACCGACTCCGATGCGCGACCTAACTAAGTCACTGAAAAATATGGCGGGGACGACGGGACTCGAACCCGCGACCTCTGCCGTGACAGGGCAGCGTTCTAACCAACTGAACTACGTCCCCCGCGTGTTACCTAAAACGTATAAAGCATCTGAAGCGTGTAAAGCGCACAAAACTTGTAACACGATCCGATGGTGGGCGGTCACGGATTTGAACCGCGGACCTTCCCGGTGTAAGCGGGACGCTCTAACCGCTGAGCTAACCGCCCATCGAGCCGAACCATCGTAACAGACTCCGGACACCGTATGCTAGAGCCTCGCACCGCGCCGCAAAAGATTTTTTCCCGCCTCCACCGACGCAACGTACGCGAACAAACCGCCGCAAATTCCTGCGGCAATTTTCCACGGAATATCTCAAACATTTCCGCCGCGCGGGGCGCCGCCCAACCCCCGCTAAGTCATTCACAGCAATACACCTGTCCCTTAGTACAGGGGCAAAATTTAGCCTGTCCTTCGGTACAGGTTTCTCTTCACCCTATCGGCTGTTAGCTGATTCACTACGAGCGTCGCACGGGTGACTTTTTTCGGCACCCTCCCATGCTACGCTGGCTAATCGGGTGGGTTCTAGTACCACTCTCGGACACTCATGTCTTCTCGACTTGGTGAAATTCTCGTAAAAGACAGTCTGATCACTGCCGATCAGCTTCGGCAGGCGCTCGACCACCAGAAAAAGACGGGCGGCCGCCTCGGCACCTGCTTGGTCAAGCTCGGTCTGGTCAGCGATGACGACATTACCGCCGTCCTCTCCCGTCAATACGGCGTGCCTTCCATCAATCTTAAATTCTATGAAGTAGATCCCGCGGTCATCAAACTCGTGCCACAGGAAACCGCCATCCGCTATCAGATCGTCCCGCTCTCCCGCGTCGGCTCCACGCTGACCATAGCGATGACCGACCCGACGAACGTCTTCGCGATGGACGACATCAAGTTCATGACCGGCTTCAACGTCGAGCCAGTCGTCGCTTCCGAAACCGCCATCAGCGAAGCCATCCACAAATTCTACGGCGATGTCGAGAGCGTGGAACAACTCGACAAAGTAATGAAAGACCTCGCTGGCGACGAAGCCTCCCTCGAGCTTTCAGCCGAAGAAGCCGAGATGGACCTGGCCACCCTCGAGAAAGCCGCCGAGGAAGCTCCCATCATCAAGCTGGTCAACCTGATTCTCACCGATGCGGTCAAGCGCGGCGCCAGCGACATTCACGTCGAGCCGTACGAAAAAGAATACCGCGTGCGTTTCCGTGTGGACGGCATTCTGCAAAACGTAATGGCGCCGCCCATGAAACTAAAAGACGCCATCACCAGCCGCGTCAAGATCATGGCCAAGCTGGACATCAGCGAAAAGCGCCTGCCGCAAGACGGCCGCATCATGATCAAGTACCTGAAGGACGGAAAGAAAAAAGAACTCGACTTCCGCGTCTCCACCGTCCCCACGCTGTTCGGCGAAAAAATCGTTATGCGCTTGCTCGACAAGGAAAACCTGCGCTTGGACATGACCAAGCTCGGTTTCGAGCAGGAATCGCTCACGAAATTCGAACGCCAAATTCTGAAGCCCTACGGCATGGTCCTGGTCACCGGCCCCACAGGTTCGGGCAAAACGAACACTCTGTATTCTTCCGTCGCGCGCCTGAACACCTCGGAAACCAACATCATGACGGCCGAAGACCCGGTCGAATTCCAACTGCCCGGCATTAACCAGGTGCAGATGAAGGAACAGATCGGCCTGAACTTCGCCTCCGCTCTGCGCGCCTTCTTGCGGCAAGACCCTAACATCATTCTGGTGGGCGAAATCCGCGACTTTGAAACCGCCGAAATCGCCGTAAAAGCCGCCCTCACCGGCCACTTGGTGCTTTCTACGCTACACACCAATGATGCTCCCAGCACCATCAGCCGATTGATGAATATGGGCATCGAACCGTTCCTGGTCGCCACCTCGGTCAACCTGATCTGCGCGCAACGCCTGGTTCGCCGCATCTGCTCCGGATGCAAGGAACCTCTGCAGATTCTCCCGCAGGCGCTGATTGACGCGGGATACACGAAAGAAGAAGCGGACAAGACGGTCATCCAGCACGGCCGCGGCTGCGGCACCTGCAACAACACGGGCTACAAAGGCCGCGTCGGGCTCTACGAAGTCATGGAAATCAACGACGATTTGCGCGAACTGATCCTGGTCGGCGCATCCGCCCTCGAAATCAAGAAGAAGGCCTTGGAAACGGGAATGATCACGCTGCGCCGCAGCGGCCTCATTAAATGCGCGCTCGGCCAAACCACTCTTGAAGAAGTCGTGCGCGAAACGGTTCTCTAAGCGGAGGAAATATGGCAGGCATCACATTAAGCGAACTCTTGAAGAAGATGATCGAAATGTCCGGCAGCGACTTGCACCTCTCGACAAACAGCGCGCCGCGCATTCGCGTGCACGGTAAATTGCGTCCGCTGGACATGCCTCCGCTCACCGCGGCAGACACTAAAGCTCTCGCCTACAGCGTCCTCACCGACGTGCAGAAGCATCGTCTGGAGGAAAACCTCGAACTCGACTTTTCGTTCGGGTTGAAAAGTCTGGCGCGTTTCCGCGGCAACATCTTCCATCAGCGCGGAGCGGTCGCTGCCGTGTTTCGTACTATTCCGTGGGAAATCAAGACGTTCGACAACCTCGGCCTGCCCGCCGTCGTTCGCGGCTTGTGCGATAAGCCGCGCGGCCTGGTGCTCGTCACCGGCCCGACCGGCTCCGGCAAATCCACCACGCTCGCCGCCATGCTCGACAAAATCAATAACGAGCATGAAGAGCACATGATCACCATCGAAGACCCTATCGAATTCCTGCACAACCACAAGAAGTGCTTGGTCAACCAGCGCGAAGTGCACTCCGATACGCACTCGTTCTCGAACTCACTCCGCGCCGCTCTGCGCGAAGATCCAGACGTGGTGCTCATCGGCGAAATGCGCGACCTGGAAACCATCGAATCCGCTCTGCGCATCGCGGAAACCGGCCACTTGACCTTTGCCACCCTGCACACCAATTCCGCAGTTTCCACCATCAACCGTATCGTGGACGTTTTCCCCGCGCACCAGCAGCCGCAAGTGCGCGCACAGCTCTCCATGGTGCTGGAAGGCATTCTTTGCCAATCCTTGCTTCCGAAAATTGATGGCCGCGGCCGCGCGATGGTTATGGAAATCCTCATCCCCACGGCCGCCATTCGCAACCTGATCCGCGAAGACAAAATTCACCAGATTTATTCAGCCATGCAGACCGGCACGGGCCATCCGGCATGCAGACCTTTAACCAGAGCCTGGCCAACGCCTATTTCCAGAAATTAATCACTTTGGAAATGGCCCTTGCGCGCTCCTCGAATCCAGACGAATTGCAGGATCTGATTAATCGTGGGGTCACCTCGCCGCAGCCTGGTGCTGGCAAGATCCCAGTGCCGCTAAGCGAGTTGTAACAGAGACAGTTTAAGAGGAGGTAACAGTCATGCCGGTATTTACATATCGCGGAACCAATCGAGCGGGCGCCAACGTACAGGGCGAACGCACGGCGGGCAGCAAGGCCGAACTGCAAAGCCCTGCTGCGCCGCGAGCAGATCAACGTCAGCAAGATCTCCGAAAAGGGCAAAGAATTCAACATTCCCACCTTCGGAGGCGGCGTGGACTCAAAGGAGCTGGCCATCTTCACGCGCCAGTTCTCGGTCATGATTGACGCCGGTCTGCCGCTGGTACAGTGTCTGGAAATTCTGGCCGGACAGCAGGAGAACAAGACATTTCAGAAGATTCTGAACGGCGTGCGCGGCTCGGTCGAAGGCGGCGCCACGCTTTCCGCCTCGATGAAGCAGTATCGAAAAAGTCTTCGACCCGCTCTACTACAACATGGTCGAAGCCGGCGAGACGGGCGGTATTCTGGACACCATTCTCCAGCGCCTCTCGACCTACATCGAAAAGAACGTCAAGCTGAAGCGCGCCGTCAGTCCGCCATGATTTATCCGGTCGCCGTTTTGGGCATCGCCGGCAGTGTCATCACCTTGTTGCTATGGAAGGTCGTGCCGATTTTCACCACCTCTTCAACGGACTTGAGTGTGGATCTGCCGCTGCCCACGCGCATCGTGATCGGGCTGAGCAATTTCGTCGGCAGCATCTTCGGCTTGCTCATCGTCGATGTTCTTTGCCGGAGGCGTGTTCGCCCTGAAATTCTGGTACGGCACTCCGCAAGGCCGCATGGCGATTGACACCGTTATCCTGAAGATTCCCCTGATCGGTCTGCTGCTGCGCAAGATCGCCGTCGCGCGATTCACCCGGACGCTCGGAACGTTGATCTCCAGCGGCGTGCCCATTCTTGAAGGTTTGGACATCACCGCGCGCACCTCCGGTAACGCCGTCGTCGAAAAGCGCCATCGCGCAAACGCGCAAAGCCGTCGAAGCCGGACGCTCGCTGGTCGATCCCCTGAAGGAGACCGATGTATTTCCCGGCATGGTCACCCAGATGATCGGCGTCGGCGAACAAACCGGCGCGATGGACGCCATGCTTCAGAAAATCGCGGACTTCTACGAAGACGAAGTGGACGCGGCCGTGAAGGACCTGCTGACTGCCATGGAGCCCATCATGATCGTCGTTCCTCGGCGTGGTCGTCGGCGGCATCGTTATTTCCATGTACCTGCCGCTGTTCTCGTTGATCGGCAAACTCGCAGGCCACTAGAACCCGTGCGGCGCTCCCGCATGCGCATCCAGGCGACTCATTCGCGGGGCGCCTGCCTGTAGTTGTAGATGATGCGCTGCGTAGCTTTCGCTGCGCGGCAGGGAATCGGGGATGCACCAAAACGCGATGCGCGCTCGTAGCGCGGTGAAAAATCTGAAATGAAGTCCACACCCAATGTGAGTGAATGGCTTTCCTGGCTGGGACGGGTCCGCTTTCTGGTCATCACCTTTCTGGTCGGCATCGTCATCGCCGCGCGCCATCTCACGCCCATGTCTTTGCCGGTTCGTTCTTTCGTGCAATTAATCGTGCTCTGGTACACCCTCGCTATTTTCTACGTCATCCTGCGGCGCTGGGTTCCGCTCGCGCGCTGGCACGCTCCTCTGCAAATTGTCTGCGACTTGCTGCTCGTCACCGGCGTGGTCTACGCCACCGGCGGGCAGGACAGTTATTTCATCTCGCTCTATCTGCTCGCCATCCTGATGGCCAGCATCCTGTTTTCACGCCGCGGCGTTTTCCTCGTGGCTGGTTTCGCTTTCGTGCTGCTTGGGCGGCGCTGTTGGAGCTCATCTCCTACGGCGTCATCCCGCGCACCGCAGCTCCATGCCCACCCTGCGCGTCCTGGATTCCTGGCTGGCCAGCAATCTCTTCGCATTTTTCGCGGTTGCGTACCTCGGCAGCCTTCTCGCCACAGACACTCCGCAAAAAAGGCGTCGAACTCGAAGCCAAGAGCGAAGAGCTTAAAGATCTGCAAGCTTTCAATCAGGACATCATTGAATCCATGCGCGGGGGCCTGCTCACCACCGATATGGAAGGCCGCATCCTGGTGATGAATCGCGCCGGCGCGGAAATTACCGGTTCCGGCCTGGGTTTGCATCGCGGCGAAAAAATTGCCGACATTTTCCCCGGCTTCTGGCCCGTCGAGCGCGACGAGCAGGGCAATCCCCTCGCCGCGCGCAAGGAAATCGAATACAAGACTGCCGAAGGAACCTCCCGCTTCCTCGGTCTTTCCATTTCGCCTCTGCGCACCGCGCAAAATCAGAACATGGGCTTCGTCTACAACTTCCAGGACCTCACCGAACTCAAGCGCCTCGAAAGGGAAGTCGTCACCACCGAACGCATGGCCGCACTCGGCCGCCTCTCCGCCGCTATCGCGCACGAAATTCGCCAGCCGCTAACCGCCATGACCGGCGCGCTCAAAGAACTCGCTCGCCTCGCGCCCCTCGATGAAGACGACAAAAAACTCGTCCACATCGTCAGCCGCGAATCCCAGCGCCTCAACCAGATCATCACCGACTTTCTCGATTATTCTCGCGTGAAGACCTATCACTTCGCCGACATTGACATCGTTCCACTTTTCGAAGAAACCCTGCTGCTCCTCGAACACGATGCCAGTGCCGTCGGCAAGCTGCGCATCGTCCGCCAATTTAAAGTTCGCACCCTGCGCGCGCGCGCCGATCGCGACGCCTTGAAACAGGTTTTCTGGAATCTGTGCAACAACGCTCTGCGCGCCATGCCCGCCGGCGGCGTGCTCACCGTCAGCATTGACGCTGATGAAAATTGGGCGCGCATTCAGATTCGGCGATACCGGCATCGGTATTCGATCCGGCGCAAGCCACGCGCATCTTCGAACCCTTCCAGTCCGGATTCACCGGTGGCACCGGCCTGGGCCTGGCCATCGTGTATCAAATCCTGCAGGCGCATCGTGGACGCATTCGCGTCGAAGCCCAGGAAGGCCCCGGTGCCGAATTCATCGTCGAAATACCGCGCGCCGTACGCGCCCGAGCCACCGCGCCCAAATTGCAGCCAGTCAGCGAACATGACGAGCGCCTTCGCGTCGTGGGGAAGGGGTAGCGCGCCATGGCCCATTTACTCGTCGTTGATGACGAACCCTCCATCTGCGAATTGCTGGAAATCAGCTTCCGCAAGGAAGGCCACAAAGTTGAAGTTGTCTCCAACGGTCAAGCCGCCAAGCGCCGCCTGGCCGCGCAAATTTTCGACATCGTAATCTCTGACATCGCTATGCCGGATATGAACGGCGTCGAACTTCTGCAGTACTCCAAAGAAGTCTCGCCCAACACCATCTTCATCCTCATCACTGGCGTGCCTACGGTCGACACCGCCATTGACGCCGTGAACTTCGGAGCCGATCGCTACGTCGTAAAAGGCGATCGCCTGCTCGACGAGCTTCGCCCCGCCGTACAGCGCATCGCGGAAAATCAAGCTCTGCGCAAGGAAGCCGGCGAACTCCGCCGCCAGCTCCGCCGCTTTACCGGCTTCGACCACATCATCGGCGCCAGCCCCAAAATGCGCGATCTTTTCGACCTGATCGAAACCGTCGCCCCGCAATCCAGCCGCGTGCTCATCACCGGAGAAAGCGGCACAGGTAAAGAACTCGTCGCCCGCGCCATCCACGAAAATTCCGCGCGCGCGAAAGCTCCTTTCATCACCATTAATTGCGGCGCCTTTCCGGAGACCTTGCTCGAGTCCGAACTCTTCGGCTACCTGCGCGGCTCCTTCACCGGCGCGAACGAAAATCGCCGCGGCCTCTTCCAAGCCGCGGACGGCGGCACGCTTTTCATGGACGAGATCGGCAACATGAGCCTCACCATGCAGGTGAAGCTCTATCGCGTCCTGCAGGAAGGAAAAGTTCGCCCGCTCGGCAGCACCGAAGAAAGCGACGTAGATGTCCGCGTCATCGCGGCCACCAACAAAGACTTCGCCAAGGAAATCGCAGAAGGCCGCTTCCGCGAGGACCTTTATTACCGCCTCAGCGTGATTCCCATTCACCTGCCGGCCCTGCGCGAACGCCGCGAAGATATTCCGCTCCTCGCGCGCTCGTTCCTGGATCGCTATTCCAAATCCATGGGCAAGAAAATCGAAGCCATTGATCCCGAAGCCATGCGCCGCCTGGAAGTTTACGACTGGCCCGGCAACGTCCGCGAACTGGAGAACACCATCGAGCGCGCCGTCGCTCTGGAAGCTTCGCCGCGCATCTCGGCCGACGCTCTCCCGGCGCGCATCCGCGACCACTATCAGGACGCCGTCTCGAATCACTCCGGCAACGGCCACGGAAACGGCGGCGGTAACGGTTCCATCCTGCCCGCCGAAGGCCTCGACCTCGAAATCTACATTCAGAAGCTCGAGCGCTCCTTCCTGCTAGCCGCCATGGAGCGTTCCGGCGGAGTGCGTACCCGCGCCGCCGATACACTGAAGATGTCCTACCGCTCGTTCCGGCACTACGCCAAAAAGTACGGTATATGACGCTAACCACGGTCGCCGGGTTGAGTCAGTTTAGAGTGACAATATTCGTCGATTTCCGGGCCCTTCGAGGCGCGGTCGTCGGCGATGCTGCAAAACACAGCCTCAAGGCCCTTGTATCATGATGAATCTAAGGGTTATAATGCAATGTGCTGCGAAAGTGACCCCTTACCCTCATCGTGGCACCCCGCTTGCACTATGCAGGCTGTACCCCGCCAGGGTGTATGACACAAATTCCGGAGCTAAGGCTCCCAGGAGCTACAATGAAAAAGAATCAGAAGGGCTTCTCGTTAATTGAGTTGCTGATCGTCGTGGCGATTATTTTGATCATCGCGGCCATCGCAATTCCGAACCTGCTTCGCGCCCGCATCGCGGCGAACGAAGCCTCGGCTGTCGGTTCGATCCGTTCCATCGTGACCGCTGAAGTTTCCTACTCCTCCACGTGGGGACAGGGCTTCGCGGCCGCCATCACCAACCTTGGTGGTGCGCTTCCTTGCACCGCTGCGGCAGCTACGGCTTGCATTCTCGACCCGATCATCACCGTTACCGGTATCAAGAGCGGTTATAAACTGACGGCGACTGGTGCGGGCGGTGCGGGTACTGCAGCCAATCCGAATACCTCGTTCGAAGCCGCGGCCGTTCCGGTCACGGTGGGAACGACTGGTCAGCGCACGTTCTGCTCGGATGAATCCGGCGTGGTCCGGTTCGACCCAGCGGGTGGCGCGGATCCTGGAACAGACGTTGCGTGCGAGAAGTTGGTCGCACTGCAGTAGTCTTCGGTTCGGCTCTGCCGGGAAGGAGGCCAACCCTCCTTCCCGTTTTTTAGTCGCAATCGCTTCACACAGAGATTCGCAGTTGCTGCAAAGCGCCAGGCGTGACCTGCTCCGCCGGCTGGCAAGGCTCAAGATCTTAATCGGGAAGTACAGTTGCTCGGCCCAGCTCTCGCAGCTGGATAGCTCGCTTTCAGAGGAAAATTGTTGCGATCATGTTCACCGAGAACACAAGTCGGAATAAGCGACGCGGGTCCTCCGCACAGCGCGGTTTCTCCCTGATCGAGCTGCTCGTCGTCGTCGCCATCATCCTGATCATCGCGGCGATAGCCATACCCAGTCTCCTGAATTCGCGCATCGCCGCCAATGAAGCTGCTGCCGCTGTCACCGTGCGTACCATCACCACTGCGGCCATGACCTATAATTCCACCTACGGCAATGGCTTTCCCCCCACCCTCGCGACTCTCGGTGGTCCGCCTGCCGGGCCCGCGAGCTGCAATCAAGCCATACTGCTCGATGAAATCATTACCACTCCGCCGAACAGCAAAAGCGGATTCACATTCAACTTTACCCCTGTCGGGCCGACGGTTCCTCCGCCGGCAGGCTGCGGCGCGCCAGGCACGGATGCCTATCTCGTCACCGCCACTCCCGTCACCGAGAATCTTACCGGCATCCGCAGCTTTTGCAGCGACGAGCCGGGCACCATTCACTACGATGTGTCAGGGGCCACCGCCGGCACTCAGGCCGCCTGCGAAGCGTTGCCCGCTCTGCAGTAGCTCCTGGACCCGTTGTAGCCGCCTGTCACACGTCCCGCTCGGCCCCGCCTGGAGAGGTCCATTTCCGTGACCGTGCTCCTATTCGCGTTGCCTTCGCCGCGCCCGCACTGCGATGATTCTTCGCTCTCGCCGCACTTCGGATGCAATCGCAGTCTGTTCGTTCGCGCCGGCTCTCATGTTTCATCAACAGCGGCCCTTCGCCTTTACTTTCGCCTGTGCACCGCGTATGCCGCGAGTCGATTGACGTTTTCCGTCGCCGCCGTAAGTCAAAATTAGTCATTTTTCTGGTTCTCGGCGTTTTTCCGCACCCCCATGCCATTGGCTTCTCCCCGACGAATCCGCGTATCTCATTGCATTTGATGACGATATCCGTATGTCGCTTAAGAGTAATCCCACTGTACCGGAGTGGAATGGGCGTTGCTTGGTTCCTCTCTGCCAGGAGTGTCGGTCAGTTCGCCCCGGCCTTCGAATTTCATGATTCAAGGAGATACCAAACAATGAAGAAGAATCAGAAGGGTTTTTCACTAATTGAGTTGCTGATCGTCGTCGCGATTATTTTGATCATCGCGGCCATCGCAATTCCGAACCTGCTTCGCGCCCGTATCGCGGCCAACGAAGCCTCGGCTGTCGGTTCGATCCGTTCCATCGTGACCGCTGAAGTTTCCTACTCCTCCACGTGGGGACAGGGCTTCGCGGCAGCCATCGCCAACCTTGGTGGTGCGCTTCCTTGCACTGCGGCGGCAGCTACGGCTTGCATTCTCGACCCGATCATCACCGTTACCGGCATCAAGAGCGGTTATACCCTGACGGCGACCGGTGCGGGCGGTGCGGGTACTGCAGCCAATCCGAATACCTCGTTCGAAGCCGCGGCCGTTCCGGTCACGGTGGGAACGACTGGTCAGCGCACGTTCTGCTCGGATGAATCCGGCGTGGTCCGGTTCGACCCAGCGGGTGGCGCGGATCCTGGAACAGACGTTGCGTGCGAGAAGTTGGTCGCCCTCCAGTAGTCTTTCCGTTCGGCTCTGACGGGAAAGAGGAAACCCCTCTTTCCCGTTTTTTTGGACGCCGTGCATGTTCGACAGCTTGCGGGTGCGAGTCCCGCCCCAACCTGCTGGAGGTGAAGGGTAGCGAAGCGCAAGGGCGTCGCGGCGAGGTGGGGTCTGAAGGAAGCGTGGAACAAAGATACGGGCCGATGGACAAGAACTGGATCAGAGGCCTACGGCGTCGGACGAGCGAGCAACGGATCGCGAAGTCCGTATCCATCAAGGACGCTGGTGGTAAATCAGGCGGTCGCGTATTGAAAGCAGTCGAGTTTATCGCGGGAGATCTGCTGCATGTCACGGATTCGTGACTGAGGGTGGAGAGATTCACTCTGACCGTGCAGCAGAAGTCAGCAGCGGGCGTAGTACTCACGGAAGTGAGGAAGGCCCAAACAGTGAGAGCGAGCAGTAGAACGTCGAACGCACGGGTGGCACGGCGCCAGCCAATCAGCTTCGGCTGAGCTTTACAGGTTCAGAAGACGGTGAAGCCGAAACGGAAACCTGCAGAGCGGCGAAGCCCTTGTGGCGAACGAGGACTCGAACCTCGCGGCCCGTCAGGGCTCAACTCACTGAACCGCCGTATGCGGACCCGCACCCTCCTTGCCGAAGCCTTCCGAAATCCCGGCCGCTCGAGCTTAACGTCGTGACGCAACGCCACATCACAACCCCGCAACCTTCCCCAACTTCACTTCTGTTAGAATTTACGCGTGAACTCGCTCGCCCTAACTCTCTCGGCCCTATTCCTGTTCGCAACGCCCGCTCCCAGCGCCCAAGCCGTGCTCCGCGCCATCGAAGCCCGCTACCACCACGCGCAAACTCTCAAGGCCGTATTCTACGAACGCTACAACGACGAAGGCGTCGCCAACTCCGGCTCCGCCGAATCCGGCATCGTTTATTTTTCGCAGCCCGGACGCATGCGCTGGGAGTACGAATCGCCCGAGCAAAAACTTTTCATCGTGGACGGCACCAACGTCTGGTTCTACGTCCCAGCCGATCGCACCGTCAGCCGCGCCAAAGTAAAAGAAAGCTCGGACTGGCGCACGCCGCTCGCCCTCCTAACAGGGAAGTCCGATCTCGGAAAACTCTGCCGCACCATCGAAATCGTGAACCCCGCGAAAGCTGAAAACCCCGAAGACCACCCGACCAGCCCGGACAACAACGTTCTCCGCTGTATACCCAAGCGCGAACCCGCCGACGCCGATCAAGAACTCCGCGAAGTCCTCCTCGAATCCGACCCCGAAGCTCACCTGGTCAGGCTCATCATCCGCCAACCAGGAAATCTGGAGACCGAATTCCGCTTCGCCAACTGGCAAGAAAATCTCCCCATCGCCGAAACCATGTTTCACTTCGCCCCGCCCCCCGGCACCACCGTAGTCGACGAATCCACCCTCGCAAATCAGATCCACTAAACGCGCGAACCCGCCTGCTTTGACTTTGCCTTCGTAGCGGCGGTCTCCAGACCGCTATCCTTCCCTTGCGCAGCATCGACCGCGCGCGGAACTGCGTCGCCACAAATTGCGCGCTCGCTCCCTCTGTTACTCCATATTAATTCTAAACACCTTTTCTCCTCCGCCTGCCCGCCAATGAACGGGTATGCTAAACTTTGCAAGAGACGTCCCACCCTCCGGGCCGTCTATACACGCGTGGGCCAATACGTATGCAAAGTCGGAGACACCTCCGGCCGGATCTTCCAGCAATTGGAGACGGCGCAGTCCGAGGGAGAAGCCCGCCAGAAACTCGCCGAACGCGGCTTCTACGTCTTTTCCGTCCGCAATCATTTCGATATTCTCGCGCAATTCAGCGGCGCTCGACCGCGCCAAGAAAATTGTCGATCAACGATTTCCTGATCTTCAATCAGCAGTTCAACACGCTGATCAAAGCCGGCCTGCCGATCCTGAAAGCTCTCGATCTGCTGGCCGAACGCGCCGCCGCCCCCGCCTGCGGCCGGTTCTGCAAGATGTCCGCCAACGCGTGCGCGACGGCGCGCTGCTTTCCGAAGCGCTGGCGGCGCAGGGCTCGTTTCCGCCGGTCTATGTCACCGCGATCACCGCGGGCGAACGCAGCGGCAATCTTTCCGGCGTTCTCGAACAGTACATCTCCTACCTGCGCGTCAGCACCGGCTTCAAAAAAGCGCTGATCACGGCGCTGATTTATCCGGCGATCCTGGTCGTCGCCGTGATCGTCATCGTGACCTACCTGGTCACCTACGCCATGCCGCAGTTCGCGAAGCTGTATCAAGACCTGGGCATCCAGCTCCCGCCATCACGCAATTCTGCTCGATCTCGCCGTACCCGCTGCGCAATTATTTTCTGGTATTCTTCGCGGTCGGTCGCCGGCGTGGTCGCCGGCATTATTTATCTGGACGCGCTCCGATCGGGGCGCGCTCGCCATCGACCGGCTGAAACCGAAAATCCCGATCTTCGGCGATATCTGGCTGAAAGCCCAGATCGCGCAGTTCGTGCGCACGCTTTCCACGCTGTTGGCCGGCGGCACGCCGCTGGTTGCCGGCCTGGAGACTTCTGCGCAGCCATCGGCAGCCGCCTGATTGCCACCTCCGTCCAAGGCGCAGCGAGCCGCGTGAGAGAAGGCAAGTCGCTGCACGAAAGCCTCGCGGAGACGCGCTTGGTCCCCGACCTGGCTCTCGAAATGATCGAAGTCGGCGAAGCTTCCGGCGCGCTGGCCGCCATGCTCACCAGCGTCGCTGAATTCTACGAAGAAGAAGTCAGCACGCGCCTGCAACGCACGCTGATCTGGGTTTCGCCCGTGATTTTGGTGGTCATGGCCGTTGTGGTAGGCTTCATTTTGATTTCGCTCTATCTGCCGCTGTTCTCCCTCCAGGTGGGCACCGGGGGATAAAACTCGATGGCAACCACCACCAACAATCCGGTTGTTCCCGGCGGCACGGACGACGCCGCCGAACGCGAACAGGCGCGCCGCCTGGCCGAACGCTATCGCTGCCCGTTCGTCGATCTTGCGCGAGCAGCGCATCGATCCCGGACCTGTTCCGCAGCATTCCCGCCGAACTGATGTTCCGCTACAACTTCGTGCCGCTGGAAGCGCACGACAACCACGCTTGTCGTCGCCATGGCCGACCCCAGCCAGTTGCAGCTCACCGATGAACTGTCGCTGCTGCTCGGCAAGCGCCTGCAGATTAAAGTCGCCACCGCCTCGCAGATCGGCGACCTGCTGAAGCGCACCGAGCAATCCCAGCGCGTTCTCGACCAGGCCACCGAAGGCTTCACGCTGCAGGTCGTCAGCGACGAAGAAGACAGCGACGAAAACATCTCGATGGACAAGCTCACGCGCGATACCGGCGTGAGCCCCGTCGTTCGCCTGGTTGACACCGTGATCTTCACCGCGCTCGAGCGCCGCGCCAGTGACATCCACATCGAAACGCGCAACACCGAAGTGGTCGTGAAGTACCGCATTGACGGCGTGCTGCAATACGCCATGCAGCCGCTCGCCAAGGAATGGCACGCCACGATTCTTTCGCGCATCAAAGTGATGAGCGAACTCGATATCGCCGAGCGCCGCGTCCCGCAGGACGGCCGCTTCCGCGTGCGCTACAAAGGCCGCTTCGTCGATTTCCGCGTCTCCATCATGCCCTCGGTCCACGGCGAAGACGCCGTCCTCCGCGTGCTCGACAAAGAAACGCTCAGCGAAAAATTCCGCAACCTCACGCTCGACGTCGTCGGCTTCGATCCCGGACGAAGCTGCGCAGTTCCGCCGCTATATTCGCGAGCCTTACGGCATGGTGCTGGTCACCGGCCCCACCGGCTCCGGCAAAACCACCACGCTCTACGCCGCCATCAACGAAATCAAGAACGACGAAGACAAGATCATCACCATCGAAGATCCCGTCGAATATCAGGTCCGCGGCATCACCCAGATTCCGGTAAACGAAAAAAAAGGCCTCACCTTTGCCCGCGGCTTGCGCTCCATCCTGCGCCACGACCCGGACAAAATCATGGTCGGCGAAATTCGCGACCAGGAAACCGCGCAGATCGCCATCAATTCCGCGCTCACCGGCCACCTGGTTTTCACCACCGTTCACGCCAACAACGTGCACCGACGTGATCGGCCGCTTCATCAACATGGGCGTCGAGCCCTACAATTTCGTTTCCGCGCTGAACTGCATCATGGCGCAGCGCCTGGTGCGCGTGATCTGCGAGAATTGCAAGAAACACGTGCAGCTACTCGCCGCGAAGTTCTGAAAGAATCCGGCCTCGATCCTGCCGAATGGGCCGAGGTTCCGTTCTACGAAGGCGCGGGCTGCCTGGAATGTTCCGGCAGCGGCTATCCGCGGACGCACCGCCATCACCGAACTGCTCGATCTTTCCGACCGCATTCGCGAAATGATCATCAACCGCCGGCCCACTTCGGAAATCAAGCGCGCCGCCCGCGAAGAAGGCATGACCTTCCTGCGCGATTCCGGCCTGGCCAAAGTCCGCGCGCGGCATCACCACTCTGCGCGAAATCAATAAGGTGACGTTCCTTGACTAGCTCCACCAGCTCTGGCCAGCCAATTCTTCGACCTCGGCTCCGTGCGGCGCCTGGACCGCTGGCTCAACGCCATGCCGCATCCGTCGCTCGGTCGTCGAAATTGCGTCCACGCATGTGGCCGCCGCGCACTGGGGCAAGGCAGGCGGACATCTGGAATCGCACGCCGTCGAACCGCTTGCCGGCCGGGTCCGTGATGCCTTCGCCGGTGGAAACCAACGTCACTCAGCCCGATGCCGTGCGCTCCGCGCTTCGCAAAGTGTTCAGTCGCGTTCCCGACGCGCGGCGCGCCGTCGCGCTGTTGATTCCCGATCCCGTCGTGCGCGTTTTTATTTTGCCGTTTGAAACTCTTCCGCGCCGCGCCGATGAAGCTCTGCCGCTGCTTGCGCTGGCGCTTGAAAAAAAGCGTGCCGTTCGACGTGGATGAAACCGTCGTTTCCTGGATGCGCCAGACCGGCCGCGAAGGCGCGCTCGAAATCGTCACCGCCGTCGCGCGCCAGCGCATCATCCGCGAATACGAAGAATTCCTCGAGCCGCTCGGACGCCAGCGCCGGCGTGGTTCTGAGTTCCACGCTGGCGCTCTGCCGCTGCTCGAAGACGACGGCTCCACGCTGCTGGTTCGCATGTCGCGGCAAAACGCTCACCACCGTCATCGTCAGCGGCGGAAATCTCTGCGTCTATCGCTCCACCGAAATGGCCAGCGAAGCTGCGGCGCTCGATCCGCAGGCGCATGCTCGATGAAATTTTCCCGGCGGTCGCCTATTATCAAGACACTTGGGGCGGCTGCTCCAGACCGCGCGCTCTCGCCGGCTTCGGCGCCGCGCGAAGAAGTGTTCCGGCCGCGCTCTGACCGCGGAATTGAATGTCCCAGTCGGCCGCTCGCCGGAGTCAGACGAGGCGCCTTGAACTCGATTCCAGCGCCAAAGATCTGATCCATCAGGATCTGGATGCGTTGGTCGGCTGGATGATGAATGGAGGTCCTGAGCGGCTCCGTGCGCATGGAAACATGAAACTTCGACTCAATCTCTCCACCTCGCCGCACGAAAATAAGCGGCCGTTCCTTGCCGCCGCGGGCGTTGCTGGCGCGCCGTCGGGCTGATCACTTTTCTGATTGCTCGCGCATGCCGCGTACACTTCCTGGCAGCGCCAATCGCGCCTCTGCGCGCCGAAATTTCGCACTGGCAAATCTGAAATTCGCGCCGACCAGCAGAAGCGCAGCCGCTCTCGAAGCCTATTTTCAGACTCCCCAGGCGCAACAAGTTCTCGATCGCGCCACTTTCCTGAATTCGCTCATCGGCGAGCGCAGCTTTCCCGTGGACCAAAATCTTCATGGACCTCGAACAGATCCTTCCGCCGGGCGTGCGCGTCGTGAACATTTCGCCGAAGCTGGAAAACGGCCGCGCCCAGGTCGAACTAACCATCGGCGCAGAATCCGACGAATCCAAAATTAAATTTCTGCAGAATCTGGAACGCTCCAAAGTTTTTTCGGACATTCAAGTAAAGGACGACCGCCATACCGACCAGAATTCCGGAGGCGACAAAATTACGGTGCAGTTGACCGCCTGGTACTCCACAACCTGACCATGAACATGACCTGGAGCGTTTTAAGGAAAGTGGTCGTCGTCGCTCTCGCGCTGCTCTTCGCGGCGGACCTGGCGCTGGTTTACCAGGTCTGGCAATCCTCGCGCGAAGGCGCTGAATCTCCCGTCGCCCAGCGCGATCGCTTGAAGATGCAGGCCAGCTTGTTGAAGGGCGATGTCGCCCGCGGCGAATCAATCCGCGCAGACCTCGCCGGAGAAGGGAAGCAATACGATAATTTTTATCACAACGCGTTTCTTTCCACGGATAGTGGCTACTCCACCATCGAAGACGATCTCGGCTCGATCGCCGCCAAGGCCAATCTGCGCAGCTCCGGCATCAGCTTCAAGCAGAAAGAACTGAAAGGCCGCGACGTTACCGAAATTGATATCTCGGACACCGTCGAAGGCGATTATCCCGCCATCATTCAATTCATCAACGGCCTCGAACACTCCAAGAATTTCTATCTCCTCAGCAATTTGCGCCTGCAATCGGCCAATACTCCCGGCGGTGGAATCCGGCTGCAGCTCGATTTGCAAACTTACTTCCGAACCTGAGCATGTCCAAACGAAACCAAATCTACGTGCTCATCGGTCTGCTGCTCATCGCGGCTTACGCCTTCTATGCCGAACGCAGCGAAGGTCCCGGCATGGCCGGAGTGCTCGCTTCCGATTCGTCCTTTCATCCGCTCAACGTAGACGAGCCGCACCTCCGTCTCGATCTCCTCGATAAAATCAAGAAACTCGATTATTCCGGCTCGCATCGTAATATTTTCATCTTCGGCCCTCCGCCTCCTCCGCCGAAGACGCCGGAACAAGTTGCGCAGGAGAATTTCCGGCCCAAGGGCCCGCAGCGACCGCCGCCTCCGCCGCCCGTCACCGTCCCGGGGCAGCTTTTCGGTTCTGCCTTCATGTCCAAGAGCGGGAAACGCGTCGCATTCTTCCTGCAGGGAGATGACGTCCTCGTCGTCGAAGAGGGTTCTGTATTCATGGGCCGCTACCGCCTCGACAAAATCAATAACGACTCAGCCGACGTCGAGGAAACTTCCTCCGGCCGCCACGCTACAGTTCAAATGACTCAGCCCGTCAACAACGATGCCGGCGCCGGCACAGGCCCACCAAACCAATGAATGCCCAGCTAAATATTCAGCATATCTGCGACGCAATCCTCAGCGCGTTTCACTGCTTTCGCGTCTCACTGCGCAGCGCGCGACGTCGCAATGTAGCGCGCAGCCGCGAGAAAAGCACGCACCGCCCGCCGCGCCACCGCAATCCGGAATCCGGCTACGCATTCCTGTTCGCGCTAGGCCTGATCCTGCTGATGATTGCCGGCAGCGTCGTCGTCATGCAGAAAGGCGCAACCATCCGCCGTCGCCAAATGGAACAGGAAACCATCTGGCGCGGCAATCAATACGCCCGCGCCATTCGCCTCTACTACCACAAGACCGGCCACTACCCGCAAACCCTCGACGATCTTCAGAAGGGAATGCCCGATCTTCATTTTCTCCGCCAGGCCTTCAAGAATCCCACCAATCCCTCCGACGGTGCCTGGCGTTTCATCTATGTAAACGCCGCCGGACAAATTATCGGCAGCACTCGCTACGCCAACCTGCAGCAAATGGCGCTGATGGATGCCAACGGTGGCCAGCTGCCCACGCTCCAAGGCCAGCCCGGTCAACTAGGCCAATCCGTTGCTAGCCTCTCCGATTCCAATTCTGGTCAGCAGGCCAACACTGCTGCAGCGATCGCGGCGCTCGGCAATCCCAACGGCATACCGAACTCCCCCACCACGAGCTCCTCCAGCACTTCCGGATCGGACACATCCGGAAATCCTCCGCCCGACGGACAGAATCCCCAGTCCCCGTCGAACCCAAATTCCTCGAACCAGTTCGGTCCGAACCAGTCCGGCGCGCAGAATCCGCAAACTGCCCCAACAACTGCGGGCGGCCTAAACGGCCTGAATAATTTGGGGAACGGTCAAAACATGGCGGGGCTTGCACCCGGAGGCCTCTCGGTTGATCCAGCGACGCTCGCCGCCATGGCCCTGCTGAAACCCACCGGCCCGGTTGACGGCCCCGTTCTAGGCGGCTTTCTAACAGGAGTCGGCTGCACCCAAGACGCCCGCTCACTGAAGTTCTACCACGGCGGAAAAAAATACGTCGACTGGGAATTCATCTGGAATCCGCTAGAGGACGCCGCATCCGCAATGCAACAGCAAATGGGCGGCGCCACTGGCGGCGCAAACGGCCTCCCCGGCGGCACCATGGGTCTACCAATAGCCAACCCCTTCGGCGGCGGCCCCACAGCCAACCCAAACGGAAACAACGGCGCCAACCCGGGCGGAAACTCTGGCGGCAATATGCCACCGCTGCAAAATCCCCCCAACCCCCAATCCAATCAATTCCAGCAGCAACCCCAGTAAGCTGGGCACCGCCAGCCGTTGACATTGTATTTGTAGCGGAAAAATCACCGAGGCCCAAAATCACTGCGAGAGGGTGCCGCACCCATAAGCGTTAACTTAACAGTAGGTGTAGCGTCGGCGGCGGCGCCGGGGCTCGGCCAGCTGTGCGACGATTGTTTTCCAATCGCGGAAGATGTTGGTCAGCTGGTGCGGTGGCAAGATGGCGTGCCGCAGTTCTCGCAACAGGAAGGCGGTTTCGCGCCAGCGGCTACGACGCAGATTCGAGTTCATAGCCCCAGGGGGAAAAAGTATTTGCTGCTTCCAGCAAGCGCTCGACGAGCAAGCTGACAAAAAGTTTTCCATGCAGCCACGCGCGCGCGCTGCGCGGATCTTTCTTGGGGAGGTGGCCCAAACCGAGCAAGGATTTCAGCCGCTGGATGGCCAGTTCAATCTGCCAGCGCTGACGGTACAGCTCCATAATGGCGGCGGCGGAAAACGTTTCTGGCAGAGTGGTCCATAGCGCGAAGTATGCGGTGGCCTTCCAAGTTTCCGTGCTGATGACCTTGCGATGTTTTTGGGCGTAGCGCTGCAGGCGCGCGCGCACCAGGCGCGTGGCTTGGGCGCTGCGCCGCACGGCCAGCAGCCTGCCGGGAATCCAGGGCCCGTCGTCACAACGCGTGCGCGTGCGCCATTGCCGGATTTGCCCGACCCGCAGGGAACGGAAAAGCCGCAGCACGTCGATGCGCTCTCCAGCCCCTTTAAATAAGGGCAGCGCCCTGCGGTGCAGCCGCACCAGAAGATCTCCGCCCGCGGCGCGCACGTGTGCCGCCGCAGCCGCATGGGCATACAGGCGATCCCCCAACAGGATGTCGCCCGGATGCACCGCAATGCGCTGCAAACTTTCTCCCCCTTTTACGTCGCTGAGTTCAAAATGATCGCACTGCAGGTTCCTAAGATTGATCGCGTAGTGCACCCGGTAATCGGTCCCGGTGCTGCCCGGTTCCGACACCGAAGTGCCATCCACCACCCGTAGCGGCCGCCCCTGCGCGGGCAGCGCCACTGGCTGCTGGCCGCGTAACTGTTCGGCCAGCCAGCGCAGCCATTGCTCGGAAGCACGCAAGCGTTTGAACACAGCCACCGGACTGACGGTGATGCCTAAGTGCCGCGCACGAACCGCCGTTTCTGCCAGCGAACATCCTTCCCCTAGGTGCAACAACAACACCCGCAACAAACCCTCCGCAGTGGGAAAGTCGCGCGCCCGGCGCAACGCACCACTCTCGCGGGCCATCGCTTCCCACCCTGAGGGCAAAAAGCTGCGCAGCACGTCCCAGTGGTCGATGGCTGAGCCCTCGGATTCTCGTGTCATGCCTCAGCATAGGCGCGCATCCCCGCTGCTGTCAATGTTAAGTTAACGCTTATGGGTGCCCCACCCTTCGGTTTTGAAGGATGGGGTTTTTGACTTAATTTTGTGTAGGGAAAAATCTGGCCGAGAATCGGAACGATGACTAATTCTTCGCGGTAAGAACGTTCTTTGCCTGCATATGCCCCGTAATCAACCTCACATACTTCTGCGTCTCCGGAAACGGCGGCACTCCTCCATAACGCTCCACCATATCCGGCCCCGCGTTATAAGCCGCCAACGCTAATCGCAAATCCCCGCGATACCGGGCCAGCAGATCTTTCAAATAATGCGTCCCCGCATCAATGTTCTCCGCCGGATCAAAAATATTCGCGACAGAATATAGCGCTGCGGTCTTCGGCAAGAGCTGCATCAACCCCTGCGCCCGCCGCCGCGAAACCGCCCGCGGATTAAAATTAGATTCCTCCGCAATCACCCACGTGATCAAACTCTCATCCACCCCATGCTTCTCCGCCGCCGCGTGAATCAAACTCCCAAACGGGCCAGCCGCGATCACCGGTGCAGCAGGCACCGCCGCGAAATGCTCCTCCGGCTCCACCGCCACCAAATCCTCCGCCGCCACAGAAACCGTCCCGCCATCCACCGCCAATCGCACCCGCTCCCCGTCGCGCTCGTACCCAGTAATATGCAAACGCGCTCCCGAACGCAGGACAGCATAATCCGCCCGCGCCGCAGCGGGCCACAGCATCGCAGCACCAAGCAGCGCCACAGCACAATACATCGCCGAAAATAAATTTCGCAGTCTCACAGCTTGTCCGATGCCCTCAATCCCGCGGTCATTCTCGACAAATTACCTCGAATATCGCGCACCCGGAAGGGCGGGGCTTTAGCCCTTGAAGCCATACACTTCGTTCAATATCAATTCTCATTCAGCGCGTAATTCCGAATCGCCGCCGCCACTCCGTCCTCATCATTCGAAAGCGTAATCGGCCACCCGCAAGCTTTCAACTCCGCGATGCAATTTCCCATCAGCACCGGACTCCCCGCAAACTCCAGCATCTGCCGGTCATTCCAATTATCCCCAATAGCCAAAACATGCTCCCGAGCAAACCCGCGCTGCCGCGTCCACTCCGCCAGCGCTTTCCCCTTGGTCACATCCCTTCGCAGCACATCCAAAATCGAAAAATCCCGATCCTCATACTCCGTCAAAGCCAGGGTAAAATCCCGCGCGCGCGAAAGCGCCTCCAGACTCTTCATCGCCGCTCGCATCGGCGCGCAATTTCCCGCATACATCACCTGTATCGGATCCTCGGCGCCAATCAAACAATCGCCCAAAGGCGCCACCTCGGCAATATACTGGCGATTCCGCCGGAAATATCCTCCACGAAACGGATCGTCCCAATCCACCCGCTCCATAATCACCTGCCGCGCCCCCGGACGATCAAAAATCACCGCCGCGCTCCCGCGAAATTCCGGCGTAGCAGCCAGCACCTGGCGTGCCGTTTCAGCAGACAGCATGTATCTCAAATGAGTTGTCCCGTTCCGCGATTTCGCCAGCGCTCCATTATTCACAATTAAATGCAAATCGCACGGCAGCGCATTGGCAATCGGCAAAGCAAAATCAAATCGCCGCCCGGTCACCAGCACAATCTCAATCCCGCGCGCCGCCGCTTCCGCAATCGTTTCCGAATTTCTCTCGGATATCTGGGACTTGCTGTTCAGCAAAGTTCCGTCAATATCCATGGCAATCAGTTTGATGGGCACGTCTGATTCTACCGCGTCCGGCCGGATCGCGTCACAGTCTCTATGTTATTCTTGCGCTGCACCAAAAGGGAACTGACCTGACGGACAGGCTCTATTACCACGATTCTTTCCTGCGCGAATTCGACGCCACCGTCGTTTCCTGCGCCCCTGATGGCCCCCGCTGGAAAGTTATCCTTAATAAGACTGCGTTCTATCCGACCTCCGGCGGCCAACCCCACGATCTAGGCACGTTAGGCGACGCCCGAGTAGTAGAAGTCGTTGACGCGCCAAACGCAAACGCCGCCGCCGGGCCAGACGCTGTCGCGCCAGACGCCGCCAATCCAGGCGACCCCCATCGCGTAGTCCACTACACCACCACAGAAGTTCCCGCAGGCCCCATCCACGGCCAAATTGACTGGCCCCGCCGCCTCGACCACATGCAGCAACACACCGCGCAACATCTGCTCTCCGCCGCGTTCATCGAACTGTTCGGCTTTCAGACCGTCTCGTTCCATCTCGGAAAGGAAATTTCCACAATCGATCTCGCCGCGCCATCAGTCGTTCCTCGCCAACTAGAAGCCGCCGAGCGCCGCACCAACGAAATCATCTTCGAAGATCGCCCGGTAGTAATCCGCTTCGGCACAGCCCAGGAACTAGCTGAATCCGGTGTCCGCAAAAAAGTTGACCGCGAAGGAATCCTCCGCGCCATTGATATCGAAGGCTTCGACCGCCAGCCCTGCGGCGGCACGCACCTCGCGAGCACCGGACAAGCCGGCCTGATCCTAGTCCGCAAACTGGAAAGAAGTCGCGATCACTGGCGCATAGAATTCGTAGCAGGCTATCGCGCCCTAACCGCCGCGCGCAGCGATTTCGCCATCGTCACGCAAGCCGCCACCCATCTCAGTTGCGCCCTGCGAGACGTCCCAATCGCCATAGCAAAAAATATCGAAGCCCGCCGCGCCAATACCTCCACAATCAAGCGCCTGGAAGAGCGCCTAGCCACACTCGAAGCCCAAGCCCTGCTGCAGCAAAATCCCGAAGCGCAAGTTCCCGCGCTGAATTCTGCAGAAGGCGCGCCGCGTTCCACGAATGTCCGCCTGCTCGTCGCCATGCCGCCCGACGCCACGCCCGCATACCTAGCGCTGCTAGCCGCGAAGCTCGCCGCCGAAAATAATGTGATCGCGCTACTCGTCAGCCGCGAATCCGGCCACGTAGTAGCAGCGAGGTCTCCGAACCTCACGCAAGACCTAGGAACGCTCATCCGCGAATCCCTGAAAGAATTCCAAGGCAAAGGCGGCGGCGCCAAACATTTCGCCCAAGGCCAACTCCCCAACCCCACGCACGCCGACGCATTCCTCCGCACCGCCACAGCCCGCATCACAAATCCCTAAGCCGGAGTGGGGCACGGCATGCCGTGCCCGCGTACGACCGGCCTAGGCCCACGATTCGTTGCGCACCTCATTCCGACGAATCGCCACCGCGCCGCGAAATTCCACGAAAACAGCGCGGAGCACTTTCCGACGCCACCACCACCCAGACAATTGCCCAAACCTCCCAACAATAGTAAATTACTCCCGCCACAAAAAGCCGCGCCAACCTCGGTCACAACCAACCAACGCGCGGCCGACGAACATCCAAACAAAATGTCACAAATCCTCAAAATTCCCTGGCTAATCCTCGCCGCACCCGGCGCATACCTCTGGCGCACAGGCACCAAATTATGTGATTCTTACGCGGTCTTTACGCCTTCGTTACCGGACTCGTTGTCTACTGTGCTACACAAAAGGACGAGAGGTTTTCCATGAAATCGATGGGCGCCATGCACCTGCCCCTTGCGCTAGCGGCGGCAATTGTGGTCGCAGCAAGCTGCGGTGGAGATAACACCAAAAACGCCGCAGCCGAAGCTCCTCCGCCCGCGCAAGTTGAACACGAAGGCGACGCCAACATCGTCCAGGTTGATAAAGGTAAAGCCGCGCAATTTCCTCTCGCCACCGCCGTCGAATATAAAGCCGCGTCGCAACTCACCGTCACCGGCGTCGTCAATCCGGACATCGCTCGCACCGTCCCGGTCATCTCCATCGCCTCCGGACGCGTCGTCGAAATTCGCGCCCGCCTCGGCGACACAGTAAAGAAAGGCCAACTCCTCCTCCGCGTGCAAAGCGCGGACATCGCCGCCGCCTACTCCGATTACCGCAAAGCCGTCGCCGACGAAACTCTAGCCCACACCCAGTTCGATCGTGCCAAAGGTCTCTACGACCACGGCGCAATCTCCTTAAACGATTTTCAAGTAGCCGAAGACACAAACAACAAAGCCAAAGTGGACCTCGAAACCACCGCCGAGCATCTCCGCGTCCTCGGCGCGCCGCTCGATCATCCCTCCGGCATCGTGGACATCGTCGCGCCCATCGCCGGCGTCATCACCGATCAGCAAGTCACCAACGCCGCCGGCATCCAGGGCCTCTCTTCCACCAATCCCTTCACGATTTCAGATCTGTCCGACGTCTGGATCGTATGCGACGTCTATGAAAACGATCTGTCCGACGTCCGCCTGGGCGATACCGCCGACGTTCGCCTCAACGCCTATCCCGATCAAGTCGTCACCGGCACCATCAGCAACATCGGCGCCGTCCTCGATCCCAATATTCGCTCCGCCAAAGTCCGCATCCAGGTCCACAATCCCGGCAATATGCGCCCCGGAATGTTTGTCACCGCCACTTTCCGTGGACAGAAAAAGGAATCGCACGCCGCAATTCCAGCTACGGCCATCCTCCACTTGCACGATCGCGATTGGGTTTACTTACCGGCCGGAGGAGATAAATTCAAGCGCCTCGCCGTCATCGCCGGAGAAATGCTTCCCAACAACATGCAGGAAGTAATCTCAGGCTTGAAGCCGGGCGACCAGGTCGTCAGCAACGCGCTCGTTCTGCAGAATACGGTGGAGCAATAAGTGCCACGCCATCCCCACGCGAGAAGGCCGACGCCCTAGATGCAACGCCTGATTGATTTCGCGCTCAACAACCGTTTCATGGTGATCGCGCTCGCCATCCTCTTCCTCGTCTGGGGCGCCCTCTCGTTCCATAATCTTCCTGTCGAAGCTTATCCGGACGTCGCCAACAACTACGTCCAGATCATCACTCAGTGGCCCGGCCGCGCCGCCGAAGAAGTCGAGCAGCAAGTAACCATTCCCATCGAAATTCAGATGAACGGACTGCCGCATCTCTCCCATCTGCGCTCCGATTCGCTCTTCGGCCTCTCCAGCGTCATGTTAATTTTTGACGACAGCTCCAGCGACGATTGGAATCGCGCGAAAGTTCTCGAGCGCCTCTCGCAAGTCATGCTCCCGAACGGCCTGCAACCACAAATGGGGACGGACTGGAGCCCCGTCGGCCAGATTTATTGGTACACGCTGCACAGCACCAATCCTAAATACGATCTGATGGATTTGAAATCCATCGAAGACTGGACGCTCGAAAAACAATTTAAATCCGTCCCCAATGTCGTGGACGTCTCCAGCTTCGGCGGCATCACCCGCGAATATCAAGTCCGCGTGGATCCCAACGCGCTCGTCTCTCACGGCCTCAGCATCAGTCAAGTCGAGCAACAACTCGCCAACAACAACGCCAACGCCGGCGGCAGCTTCGTCGAAACCGGCCTCCAGCAAATTAACGTGCGCGTCGTAGGCCTGTTCAGCGACGTGAATGACATCGAGCAAACTGCCATCACCACAAAAAATGGCACCGTCCTCCGTGTGAAAGATATCGCCACCGTCACGCAAGGTCCGCGCATCCGCCTCGGACAAATCGGGAAGGGAATTCACCGCGCCGACGGCAGCGTCCTCGACAATAACGACGTCGTCGAGGGCATCGTCCTGCTCCGCAAAGGCGCCAACGCCGACGAAACCCTCGCCGCCATTCATCAAAAAGTTGATCAGCTGAACAACGAGATCCTGCCGCCCGGTGTAAAGATCGTCCCATTCCTCGACCGCAGCAACCTGGTGCATCTCACCACGCACACGGTCCTCGAAAATCTCACCGAAGGTGTCCTGCTCGTCTCCATAATCCTTTTCTTCTTCCTCGGAAATTCCCGCGGCGCCTTCATCGTAGCGCTCACCATTCCGTTTTCGCTTCTCTTCGCCTCCATCTGCCTGGACCTCAACAGAATTCCCGCCAATCTTCTCTCCCTCGGCGCTCTCGATTTCGGCATGGTCGTTGACGGCACCGTCGTCATCATCGAAAACATCGTCCGCCATTTCAGCCTTTCCTCCAGCGCGCAAAAATCGCCTCTCGAAATTATTCGCGACGCAGTAATGGAAGTCCTGCGCCCTGTTTTTTACGCGCGCGCCATCATCATCACCGCCTATCTCCCCATCTTCACTCTGCAAAGCGTCGAAGGCCGCCTCTTCAAGCCCATGGCCTGGACCGTCTCCTTCGCCCTGCTCGGCGCGCTGATTTTTGCGATTCTGATCGCCCCGGTTCTCGCGCTGCTTGTCTTTGGCCACGGTGTAAAAGAATGGCCCAACCCAGTAATGATTTTGCTCCGCGATAAATATCGCATCGCCGTTCGCTGGGCCATTGACCATCGCATCTTCACCGTCGGCGTCGGCGCCGCCGCTTTCACCCTCGCCGTTTTCCTGATGATCAGCGGCGTGATCGGCTCCGAATTCCTCCCCCACCTCGACGAAGGCGCCATATGGGTCCGCGGCACGCTGGCCCCGAGCACCGGCCCCACCGAAGGCGTCCGCGTCGCGAACCAAGCCCGCGATATCCTCGCCTCATTTCCCGAAGTCACACTGGTGACCAGTCAAGTCGGCCGCCCCGATGACGGCACCGATACCACCGGCTTCTTCAATACCGAATATTTCGTGGACCTCCTGCCCAAAGAAAAATGGCGCCCCGTTTTTCACAAAGATAAAGACGAACTCATCTCCGCGATGGACACCGAGCTAAGCAAAATGCCCGGCATCCTCTGGAATTTCTCGCAACCCATTGCGGACAACATGGAAGAAGCCGTCAGCGGCGTGAAAGGCGAGCTGGCCATCAAACTCTACGGCGAAGATCTGCAGGTCCTCGAAGCAAAGGGCGAGGAAATCGTCAACGTAATGCGCGGCATCGCCGGTGTAGAAGATCTAGGCCTCTTCCGCGTCCTGGGCCAACCAAATCTGAATATTTCCGTAGACCGCCAGCAAGCCGCCCGCCACGGCATCAATGTCTCCGACCTACAAGACGCCGTAGAAACCGCCGTCGGCGGCAAAGCAGTAAGCCAAGTCCTGCAAGGCGAACAGCGCTACGATCTAGTAGTCCGTTACCAACCGAACTATCGCGACAACAAAGAAGCCATCGAAAATATTCGCCTGTTAGCCCCGAGCGGTGAACGAGTCGCGTTGGCGCAACTAGCCAGAGTAAGTGTCCGCGACGGTGCCTCCGAAATTTACCGCGAAGAAAATTCTCGATACGTCGCCATTAAATACAGCGTTCGCGGCCGCGATCTAGGCAGCGCCGTAGAAGAGGCCATGGAGTTAGTGAAAGCGCGCGTGAAGCTACCGGTGGGCTACCACATTGATTGGGCCGGCGAATACGAAAGCCAAAAACGCTCGCAAAAGCGTCTGATGATCGTGGTCCCCATCACCCTGCTGGTAATTTTCATCATCCTTTACACAATGTTCAGCTCAGCAAAATGGGCCGGCCTCATCCTCGCCAACGTAGCCGTAGCCCCGCTCGGTGGACTGCTAGCCCTGCTCCTCACCGGAACGCATCTGAGCGTTTCCTCCGGTATCGGCTTTCTAGCCCTTTTCGGCGTCTCCGTCGAAACCGGCGTAATCATGCTCGAATACATCAACCAACTTCGCGCCCACGGCCACTCCATCGAAGACTCCGCCATCGAAGGCGCCGTCCTCCGCCTCCGCCCCATCATGATGACCATGCTAGTAGCCACCCTCGGGCTGCTTCCCGCCGCCACAAGCCGCGCCATAGGCTCCGATTCCCAACGCCCCTTCGCCATAGTAATAGTCGGCGGCCTAATCACCGCCCTAATCATGGGCATATTCCTCCTCCCCGCCATGTACGTCTGGATAGCCCGCGAAAGCGACAAACTCCCCGACACCGAAGAATCCTTCGAAGTCTAACCACACGAGGAAGGTGTTGATTTGCATTTGTAGCGGCCGCCTGCTTTTTCTTTTTAGGCAGGCGTCTTTGACGTTGTCTTAGTTTCTGCCTTAGTCTTTGTGTTTGTTTTTGCCTCAGTTTTTGACTTTGTTGTCGGCTTCGCCTCTAAGCCGTCATCCTGAACCCGCGAATGCGGGTGAAGGATCTCTCTTCGTTTTTCTCCTCGCCCGCTTTCATCACTGCCTTTATCAGTGTTCAGCTGTGTTAATCAGTAATGCTTTTGAATTTCACCCTCGCCGCCAACCTCAAATTCCCGCTCGCATTTTTTCGCTCTCTCACGCCCCATTTCCGATAGAATCGCCCCGCCACCAAGCACCGAGGCCCCCAACAATGAAACGCGACGAAATCCACTCGCGCATCGAACAGATCGGCATCGTCCCCGCCGTCCGCCTCTCCTCCGCCGAAGACGCTCTCTTCGCCGCCGAAGCCGTCTCCCGCGGCGGCATCCCCATCGTCGAAATTGAAATGACGGTCCCCGGCGCCATCGCCGTAATCGCCCACCTCGTAAAACACGCCCCCAAAATGATCGTCGGCGCCGGCGACGTCTTCGATTCCGACGTGGCCCGTCAATGCGTTGACGCCGGCGCGCAATTCCTCACCGGCCCCGGCCTCGATATAAAAATTATCGAATTCGCCCTAGGCGCCGACGTAGTTGCCATGCCCGGCGCCCTCACTCCGACCGAAGTCACTCGCGCCTGGAAAGCCGGCGCCGATTTTGTAAAGGTTTTCCCCTGCGCCCAAGTCGGTGGAGATAGCTACATCCGCGCCCTCAAAGCCCCCTTCCCGAATCTCCCCCTGGTAGCGAGCGGCGGCGTAAACCAACACACCGCCGCAAATTTCATCCTCGCCGGCGCCGCAGCCCTCGGTATCGGCGGCGAACTAATCCCCAAAGACGCCATCCGCCTCCGCCAATCCGAACGCATCTTCACCCTAGCCCATCGCTTCGCCAAATTCGTAGCCAACGCCCGCGCCCAGCTCCACCAATCTCTCCCGCCCGCAGAGTAACTAAGCGCAAATCAAAATTCCGCCACAACACGCAAGTGCAGGGAAGCGGGCAAGAAAATCAGCACGCGCCGTGACGCAAGTTGTGTGAATTACCGGAATTTAGAATCACCGCGGCGGGTGCGCCACCCTTTTGGTTTTCAAAGGGTGGGGTTTTTGAAGTACGGGCACGGCATGCCCCGTCGTCATCACTGTGCCTCTGCGCTAATCAGTGATGCTCTTGACCTACGCCTCCGCACCACCTAACAAATACCCAAAGTTTAATGCTGGCCCTGTTTATGGTCACCCTGACTATGCCGCCACGAATAATATTCCTTCTTCTCGGCGTCATTCCGCTTCCCAAAATCCACGTGATCCCGATGCGTCTCATGTTCCCAATTGTTGTAGTAGACCACCTCGCCATGATTCCATGTATGGTAGTCCCCATAACCAGCATCGTAGGTTCGCACTTCCCCCTCGCACCCGCCAATCACCACCGACGCACCCAAGCCCATTGCCAAAATCATCACCGCAAGATTCCCGAATAAATTTCGCATCAGCAGTTCCTCCCACGCAAATCATCCCGCAACCACCCGACGCAGGCTACCCAGACAATCTCTGATTCCGCCTGGGGGAATCCTGTACGTCTCGTCGCCGCCAGATCTTCCACCAACTCAAAAACCGAAACTCTCCCGTATAATCTCTCTCCTAGTGCATTCCGCCTCCACGAACGTGCTGCTCGCGCTGCAAACTTTCATCGTGTTGTTCCTCGCCCTGCACGATTGGGTTCCCCTCGGCACGCTCAACAATCTCCCAGGAGTCCGCGCCGCAAACCCCGGCTCCGCGCTTTTCACCACCACGCTGCTCAGCGCCGCCCCGTACGCATTCGGGCTCGCGGCCAGCATCATCCATTTGGGCGAGGCCTATCCGGATTGGCTTCTCTGGTGGCTGTGGATCAGCTACGTACTGCTATTCCTTGGCCAGCTGCGCGCCTGGTGGATCCCATACCTCCTCCGCCCCGAACCCGCACGCGCCGCGCGCTATCAACAAATGTTTGGCGGCACTCACGCCCTCCTCCCCCAGCGCAACGACATCCGGCCGAACACGCTCCACATACTCCTGCACACAGCCACCGCCGCTCTCCTGGTTGTTCTGGCGGTACTCACCATCTCACACCGCCCCTGACCAGTCGGCACAAGGGCGGCGCAGCTTGGAAATTTTCTACTTGCCGAAGCGTCGCGCTCCCACCAGCCTTTGCTAGAATGTTTCCTGCGGTGGATGCACAGTTCAGTCAAGAGAGCGGCCTGCTCCAAGCACTCTGAACAGGTAGTTGAGTGAAGTTTTAGGTTGAAGTTTCACCGCGGTCCGATTGGCGTGTAGGATAGCAGTAACTCATTGATCAGACTTCGCTTAGCCCTCCGATTTGGCCCCGATTAACCCGCTGGATGGACCCAAGAATCGGCCCGAACTGATCCAAGGAAGCCCAATGAACCTCCATGTCCGTACTTTCTGGATGTTCGTGCTCCGGCAGCTGCTGAATTACCTGAAGAAGCAAGGTCAATAAACAGCTGGCGGACTTGAGTTCCGAAACTTGCCGGCATGCACTTACCGGTATAAGGCTCGCCACAAACACAAACCTCTACGGAGGGATCAATCGGGTTTTTGCTCGGAGAGACTGTTTTTCGTCGCCTCTATCGTGAGTGGAATTTCCGTCAAATGCGCCGCCATCTTTTCCGCCATCTCGTTTAGCAGTTCACGTATCTGTTCCAGCCGTGTGGGGCCATCGAACCGGCAAAGGCTGGCGCCCTGGACTATGAATATTCGGTTTTTGGGCGAACCGATGAAAAAAACCGCGTCCGCCTCGATGTGCGGCGCTAGATTTCGCTTATGGCGCAGCCTGCCCTGCGACTCGCAGAAGGAGAAGTTGAAAACCGGAGGCGCTCGCCTCTGCGAGGTGGGTTCAGCCACGGCAAGTTTTGTCGCCAAGGTGCTAGCTGGTCAAATCGGATGAAGACCCGACGGAACGGTAGATCGCCGCTGAAGACTGAATCTATTGTGTTTCTTGATCGTGCATGGTAATTTCTTGTTTATGCATGGTTCGTCAGGAGCAATAAGAAAGAACGAGATTGAAAGTCGACTGCTGCGCGGCCTCCCGGTCAATGCCAGTGCCCTCGCGAAGGAGTTCCTGGTGTCCGAGGACGCCATCCGTCGAGATCTGCGGGCGTTAGCCGCCGAGGGCAAGTGCAAGCGGGTTTACGGTGGAGGGCTTCCGATATCGCCGGATGGAGTCCCGTTTGAACACAGACTCTTGAATGACTCGAAAGAAAAACGCGCTTTGGCCTTGGCCGCCCTGACCCTAGTCTCTGAAGCTTCGACAGTGTTCCTCGACAGCGGCAGCACCAACTTGGCCTTGGCCAGAGAGATGCCGCCCGATCGCTCTCTTACAATCGCTACAAATTCGATCTCAATCGCAAGCGCCCTCCTCGATCGAAAGAATTTCAAAGTCATTGTCTTGGGAGGAGAGATCGATCGTGAAACCGACGCGGCCATCGGGCTGACTGCGATCCGCGAAGCCGAACGCTTAAGCTTTGACCTGTGTTTCCTGGGAGCTTGCGCGGTTTCCGTATCTCTTGGAATTGGCGCGTTCCAGATGGCAGATGCCGAATTCAAACGCACACTCATCGCGAGAAGTGATCGCACCGCAGCGCTTGTCACTATGGACAAAGTTGAGACTCGGGCGCCGTTTCAGGTGGCCGCACTGGCAGTCCTTGACCATGTCGTTCTTGAGTCCGGTACATCGGAGGAGATTGTCTCGACCTTTTCCAATGCCGGCACCAAAGTTATCATTGGGCAAGTGTAGATTGCGTCTCGTTCGAAACAACCGAGAGCGGGAATTTTCATGACAGAGGGTTTGTATCTATCGCGCGCGAAGCTATCGACCAGGCTGGTGTTTGTTGCCGCAGGTTTCGGCGTAGCTTGCTGGGCTCCCTTAGTGCCTTTCGCAAAGACTCGCTGCCATCTCGGCGACGACACCATGGGGTTGGTTCTTCTGCTCTTGGGCGCCGGTTCCATCGTTGCGATGCCGCTTGCTGCGAACCTAAGTGCGCGCTTCAGTAGTAAGCCGGTCGTACTCTCAGGTGGAATAGGACTGGCACTCATGTTGCCGCTCTTGAGCATCCTATCGTCGCCGACCGCCCTTGGAGTCGCGCTGTTCGCCTTCGGGGCTTCTCTGGGATCGTTAGATGTTGCAATGAACCTGCACGGTGTCGATGTTGAGCGTGTCTCTGAGAAACCGTTGATGTCTGGATTTCACGCACTCTTCAGTGTTGGTGGATTTCTGGGGTCGGGAATCGTGACAGCTCTTCTCTCTCGAGGTATCGCACTCAGTTCAAGTACAATTCTCAGCTCTATTATTCTTGTTTCACTGATTGTTGTGGCTCTGCCGCGCATGCTCTCGAATCGAGAAAGAACTAAGCAGCCTATCTTTGCAATCCCGAGAGGTGTCGTGCTCGTCATCGCTATCTTCGCGGCAATCTCATTCTTGGTTGAGGGGGCTCTGCTCGACTGGAGTGCGCTTTTGCTTGTCGGCGAACACTTCGTCTCTGCTGCGCACGGAGGGCTGGGATATATGCTCTTCTCGATCGCGATGACGTTCAGCCGTTTCGTCGGCGATGGCATCGTAGCGCGATTCGGGAACCGCTTTGTGCTGACACTTGGTGGAATGATAGCGCTTCTAGGGTTGTGCGGCCTCCTTACCGCACCGGTCGCATGGATCGGGCTTGTCAGTTTTGTCTTTGTGGGCCTTGGAGCCGCAAATATCGTGCCTATCTTGTTCAGACTCGCGGGTACGCAACACCAAATGCCAAAGGGATTGGCCGTTGCCGCCCTCACTACGGCCGGTTACGCGGGCATGCTGACTGGACCAGCCGCCATTGGCTTCTTGTCCAAGGGAATCGGCTTGCACAACGCGTTCTGGTTTCTGGCAGCCCTTCTGGCGTGCGTGCCGATCTTCGGCAAACATGTGACGGCAAGAAAGTTCTCATTGAACGAGCGGGCAGGATAAAGCCTATGACGCGAACACAAGTCATTGTCTTCGATATGGAAGGGGTGCTTATCGACTCCCAAGAATTGCACGCACACGCGAAGCGCAGCGCTTTTGCGCGCGCACTCTCGAAATCGCGCGTGATTGAGGGAAAGCAGGACCGAACCGGCGTGGTCACATCCGTCGTGGACGGATTTTGGTACCTGCAGGAGCTTCACACCAGCAATGCCAAATTCATACTTCAAAACGGGATCGAGGGGTCCAAATGAGTCCCGTCGGGAGCCAAATGCAGAATCGCAAGTTCGGTTTTTACCTCCTTTGCAGCGTCATCGCAGCCTTGGGAACGATCATCGCGACCTCCGTAGCCGCCGCTCAGGTCGCAGACAGGCCGTGGATGAATCCCAAACTCTCCCCAGAAGAACGTGCCGATATGGTTCTCAGGCTGCTCACGCTCGACGAGAAGCTGGCTTTATTGCACGGGAACGGGATGGCTCACGCGCCCCAGTGGCAGATGCCCCTGTCACACCTTACCAACGGCGGTGCGGGATATGTTGAGGGCGTCAAGCGCTTGGGAATTCCTCCCCTGGTAATTTCTGATGCCGGCTATGGAGTGAGAGACAGCGGGGCGAACGGAAGGTATTCGACAGCTATGCCTTCGAGCTTAGGCGCTGCGGCAAGTTGGGATCAAGACTCCGCTTGCGACTTCGGCGCTGTCATTGGCCAGGAACTCCGAGCGCAAGGGTTCAACATGACGTTGGGAGGCGGGGTAGATTTAGCGCGCGAGCCACGGAATGGACGCAGCTTCGAGTATGCGGGTGAAGATCCGCTCCTCTCGGGCACTGTCGTCGGCAACCTTATGAAGTGTGAACAGGCGCAACATGTGGTCGGCGACATCAAGCACTATGTGATGAATGATCAGGAGACGGGACGTTTCTTTGTGAACTCCGTCATCTCGAAGCGGGCGATGCAGGAATCTGATTTGCTCGCATTTCATATCGCCATTTCCATCGCGAATCCCGGTGCAGTGATGTGTTCCTACAACCGGATCAATGGCGACTTCGGTTGTGAGAACTCCTACACGCTGCGCGATGTGCTCGAGAATGAATGGGGCTTCAAGGGATTTGTCATTTCCGACTGGGGTGGAACACACAGCACGGAAAAGGCATCCGCAGCAGGTCTCGATCAGGAACAGCCTATGGCCAACTTCTTTGGTCCAAAATTGAAAGAAGCAGTTGAAGCCGGCAAAGTTCCGCTGTCGGAAATTGACGAGCATGCACGCCGAGTTCTGTATGCCGAGTTTCTATCGGGAATAGTAGACGATCCGCCGCAGACGGGCGTGGCGGATGTCGAGAAAGGATTTGAAGCCTCCCAGCGAGTAGAGGAAAAGAGCATCGTTCTGCTGAAGAACAGCCCGACGGTGCTTCCGATCAATCCATCCAAGGTCCACACCATTGCGATTATTGGCGGGCATGGCGACGTCGGGATGATCTCCGGTGGAGGATCGGCGCAAGTCGATCCTCCCGGCGGCAATGCCATCATGCCTCCTGGCAAAGGCGCGACGATCTGGCAGAAGCCCGTTTGGTTCCCAACCTCTCCCTTAAAGGCGCTTCAGACGAAGCTGCCGAACGCAAAGATTGATTTCGATCCGGGAACAGATCCGAAGTCGGCAGCGAACCTCGCCAAGTCTGCTGATCTTGCGATTGTCTTTGCATATCAGTGGCTGGCAGAAGACATGGACGTGCCGAGCCTTTCGCTTCCGAATAACCAGGATGCATTGATCGAGCAGGTGGCGGCAGCGAATCCACACACCATCGTCGTGCTCGAAACTGGCACTGCCGTCACGATGCCCTGGATCGACAAAGTAGCGGGCCTGGTCGAGGCTTGGTACGCCGGAAGTTCAGGGCACAAGGCGCTAGCAAACGTGCTCGTTGGAGACGTCAATCCGGCGGGCAAGCTCCCGCTGTCTTTCCCGAAAAGTGAAGCGGATCTTCCGCATCCTGATGCGCCTAAGATTCCATCCGAGAGCCCGGTACGCGCTGGAGATGTTGCCGACAACGGTGCGCCTACAGCGAATGCTTCGGCTCGCGCTGGTTACGCTGTCCACTACGATGAGGGGCCTGAGGTTGGCTACAAGTGGTATGAAGCACAGAATAAGAAGCCACTGTTTCCCTTCGGCTTCGGTTTGTCTTACACCACCTACGCATACTCCGGCCTGTCTGTCGATTCAACCGCTAAGACTGCGCGCTTCACTGTGAAGAACACCGGCAAGCGAACCGGCACCGAGATTGCTCAGGTCTATGGGCGGCTTCCGAAAGGTTCAGACGAATCCTTCAAGCGGCTTGTCGGGTGGAAGCGAATCACGCTTGCTCCTGGCGAATCTCAGACCGTTACGGTTGCGATCGATGACCGGGTATTGAAGACCTTTGATGAAGAGAAGAACGCTTGGAACCTGCCCTCGGGCGAATATCAAGTGCTGGCCGGGAGTTCTTCGGACAACACGCCTCTGACCGCAAGTCTTGTGGTTCGCTGAAACATCCGTCGCTGCAAAACGCGCATAGAGAAAGGCGCGGAGCCTGAATTGGGGAGAACTGTCCGATGAATGTTGCCATTACCGTCGACCGTACGAGTAGTGGAAAAGAACACTTTGAAGTGCTGGATGGCTTGAGGGGAACCGCGGCCTTTCTGATCGTGCTCTTTCACGTATTCAACTGAAGTTAGGCTCTTGTTGTTCGTTCCTTGCTGACCATCCGATGAAACTCTCAACTGGCTCTGCCAGTCTCGATAATCGGATTTCGACCGACGACCTTTACGGGCGAGGATGAATACAAAGGCGTAGTGCGTCCAAATAGAAGAAAACCTCAGATTAAGAAACAAAAGGTCAGAGGGAAGGAAGATGGAGGTTCATCCTGAAATCTGAAATCCCAAGCGGAGAAGACGCAAGACGGGAGGCTAAATCCAGAAACATTCGATCTTTCATACAAGGAGAAATACTATGCAATCGACAATAGGGCAACTAGAGCAAGTCCTATCACAAGACGCTCCAACTGTTGTTCAAACTACTCGGCAATTCCTGACCGTTGCCAAATCGGCGCCACATTCCAAACGGAATTTCCCTGGCCTCCCTGGAAATTCGAATACGTCTCTGATACGACCACATAACCCGCACCGCTTCGCTGAATTCCGCTCTATGTACACTACATACAGCATTGCAGCTCCTGACCGCCATGAAATCTTATCTTTCGGCGCGCTGGTGCGCGTATCGCGGCATGCCGTCGATCACCATAACCAAACGGTCGTCAAGAAGTCCTGAACAATCCACAAGGCATTCATAAACGCGGCGGCGTAATTCGATGTGAAAAACCGAGATCGTTGGACTCCCCGTTTCGGATCGCGCCGCCCGCATCCAGACGCTGAGGGATTCATCTTTCAGTGCTTGTATTCCTCCGGGAACCCGAGACCGATAGGCATCAGTACGCCTACATCGCGGCTTGCCTATCATCACGGCCTTTCGAGCACTTCGACATCTTCGACGTCTTCAACAGTTTCAACGCCGCTTAGGTTCGACAGATTCAACTGCTGAGCAGTGTTCCTCTGAAATTCCTCGACTTACGGCTCCGCAGATTTGGCCTAGTCCTTGCCCTCAGTCCAAGCGAGTGCAGACAGGCAATGCTGGTTGCCTCGGGGCCGATTCGAAAGCTACCCAGGAGAAGCACCATGGACCGTCAACTATTGAAGACGATTGACGAACTCGGCGTGACCGTCGCTTCCTCCCAACTCTCAGCCAGGGACGAAGAACTGGTCGCTTTCGCCAAGGGTGGAGATGATCTGGCATTTGAAGCCATCGTCAAGCGCCACCGGCAAAGGATTTTTGGGCTCGCGCTCCGCTATTCACGGAGCCGGGAAGATGCCGAAGACGTTGTCCAGCAGACTTTCCAGAAAGCGTTCATCCACTTGCGGGGCTTCGAAGGTAGATCCTCATTCTCGACGTGGTTGACCAGCATTGCCATCAACCACGCCCTAACCCAAGTTCCGCAGTTTGAAGAATAAATACCTGTGTTTTCAATACGGACATGCCCGAGTCTTCACTACACTTGGGCCATTTCCAGCGAGTTGGGGAGATGCAGATTCAGGTGTTGCAACAGTATCGCCTGGTGCTCAGTCGGTCGACTGATGCAGCGCTTGCGGATGATTACTCCGTTGCGCGTTGGTAACACGACGTCGACCAGGGTGATGTCCGCCAACTCCTGGAATACTTTTCGTGGTTCGTTGCCCAACCCAGCGCGTTGGCAGAGTTGCGCCAGCGTCTTCCACAACACAAAGGCCAGAAAGCACACCAGGATGTGCGCCTCCACCCGCTCTTGTTTCTGGTGCCAGATCGGTCGCAGTTGCAAATCCGTCTTCTGGATGCGGAACGCGGCCTCGGCCTCGGTCAGCTGCATGTAGGCACGCCAGAGTTCTTCTGGGCTCCAGTCCGTCACGTTGCTGCGCAACACATAACAACCCTCACTGAGTCGTGCCCACTCCCGCCAGCGATCGATTCTTTTCCAGCTGACACTTCGCAAAGCCGTCTGATATCTGGATCGATCTTGACCTCAAACGCTCCCGCTGCCCGAGAGTTCTTGCCCAGTAATCGCCCCACCCGCTGCCCCACAGCGGCCGGCAGTTGTTTGCGCTTGGCGCAGCTGGCCACGATCTTTTCCAGCCCCTCCTCGATGCGTTTCTCGAAGCGCTCATGCATGGCCTGCTCTTTCTCTTTCCTCTGCGCACTCCGGCACAGAAGAAATACTTCTTCCCCACCAGGGGCCGGACACAAACGCACCTCCAGACCTTCCCGCACTTGATTCCAGTCTTTGGCGCGCAGTTCTCCCTCGAACCGTTTCAGCATGCCCTTCGGTGTCCCCACGATGTACCGTCGCTTGGCTTCCTTCAAATACCGCACGTTCTCTTCGCTCACCATGCCGCGATCCAACACCCAGATACGGTTTGCTTTCCCGTACAGTCGTTCGATCCGCTCCACGATCTCTTCCAGTGTGGTTCCGTCGTTGCGGTTCCCGGTGAACAACTGGTAGCCCAAAGGCATTCCTTCGCGGCTTACCACCAGAGCAATGTTCACCTGCTTGCAGTCGGGGCGGTGATCGCGCGAATAACCCCGCTGAGCCAATTCGTTCCGCTTGGCCTCGCCTTCGAAGTACGTACTGGTGACGTCGTACAACAACAGGTCGTAGTCCAGATCGAATAGTTCTCCCAGGCGATTCTTCAGATGTTTTTCCAGCTCTTCCTTATGCGGCAGGAGTCGATCCAGAGAGCGGTAGAGTCGGTCTTCATTTACCTTATTAGCGGGCACGCCCAGCAGATCGCTTAACGCACTTGCTTCATAGAATCGCTCCGCGATATGCAACTCGCTGGAGGGATCACAGAGCCGTGCCAGGATCAGGATCTGCGCCATCACCGGCCAGGAAATCTCTTCTCGTCCCGCAGGAGAGTTCGTTCCAGAAAATCGAGCAGTCCCACTTGCCGACACAACTCCTGCCCCATCCAAGGACCGCCAAAGGCGCGCTTCCGTTCGATAGCGATCCGCTTCAGATCGACTTCCACCCACTGCGGCTCGATGTCCCGGAATAATCCTCGCTGAGCAACAGCGGCAGCACCTGCGGCTTGTTGATGAATGCCCAGACGCCCTGCCGCATCCATCTCACCGAGGTAGGCCACCACGCGCTGCCGTGGGCCTCGCGACGAACGATAACTCTCGACCAGCGCCCAGTAGCCATGGCGCTTGCCATCCTTGTTGCGATAGCAGCGACGCAAGTACATGCATCGATCCTACGCATGGCTACTCCACTTTCAAGAGGGTTGGTCTTCACTACAAAGACTTTTTCGCAGGACACGCAATACTTCCTGAGGACTCGTACCGAGGATAGGAAGGTTAAGAAATCTCTAGATTCGAATTACCCCGAAAATGTGCTCAAAAAATATTCAAATCACCTCAGACTGCGGAAGGTGGGCTAAATCTGTCCGAGGCGCTGTCCACAGCTGCGAGTTCCCACCACGACCCCAACGCGCAGACAGCGAACTCCGAAGTCGCGCGCCGAGAGCTCCAGCTCGCCCAACCGGAACTCAACTTCAGCCACACGGTAATCTGTTCTCCAGTGACAGGAACTGTGGGCAAGAGCAGAGTTGGGGTAGGACAAAACGTTCGTATCGGACAAGATATTGTCGACGTTCTGCCTCTCGACGATGTTTGGGTCACAGCCAATTTCAAAGAGACGCAGCTTGCCCATATGCACCCTGGTCAATCCGTCGAGGTCCACGTAGATGCATATGGCCGCAAGTTGAAGGGCCACGTCACGAACATGGGGGGTGGCACTGGCTCGGTGTTTGACCTATTGCCTCCCGAAAGTGCCACCGGTAATTACGTGAAAGTCGTGCAGCGCGTCCCGGTGCGAATCGATTTCGATCGCCCTCTGGGTCAAAAGTTCAACGTCGAAGGATTGTTAAAGCCAGGACGGTCGGTCGAACCCAAGGTGAACGTGCGATGAGAACAGATGCGCTCTCTCACTGCTGCACAACACAGGTCATATGCCAGTCCAGAGGCAGCTCTTCGATCGTCGAAGTTGCGGCTTCGCTCGCAGCATTCGTCGGGGTGCTGCGTGGGGCGGGAAAGCTTCAGGGTACGTTAGGTCCGAAGACGATCGCCAATATGTGGAAGGTCCTGAGACTCATCATCGGGAAACCGACGCATGATTGGACGATTTGTCTGCCGGAAATTCCTGAAACGGAGCAACGCAACTTTACACCCACGGAGACACAAAAATTGATCGATGCAGCCGAGGGCCCAGTACAAAGCTCTATTCGCATTGCAATTTGTAACCGGCATGCGATTCGGAGAGATAGCTGGCCTTCCCGTTGAGGATCTGAACTTCTTGGAGCTGATCGTTTACATCAGGAGGTCCACTTTCATTCATCAGGAAGTTACCACGAACAGTAAAGCTGGCCATCGAGAAGTCGACGGAGACGCCGGCACAATGGCGATCGTTAAGGAATATCTTGGCGATCGTAAATCGGGTCGAGTCTTCGAGAGCCGCAACGGAACGCCACTGGTCAATGGGAATGTGAATCGTTTTGTTCCGAAGCCACTCTGCAATAAGGTCGGAAGCCCTGTCGGAACGACTCAGGCGTTCCGACACGGGAGAGTTTCCGTCCTCCAGCAGAATCTTGTTCCCGGTGATTTGATCAAGCGTTGGGTTGGGCATTCGTCGCTCAAGACAACGAGCAAATACAGTCATTTCACTCGGGATTTCAGGAAGGAGATCGCTGCGAAAATGGGATAAATGACATCGATCATCATCCCAAGCGGTCCCAACTTGAAGCATCTAAAGCATTGCTGTAAAGTGTCTTAACCGGTTGAATCGGAGGGCGTGTAGCTCAGTTGGGAGAGCGCCTCGTTCGCAACGAGGAGGTCAGGGGTTCGAGCCCCCTCACGTCCACCATATCCCCCGCGCAAGGCAACCCTCTTCTACCAGCAGGGAACTGTCGCCCAGAAATCTCAAGGATTAACCCACAGCATGAAACCTGCCTGTCGTAGGCAGGGCCGCCCCGCCCTTCGCAAACTCGCCCCCAAATCGTTCCCCCGACCCCGGCACAATAAACGCCTTCTCGTAAGCTGCTCCGCGCCTTTCTAGTCGATCAGATTCCGCGTTAACTACCGTAGTAGTACAATCACCCGTCGCGATGCGCAAGCGCGACCAAGCGAAAAAGGAAGAATGATGACGCGCGAAAGAGCCTGCCACACGACGCCCGCCACTGCAAACGAGGAGCGACCATGAATACGGGAAAGACCTTCAGCAAGCAGCCGGATACAATTCCGCTGTTTAGGTGGCTTTGGTTGTTCGGAAGCATCACTGCGGCTTCTGACTTTGCGTTTTGCGTGTTTCCTGCGGTTGTTGACCCAGTGGCACAGCTATATTTCCAGACAAAAGTCGCCAATGAAACGACCTATTGGCCCAACTCTAAATCTTTCCGAGCGCAATACCTCGGCAACCTTTCGGATACGAGGAACTTGTACTACACGGGATGCAGTATTGTTGCGTTGTCAGAAGTGCAGAACTGCGATCCAAAGTATAACTGGTTCAAACTGGATCCAAAGAGTGTCAATTGCGCGAACGTCGCTACTTGTAATAAGGACACGTATTTCGTCCCCAAAGATGTCCAAGCTACCGTCCTGCAATATTTAACCTCGATGAACGGTCATCCTCCTCGAGCTAAAGATCCAAATGCCGTCTCATTTTCTGATCCGGCGGGGTGGGGAGACGTTGGGAAATGGCCCATTTTCTTCGTCACGCTTTTCCTGGCAGTAAAGCTGGGACGCGTTGTGGGCGAGTTTGCCTTTACGGAATATGCGAAGGGTTAATTTCGCATGACGAATTGTCCTCATGCGGATGGCGCACCCTTCAGTAACCAGACGCCCATTCGGTCGTACGCGGATTCTACCGGCGAGAGGACCCCAATGAACCACGAAATCATCGCCCCCCGAACCCCACTTAACAGGCAACTGGGGCCACGGCTGGGAACACATCCCCCGCTGGCTAAGAATCGTTCTGTGCGTCATCGCGATCACGACGATGATCCTGGTCGCCTACCACAGGCGCTAAACAGTGGCCCAGGCCGGCAAAGCACTATGAGAATTAGCATAAGAATCGCCGGTGTGATCCTGATTCTCTTCGGGCGGGTGGGGCAACCATAAGCGTTAACTTAACAGTAGGTGTAGCGTCGGCGGCGGCGCCGGGGCTCGGCCAGCTGTGCGACGATTGTTTTCCAATCGCGGAAGATGTTGGTCAGCTGGTGCGGTGGCAAGATGGCGTGCCGCAGTTCTCGCAACAGGAAGGCGGTTTCGCGCCAGCGGCTACGACGCAGATTCGAGTTCATAGCCCCAGGGGGAAAAAGTATTTGCTGCTTCCAGCAAGCGCTCGACGAGCAAGCTGACAAAAAGTTTTCCATGCAGCCACGCGCGCGCGCTGCGCGGATCTTTCTTGGGGAGGTGGCCCAAACCGAGCAAGGATTTCAGCCGCTGGATGGCCAGTTCAATCTGCCAGCGCTGACGGTACAGCTCCATAATGGCGGCGGCGGAAAACGTTTCTGGCAGAGTGGTCCATAGCGCGAAGTATGCGGTGGCCTTCCAAGTTTCCGTGCTGATGACCTTGCGATGTTTTTGGGCGTAGCGCTGCAGGCGCGCGCGCACCAGGCGCGTGGCTTGGGCGCTGCGCCGCACGGCCAGCAGCCTGCCGGGAATCCAGGGCCCGTCGTCACAACGCGTGCGCGTGCGCCATTGCCGGATTTGCCCGACCCGCAGGGAACGGAAAAGCCGCAGCACGTCGATGCGCTCTCCAGCCCCTTTAAATAAGGGCAGCGCCCTGCGGTGCAGCCGCACCAGAAGATCTCCGCCCGCGGCGCGCACGTGTGCCGCCGCAGCCGCATGGGCATACAGGCGATCCCCCAACAGGATGTCGCCCGGATGCACCGCAATGCGCTGCAAACTTTCTCCCCCTTTTACGTCGCTGAGTTCAAAATGATCGCACTGCAGGTTCCTAAGATTGATCGCGTAGTGCACCCGGTAATCGGTCCCGGTGCTGCCCGGTTCCGACACCGAAGTGCCATCCACCACCCGTAGCGGCCGCCCCTGCGCGGGCAGCGCCACTGGCTGCTGGCCGCGTAACTGTTCGGCCAGCCAGCGCAGCCATTGCTCGGAAGCACGCAAGCGTTTGAACACAGCCACCGGACTGACGGTGATGCCTAAGTGCCGCGCACGAACCGCCGTTTCTGCCAGCGAACATCCTTCCCCTAGGTGCAACAACAACACCCGCAACAAACCCTCCGCAGTGGGAAAGTCGCGCGCCCGGCGCAACGCACCACTCTCGCGGGCCATCGCTTCCCACCCTGCAGGCAAAAAGCTGCGCAGCACGTCCCAGTGGTCGATGGCTGAGCCTTCGGATTCTCGTGTCATGCCTCAGCATAGGCGCGCATCCTCGCTGCTGTCAATGTTAAGTTAACGCTTATGGGTGGCGCACCCCTCCACACCGCCTCGACGTACGCATTGGATTTTCCGGGTGGCCCATCCTTCGCGCCTTTGTTTCATGCGAAGGGTGGGGGTTTAGACTTTCCCTATGTGCAGATCGTTCCGGAGCACTCGAACCCGGCACAAAAAATCGTGGCGCATCACAAAATCCCCGCCGTGGGCCATTCGCCACTCAGTCACGTCGCCAGCGGCATACAAACCCTGTCTTTTACTCGTCCGCTAACGGGACTTACCTGGGTCACTTATCAAACGCCTGGACTCTTGCGAAAGATTTGGCTACTCTCTGCGCATTCCCCGCTGTCCCAATCTGTCAGAAAAGAGGTGAATTATGAAACATGTGCTCGCTCTGGTCCTGCTTTCGGCAAGCGTGCTCGCGGCTGTGCGGATGCCGTCGCAAAATGCGTTTACGCCCGCCCAAATTCCTTATGGACCTGCGCCCAATTTTGTGCCCGCAGGCGCTCAATTGGCAGTCATTGAGGGTGACCCTACAGCATCCACCGGGGATTTCACCATTCGCCTGAAGATGCCGGACGGCTACAAAGTTGCCCCGCATTGGCACCCCCATCGCGAAAATGTCACCGTGATCTCTGGGAATTTCAAAGTCGGCATGGGGGATAACTTTGAAGAAAGCAAAATGATGACTTTCCCGGCGGGTAGTTTTGCGTTTATGGATCCAAGCATGCACCACTACGCGATGGCCAACGGAGAGGTCGTTGTTCAGGTCCACGGGATGTCGCCTCTCCAGTTTAACTACGTCAACCCCGCTGACGACCCAAGCAAGAAATAATCGGCCAACCAACTCGAGTTCGGGGCGGGTGGGCAGGTTGCCCGCCCTCCCGAACCACCCAATCGAGCGCTGTAAGATTTTCCGGGTGGCCCATCCTTTGCGCCTGTGTCTCATGCGAAGGGTGGGGGTTTAGATTATGTCTATTCGTAACTCGTTCCGCAGGACTCGAACCCCACGCAAAATTTCTCGCGCAACAGAAATCTGCGTCGCCACCCAATCCGTTTCCACTCTACAAAAAGCACAAGCCTAAAATAATTTTCGACCAGTTAGTACTAGAACTGTCCCACGTCTGTTCACTCGTACTGCTGTTCTTTCGTACTTCTCCTACTACCGTAGTCCGGGAGAAAAAATTATGAGACGTTTCCGAAAATTTCGCGCCGATCGTTTCGCACTGACCACCCTGCAAAATCCCATCTGGAAAGTCCGCGCACGCGTCCAACTAATCGAAGCCGCGCAAAAAGCTCTAGGTCTCCAGCCCGACGTAGCCGACATCCCCGCAACTCCACCGCCCGCCGCACCGCAGCCACCGCCTGCAGCGCCAGCGCCCCAAAATACGCCCGCCGATCAAAAGCCCCAGCGCACAATCGACGAGATCTTCGAGGTCGTGCTCCCCGTAGCTCGACCAGTCACGAAAGCCGCCAAACGCAAGCCGCCGCTCAAATCCCCGCGTCGCTCTACCAACAAAAAATCCCAGCTAGCCGAAGTTGTCCCACCCGGCGACGCCCTCTTGCACGACGTAGTCGATATCCTCGACCGCCGTTTCACCGTAGCCGACATTCGCCACCGCGACGACGATTCCAGCCCTGCCGCTCTCGAGCGGCATGCCCGCAAATGCGTCATCTGCAACCATCCCCGGCGCGAAGACCTCGAAGAGGATTTCCTCTCCTGGCGCAATGCCGAGCTGATCCACAAGGATTACGCTCAGCCAAATTTCCGCGCCATCGATCGCCACGCGCGCGCCACCGGCCTCTACCAGCGCCGTCGCGAAAACCTGGGCTTCGCCGCCGAGCTCCTCATCGAGCACGCCGACCAGGCCAAGCCCAGCCCCAACGCCATCCTCCGCGCGATTCAAATCTGTTCTCGCATCAACGCCAGTGGCGATTGGGTCGAACCGCCCAAGCACGTAATCCTTTCCTCCGGCCCCAACGTCGAGGTTGCCGAACCCGCGTCCCAAACCGATCCCTCGTTCCTAGCCGACACCGCGCCCCAACAATTCGCGCCAGAAAATGGTCCGCATCCGCCGTTTTCCGCGCCCATAGGTACTTTTACGGACGAACCCAATTCGCAATTTCTAATCGACACTCCGGCGATTAGAAAGTGACGCAACTAACTGAAAACAAAGAACCCCACCCGGTTCTAATCGACAGCATTTTGCAGAAGATAAGTCCGCGCGGCGAACGCAACGCGGTTCCGCCGATGGACGACGCGGAGCGTTCTGCTGCCGGCAGGCGGGAATCACACCTTCCCCGACAGTCAATTTAAGGGTCCAAAGATCTTGCGGATGTGTGCCAGGAGCGCCGCTCCTCGACACTTACGAACACGCAGCGATCTTTCAAGGAGCACCGCTCCGCAGCGCTCGCTAACGGTTCATGAGTTTTCGAGGGTGATTGAGTGGCGCAGCTTTCCGCGCCACTCATCTAAGCCGACTATGATTTTGCGGGTTTGCCATCCTTCGCGCCTGAACTTCACGCGAAGGATGGGTGACTTCAAATTTCTCGAGTCGAAGCTCTTGTTGAGGCAGCCAAACGAAACGCCAATTCTAGCTGGATGCCATCGCTTGCGTCATTTGCCCGGCGGACTCTCGCGGAGGCTCGTTACGTGGCGTGATCGCGCCCGATGCTGGCGCGGTTTGGTTCGAAGTCGCGGTTACAGTTCCGAAAAACGCACTGCGCGCTTTTTCAAACGAATCTTCCGAAATTCCATTGGTCTGTTTCATCTGGGCTTATTAATCTCCTCGTCGTTCGTCTTTCGATCGGCCTCCAGCCCGGCTCTCCAACTCTTTCTAAATAGCGACCGCGGGGGGCTGGCACCGCGGTCCCAGGACCAAATTGTTTCCTATTCCGTCCAGCGACCTTCCATCACACGTTGCTGCAAGAATCTGGCGGATATGCGAGTAGCTGTTTCACTGCCAAAAGTGCCTTATTTTTCAATGTCTTGCGGGCCTTGGTTTTTCAGCTTTTCTTCGCAGCCATCCCAGTCCGCCCTCGCTTTCGTCCTACACAAAGGATAGTGCAATTCAGCGACCGAACGTTTCATCGAACACGAATCCCGCGATTCACACATCAATTGGACTTAGTCAACCCACGCGCAATCCCATCCGGGAACGCGTTCCCACTCCACTGCTGAATGTTTCAACGCCCGTTGAATTTTTCACCATCGACGTGCGGCACGCGCAAGAACGAAGCTTTTACTTTGGTGGAATGGAAGGATTGGCCACGCGCGCCGAAAGAAATAACTCAGTTAACAGCGGGAGGGTCGGACTGACGATGGTCCACGACTTGGAAGTCCTTGGGCAGCTCGAAAAGCTCTGCGTCGGGCTCGGCTAGAGATATCTCGGTGATGGTAAAGATCTGCGTGCCGAAGCTCGGGTCCGTGCGCTTAGAGAGCAGGTTGATCCCAACCTGATCGGCATACCAGTATTCACGCATAAGGCTGATTTTCTCGTCGTTTCCAATCGCTCCGGGATTGTATGTCACGGTCTCGCGCGTACCGGCCGTGTCCACGCCAAGAATTACCTGATGACCGATATCTTCGCGGGTCACGTATCCAGTGTCATTCGGCAGCGGCCCGACCGGTACGCCGGTAACGTTGTAAACAGTCGAGGTGGAAGGCGAATAGGAAGTTAATGTGCAAACTTTCGGCGTGATCAGCAGCATGCATGTGTAGAGAGTATGCGCGCTCGGATCGGAAATCTGTATCGCGTTCATTCGCGATTTCACGTTTCCGTTTTTCGGCACCAAAATCCAGCGCTCCTGGTAAATGCGGCCGGAGGCGTCGCGAGCGATGCGTCGCCTGTTCACCAGTGTAACGGTGCCACTCTCGGGTGATCCGCGCACCCAGTCCGTGTGCAGAGTCGCAAAAAAGGGTGCGTTTGCCTTGGGGGGAATCACGATGCTTTCAAGCACTTGCCGGGTTCCACCGTCCAATGCCTGCACCTGCCGAGTTCCGCCGTCCTCAGCGGTCGTCTGCGAATAAAGTACTGTGGGGGAGAGAACTGCGAGAAGGATCACGAGGGTCGCGCGTAACATAGCGGCCTCCTGCGCTACCAAGAAACGCATGTTACCATAAGCGATTGCGATGAGTAGTAATTCCGAGGCAATTCAAATCCCTTATCGGGCCAAGACGCGGCTCTCCGTCGGGATGGAAATAGTAGGGCATGATGCAGAAAGCAACGGCCCTGCGCGACGCTGCAGTCCGGGCAAGATTGGGCGTAACATGCAGCGCCGCTAGAGGCGAGGTCGCGGCACGGGGCAAGGCGGCAGAAACGGCAGATGCTGAACGCCGGTGAGACTCAAGACATGCGTGAGTCAACTCGATTTATGTCTTGTGTAACCCGTCGTTTAGGCTGGTTATGCCACAGCTTCGAGGCCAAAGACGGCTGCAGACGGCATCATCGTCCGTTCGCCGCTCTAAAAGCCGCCGGAAACAGGTGTCCTCGAACCTTGCTGTGCAACTAATCCGGCCGCACGGGGTTTAGAATTGACCACCCCCATGAGAGTTACGATCGCGGACAACGGAAGTTGATCAGAAAGCGTCTTCCCACACTGAAGTGGGGCTGCATGAGGTGAAGACATGGACCTGCCCTCCCTTAGGCCCAACAATGCGGGACTAACATCTCCGGTGCAACAAGCCGAGATGACATTACTTCTGGCCGGTCGCTGGCCACCGCTCAAACCATTGCCGATATTCAAGTATGAAACAGATGAGTATCGCGCCTCGATCGAATTCGACAAATCGCGCGGTGAGTGGGTCTGTCGCAAGACTTCGTTACCGGCCAACAAGGTTAAGGAACTGCGCGGTGGATTGATAGAACTAACGATGGCATTGCCCCACGGTTCTGGGCAAGTCTCCGTCGAATGTGGCCCAGCAGAACCGCAAGAACAAGAATCGGAGAAGGATGCCAGTCGTCGTCTCCAAGCCATTCAAGAGTGGCGAGGGCATTACGAGAACGGTGCATTCTATTCTGGTCTTCACGCCTACCTTTCCAAAAGCCAGCAAGACGAAATCGACGCCAGCATCCGACTGACTCTTACCGCTCGCCAGCTTCAGTTCAGTCCGAAGAACGTTGCGGATGTTTTTGACGCGCTTTCGAAGGCGGGAGGCAAACTAGCGACACTCCTAGAAGCCGCGCAGCGGAATAAAACGGAGCAGGTAGCGGAGGTTCCTGCAATAGTGGAAGCCGCCGCACCCAGCACCGAACGCAATTTGTGGGTTGACGCGATTCCTCCCACGCGCGACCGCCGCCTTCAGATGCGCGCCAATCTTGGCTCCTCCGCGTACACCGCGCTCGATGACCTCCATGGCGGGATTGTCCTGAATATAAGTGAGACGGGAATGGCCGTTGCGGCAGCTGACCCCCTCGTAGTGGCAGACTACCTCCCTCACGTTCGCTTTCGATTGCCCAACGTGGAGCACAGGATCAAAGTCTCCGCGCAGGTAGTGTGGCTCGCGGAATCGAAAAAAAAAGTAGGCGTCCGGTTTGTCGATCTCACCACCGAGGTCCGCACTCAGATTGCGGATTGGATCGCATCCGAAAAGCCATCCCCGGAATTTGAAGATCTAACATCGGCGCCTATCCAGAGCCTTCTCCCCGCGCCCCTCGAAAGCGTCCCAGAAGAACCGATGTGGATTGTCGTCTCCGAGCAAGACCAACGTTCCGCGCCCGAACTGATCGAGCGGTCTGCGTCTCGACCATCTGAGCTCGTGACACCCGAGATTCGCGATGCGAGCCTGCCGCTCTTCGTCGAAGATCTCCCGATAAGCGCGGACTGTGACTCTTCCGCTGCGGGTTTTGGAGCGCAAGGTCGAGCCGGCAAAACCGAATCGTCCGCGAATCCAATCGAGTACTCTCCGCCCCGCTCACATGTTCTTGAATTATCCGGACTCCACGTCGCCGGCCTGGTATTTTTGCTCATGGTAATCAGTCTAGCCGTGGGCCTCACAGCCGGACGCGGCCCGCTCAGGTCGCGCCTCCCGGACACACAGAAATCAACACCGGCTACCGATCACATATCACAGGCACTCCTCAGTCGCCCAAGCGAATCGCCTTCGCGAACTTCCACTCCGCTGGCGGCAGATACCTCCGTCACGCCTACAGTGAATCCGGTCGCGCCGGTAGAATCGCACGCAGAAATCCCAGCCGCTCAACCTCGCGACTCGCGACCGGAAGATTCAACTACCAGCACAGCGCCGACCAAACCGTCTTCAGCGATAACGACCCCGTCGTTCCACGAATCCGATAAAAATACTGCTGCCAGTTCTGACCGCGATGGCTCCGCAGCGCCAATAGCGCGCAATGCGCCGCCACTCGCGGATTCCCAGCCAGCACATCCGCCCAGGGCTGTCGTTCCAATGCCTCGTGCGCCGGAAAATCCCGCACCGCGCAGCGTAATGCCTCTGACGCGTACACCGCCGCGCCTGTCACCGCCTTCCACAATCCTTTTTGCTGGCTCAGGCGACGCCAGCAAACCGTTCCGGCTGGTTCTCCCGGAAAAACCGATCGCCGCCTCCTCTTCGTTCGCGATTACCTCCCAACTGTCAGTGCTTATCTCTCCTGAGGGAGGAAGCCAGCCGGCTCGTCAACCCGCTCGATTGCAAGCCGGTCAGCTCGTCTCCTTCGTTTGGCCTTATTATCCCCGGCACGGTGAACGACATAGATCCTCGGAAACCGTAAAGGTCCGCACCACGATCGGAGAGCTCGGCCAAGTCCTGGACGTAAAACGCGTGAGCGGTTCGCTCTCTCTTCTGCCTGCTGCAATCAGCGCCATTCGCCTGTGGCATTTCGAACCCACTCTCTTGAACAAAAGGCCGGTGCAAGCTCAGCAGGACGTTACCATCGAATTCCGCTCGCCACAGCGTCCGTCGCGCACACCCACTCGCCAGGCCGCGCAGCGGTAGAGGCGCCTGGCGGGTGGGCGGCCGAGCCTTTCACGACCTGCACACGACGCACTTGGTTTTCCGGTTGGCGCATGGCCCACCCGCCCATCCGTCAATCGCACCCACATCCGACAAGAACAATCGCGCCGCGAAACGGTCGGCTACCCGCCGTCGTAGATTGGCAGTTTTGACAATTCCACACGGTGCATCAACCTGTCATAAGAAGACCGCCCGAGTGGGGTTTGCAATGAGTCTCTACATTGTCCAGGAATTTCTTGGCGTGCTTCTCGTACTTGCAGGTCTGGTGGGTACAATGCTTTTCTTTGGGATTGCCTTCATTTTGTTTCGGGAAGGGATACGCCGTGCCCCGCGTCGCGAGAAAACCACTATCATAACCGTTGCAGGGTTGAGCGCTAAAGACCAGTGGCAGCAAAGAGCCGGGGTCGATCCGGGCTCCGCTGAAGCTGGCCAAATTCGGCTCGCCCGATTGAGATGATTCGCGAGAGCGCGCGCCGAGTCCTGGCATGGGCGCAACTTCAATAACAGCCGGCTCATATTCCCATGGCGGGTGGCCAAACCTTCTATATCGCCCAAATCAACGTCATTGAATTTCCGGGTTCCGCACCTTTCTGTTATTTGCGTTGCGTGAGCGGGCAGGCGCGTTGATGCAAGCGAACGATTCTTTCATTCACTTTCGCTGAGCAGAGCTCCCACAGCTTCCTCCACTTTTTCAAATCCCTGGCTCTGGTTTGGCGCACTTTGTAGCATTCCTTTGCGGTCAATCAGAAAAATCGTCGGATACTTTGCTATCTCCCGATAAAAAGCCGGAACCCCGGGCGTGGTTGTTAACAGTGGATATGTAACCGGAACTTCACTCAAAAATGCTTGCTGCTTCTCGATGGTCTCATCAGAAATGCCCAACACGACAAAACCGTTCGCCTTTCGGGATCGGTAGAATTTGTCCAGTTGAGGCATCTCGGTGCGACATGGCTCACACCAAGTGGCCCAAATATTTACCAGCACTACTTTGCCCTTATAGTCTGCTAATCGCTGCGGCTTACCTTGGATGTCCAGAGTGTCAATCATCGGTGCTGGTACGTCGTGCATCGCCATGTTGTGCGACTGTTTCGAGCGGGCAAGGCCGTCCATCACAGGCTTGGCGATAAGCAGCAGTGAAAGCGCCGCGATTCCCATGCCTATTTTCGCGGAAACTGAAAGAACGCCCTGGCGCCGATCTCTCAAGGCGAGCATCAGCGTGATAAGAAAGGGAACCGGTAAAGCGAGACTAGATACCACCAGTCGAAATCGCCAGTTGGTTTCGGGATCAGCACTCAATGCTAGCAGAGTCTGAATAAAGATGACGTTCAACAGCAACGCGAGCAACGGTGAAAGGATTCCTGCAACGAGTACCCGGTATTTCGATAGATTAGCCACGCAGCTCTTCTTTCCGGCGCGAGTCATCTTGCTCAGCCCGGGTCTTGATATCAAGTTGAGTGACAGAGTTTATATCACCAACGGTGCGCACTCTCTGCACCAACCTCGGCGCGGGCGGGTGGCCGACCCCTCCACACCACCAAACGAACGCAGTTGAATTTCCGAGTGCCGCATCCCTTCGGTTTGAAGCTGTAAAAAAACCTAGACCCAGAAATGGCATTGAAAACTTTTCTCAATTAGAAGCTCGTTGAGCGATTATTCGGACATCGCTAGACATTTTCATTGTCCAAAAAATGTGCGAAAAACAACGCAAATAGGTTTTTCCCCAGCTTCTTTTTGAAGGGTGCGGGTTTGGACGCCACACTTTCGACCAGCGAGCGCCACACCGGCTTTCCTGCTGTGGTAAAGTGCGTCCACGAATCCTCGGGAGGCTTACGTGAAAGCGCGAATTCTTTACCGGGTCTCTTCCGTTCTTCTGCTGCTATTTGCCGCCGGACACACGTTCGGCTTTCGCCAGAATAATCCGGAATGGCAAGCGGACGCGGTGCTTGGGTTAATGCGCTCCGTCCACTTTGACGCGCAAGGGTTCACCCGGACGTATTGGGACTTCTTCAGCGCGTTCGGCCTTTTTTTCACCGTGTTTCTTTTGTTCGCAGCGGTATTAGCGTGGCTGCTGGCCGCGCTGCCAGCAGAAATTTTGGCCCGCGTGGGAAACATCGCCTGGGCGCTCGCAATTTGCTTTGTGGCAGTCACCGCATTGACCTGGAGATACGCTTTCACCACCCCCCTGGTTTTCTCAATCCTGATCACACTCTGTTTGATTCTCGCCGCGTGGCGTTCGCCGAAGGCAGCCTGATCCTTGATTGGAAGCACCGGGGCTGAGCGGGTCAGCCTTTGAGGTAACGGGTGCCGATTTCCAGCGATTTCCACAGGCGCGTGAGCTCTGGAAATCCTCGCAGCGGTAACTCCGGCGTCACTGAAGAACAGGTCACGAATCTTGTTCGTACAGGTGGTACGAGTTCTGTACCAAATCTGTCCCTCGTCTGCACGCGCGCACAGCTGTAATTCCGATCTCCGCGTGTTGGCGTAATGCGGGGACAAAAATAATGAAAAAACTTCGAGTTTCGCGCGCCACGGCCACCCTCGCGCCAGCGCCGCCAACAAAATGTCCACCCCCAGCGCTCGGCCCCCGCGCCAGAATACCCCAGGCGCACCGCCACCAAACACGGCGACGCCTGCAATTCCGTACGCCCTCCGCAGAAATACGGACGATTCTAATCGTCGCTGCGGCGATTAGAAACACACTCCAAACCGCTAAAAAAAACAACAGCGCTCTTTTCTAATCGACAGTAATTTGCCAATTTCGGCTCCCCCAAAAAACCTCCCGCTCCGCCCACCTCTCCCGCGCCTCCGTATCCATACGAAGCTTGGTATTACGCCACCCACTCAATTCCTCCCCGAAGATCCCGTGCCACTGGTCCCACCATTCACGCTCCGTTTGCCTGCCTCTGCCGACTCTGCTAAAGTGAGTGCGATGGCATCCCTCATCCAGGAAGTCGGCGAAACATTTTTCACTCTTTACAAGGGCTTCAGCGTGACGCTACGTACGATGTTTCGCAAAACTACTACCGAAAGTTTTCCAGACACGCCGCCCACCGTGCAACCACGCTATCGCGGCATCCATGTTTTACAGCGTGACGAGCACGGCTATGAAAAGTGCGTAGGCTGTTTTCTGTGCGCCGCAGCATGTCCTGCGAACTGTATCTACATCGAAGCAGCCGAAAATACCGCCGTCAACCGTATTTCTGCTGGCGAGCGCTATGCGAAGGTCTACAATATCGATTACTCGCGCTGCATTTTTTGCGGTTATTGCGTAGAAGCGTGCCCCACCGACGCGATCACTCACGGCCACAGCATCGAACTAGCCCCCTACAACATCAACGCTCTAATCCATCGCAAAGAACAGCTCCTGGAACCCTGGCCCCCCCGCTCCAAGCAGTCATAGGTTTCAAGATTTTAGGCTGGCCGCAGCAGAACTCAGATCCTCGCCCACTCCGCGGTCGACACAGGCAATTGGTTCGTCCCCATCTCTCTCCGTAGCACCTCACTAGAAGTCTCCTCAAGCATTCCGCGGCCGTCACGGCCAATTGGCTCGGCCCGCCCACCGCACCTGACCGGACGGAGTTTTTGGGGAGGACCTCAGTTACATGGTGGGATGGCGCGAATGTCTTCGGATATGCCTTTCAGCGGTGGAGGACGAAATCTCGCGCCTTGACGATACATGGGACTTTGGATCATTCCTCCCCGCGGCGCCAAATCCTCCCGGCACGGAAAACTGAGTGCAACACCGCACGAACTGGCGGCGTCGAAAGATCGCAAAATACGACGCTGGTCGGCGCAATGTCCGGCAGGCGTAGGGGCATGAGCTGTAAAACCAGCTGCCGATCAGCCATCCCAGGGCGCGCGGAGGAAAAATGACAGCGACGCAAGTTTTTGATACGTGTTACGGCCGATACCGCAACTTGCACGATTGGTTGGAAGCCGCCACAGGAAAAGTACGCGCGATGGATCTGTAATCGCCTTCGTCGGGATATTCCTGGCGTCCGGCACGCGGGCGGCCCTGTGAAGATGTGGCTGATTTCGAACGAATCGGCCGTCAATCGTTGCGGCGACGGCAGTGGAAAGGATGGCTGAAACTCTTTGAAATATATTTTCTGCACAGCAGGGAATATCGCAATGCGATCAAGTTGGTGGGTGTGGCGGAGGGCACGTTCGATTACTGGATGCAGGAGGTACAACGCTCCGCGGGCCGTGAATATTCACGCTGCGGCTTGTTTCCACCATCGAGGTATTTTCATTCGTGAACTACGATTTGCGGTTGCTCGCGTTGAAGATTTGCTTGAACAGCTTCAGGCCGCCGGTGAGCGGGATAGCGACGATATTTTTCAGGAGTGCGCTGCGCCGCTCCAGTTTCGCTTCGATCGTGTCTTCTTCAGGTTTCTTGGCGGCGACGATTGCTCCGATGTATTTCACGAAGTTGATTCCGCATTTCTCGCAGTTCACGCCAGTGCGCTGCTTATTGCCGCAGGAAGGGCAGTCGAAACGCATCGTCATATGGCAACGCTGGCAGAAGCGCGCAACTTCGCGCACGGCGGCGCCACATTTCGGGCAGGGAATTGTTGCTTGGGGGGCAGGCGGCGCAGTGGGATCCCATCCGTTTGGAGGATTCTTTGCGTTTGCTCGAATGTCGCTCTTAGGCGCTGTGATCTGCGGTTTGGCCTCTGGTGCCGGCGGTTTGATTGTTCCGGTGTTGGCGGCGCTCGGTTGAATAGGAGGCAGCTGAAGTGTCGTGCGCGGTTTCACTTCCGGCACTCCATCCGGCGGTTTGTTGCCGTTTTGGCCCGAAGATGAACTGCCAGTCATAGCTCATCATAACGGGGACGCTGATTCGATTCGTGCGCCGCGTCGAGGCGTGCATCCGCAGGGTTACCCTGTCCGGCGGTACAGGTGAGTGAAACACGCTACTTCCTGCGTAAAGAGACCTGCGGAGGCAAAAGACGTTGCTGACGGCTAGCTATTGCGCGGTTTGGGGGACGATCTGCTCCGATGCGCTTACGGCGGCAGTGCTACGGGTGGGCGGTGGCAATTTGGAGCGTATCAGCGACTCAACTTGCTTCCACAGGCGCGGGTCGCATTCGATCTCGATGTGGGACTTCATGAAAATGCGATCCCACCACGGGTAGGCATCGCAACGGATGGGCTTCGCGGCGTAATCCTCCCGGAAATTACCCAGGATCTGGGTGCGCTGTGGATCCGCGGCGCGAATCGCGGGGCGTCCATGGAGCAGCCCGTCGCTTTGGTAGAAATTGATAGCTTGCTTGACGTTTGCGGGAATCACCGAATCGTCCTCGCCTGATTTCGCGACGCTGTCCACCTGAATGGTCAGGAGCACTGGCACGCCGTCGCGATTCAGCTGGTTTGCAAGCGTGACGGTTTCCGAGGCACCCCAGCTGTGTCCGTAGATCACCACGCGCGCACTGTGTTTTTCGTCGGACGAAAGCGCGCCATCATGGTTCGCATCGAGGAGTTGCAGAACCTGGCGGTGGGCCTGATCGCGTTGATGATTTTCGAAGGTGTTGACATAGACTCCGGAAGGGTAGTCCTGGCGCAGGTGCGCAGCCAGCTGCACTCCACTGTGTACTGGATCGTCACGCCGCACGAATCCGCCGACAAAACCGATCACGACGATCTGCGGGGCCGATTGCGCGGATTCCGGACTGTTGCGCGGGTCGTTACGTAGGTGGGAGATGCTCGGTGTGTTGCGTCGCTGGTCGTGCGCATGGGCTATCACCGCGGTTCCACCGAGCAGAGCGGTGGCGATCACGAGCGAAACGAAGAAATTAGCAGCGCGCGTCATTTTTCTAGCGGGAAATTCGATACTAGCACAGCGGATGCCCACATAAATGATCGTTCGGGGGGCAGAACGCGCGCCATCGGACCAAACACCGAGCGGTCCTGGCATTTTTCTGTAACTTCGGGAATTTATCCCTATTTTGTGTCCAAATGTGCCGCCGACTATGTGACTCGTTTGCGATTGTAACTATCTGTCTTATTGTCATTTAGTTAGAAGGGCACCGGCGTTGACATCGTCATAAATTACGCTGTGCCCGAATCGCGAAACCGGTGCTAGCGATTCTGAGACGCTTGTGCTATTATCGTAGTGGAAAGCGGTCTAATCTTAAGTGACACTTTAATTGTCTGAGGGGACCGGCGAAACCTTTCGCTAGGTAGCCGCGTCTAATTCGATCATGAGCAAAGAACAGCTGAAGGGAAGTGGGCGGTTAGTGCCGACCCGGTTGACCGGAGTCGAGTACAAAGTAAAGTATGGCATCGAACTCACCGAGGAAGCCAGAGAGCATGGCGGCGGATGGGGAGCTGCGCGCGGTGGCCGGTGGACCCGGTGCTCCGTGCGTGCGGCGCACCATCACCCGATCCCGGACGGGAGCTATTTCCTCCACGCCGATGATGGCCGCGTGCATCAACTGAAGTCCGTTGATGGTCAGTGGCAGTACCTGGCGATCATTTAGCCGGCGCACACCTGGCGCGGCGCTTGAACTCTCAGTCACTTCTGACGAGCGGCTAGCGGTGTGGCTAAATGAGCTTGTCCCAGTCAAGCCGATACCCGGGCGCTAGCGTCTAGTTCTCCGCGCGGATCTCTTTGCTGATCTTGCCGCCTTCGTTCAGAAACTGAATCACCGGATTCCCTCCGGCATCAACGCGAATGATTAGGCGATTGTGGCCCTGTTCGTCTTTAATCCTCAGAGGACGCGGACTTGTCGGGCGACCGGCCCAGGTAGATTCTGTCCGCGTCCCCGGTATGAGTCGTGAGGAATTTCTTCCATTCCGCAGCCTGCCGATCCTTAGGCAATTTGTTGATCTGCACGCTGGCATCGATTGCTTGCTGAATCGGGTAATCTCCGCGTTCGCCGATGCGGATCGCGGAAAACGTTTCCTGATCCTCGCGGCCGGAATCAATCACAAAAATCTGATCCTGCTCGTACTGGTCGAAACTTAGGTGGGCGTGATTCTGGATTTTGCCGTCCTTGTCCTTTAGCCCACTCCATACCAGACCTCCCATTTCGGAAGCCTCGTCATTTATGAACAGCATGCCCGCCAGATCACGCCGGTCCGGCCGCGGATACTCCTTTCCGCGCATGAACATGCCAGGAAATTCGGCGCGGTCTGAAATAATCAGGCGGGGCGTACCATCGGGCTCGACGAAATTGATGCGGTGCACCGTGAGTTGATCGAACGATTGACTGCGTAACGCCGCGAATCCGCAAAGTACGGTGACGACGAAAACGATGGTGAGAACCCCGGAATAAATCGCCAGAAATCGCTGGTCCGCGAAAAATCGCATGTTCTCCTCCTGAGTTGTCTCTTGCTAGGATTTATACCCGATTCGCGGGTGGAAAGGCTTGCGTTTCGTTGACAGGGCGCGTGCACTCACTGTAACCTTCGTCCCGCGGAAATCCTGGATTTACGAAGTTTCGGCGGGTTTGCAGATGGCGTTGGTGTGGTCGTTGGCCGGTGGGGGCCGCGCAAACGCCTGAAGGATGATGACGATGACGAGTATGCGCACAAGTCTCCATGAAAAATTGTGGTGGGCTGCGGCGTGCGCTGCGCTGATCGCTGCGCTCGCCGCGCTGGTCATTTCCATTCCGCGTGCGGCGATCGCGCAAAGTAGGAATTCATCCCAGGAGGCCGTAGTGGCGCCCAACGAAAATCTTATCGTGGAAGGTGTGCCGCCGATTCCGCAGTCGCTGGCGGAGCAGGCGGACCGTTACACGAATTTTCGCTCGGCGTTTTTCGCCAGCTGGCATCCCACCAAGCGCGAGATGCTGATCTCCACGCGCTTCGCGGACACTTTTCAAATTCATCAAGTGAAGATGCCGGCAGGCGCGCGCACGCAGCTCACTTTTTACGTTGACGACGTGCGCAGCGCGCTGTACCCGCCGAAGGGCGGCGACTCCTTCGTCTTCAGCAAAGACATTGGCGGCGGCGAATTCTATCAGCTCTATCGCTATGACGACCCGACTGGCACCGTAACGCTGCTGACCGACGGAAAATCGCGCAACACCGGCGAAGTCTGGTCGAATGACGGCACGAAAATCGCCTACAGCTCCACGCGCCGCGACGGCAAGGACGTGGACATATGGCTAAGCGAGCCCGCACATCCGGACGATCGCGAAAACCAATCGCATACTCGCGCAAATGACCGGCGGAGGCTGGGGGGCACTCGACTGGTCGCCCGATGACGAGCAGATTCTGATCCTGGAAGAAATTTCCGCGAACGAAACCTATCTCTGGCTCGTGGATTCCGCCACCGGCGACAAAACTCTTCTGACCTCCAAAGGCGGCGCCGAAAAAATCGCCTATACCAGCGCGAAATTCAGCAAAGACGGGAAGGGAATTTACCTCACCACGGACAAAGACTCCGAATTCCAGCGCCTCGCCTACCTGGACCTCTCCTCGAAAAAATATACGTTTCTAACCGAACAGATTCACTGGAACGTGGAAGACTTCGACATCACGCCCGACGGCAAGACGATCGCCTTCACCACAAATGAAGATGGCTTCGGCGTCGTGCATCTGCTCGACACCGTGACCGGGAAAGAAAAGCCCGCGCCCAAGCTGCCAACCGGACTGCTTTTCGGCGTGAAGTGGCACCGCAATGGCCGCGACCTCGCCTTCGGACTCACCGGCTCGCGTTCAGCGACCGATGTGTATTCCGTGGACGTCACTACCGGAAAAGTGGATCGTTGGACCGAGAGCGAAACCGGCGGCCTGAATCCGGAAACTTTCTCCGCAGCCGAACTGGTGCACTGGAAAACGTTCGACGGAAAATCCATCAGCGGATTTCTCTATCGTCCGGCCGCGCGTTTCACCGGCAAGCGACCGGTGATCATTGATATTCACGGCGGCCCGGAAGGCCAATTCCGTCCGCGTTTTCTCGGCCGCAACAATTACTACATGAACGAACTGGGCATCGCCATGATTTTTCCCAACGTGCGCGGCTCCACGGGCTACGGAAAAACTTTCCTCACGCTCGACAACGGATTCCTGCGCGAGGATTCCTACAAGGACATCAACTCGCTTTTCGATTGGATCGCGCAGCAGCCCGATCTCGATTCCAGCCGCGTGATGGTCACCGGCGGAAGTTACGGCGGCTTCATGACGCTAGCCGTGGCCACAAATTACAACGATCGCCTGCGCTGCTCGGTGGACATCGTCGGCCCATCCAACCTGGTCACGTTCCTCGAGAACACCTCCGGCTATCGCCAGGATCTGCGCCGCGTCGAGTACGGCGACGAGCGCGATCCCAAAATGCGCGCGTTCCTGGAACGCATCGCGCCGGCCAACAACGCGCAGAAAATCACCAAGCCGCTTTTCGTCGTTCAGGGCAAAAACGATCCGCGCGTACCCTGGACCGAGTCGCAGCAGATGGTCGCAGTCGTCCGCAAGAACGGCGCGCCGGTGTGGTTCCTGATGGCCAAGGACGAAGGCCACGGTTTCAGCAAAAAGAAAAACGTGGATTATCAGTTTTACGCCACGGTCCTGTTCATCCAGCAGTTTCTGCTGAACTAAACACGCTCGCCTCACCGCAATCAGTACGAAGCACGCGGCGCCGCGGTTCGCCCAGCGCATCAAATCGCCTCAATCAGCAACCGGCGGCGCCCCTTCCTCGCACCCTAAAATCCCCGGAACTTTTGCTCCCCATATTGGGGAATCACTTCTGCCCGAGCGCGATCATGCGACGTGCAACCCCACCGATTCGTCGTTTCGCGGCAACGAAAGCCGATAGGCCAGCTTTACCGGGCACTGTTTGGACCAGGAGGTTTCCGCAACATGAAAAAAGCAGCCATAGCACTCTTACTCGCCACGATTCTCTCCGCCCCAGCAATATTCGCGCAGGGTCCAGACGGGCCCGGCGGCGGCAACAACGTACAGCGCCGCGTAGCATTTCTCACCGACCGATTGTCACTCACCTCGGCCCAGCAAACGCAAGTCACCGCGATTCTCAACTCCGGCGCTGAGGCGAACGCTACAACTTCCCGCGCCAGCATGAAAACCGCGCATGACACCCTGAACACGGCCGTACAAGCGAACGATACCGCAGCGATGGAACAAGCCGCAACGAGATCGGCAACTTGACCGCGCAGAGCACCCTGGCGCGTGCAAAAACGGACGCCGCGATCTACAAAGTTCTCACGCCCGAACAGCGCACCAAATATTCGCAGATGCAGCAAGACATGGGCATGGGACGCGGCGGTCGAGGTGGTCGTGGTAGCCGCGGTGGCGAAGAAGGTGGTGCTGCAGCCGGTTCCGGCGACCCCGGTCCCGGCTACTAAGCGCGTAACGGATTCGAAGCGCCCAGCATAAACATTTACAAGCGTGCGGCGCTGGCAAGCGAACGTATCTGCCTGCCGCCGCATCCAAAACGTTTGCAAGCGGCCGTAGCAGGCCGCACCGGTTTTCGCACCACGCATATGCGTGCGAATTTGCGCTGGTTGACGCCGCATCAGGCGTCTCCGGCGCGTCGGTGTGTGTGACGTGGCGGTGATCGCAGGTTAATGTACTAAAGCCCAATGTCATGGGGAGACGCATGCGTATCAAACCAATTCTTGTTTGCGCTTGTTTACTCGCAGTCCTGTCTGTTGCGTTCTTTTCACAACGCAGCGCCGGCCAATCCACCGTCGCGCCGTCGCTGATCACTCAGCCGATTGACGAAAGCAAGCTCGTGGTCCTCCGCGGCAATACGCATCCGCTCGCCCGCGCCAAATACGATCAAGGGGCAGCGCCGGGCAGCTTGGCGATGGACCGCATGATGCTCGTGCTCAAGACCACCTCCGCGCAAGGCGCAGCGCTCGAGAATCTGCTCGCGCAGCAGCAAGACCGCTCCTCGCCGAACTACCACAAATGGCTGACGCCCCAGGAATTCGGCGAACAGTTTGGGGCGTCCGAGTCGGACATCCAGAAAATTACCTCATGGCTTCAATCGCAAGGCTTTCAGGTTGACAATGTCGCGAACGGCCGCAACGTGATCCAGTTCTCCGGCAACGCCTCGCAGGTGCAAGCCGCATTTCACACCGCAATTCACAAATACACGATCAATTCGCAGGATCATTGGGCGAATGCGAGCGACCCATCCATTCCCGCGGCCTTGACGCCCGCAGTAACCGGCGTAGCGTCGCTCAACAATTTTCCAAGGAAGGCTGCGCATACATTGGCCGGCTCGTTCAGACGCGATGCGGCCACAGGAAAGTTGAAAGCGGTGAGCCCGCAGTTCACATACGCTGGCGGATGCCAGGGGCAGGCAGGCACGGCGTGTTACGGCGTAGCCCCGTCGGATTTTGCCACGATCTACAACGTTCTGCCTCTGTGGAATGCCGGCATCACTGGCACTGGCCAAACCATCGCCATCGTATCCGATAGCGACATCGTTCCAGCGGACCTCACAAATTTCCGCTCGCTGTTCGGCCTCCCTGCGGTGAACTTTGCCAGAACGTACACGCCCGGCTCCAGCAGTACAAATCCCGGCATAGAGCCCTGCGCTGAAGGCGGCAACGAATGCGAGGCCGCTCTCGATGTGCAGTGGTCCGGCGCAGTGGCTCCGGGAGCCGCCATCAACTTGGTAATTTCGAAGAGCACGACCACCACCTTTGGCGGGGATACTTCTGCACAGTGGATCATTGACAACGATCTCGCGAAAATCATCGGCTATAGCTACGGTTCATGCGAGCTGGCCCTGGGAACGGCGGGGAACGCTTTATACGGTGGCAGCCCGACAGTAAAGGATTCGGTCGGAGAATGGAAACAAGCAGCGGCGGAAGGGATCACCGTGGTCGTCTCCACTGGTGACAATGGCACTACGGGCTGCGACGCACCGTCTGAGGCCATCTCGGAATTCGGAATCGCGGTAAACGGGGTTGCTTCCACGCCGTACAACGTTGCCGTTGGCGGCACGGATTTCAATGACGCAACGAATCCCACAACCTACTGGAATTCCACGAACCCTTCAACCACAACGCAAGCTTCCGTCAAAGGCTACATTCCGGAAACCGCTTACAACGATACTTGCACCAACTCAATTATCGAGGGGCTCCTCGATTTGGGCGGCCCCGATATCGAAACGGACTGCAACGAAATCGCGTTGAGTTCTAGTTTAAGCAACTTTACTTTTCTGTTGAACCCTGTTGGCGGCAGCGGCGGCGTCAGCGCCTGCACCACTTCTTCGTCGGATGGCGATCCGGCTAGTTGCGCCGGAGGCTACGCCAAGCCGTCATGGCAAACAGCGCAAACTATCGCGGACGGTAAACGCGACATGCCGGATTTTGCAATTTTCGCGGGGAGTGGCCTGATCCAAAACTTCTACGAGTATTGCGAAGCTGACGTTGACCCCAATGGCGCCGCCTGCAGCCTCACGGCCGGCAACAGCACGGCTCCTTTTCCAGACATTCAAGGGGTGGGCGGCACTTCGGTCTCCGCCGAAGTTTTTGCCGGAATGGTGGCCCTCTTGAATCAAAGTACGGGCTCAGCGCAGGGCCTGGTGAACACAAACCTCTACTCGCTCGCCGGCCAAAGCTGGGCCAATTGCCAGTCCGGCGGTTCCCAGACCAGCGCTTGCATTTTCAACCAGGTCACCACCGGAACGATTGCGATGCCCTGCGACTTTCAAGGAACGGCCCAGGACGATGGGAAGGGTTGCAACATCGTGGACCAAGGCGACGTCGTCGGCGAAACCTATCAGGCCAACAACATGCTCGCCTACAATGCCGGTCCCGGATACAACCTGGCGACTGGCCTCGGCTCGCTCAACGTTTATAACCTCGTTAAAGAATGGAATGTCGGCAGCGGCGGCGCGGCGGATTTCGTAATTTCCTCGAACCCGGCGGCGGTCACCGTCACCACTACGGGCGGTACCGGACGCACCGTGTTGACCGTCGTCGCGGTCAACGGCTTTAATGACACGGTCACGTTCAGCCCTTCCAGCTGCTCAGGTCTGCCTTCGGGCGCCACGTGCAGTTTCAGCGCCTCGCCAGTAAACGCGGGCGGCACCACTACGCTCACCGTCACCACAGCCGCTGCAGCCGCCACCCCGCCGGCAGTTCGGCCGCTGGGTGTGGGCCGCTGGACGACAGGCACGTTCGCATCGCTCGGCTGCGCATTTGCGCTTGCAATTATCTTGCTCATCACCCGCGGCAAGAACCGTCGCTGGAGCACCGCCGCAGCAGCCTGCGCCGTCTTCCTGATGGCAGTCGGCATCGCAGCATGTGGCGGCGGAGGCTCTAGTAGCGGTGGAGGCGGAGGTGGTGGTGGCGGCAACACGGTGGTCGAGCCCGTAGCAGTAACGATCACTGGCACGAGCGCCACCGGTCAGGTCGCGCACACCACCACGGTGCTGCTGACCGCGGAATAATCAGAAGACTTTTCACGAATTTGTGGCTCGGAAGGGCGGGGCTAAAAAGCCCCGCCTGCCGCCAATCGACGGTAGCTTGCTGTCCCCAAAGCGTTTCCACACCCCTTACAGAATCCTTACGCTTCGCTTATTCCTTCCTAATACCTTCGCGTTAAGATCAGCCGATTCAGAAACAGCTCAACTGTTTCGGCGCGCATGCGCCGGGCAAAACGCCAGCGCGCCGGGTGGCGCGGTCCACGGGAGTGTCCCTATCCGCAAGGAGAGGACAATATGACTATTTTTAATCGGCCAGACGATCGTGATGTGGAATTTGTGCAGCGCAAGACCGTGGAACATTTCCGCGGCTTGCTGATCGCGGCGGCAACGATCATTGCGCTGCTCCTGCTGGTCGTGTTTCTCCTACGCGTCACGCGCATCGAAGCCGGGCACGTCGGCGTGGAAATCAATCTAGCCGGCAGCCAGCGCGGTGCTTCGGAAATACCCGTTCGCACGGGATGGGTGGTTTACAGCCCGTTGCGTACGCAGATCATCGAATTTCCGACGTACGTGCAGACCGTGAAGTGGACGCGCGACACGGCGGAAGGGCACCCGATCAACGAAGAAATGGGATTCAACTCCAAGGAGGGAATGGAAATACTGGTGGAGGTTTCACTCTCGTATGCGATCGATCCGACCAAGGTGCCGGACTTCTACGTGAAGTATCGCGTGAGCGATCTGGAGCTGTTCACGCACGGCATCCTGCGTGACATCGTGCGCAATTCGCTGAACGAAGTCGCTTCGACGTTCACCGTGGAGGATATTTACGGCGAGCGCAAGGCAGACTTTCTGGGCAAGGTCCAGGCGATGATCGAACGGAAAGTCGCGCCGGTCGGCGTCAGCGTTCAGCAGTTTGGTTTCATCGGCGCGCCGCGCGTCCCGGAGGTGATCGCAGCGGCCATCACCGCGAAGGCGCAGGCAATTCAGCAAGCTGAGCGAGCGCGTAATGAACTGGCGACCACGCAGGCGGAAGCCGCGAAGAAAATCGCGGAGGCCGAAGGCGACGCCAAGTCCATGGTCACGCGCGCGCAAGGCGAAGCTGACGCCAATCGCATCCGGCAGAACTCGTTGACGCCGCAGCTGCTGGAGCTGCGCCGCATAGAGAACTCGCAGATGCTGATCGAAAAGTGGAACGGTCAGCTACCACAAGTGGAATCGGGTCAGGGCAGCGGCATGATGTTGCAACTACCTCGTCCACAGTGAACCCTGCCCGAATCCAGCCCCCGGCAGGTACGCAGACGCCACGCTAGCAGTGCGGTAGCGCGGCGTGTGCCGTTTGTCGATTCAAATTGGATTGACTCGCTGAACGGTTAGGGCAACAAGCTGTCGCCGCGGTGCGTGACTGAATGAATCGCCGGCGCTGCAGACGACGCCTCGGTCGTCGACGACGCCCCAGCTTTACTCGCGTCCGCGGCAGCAGGCTGCGGCGCCGGCTGCGCGCCGCGTTCGGCCGCGGTCTGCAGCCCTCTCCCGCGAATGTCTGTTAGCAGCGTCCAATCCTGTTTGAAATTGAGCATGGTCTCGCGGCTGTGCTTGGGGCTTTTCAGTTCGTCTTGCATGCGCGCGAGCATGATCTGATACGCAAATTGCGCGTCGGAATCCGGCGCGAACACATTGCTTGCGCTGATGCCCACGCGCAGTGGCGCCTGCTCGGTGCTTAAATTCATCCACAGCGCTCCGTTCTTGTCGGCGGAAATCGTGCTGCCTTCGCTCAGCTTCATATAGACGCGCTTCAGATACATGCGATCGGGAATTACTTCGTGGCGGATGGCATCGTCCACCGTCGCGTCGAAACGGACCTGATTTTCTTTCCACTCGTCCTTCGTGCCGACGATCGTGTCGCGCTCCAGGTTTTCTTGCGCGGCAAGTTCCTGGACGCTCACCGTAAACCCGCCAGCAATTTCCGGGCTTTCATTCGTGGCGCTCCCCGCAGCTTCCGCCGAAGGATGCGCTTCGAATTGGTGCTCCGGATTGAAGCGGCCCGTGATCATGTAGGACGCAACCACTGCCGGGACGCTCTGCCAGGCGAGAACGGCCAGAGGAATCACCAGTTTCTTCGAATGGTACAGCTGTTCGGTGCCGCTGCGGCATTCGCTGCTGCGCTTGATGGTGCCCGGCACTTGCGAAAAATGCAGCACGCGGTAATCGCTCTCGAGCTGTTTCTCAGCGTAATGAGTCAGCGAATGCGCCACGGCTTTCGGGCTGGTCATGAAAAAATCGTTCAGGTAATCGGGCTTCACTGCGCCGGGATAGTAGCTGTTCAGCACACGGCGTGTGAAATCCGCGCAATTGCGCGTCATGCCATTGAAGTGATTTACGTTCGGCAGGGAATTGAATGCGGCGATTAGTGCGCGGTCCTGTTCTACCGATGTCTTCACCACGAACAGGTACAGGCTGCGTTCCAGCGTCGCGGCCACCATCTCGCGCCACTCGGAGTTCTTGCCGGAGCGGCAATGCTCTTCGGTGCAGATCTCCGTCAGATATTTGTCGCGATAGCGTTCTTCCAATGCCGCCTTGATCGCCCTTGAGCTGACCAGCGGGCGATCGCTTGGATCCTCCACGCCATATAAATAAACGCTCAGCGGGACGATGTTCCACTCGTAAGGCTGGTCTTCACCCAACGTGGTGTAATTGCTCAGGACTGAACCCTGTTCGCCGGGTCCGCACATCCGCATCTTGACCGGTGAATCGTCTGGGCAGACGCGCGAGAGATACACGGCGCTGTGGCCGGAGCCGGTGATGCGCGCGACGCTGGTGTCGAGCGATTCGTTCAGCACCACGCCGGCGTCGGCGTGTGCCGATGGCGCGGTGAAAGCGGCTATTCCGAGGACGATCAGCAGAGCCGCCAAGGCCGACGCCCACAAGTCTACAAAACGCAATGATTTCTGTAGCGACAAATGAAGCCTCCGGTGATCGTCCAGCTACGATTTCCCCCACTATGGTGAATGCCAGCTGGGTTGGGGGCCTATCCCTAAAAGTGACTACGCACTGCGATGAATCGCTGTAGAAGAGCAACGGGACCACCGCAACCATGCGGTATGACTCCCAACGCTTAAACCCCGATTCAGAGCCAAAGTTGCAGCCCTAAATTCGTGAATATTTGGATGTAATCTGGCAGGTCTTGGCTGTGCTGCGAGGAACGGATAAGTATTTCTACGAGAAGTAACGCGTATCTTTACGAGGGCTGACGCGAATTTCTAATCGACACTCGCGCGATTAGAAATTGGCGTAACTTGCAGAAACTAAAGGACCGTCGGAGGCGATCATGGACTCGATACAGAATCGATTTTCTGGTATGTTGCACCTATGCTGGGAAACATCCTCTGCTTGCTGGAGGCCGCGGTTTTTCTGATTTGCGCGACGTCTGCCTTTTCCAATAAGGGGCTTTCGAAATTAAAGAACGACAGAAGGTACTCGCTACGTATGCCCTGAAGGTTTAGCCCTTCCAGCGAGACCCTGTCTCGGCAAAGAGATCCCGCGATGTAGCTGTGTCAATTGCATCATCCCCCGAAGGCGTTCCTAATCTACACATTTCCAGGCCGTCTGAGCGGCGTCGCGCTACTCCACTACGAAATTCACGCTGCGGATCTGCGTCAGGCTCCCGCCCGATTCACTGGCCTGCATTTTCAGCAAGTAATCTCCTGGCGGTAAAGCTTCGACAGGCAGTTTCAGCGCCACCGGAATCATGCTGATGCCTTTTTGAATGTAGGGGGCCATGTCAATGTTCGCCAGTGAACCCACCGATTTTCCGGTCTTCTGGTCAATGACCACGTAGCTGCATTTCACCGTCGGCGGAGTCGCATCCGCCAGCTGCGGCGCGTAAATCTGTGCGTAGATCGCTGCCTTCTCGGTCTTCTTGAAGTGATTATCCGCGGATGGCGTTATTTCCATGTTGCGAACCAGCAGAGGTGCGCGGTCCGCGAGCAGATCCGCGTCCAGCGTGCTGCCCATCTCAGAAACCGGCTGGAACTGATTGCTCAGCGCCACCGCGCTGAGGCTGAATTTCTTTCCGTCGTAGGCATCGACGGCCAACGGAATTTCAAACTTGGCAAATTTGTCGCCGCCGCCGCTGACCACCACGCTCAAGCGATAATCTCCGGGCGCGAGCGAAAATTGGTTCTGATACGCCATCGGTGCTTTCGTGAATTTCTCCCATTGATCCTTTTCCATGTCCAGCGTCACTTCATCGCTGAACCGCGAAGCGACGGTGCCGTCCGGACGGTATGCGATCCCCAACACGTTCACATCCGCGTGATATTTTCCTTTCACCTTAGGGCAGTCAATCGAAGCCGTGGGAACTTCCATCGCCAAATGCACGCGCGCTTCGTTCGGCGCGGTGTAGAAAAATGGCGCAAGGAGCGAGCCTGTACTGGCAGCGCCGCTAGCGTTCGTTGCGTTTGGCGCCGTAGCCCCAGCAGCAGCTCCGGAGACCGACGCGCGCGATTCCATTTCCTTCTCGATGGGTTTGCCGGCCAACATATCGTTGGAAACAATGTTGCAGAATCCGCTGCGCGCGCGAACATTTGTCCCGCCGCGTTCTACTTTCACTTTCAGGGTGTGGCAACTTCCTGCCGGCGATTCCGCGGGCGCGTAGCCCAACAGGTAATATTCGCTCTGTTCGCGTGCGATCTTCTCCAGACCCGCCATCAGGTCGTTCGTGTTCAAGATTGGAAATCCACCCGTGCCCGTCGCCAGCGCGTACATCACCTGCTGATTGGTGGTAGCGGACGGGGGGAATTGCGGAACGATCTGCCGCGCCTGATTGTATGGAGAATTGCTATATGGGCTGCCGCCAGTAGGCCGGCCTCCGCCCGTGCCAGGGGTCCCGCCCTTTCCGCCACCGGTTCCGCCACCCGTTCCACCTCCGGTGCCACCACCCTTACCACCGCCGGTCCCTCCGCCAGTCCCGCCACCAGTCCCGCCACCAGTCCCACCGCCAGTTCCTCCGCCTCCTGTCCCGCCACCGCTGGTGCCTCCGCCGCCACCGTGTCCGCCACCGCCTGCTCCGCCTCCGCCACCGTGTTGCGCCGCGAGAACGAGCGCAGAAGCGCCTGGATGATATGCGGCGAGCAGAAATCCCGCCGGCGGAGAAGATTGCGTCGCCGCGTTTGCAGAATTTGCGTGTGCCGAAGCACCGTCCGACCGCTCCGCGTTCCAGCTCGAGCCGTTACTCTGCGTGCTGGCCCAAATCTGCTGCGTTCCGTCGCGCAGCAATTGACCCATCGGCGTCACCAGCCCGCGCACGTCCAGCGGATACACCGCGACGTTCGCTTTGTTGCACGCATCAATCGTTGCCGTTAATTCGGAAAAGCGTTCTGGGCTGAGTTCAAAGCCCGCCGTGAAAAGAATCAGGGTCTTTCTGCCCGGAATTGGCACGAGGCTCTTCGCCAATTGTCGCAACGAAAGCAGCAACGTGTAGGCGCCGAAATCGCCTTCAGCATTCCCCAAACTCGGCATGCCGGTTTGCAGTCCGGACGTTGACATGTCGGCATTCATTGCGCTCGCGGGCGTTCCTCCCATACTTCCCGCGTTGGCGCCACCGGAGCTATTGGACGCGCTGGAATTCGGTGATATCGACGAGGTGGAAATTCCGGAGACTGCTTGCTTCAGGCGAGTCGCATCCATCGTAAAATTTTGCGCGAATTGCATCGAGCCACCGAAATTCACGATCGCCATCACGCGGTCGGCCCCCGCATACGCGTCAATAAATTTTCCGGCTGCAGCCCGCGCGCGCGGCTGATCGCTCAGTTCCATTGAGGAATTGTCGAAGAACAGCACCATGTAATGGCGTTTCGCTTCGATCGGCCCATTGGGATCGGCGCCGAAAGTAAAAGAATTGATGGGTTGCTGTTTGTCGTCCTCATAGACGCGGAAATCATTGGTGGTCAGGTCCTGAACGTAGTTGCCCTTCTTGTCCGTCACCACCACATCCACGCGCACTTCGCGGGCCTCCGTTTTGATCGCGCCGCCAGCTGGGGATTGCGCTTGCTGTGCTGCGGACGGTGTCGCTTCTTGTTGCTGAGGAGTCTGCGTTTGCGCTGCTGGAGTAGAGGACGCTTGCTGCGCGCGCACAACCGCAGGCGAGTGAATCGCGCGCCAGCCCAGTCCGCCGGCAGCAAAAAACAAAAGCAGCATTGTCAAAGTAGTCGCCATGCGTCGCCGGTTCATTTTTCACCTTCCTGCATCGAACATGTGCATTGCAACCTTTGCCCAGCCAATGTCTAAGGAATCTCCACCACGCCATTGCGCGCGGAAAGTTGCGCGGCCTTGCTATCGCGCACTACCAGACGCACCAGATATCCGCCGGACTTCACGTCAAAATTGCTCTTCACAGTGACGCCCGTCTGGTCCAGCCGCGCCAGCGTCGAATCCTTCAATCGCAATTCCAGAGTCTTCTGCTCGCCGGTAATAAAATTGCCGTTACGATCGAAAAGCGCGGCCACGATCGTGAGATTGTCCGAATTGCGACCTTCTAATTTCTCGAAGCCCACTTTGGTCAGGTCTACATGCGTCAATACGGACAGTTTGGCATTGTTCGCGTCTGACTTGTAATACTGCAGGTGCAGCTGAATGGGCAAGCTTTGCCGCTCTTCCTGCGAGAACACAGCATCCTCAATGTCCTGCTTGGCTAGCTGTTCCGGGGTCTCGCCGCGTTTGGGCGCGAAAAATCCTCGCCGCGCCTGCACCGTGTATTTTTCCTTAGTCGTCAACTTCACGCTCAAAGTATGAAACTTACCGTCATTTTTCAGGTTCGAAGGCACGAACGCGAGCAAGTAGGAAACTTCCGGCTCGGCGGCCGTGACGCGAAAGCCTGCGTCCAGATCATTGTTGTTTCGAAAATAGAAACCGCCGGTGCTGTAGGCCAGATCGGAGAGCACGTCGGATTGTACTCGCTGCTCGTCGAGGCGGTATTGCAGCGAAAGCCCGGTCGTGGCGGCGTTCGCTCGAATCGGCGCTCGCTGCGAGATATCGCCGATGGGATCAACGGTATAAAGACCGCGCGCATCCAGCGTATTGATGAAAATGTTCGAGTGGTTGGCCTCGTCAATCACCTGCGACACCTGGTACTCAAACGTCGGAGTGAGAAATCCCGGTGAAACCAGCACGATGCTGCGTTGACCCGGCAGGGCGGAGACGCGCCGCACCACTTCCGCCAATCGCCGCACCGCGTATTGCGTATTAAACTCGCCCGCGGCGTACACCTCTGACACCGTGGAAGTAACCATTCCCGCGGCCTGCTGCTGCAGTTGCTGCTCCGTCATCCCTTGTCCGCCGGTCTGCACCGTGACACAGGTTTCGGCGTCCGCCGTGGCCGCAGCGAGCGCTTGCGAATCATTCCTGTTCTGAATCAAATCTGCCTGGTAAAACGTGATTTGCAGGCAGTCGTGCTGCGTAGCTGGATCGTAGGCTCCCACCGGGTTGGCCATCAGCCGGGTAATGGCATCGCGAACCTTCGCATGGTCGTCCGTAAAATCCACCTCGGAGTGCCCAGACACGGTGTACACCGCAAGACGCTGGTTCGGCTTTACGGATGTCTCGATGAAACGCAATGCCGCGATTTTCGAGCGCGACAGATCCCCCACGTCAAGATGCGCATCGTCAAATAGCAGCGCTACGAAGCGCGAAGGCATTTCCAGTGCGCCGGCTGCAGCCGGGCCGGATTTTCCAGTTGCATTAGTTGCGGAATCCGAAATGGAATACGAACTTGAGGCTGGCGGCAGCGCGATTGCCTCACCGCGCGTCACCTGATTCTGCGAGGCGCCAGGAGTCACCACCGAAAAATGCGTGATGAATTCCAGTTTACCGTCTTGCTTGATCTGGAAATCGTCTTTTTGCAGATTTTCGACGGCGTGGCCGTTGGCATCGTGAACCACCACGCGCACCGGCACCAAGTTTGCGCGCGATTCCAGCGGCACCGTCGAAGTTCGCGTGTTGATTTCCGGTGCAGAAGCTGCGGAGTCAGAAACCGGCCCAGCAGAAGCTGGCGACGCCGAGGTTGTCGTCGGAGGCTGTGGCGCGGAGGATGCGGCTCCGGAGGATGATTGCCCGCCGTTCACCGGTTGCACAGAGTTCGTTGATGTATCGCCGGCCGGCGTGGGCGAAATGGGCACCGCAGTTGCGGGCTGCGAATCGGTTTGCGCTGTGGGTTGTCCAGGCGCGGGATTTTGCGCAGAAGATGGCGCATCGGAAGCGCCAGATTGCCCTGCCGGACTTTGCGTGCCGCCAGATTGTGCGCCGGGAGCTTGCGCTGCAGGCGTTGGCGTCGAACCAGATTGCCGCGCAGGTGGCGTAGTCGCTTGAGCCGGCGGTGCTGGTGCCGGTTTCGGGTGCTTGATCAGGGAAGGCGGAGGATCATCGGTGGTTGCAGGGGGCGTCGCATTATTCTGCGGGGCGGTTGATTGACCTTGGCACGGAGCCGCGAACCACGCTGTAGCGCAGGCGAAAGCCGCGGACAACGCTAAAGCGCAGGCCATTCGAACTAAACGCCAATTGACCGCCCAGCACGGCCCGCACTTGCCCGCAACAGTACTCATTCGGCCACTCCTACCCGCCGCTTCTGTGCGGAACCTGCGTGTTCCGTCCGGTTACAATGCAGTCACTCTTGCAAGGAAGTCTACTCGCCCGGTCCGCGGGCGTCAATCGTGGCACTCGACGAACCAAAAAGGGAACAGTTGGCAGGCAATTTCCGTTACCTTAGAGCGTTGGCGGCGCGCTAGAATCCCGCGGCGCCACTATTCGTCACGGGAGGCAAGATCGGGATGAACCGCGACCGGAAATCGGAGCAGGAGATCGAAGTCGAGAGGAATGGCAGTAGCGGAAGCGCAAGCGCTCGCGAGCAAGCGGCTTGGAGCCGGCGTGAGTTTCTGTCGAACTCCACCGGCCTCGCGGTGGCCGGCGCGGTCGGCGGCTTGGCGCTAAGTCACCCACTGTCCGCGCATGTATTGGCAGCACGCGCCAGCGCGAGCAAGTCACCAATGTTCGCGTCTGCCCCAGGCAAACCACGCCGCATCATTATTGATACGGATCCCGGCATCGATGACGCGATGGCGATCTTCCTAGCACTGCGCTCGCCCGAACTGAAAATCGAGGCCATCACTCCCGTGTGCGGCAACGTGCCGCTGGACCTGACTCTGCCCAACGCGCTACGCCTGCTGGAAATTGCCGGTCGCGCGGATGTTCCAGTCGCAGCGGGTGCAAGCCATCCGCTGGTGCGACGTCTGGCGACGGCGGGGCATGTGCACGGCGTAAACGGCTTGGCCGGAGTGGAATTCCCCGAGCCAAAAATAAAGCCAGTCCACGAAAGCGCGCCCGAACTCATTCGCCGCATCGTGCGTGATAATCCCGGCGAGATTACCATCGTCGCGGTGGGTCCGCTGACTAACGTCGCTCTCGCCTTGCGCGCCGATCCCGAACTAGCCAGCATGATCCCCGCCATCGCCATCATGGGTGGCTCGCTTTCGGGAGGCAACATGACGCCCGCGGCCGAATTTAATCTGTACGTGGATCCCGAAGCCGCGCGCATCGTCTTCGATGCGAATATCCCGCTCAGCATGGTCGGTCTGGATGTGACGCGCAGGTGCCTAGTGAACGAGCAACACATCAAGCAGTTGGAAGCCGCGAACAATCCGGTAAGCCAGGCGGCCGGAAAAATCATGCGTGCCACCTACGAACGCATGCGCCAGGGCGGGGAAGTGACGGACATCGCTCTGCACGACGCGCTAACGGTCGCTTCGCTGATTGACCACGACGTGATAACGCGGAAGGAATACTACGTGGAAGTGGAAACCGTTGGTGAATGGACCGCAGGCCAAACGCTAGGCTATGACGGCCACGGACCCGTGCGCAAATCCCCGCAAATGGAAACCAGCGCGCCCGAGCCACCGCCCGCGGAGGTCCCGTACAAGCCCAACGCGCAAGTCGCGGTCGGCGTTGATCCCGATCGCTTCTTCCATCTGCTGATAGAGCGCCTGACGGGAAGCGCGACGTAAGTCGCGCGACGGCCGGCGCGACTCGGCTGACGCTGCAAGAATTCTCGAACATTTAACGCAGGCGTCGCACAAGCACAGTGACCTGTCGCTGGAAATCGCGTATATTCACGCGGATTTGGGCGAGCGAGGTCAGGCGTTTGCTTGACTACACCAAAGATCGCGTCGTATCCCCAATGATCGGCAAACGGCACAGGCAGCACGCGCGCGCCTCCCATCTCTCTATACGCCGGAACGTAGGAATAATTTCAGAAAGGGAGAAGACAACGTAGCAGCAATTCTGCTGAACGCTATTCGACTTGCGAGCGCTCGCGGCGTTTATCACACTCGTGCGCAACACCGGCAAACGGCACCCGAATCGCAAAGCTAGAAGCTTTATTCGCGCTTCTCGGAAATTGTGAAGTCCACCACAGTGGGTTGGCTCGGTTTCACGTTTACCTTCTTCGTCCAGGTAATCGGCGAACTGTACATCGGCCGTTTCACTTCCACCTGCGCGCCGACGTCCAAAACTTTCGCCTCGGACAGAATCTGCCAGCCTTCGTGCCACGCCACAATTTCGTATTCTCCCGGAGGAACGTCCGAGAGCTTGTACGCGCCGTGTTCGTCGGTCACCGCATAATAGGGATGCTTCACTACGATCGCGTTCGCGTTCATCCACACGTGCCCGGCGTTGCATTTCAATTCCACCACTCCATTGCGCTGCAGCGTCACGGGAATGAACTGATGCTGAAAAGGGAACGGTATGTTGTTGGTCGCTACTCCGAACATCTGCACGGTATGCAGCACGGGGTCTTCGCTTTCGATCTTAAGCGTACCCGCCTCCGGGATGATCATGACGTGCGGAATGTAGCGGCACGTTTTTTGATCTAGTTGCATGCGATTCGGCGGCAGGTCCATGGTCTTGCCCTTGGTGATGCCACGCAGGAAGACCACGGTATTGGCCACGCCGTTGCCGTCGGGATTGATCAACAGGCGCTCCAGATCGCGCGTCTTCATGCCTTCCGGGTCGCAAACTTCTGGATTCTTGGTGATCGGCAGCTTGGGAAGCTTGGGGACCGGTCCCGTCCATGTAACTGTGCCGGCAATGGCGCCTCCGTTTTGCACGGTGATCACCGTGTAATCGGCTTGGGCGGCCGCTCGTCCGCAGCAGAAGGGAATTGAAAAAACAAGGATACAACTGGCCCGCACGACGCAACGCTTCATGTCCTGGTTCATCGTTACCTCGCCGGCGATGCTGGCCGCATCGCCACGCTGTTTACCCGGCAAGCCGCGCGCGGTGCGGCGTTTGCCGGGCGGACGACCCCGTCGTCTCCCGCGAAAATCTTAAACTGTGAGTGGCGAAGTCAAACCCCAGCCCGTGCGAATCGCTACCCCGCGCCTGTGCTGCGCGAACCCCCGAGCTCGCGCAGACCGTGGTTTCCCCGGGGCTCGGCCCCGTGTCACTCACAGCTCTAAAAAGTAATGTTTCGATGGCGAGCCGCACGCCGAGGTGGAATTCCTGAACGTGTGCCCATGCAGGCTCGCAGTTGCCAACATACGCCTTCCGGCGCACGTTGGCGCAAGCTGTGTCCCGTGTTTGTCTTATGAGTATATAAAACCGAATGCTTCAATAGACATCCAACTATTTGCTTCTCGACAATGGACGATTGTGGTACCTTCCCGCGCATGCCGGGACCCGGTTTTTCCAAAAATGCTCCTCAATTCGGCACGGCCCAGTATTCAAGTCAGGGCGGCGCGGAAAGCTGCAAGTCGTGCAATCAACCAATTGGCGCGGAGTACTACCGCATCAACGGCGTGCTAGCCTGTCAGAATTGCGCGCAAGCGGCGGCGGCGACATTGCCGAAAGATAGTCACGCCGCGTTCGTGCGCGGAATAATATTCGGCGTGCGCGGCGCCATTCTGGGGCTGATCCTGTACGCTGCCGTCGGCATCCTCACTGGCTTGATCATCGGATATGTCGCGCTGGCGGTGGGCTACATTATTGCCAAAGCCATCAAAATCGGATCGCGTGGAGTTGGTGGACAACGTTATCAGATCGCTGCAGCTCTGCTGACTTATGTCGCCGTATCCATGGCGGCGGTGCCGATCGGCATCGCGCAGTACGTCAAGGCTAGAGACGCACATCGCGCCGCGGCACAAGCCTCGCAGTCGCAAAAGTTTGGAAGCGAAGATCCTGCCACTGGTGACGCACACGATTCGGCGCCGTCTGCAGATGCACCTGCTCAGGAGCCAAATAGGCCGATACCGGCGCGGCATCCGGTGAATTTCCTAGGGTTGCTCGGCACTCTAGTGCTCGAGGGGCTGATCTCGCCCTTCTCGCAATTCTTTCGAGATGGCCCCTCAATTTCAGCAATGATCGGCCTGGTGATACTCTCCGTGGGAATCCGGATTGCTTGGCAAATGACGGATGATTCCGGCGCCAAGGGGGTGCTCGGTCCCTTCAAGAACTGAGATTTCGACCGAGATTTCCGCGTGCGCCAAACCTGATTCTGCAAACAGAATGCCGTGAGCTCCATACCGATCGAATTATCCAAATCGTGCAAAGGATGTTCCGCACCGCTGCTTCCGGGAGCGTTGGTGTGCAACCAGTGTCACTCGTTGGTACATGCCGAGGAACTCGAACGATTGTCGGCGCGGGCGCAGGAACACGAAGACCTCGACCATGTCGCTGAAGCGCGCGACGCGTGGAAGAAAACGCTGCCGTTGCTGCCGCCCGATTCCACTCAAGCCGAGTGGGTGCAGCACCGCGTTCGCTCGCTGGAAATTGCAGAGAGGGCCGCGGCGTCCACGCCGCCGAAAAATCAGTGGGTCAAGAAACTCGGCCCGTTCGCTCCGGTGGCTGTTGCGCTGTCCAAGGTCAAGGTATTGCTCACCGTATTCAAGCTCAATTTTTTCTTCAGCCTCTTTGCATTCCTCGGATTCTATTGGATGCTTTTTGGCATGCGATTCGGTGTGGGCTTCGCCGTGCTCATCTTGATTCACGAGATGGGGCACTACGTCGAAATCAAACGGCGCGGTCTGCCTGCGGAAATGCCCGTGTTCTTGCCCGGTTTCGGCGCCTACGTGAAATGGCACGCGCTGGGCGTATCCGATGTCACGCGCGCGTTCATCAGCCTGGCCGGCCCGCTCGCCGGATTTATCTCTGCAGCGGTTTGCGGCATTATTTGGTACAAGACTGGAGATCCCCTGTATGCCGCGCTGGCGCGCACCGGCGCGTGGCTCAATGTTTTGAATTTGATCCCCGTTTGGGTGCTGGACGGCGGCCAGGCCATGCTCGCTCTGAACAAAATCGAGCGCATTGCCATCCTGACGGTTTGCCTAGCGTTGTGGCTGCTGCTGGGCAAAGGGATATTCGCTCTGGTGGCGGCTGGCGCGTGCTGGCGCCTGTTCACGAAAGACATTCCCGAGCAGCCCAGCCGCCCGACGACAGCCTATTTCGTCGCGGTTATCGTTCTACTCGCTTTGGTGATCCGCCTGACGCCAGGCCACGGCGCCGGTATGCGATGAGATTTCTTCCAATCAGTGAAGGCCGACCGAACTTTCAGGCGAATGGCCCAGCAAGAGGAACAGTGGGTTCCGGCGCGGAGAAGGTTGCACGGCAGCGCTAGATCGTCTGCAGCGGTTGATCCGCTTCCTGACCTAGCGCGTCGCGCATTTTCTTCAGCAACGAATCGCGCGAGAAGGGCTTTTGCAGATGCGCGGAATCCGCTACGAAGTCTTCGTCGGAGTCATGCTCCAGGTACCCGGACATGTACACAATTTTTATTCGCGGATGCGCGCGTTTCAGCCGCTGCGCCAGCTCCGTGCCACGCATCCGCGGCATGATCACATCGGTCACCAACACGTCAATCTTGCCAGTTTCTTGTTCCGCTTTTTCCAGCGCGTCCAATCCGTCTTTTCCCGCGATTACGTGGTATCCGCTCGAGAGCAAAAATTCGCTCGCGAGATCGCGAACCGCTTCCTCGTCTTCCGCCAACAGCACGGTTCCCACGCCGCGCGAATATTTAGCCGCAGGCTCGTCCTCGGAGGGAAGTTGCGGTGCGGCCGCGCACTGCGGCAGGAAAATCTCAAAGCGCGTGCCCTGGTCCGGCGCGCTATCCACCCAAATGTAGCCGCCGCTTTGCTTCACCACGCCGTACACGGTCGCGAGGCCCAGTCCCGTGCCCTTACCGAGTTCCTTGGTTGTGAAAAATGGTTCGAACACTTTCGCTTTGGTTAATTCGTCCATGCCGCAGCCGGTGTCTGCCACGGTGAGCAGCACATAGCGCCCGGCGACCGTCGGCGGGTGGCTGCGCGCGTACACCGCATCCAGGATCACATTTTGCGTGGAAATGTTCAGTTTGCCGCCCTTGGGCATCGCGTCGTGCGCGTTCACCGCCAGATTCACCAGTATCTGCTCGATCTGCGACGGATCCGCTTTCACACGCGCCAGCGAGTCGCCCGCATGGAATGTGTATTCAATTTCTTCACCGATCAGCATGGGCAGCATCTTGCCCACATCGGAAATCAGCGAGTTCAGATCCAGGACGCGGGGTTGCAGTACTTGCATGCGGCTGAAAGCTAGCAGTTGACGGGTCAGCGCTGTGGCGCGGTCCGCGGCTTTTCGCACTTGCGCGATGCTCGATTGCGCCGGGCTCAGCGTTCCGAGCTTCATTTCCAGCAGATCGCTGTGGCCCTTTATCACCGTCAGCAGATTATTGAAATCGTGCGCCACGCCACCGGCCAGCCTGCCTACTGCTTCCATTTTTTGTGCTTGCCTGAGCTGATTTTCCAGCGACGCGCGCTGCTCGTGGTTTTTCTGCAGCGTGCCGCGCATGCGCTCGAACGCGGCGGTCACCTCGGAAACTTCGTCGCCGGTGTCGGGCCCAAGCGGATAGTCATAATTCCCGCTTTCTAGTGCGCGCACACCGTGTACCAGCGATTCCAGCGGCCGCGTGAATGTCCGCGACAGCAGGAAGACCAACGCTCCGCCCGCGAATACCGCCAGGAATCCCAACGTCAGCAGTGTGTGATTCAGCCGCGTGAGGAACGCCATCGCGTCGTCGTAAGGTTTCAGTACCGTCAGTGTGAGAGGCGGGGTAGAGCCGGGAGTTAGATTCACCGAGCTGACCAGGTAACTTTTGTCGCCAAGTTCAATTTTCGTTTTGTTGGCGGCGGATTTCAGACCATTGGCCGCCATGGCGTCGTCCATCGTGGAAAGGGAACTGACCACCGCTTCGTCGCCATAGCGAAATGCTACCTGGCAGAGCGCGATGCGGGCGACGTCGGCGGCCACGCGGGAATCAATCTCCCGCCCGACGATCACCGTGCCCAAATACATTTGCGACGACGCGCTGCCCAGTTGGATCGGGCGCGCGGCAACCTGATATAGATGTCCGTCGCCGAACCACCACGCGCCTGCTCCGCTCGAGCCCGCCGAATGGGCCAGCGCTGCTTCGGCGGCTTCTCGCGGAAATCTAGGGACCAGCGTGTGCAGCGCGACGATTTTCCCGGTCCAGTTAGCGAGCGCGAAAAGTTCGGTGTCGCCCGAACGCCACATTGGTTCGGAAGCATCCTGTATTTCGGATATCTGATCGTCCGCCATCATCGCTTTCAGTTCAGGGAGTGTGGCCAGCACTTCGGCGCTGCGCTCGAGTTGAACCTGGCGCTCGGCGCGCAAATTTTGAAACGTTAAAACGGAATTGCGTGCGTCCTGCTCCACGGCGGCGCGAATCTGTTCTTCGGCGGCATGGCGTACCACCGCCAAAGTGGCAAACGTGAGTGCTGCGATCAGCAAGGTCAGCGAAAGGAGGAACTTTGTCTGCAGGCGCGCCTTCGTCATCCCCAGTTTGGAGTGCGCCAGCGAGCGAAGATAAGCCGAAGAGATCCTATGGCCCATAGTCCTGCCTGCACGGGGAACGCATCACCCACGTGCAGGATAGCGGCCGCACGAGCTGAGGGGGAATGGGCCGTTAGTACCGAAGCTGTCAGATGTGCTGACCTAAGGGTTTCGTACTAAGGCCCGGCGAACGCGACCGACAACGGTGACGGACGGCGGAACGCCTTCTGGTCTCCCGCGCACTGTCTTGAACGCGGGAGATTAAAGACAGTTCCGCCGTCCGCGGTTGCCAGCCGGGAAGTCGTTCGCTTGAAATATAACGCGACAGCTACATCGCGCCTTCATCCGCTGACGGCCCGTAAATAGCTGGCACAGCGACATTGTTCAACCGCAGATACACTCCCAATTGCGCGCGATGATGGATGCCATGGTTCATCACCCACGTGCGAAGGCACTCGATGCGCGGCATGGCGATGATCGTCGCGCCATTGCTCAGCAACGACCAGTTCTTATGCAACTCGCCGTCGCTGGCTTTCGTCAGCAATGCGCGCGCGGCCGATACATTCTTGTCGAATTTGGCCAGCAGCTCCTTGGTGGTTTTGGGCGGTGGAGGCGGGGTGGGCGCAACTCCGTTGGGAGCCATGTCCAGCGACTCTTGCTGCAGGGTATACACCGCCCACTCCGGGACGTCCGCGAGATGATTGGCGAGCCAGCCCATCGTTCCGGACCTCTCATGCGGCTTCCAGGAAAACTTGTCCGTCGGCACGCGCTCCAGCGTCTTGCGCGTATTGGCCATTTCGGCGTCGAACTCGGGGAGCAGCGCTTCGTTCAGTGCCATAAATCCTCCAAAGTGGTAAGCGTGGTTGGGGTCACAACGCCGGAAAGTGTAGGCGAATAAAAAGCGAAAGTCAACAACCGGTTCTAACCCTCATTCCGGGGGTCCGCGGCTGCGGTCGGAACGGGAACCGCTCTCGCATTGTCGCTCGGCGTTGCGGGATTTTCAGAAGCTTGCGTCTGCTTCGTGGCATCCTACAGTTAACGTCGGCACCGTGTTAACGGAGGTTTCGCTTGCCTGTCATTCGCGCCTGCACCCATTGCGGAAAGCAGAATCGCATTCCGGCCAAGTTTCTGGCCAGCTACGGCCGCTGCGGCTCGTGCAAATCTCCCTTGCCGCCTCTCGCGGAACCTATCGCTGTGGACGATCAATTATTCGATGAAATCGTGCAGCACGCTCCTGTACCGGTGCTCGTGGATTTCTGGGCGGGATGGTGCAGGCCTTGCGTTGCAGCCGCGCCCGAAGTCGCGCGCACCGCTGCGGACATGGCGGGCAAGGCGATCGTGCTGAAAGTGGATACGGAAAAATATCCGCGGGTCGCGGGCCGCTTCCAAGTGAACAGCATCCCCAACTTCGTCGTGCTTTCCGGCGGCCGCACCGTAACGCAGCAAGCGGGCTTGGTGGACCACGACCAGATGGAGCGTTGGCTCAAGTCCGCGGCCGCCGTTTCCGCATAGCGAACATTTGGAATTCTCTCGCGTAGTTTCCGGAGGCGCTCACCATGAAATCAGCATCGCTCACTGCACGTTCTTTTCTGACGTTTGCCGCCGCGCTAGCGCTCCATGCGACGCTCGCCGCGCCCGTGCGAGCGCAACAACAAGAAATCCCCAAGACCACGGCCGCAAGCATCGGCACAATTCTTAGCTATACAGAAGATCAGTTCCTTTCCGTTGCCGAAGCTATGCCTGCTGAAAAATATTCGTACATCCCCAGCGCGCCGGGCGGGAAATTCGATGGCGTGCGCTCTTTTGCTGAACAGGTGAAGCACGTGGCCTGCGCGAATTTCGCCTTCTTCAACGAGATCGAAGGCAAGACTCCTCCCGACGGCTGCGAAAAGGGCGGGCCGGCGCCGGCGACTACCAAAGTCGAGTTGCTGAAATACCTGCACGATTCGTTCGACTACGGCGACAAAGTTCTCGCTACCATCGATGAGAAGAACGCGATGGACCGCATCGAAGGCCGATACGGTGGTCCGGACACCAAGCTGGGCATGGCGGTGATTGCGGTGTGGCACATCGCCGATCACTACGGCCAAGTCGTTTATTATTTGCGCCTTAACGGCACCGTCCCGCCGCCGACGCAGCAGCACGGCTTGCGAGTCCGCTGAAACGAAGTGCCGTTTGGGCGTAGCACGTTCCTGCACGACGTGGCACGCCGGCCTGCGTAGCTGCGGGCGCCGCGTCAGGCGAAGAAACATCGAGAGCGGCCGACTGCTCGCGGGGTTCCCTAGGTCAAAATTAAGGTATTTACTGTATGGCCGAATATGTAGCTTTTGGCGATTATGCGCACGTGAGAATGAGAGAGCGCAGGTTGGGAAACCTTATTAATAAAATTTTAAGGGCTGGGCCCCATCTGCGCTCTCCGCTCCTACCATCTGTCTCCTCCGAGTAGTCACTCCACACCGAGTGGTTTCCCCGCCACTCGTGTGCCATGCGCATACGCAGGCAATCTTCCGCGCGACCTTGCCTCAGCAACTAGCGCTGCTATCGTCGGACCACCGTGCTTCGGTTCCTCGCGGCTGAATCGCGTGCCGTACGGGCCGCACTGGCACTCAGCGAACGATCCTTGTAAACGCTCCCTATAAAGGTCCGCTTGTGTCAGCCCTCGCGACCGATTACGCTGACGGCGATGCCGACGTCGTCTCCACCGCCCCCATTTCCGTCCAACCCGCCTCCTCGTGACGCAGCACGTTATCGCGCCACCGCCATTCGCGGACGCCTCGAGCGCCTGCCCGCCACCCGTTACATCTGGTCGCTGGTGCTGCTGCTTTCGCTGGGCGGCTGGTTCGAATACTACGATTTGTTTTTCACGGCGTACGTCGGTCCGGGCCTTGTGCGCAGCGGCCTGTTCACCAGCACCGCGGCCGCGTTCTTCGGATTCAACGGCCTCGCCAGTTTCGTCGCCGCCACTTTCGCTGGACTCTTGGTCGGCACGCTGGTCTTCGGGTTCGCCGCCGACCGCTTCGGCCGCCGCTTGATTTTCACTTCTTCGCTGCTGTGGTACACCGCCGCCACCGTCGTGATGGCGTTTCAACACACGGCGCATGGCATCGTGCTGTGGCGAATGATCGCGGGAGTTGGCATTGGCGTCGAACTGGTCACCATAGACACCTACATTACCGAGCTGATGTCGCGCCAACTGCGTGGCCGGGCGATCGCTCTCAGCCAAATTGTTAGCTTCACCGCGCTGCCAGCGGTCGCGCTGCTTTCATGGTGGCTCGTGCCGCAGAAGCCGCTCGGATTGGAAGGATGGCGCTGGGTGGTGCTGGCCGGTTCGCTTGGCGCGATTTTCGTGTGGTTTGTTCGCCGTGGCTTGCCGGAAAGTCCGCGCTGGCTGATGGCGCGCGGGAAGTTCGACGAAGCCGAACGCGTCACCGCCGCGATGGAAGCGCGCGTCCAGCGCGATCTGGAAAGGGAAGCGGCCAGCGGATCGCAGCAGCCGCCGCCAACCGCGAGAGACATGCTTCTCGCAGTGCGTCCCGCAGAAACCCGCGGTAGCCTGCTCGAGATCGCGCGCCCGCCCTATCGCAAACGCACGCTAATGCTCATGGTTTTCAATTTCTTTCAGACCATCGGCTATTACGGTTTCGCTTCCTGGGTTCCCACGCTACTGATCGCGACGGGCATCAACACCACAAACAGCCTGCAATATTCGTTTCTTATTGCGCTGAGCGCCCCGCTCGGCCCGCTGCTTGCATATCGCGTTGCCGATCGCATCGAGCGCAAATGGCAAATCGTCTTTACCGCTGCGTGCATCGCGATCTTCGGCGTGTTGTTCGCGCGGCAACGTGATCCTGTGTGGCTCATCACCTGCGGCGTGTTGCTCACCTGCGCGAACAACTGCATGTCCATCGCGTTCCACGCCTATCAGGCGGAATTATTTCCCACGCGGATCCGCGCGCAGGCCGTGGGCTTCGTATATTCCTGGAGCCGCCTCAGCGCCATCTTCACGAGCTTCCTGATCGCGTTTTTTCTGCGCCATTACGGCACGCGGGGAGTCTTCACATTCATCGCAGCAGCCATGGCCGTAGTGATCCTCGCCATAGGCGTCTTCGGCCCGCGCACCCGCGACCTCGCCCTCGAAGACATTTCACAATGATGCAACCCGTATCGCGCACCTCGACGCGTTCGCAAACCCAATGCGATGGACACTGCAACCGCAAAGCGCTAACGTTGCTTGAGGGATTGCTGGAAGGGATTCATCCGCAGGAGGAGCCACGATGAACTACGACTCGCATCAGAGAGCCGCCGAATTCCACGAAATGGCCGCGCACGCCCATCGCGCCGCCGCCGTGCATCACGGCAAGCAAGACCACTTCACCGGCAATGAGCATTCTCGCCAAGCAATGGAGCACGCGAACAAAGCGCACCAGGCCACGCTGGAAGCTTTCGCGCAATCCGCCGAGCTAGCGAAGTCGCACGCAAAATAACTTCGCTGCCATGTGCCGCACGCCAGACGTTCGCGCCGTGCAGCTACCCAATCCGCTGGCTGAGATCTAGCGCGCGGGTTGAATGGGTTAGTGCGCCGATTGAAATCGCATCCACCTCGGTGGCGGCATACAACTCCATGTTCGACTCCGAAATGCCGCCGCTGGCTTCTACCAGCGTGCCTTTCCACACTTTCTCCCTGCGCATTGCGAGGATAATTTGCCGCACGTCGTCCGGCTTCAAGTTGTCCAGCATCACCAGGCACGGATATTCCCGCGTGGCCGAAGGAGCCTCCGCCCGCAGACGCTTGAATGCGCGCGCCACGGCCAACGCGCCTGCTTCGCTGCGCACTTCCACTTCGATGAACGCCGCGCGGCGCCGCGACTTCCACGCTTTCTCGACAGCCAGCGGCGCGGCCAGCTCTTCGTTGCGCGCGAGCAATGCCAGATGATTATTTTTCACGACGATGCCGTCGCCCAGGCCCAACCGGTGCGTGCCGCCGCCGCCCAGATGTATGGCGCGCTTGTCGAGCAGACCCCACGGAGTTTTCCGCGTGCTCACAATTCGCGTGGCAGGGCACTGCCGCCGCGCGCGCTCCTGCAAACGCTGCGTCGCGGTCGCGATTCCGCACATGCGCTGCAATAAATTCAGGCCGACGCGCTCCAGGCTGAGCAGTTTATTTTCTCCGCCCTCGGCGCACAGCAGCACGTCGCCGGTCTGAAAAAGGTCGCCATCTTCTTTCTTCAACGTCACCTTCACTCCGCGGTACCGCAGCAGGTAGGCATATTCCTCCAGCCCCGCCGCCACGCCCGGTTCACGCGCCAGCACCTGCGCTGCGGCCCTCCGACTCTTGATCCCCAACGCCGCTACGGTCAAATCGCGCGGCGCCAGGTCCGGGGTCAGCAGGGCATCCAGCAGCGAACGCAAAACGCGCACGTACGCGGGATTTTCCAGCGTCAGATTCCCCCCGCGAAATAACGCCTTTTTCACGCGCCGCTGCCGTTCTTCCGGCATCGAAAATCGTCGCGATGCTTTCATGTAACTGTAATATTAACATCAACGAAACCCGCGCCGGTCGCAAAAGGAATCACTGCGAGCGGGCAGAACGCGATCGTCTGGCTCTGCGCCGTTACGCCAGTCCGCTTGAACAGGGAATTGTGGTGAGCAATTCAACCGCACATCGGCAGCCGCGCTCGAATATAATGTCCGCATGAAAACCCAAAACGAAAAAGCGGAGTTCTTCCGTTCGCTGCACGGCGGCCCGGAAATTCTGGTCCTGCCCAACGCCTGGGATTGCGCCAGTGCGCGCATCTTCGAACAAGCCGGCTTTCCCTCCATCGCCACCACTAGCGCCGGCATCGCTTTTTCGCTCGGCTATTTCGATGGCGAACGCATCCCGCAGGACTTGATGCTCGCAACGGTGGGGCAAATCACGGACTCCGTTCAGCTTCCCGTCTCCGCGGATTTGGAAGCAGGCTACGGCGACGTCGCAAAAACCACCGCCGGGCTGATCGCAGCGGGCGCCGTCGGCCTGAATCTTGAGGACATGGACCACGATTCGCAGTCGCTCGCACCCATTTCCATGCAAATCGAAAAAATTGCTATGGTTCGCCGCGTCGCTGCCGGGCTGGGCGTAAATGTAGTAATCAACGCGCGCAGTGATGTGTTCCTCGCGGAGATTGGCGAACCAGCGACGCGCTTCGATCGCGCCTGCGAACGCTTGCAAGCGTACATCGGCGCAGGCGCCGACTGCGTCTTTCTTCCCGGTGTGGCCGATGAAAATATTATTCGCCGCGTCGTCGAAACGTTGAAATTCCCGCTGAACATCCTGACCGGCGCGAACCTGCCTCCGATCCCACGCCTCAGCGAATTAGGCGTCGCCCGCGTCAGCGTCGGCTCCGGTATCATGCGCGCGACCCTGGGCCTCACGCGCCGCATCGCGCAGGAACTAAAGCAGAAGGGCACCTACACCGCGCTCCTAGAGGGCGCCATGCCCTTCGCCGAAGCCAACGCCCTTTTCGAAAAATAGAGTTCAACTGTGGAGGGAGGTGTCACGAGCCTTAGAGCTGGTCAATTGCATTCTACGCCGCCAGTCGCTGCAGTGAAGAATCGAGTTGAGATGTTGAGAGGATCGGTCATGAAACTGCTTTATCGTGTCGTGCGACCGTTCCAAGCAAACGCTGCAATTTCCAGTCGGGAGCGACAGTTCGTTCCGAACGAAACCTGCTTTGTCGATTCGGGGCAAACCGGCGCTACCTTACTAATTGACGCCGATGCATTTCTCTTTTATGTGGACCGCGCCACCTTCCAATCGTGCTGCGTGTTTCAGGGAGAGGCCTCCGTTTGAAAGCTGGAAGGTCTTGAAGATCCGTCGAAGGCTGAAACTGGCCAATTCTCTTTGCGGTTCCTTCCACGCGAACCATCAAAGCCGGTCCTATTGGCCGAGATGTGCAAGGGCCGCGCGCAGCGGGGCGCCGGAGACGTGGATCAATCCTGCGTAGGGGGAGTACATTTCAAGGATCAAGAAAATCGCGCCGGAAACCGAAAGTGCAGAGACGAACAAACTGACGATCACCGTCCCATTACGAGGGGCGAACAAGCCGAAGCTGATAAATATAATTGTAAGCCAGGCCACCAGCACCACGAGCATCGGCACAGAAACCGAGTTACCCCTTTGTGCAGCGAGCAACCAGCGCGTTTGCCCCAGCGCCATCGTAATGCTCATTGCTTGGGCCTGGATCGAACGCTGCACATCGTCCTTCGGCGAAAGTCCCTGGATTTTGTCGTAGAGAACTTCGCCATTGGCGGACGATCCATATTGACCGGGACCGGCAATATCCTTTGAGGTCACCGAATCGAGGGCGCTGACAACCGAGCTGCGTAGTACCTCGCGCGCTTCTTTCGCGTCCGGTCCATAGTGGGCGAGCACGCGGTCCAGCAACACAACCTTGCTGGACATCTCCGTAAGCTCGGCATTCTGCGTGTCAAACGACGACTTGGCAGATGCAATTAGCAAGCCCAGAACCAGAGCCGCCATCGTCGCGATCAGGCCCACGCCGAGCTTCACAACTTCTCTCGATTCGGGACTCAATTCATTCTGGGGCAATACGGAGCGTAGGACGATGCCGAGAAGCGCACCTGCAAATACCACTGTCAACGTAATAAAGCTGATTTCCAGGGAACTCATTTTGGCCTCGGCGATGAAGAGGAACAGTTCACGATTCGATACCGCAGCAAGAATTCCCGTCGGGCAATGGAACTCAACTCCCGAGTCAGGCGATTAGCGTTGGGGTTCGTCATCGTACGCGAATCGGAGCAGCACAAGCACAGTCAGGATGACCTCGTTACCGAATGGGACGGACGTTACTCGGTAAGGCAAACCGTTCACCATTGTCAGAATTAACAGGTATAAACGGGAGGCGCAGCGCGATCCCAGCTTTTGTGGCCCGACGACACGAACCTGAATGCCAGATTAGCGCCTTAGCCGGAAGTCGGCCTACCACCCGCGGCTTCGCGGTTTCACCAGGCGGTTTCACCAGGTTGACTTCCTTCCACGGCCCGAGTACGCTTCCGCCGATCCCAGCCAATTTATGCGTTTCCGTGCGGGGATCTCCGTTCGGCCCTTCCATGCTAGTAGTTCGCTCATGTGTTTCCGCCGAGGAGGTCGGCACAAAATGAAAAGAGTTGCGACCATATTGTTGGGCGCTTGTCTGTTCATCGGTACAGCGACTGTCGCAGTGGCGCAAAACAACGGCGGAATCAGCGTTCCGCCGAAGGTTCTGGTGATTAATCGCGAAATCTTGAAACCTGGCAAAGGTGGCGCCGCGCACCAGAAAACAGAGAGCGCATTCGTGCGAGCGATGGCCGCCGCGAAAGACACCACGTATTATCTCGGCATGGATGCCATCAGCGGTGCCAGCCGCTCGCTCTTCTTCACTGGTTACGATTCCTTCGCCGACTGGGAAAAGGAAGCGCTCGCCGAGCAGAAGAATGGCGCGCTTTCCGCCGCGCTCGATCGCGCCGCCGTTGCCGATGGTGACCTGCTGCAAACTTACGAGACCAGCATGTATGTCCTGCGCGACGACTACAGCCTGAACCCCGGCACGGAACTCGCGCACGATCGCTACTTCGAAATTGGCGTTTACCACGTCAAGCCCGGACACGAGGAAGACTGGGATGCGATCATGAAGTTAGTCAAGGACGCGTCCACGAAAGTCCCCGACTCCCAATGGGCGATGTACGAACGCGTTTACGGCGGCTCTCAGAACTACTTCATTTACATCACTCCGCTGAAGACCGCCTCTGAAATAGACCGCAATTTCGCCAACGGCCCGAAATTCCTCGAGGCCATGGGCAAAGCGGGAATGAAGAAGCTCGACGATCTGCTGGCCACCTCCGTTGACCAGGCCGAAACGAATCTGTTCGCCCTGAATCCTTCCATCAGTTACGTGGGCCCGGAAATGATCAAGGCCGATCCCACGTTCTGGAAGGCTGCGCCTTCTGGTGAGCCCAGGAAGAAAGCGGAAAAGGCTGCGCAGTAGCCCACAAGCGGCCAAACTTCATCAATCGAAATGCCCCATCCGCCGCCGATGAGGGACGGATGGGGCCGCTGGTTGTCTAGCGCGTTACTGCACGCGTATCACAGCTTCGCCAGGAGTAATCGGAATACTCTGATGCTGGGAGTCCTGCGGGCTTGTCTCCGCAATCTGTATGCGCGCGTCGCCTGCGCCCACAGCTTTCACCATCAAGCCCAGAATCGTTCCGCTTCCGTTCACTCCCGGCGTGTGCGGTCCGCGCGCGCACGAAATCATCACTTCGCCTTTCTGCGCGGCAATGCGCTGGACGATCGCCACCGTTTGCGTGCCGCCCGAAAGAAACCCTCCGTCGCGCACTTCCGTAATCTGAATCACCGCTGGGTCATACTTCAGCAATAGCGGAATCGAGAAAAGATCGCTCACACTTTCGATCGCGACCCCTACCATTTCCGAATCGCCATTCTTCAGCGTCACGCGGTCGGGAGTGAAACGAATCTGTGCCACCGTGCCCGCGCTATTCGCGGCCGGGCGAAACGAATACGCCGCGGCGACCTGCGCGGGCTGTGCGAGAGCTTGCACGCCAGATGGCGACTTCGAGCGCTGCGCCTCCGGATTCGCCTCCGAATTCTGATTCTGCGCATCGCTATTCCGTCCGTCGCTGGGGGCTTGCCAGGACACACGCACATTCGAATCCGTTCCGGCAGCCAGCCGGCGCAAATTCTCCGCGGTGATGCTGGGAAATCGCAGAATATGCGGCGTCAACACGATCAATACTTCGTCGTCCTCCACTTCCTTGCTGTCTTGCGAGAATAAATACTTCAGCCCCGGCACGCTCGCCGCCCCCGGTATTCCGTTCAAATTGTCCGAATCGGTGCGCTCAATCAGCCCGCCCAAGATATTTACTTCGCCATCTTTCAGCCGCACTTCGTGCTCAATCTTTCGTTGGCTGATCACCGGCTGCTGAATGCCTCCAATGTTGTTGTAGTTCGCCACCGAGGAAATCTCCACCACCAGCTTCATGCTCACTTCGCCGTCGGGATGCACGCGCGGCTGCGCTTCGATGTTCACGCCCACATCAATGTATGTAAACTGCGTGTTAACCAAATTGCTGACCGCCGCTGACGCAGCGACGCCCGTCGCGGCTTGGGTGCTGCCGGTGGCGACCGGTACGCGCTGTCCAATTTTCAGCGTCGCCTTCTCGCCATCGGTCACGCGAATTTCTGGATCCTGAATAATCTTCGTCTTGCTGTCAGTTAACACCGCTTCCGCTGTCGCTCCCGGCAACGTGAGGCTGTAATCCGCGGTGGACAAATGTTGCAAGTTATTCAGCGCGATCTGCAGTGGGGAACTGCTCGTGCTGCTCGAGCCGCTCGAAGAGCTGCAGCCGCTGTTGGTTGGCTGCACAGCGCAGCGCGGATTAAACGTCAGCGCCACGTTTTGCGCGGGCAGAATGCCCAATTGGCGCATGCGGTCGCGATTGGCGGACAATACTTGCACGTGCAGCAGCACTTCCGGTCTTTCCTTATCAATGTCCCGAATAATTTTGCTGGCTAAGTCCAGTTTGTCCGGCGTGTCGCGGATGACGATGGCGTTCTGCGCGTTTACTTGCTGCACGCGGTGCAAGTCCAGCAGCTGCCGCAAGCCGTTCACAATCTCAGTGAGGTCCTGCGGCGATAGCGAATTCGAAATATAGAATGTGCCCACCACTTCATCTTCAATATCCTTCCGCTTTTGTGGACTGTCAGGCGCTACCTCGATCACGCTGCTCGTCAGCGGCTTCCAGAAAGCCTTGCTCTCAAACGCCACCGCGTCCAGCCCCTGCTCCAGCGTCACTCCCGGCAAATCCACGGTCACGCGGTGCGACACGTAATCCGGATCGAAAATCACGCTCAGACCTGCGAGCTTCGCAATCGTTTCAAATACTACGCGTGAATCGTTGGTCATCTTCAGATTGATCGGTTCCTGCGAAAGAGGCTTCAGCCTCGGCGGCCCGGAAAGCATTTCCTTTTCGTCCGCGGAAGATTCATCCGGCTTAGCGCTTTCCAGATTGTTGGCCGCCGCCAGCAGTTCGGCCGTGCTCTTGGCCTGTTGCTCCGCCGCCATATTCGATGGATCAATCGTCTCGGCCTTCTCGAATTCCGATAGCGCGAGCTGGAAATCGCCTTTCTGCACCGCGTTTCGCCCCTGCTCCAAATGGATCGATGCGGCCACAGAACGCATGTGCAATTCGCGAAGCCTGTATTCTGCGTCGTTGGGGTTTGCTTGCGCCGCGCGATGGTAATGCACCAACGCGGTATCGTAATCCTGAATGGCTTCGGCCTTGCGCCCGGCCGCAAAATCCGGATTCTTCTCGTGGCACGCCGTAAGGAAAGTTGCCGCGATGAGCAGCGTTGTCGTGTGCGTGCCGCGTCGCCATTGAGCAGTCAGCATGTGCTCACGAGCCAGCGCACTCGCTGTGGGCAACTCTTCGCGTAAGAAGTAAGTGTCGAATTCAAGTTTGTCTCCACGCGCTTAGACGCGTGCACCACTCGGCCTGTTAGCCTGGAAATTAAAAAAGGAATTTCTAGAATGCAGCGCGGTTGGGGGATTTCTTTCTGGGATTGCGTGCGTCTAATGCTCAGGCGCGCGCGCAAAACGCGTGGGCCTACGGTTTGCGTGGAGCTGCGTCGTCAGTGGCGGCTCTTTCCAGGTCCTTGCGGTCCCACTTGGCGCGGATTGCCGCGGCTTCGTAGGTGCTCTGCAGAAATTCCAGGAGCGCCACGCGCGGTGAAGCGGACGTTCGTAGATCGTCGTACATCAACAAAAATTCTTTCAGCTGCGGATGATAGTACGCCTGCGCCGGACGCACCGGCGCTTGCCCGAATCCTTCAGGCTCTGGCGCCGCATACGCGTAGTACGCCGCGCCCTTGATGTCGCCGCCTCCGGGCCAGAATCCCGCGCTGCTTACTTCGTGCGAATACGCTTCGCGCGTGACCGCATCCGCCCCAGGACGCTCCGGCGCACGTCGTCCCGAAAATCGCGTGGCTGCCAAATCGAAGCTGCCCCAGAAAAAATGCACCGGGCTGGCTTTTCCGATAAACCGCGCGCGAAACTCGACGAAAATCTTTTCGCTGCTCGCCAAAATCCGCCAAAAGCGATTCGCGTATTCCGGATTGTAAGAAGCGTGCTGCGTATCTTCGTCAAACGCGATCGGATTCGGAATCTCCACCGGCATTTTCCAAATCTTCACTTCGATGCCCAGCGAAACCAGCGCCGCCATAAATTCCCGGTAGAAATCCGCCACCGAACGCGGCTTCAGCTCGAGCGTCGCCGCCGTGTCATGATTCGTTTTGATCAACAGTTTGTGATGGGTGAAATCGAATTCGACCTCGAAAATTCCGCCAGGGTAGGGAATCGGTGAAGTAGTCAGACCATTCGCGCTCACGTACAGCGGTACTTCCCACCAATGATTGATGCGCGGACTCAGCTCCAGCCGCACCTTGCCCACAATCTGCGACCACATGTGCAGCGTCGCGTAAGTATCCTGCCAGGCCGCAAGCGGCAGCTCCGGCCACTCATCCTGCGCCGCGCGCGCAATAGTTGCACTCATCCCACCGTTCCTCCGCGGAATCCGCAAATTTCCGGTCTAGTGCGGCGCGTAGCTGCCAAATCCCATAAGCACCACTACCGATTTGCCGTACGATACCGACGCGGAATTCTGGCTCATCCCTATCACACGGTAGCCCTTGCTCGCAAAACGATTGATCTCGTCCTGATGTTCCTGCTCGGCGTCGCCGCTAACGAATACATACGGCGTCGGATTCTTCTCGTCAACTTCGCTGGCGGTAGTCATCGGAGCCCTCTGCTCGAAGACTATACCGCCCCAGTTACCCGTTCAACAACTACGCGCCCGTCACTTTCCGCTTATCCTCACAATCAACATGTTCACAAATTTCCGCGAATCCGCTCCGACCGCCACATGAACGTTCGGCTGCACCGCTTCCAATCCCATGGACTGCAGATGGTCGCCCTCCGGCACATTGCGCTCGATCGCATTTTTGCGATTCGCCACAGTCATCCCGCGCGTGAATTTTCCATCTGTCTCAATGTCCACGCGCATGTCTTGCGTCTTCAAAATCGTTGGGTCGATCACTTGCCCGACGGCCATCGCATCGTGCACCGCTCCGCCATGAAAAATTCCGGTGCCCTTATATGTTCCGATCTGAAAGCGCGCCACCGCCGCCGCGAACGTCGTCTCCGGTCCGGGCTTGCTTTCCAGCCGCGCCACATCTTCGTCAGTGACCAGGGTAATTTCCGTCACGTCCAGTCCAACCATGGTGATCGGCCAGCCAGCATTGAAGACGATCGAAGCCGCTTCCGGGTCGCTATGAATGTTGTACTCGCTCACCGCCGTCACGTTGCCGCCCGTAATTCCGCCGCCCATCAGCACCAGTTCTTTCACCAGCGGCACGATTCCGGGATCCTTCGCCACCGCGATCGCAATATTCGTCAGCGGGCCCACCGGTATCAGCGTGATCTGGTGCGGATATTTGTGGACCAGCTGAATAATCAGATCCGGCGCAAACTCCGCGGCGGACTTGCATTTCGCTGGCGGCAATTCGGCTCCGCCCACACCGTTCGGCCCATTCCAGAATTTCCCCGTGTTCAGCTCCTGCATCAACGGACGAATCGCGCCCTTGGCCACCGGCACATCGCATCTGCCCGCCAGGCTCGTGATCTTCAGCGCGTTTTCCAGGCCCGCGTCAGCTGTCATGTTTCCGGCTACCACGGTGATCGCTTCCACCTGTAGCTCCGGCGAATTAAACGCCAGCAGCATCGCCAACGCGTCGTCGGTCCCGGGGTCCGTATCGAGGATTACTTTCTTTGGCTCGCCGTGTTGTTGGCCTCGAGCCACGGGCGCAAAGCAACCAGTGCATACAAAAGTCATCACCACGCCGAGGAAAGTCATCTTTCTTGCGATGCCCTGCGCAACCAACGACTGAGCCATCGTGAACACTCCTTTTTCCCCAGGGACGAACCAACCGCGCACGCCGTCCATTTTTTCGAGGCACATACTAGCACGATGCTGTGTAGCCAGCGCCGTCACCGCGTGTATAATCCGCGCGGTTGTTCACGCGGCGGCAGCACAATCGGTTTAGCATCGTCAGGGGGATCGGAATGCGCGACAGTTTCATCGTGGCAGTCAGCCTCGTCGTTGCCGGAAGTTTTGGCGTCGCCAGCGCCGCAGCACAGCAATCAGCATCAGCCCCAAATTTCATCCGCGAGAATGCGCCGGTAATTGTCCTAGCGCACGTGGAGCTGATTGACGGCACCGGCGCCGCACCGCAATCCGATCAAGTAGTAGAAATTGACCACGGAAAAATCACAGCCGTCGGCGCAAGCGCAAGCATACAAATTCCCGCTGGCGCAAAGGTCATTGACGCCACCGGCAAAACTGTAATCCCGGGCATCGTCGGCATGCACGAGCACATTTTCTATCCCTCGTCAGGCGACGGACCCCTCACCGCCGTCGAACAGTTTTATTCTTTCCCTCCGCTCTATCTCGCCAGCGGAGTAACCACCGCACGCACCACCGGCTCCATGGATCCTTACGGTGACCTGGCTGTAAAAGCGTACGTGGACAGCGGAAAAATCATCGGCCCCAATTTTTATCTCACCACTCCGTATCTGGAAGGCGCGCCCGCGCTGATTCCGCAAATGCACGAACTGAAAGACGCAGACGAAGCTCGCGCCTTCGTGCGTTACTGGCACTCCGTCGGATTCACTTCCGTGAAAGCCTACGTGGACGTGACGCCCGACGAACTGCGTGCCGGAATTGACGAAGCTCATAAATTAAATATGAAAGTCACGGGACACATTTGCTCTGTGGGCTACAACGAAGCCGCCAAGATGGGCATTGATAACCTGGAGCACGGCCCGTTCGGCGCGCCCGATGGCGAACTGTACGCGAAACGCCAGCCCGGTATCTGCGGCCCGGATTATTTCGCCGAAGTAAAAGACATCGTCATCAACGTGGAGCCCGATAGCCCGCAGCTGAAGCAAACCATTCAAAACCTCGTAGCGCATCACGTGGCCATCACATCAACGCTAGCGGTCCTCGAAGGCGGCTTGCGTCCGCCGATGGATCGCAACGGCCTCATGACCCGCACCAGAATGCTCTTGGTTCCGGAGGCATGGTCCAAAGTGATGACCAGTCGCGCTAGCCGGGAAGGCGCTGAATCGCTTTTCCGGCCTCTGCTGCAAAAGGAAATGAAATTCGAGCGCGAGTTTGTCGCCGCCGGCGGACTACTGATGGCGGGCTGCGATCCCACTGGCGATGGTCACACGCTCGCCGGCCTCGGCGATCAACGCAACATTGAACTGCTAGCCGAAGCTGGATTTTCGCCAGCGGAAGTAATCCATATCGCGACGCAAAATGGCGCCACGTTTTTAGGCGAATCGGAACGCATCGGCACTGTAGCGGCAGGCAAACAAGCCGACCTGGTGCTGCTCAACGGCGACCTCGCCAAAGACATCACAACCATTGAAAGACCGGAAGTGGTGTTCAAAGCCGGCGTAGGCTACGACTCAACCGCAATCTATCAAAGCCTGCACGGCAAAGTAGGCAGGCAATAGTCCTATGAACTTTTTGCTCCTCTCGATATTTGGGGCGGTCATCTTGATGGCGAACGGCGTTGCTGCGCAGAATTCAGTGAAACCATTTCATCTCGATGAAGCCACAATCAGCGATGTGCACGCGGCGTACAAGGCCGCTACTCTCACATCCGTAAAGTTGGTGCAGGCTTATCTGGAGCGCATACGCGCCTGCGACCAGACGGGCCCGGAGCTCAATGTGGTGATCTTTCTGAATCCTCGTGCGTTGGAAGAGACGGCCGCGCTCGATGAAGAATTCCGCAAGACCGGGAAGTTCGTCGGCCCGCTGCACGGAATTCCGGTGCTGCTGAAAGACAATATCAATACGAAAGACATGCCGACCACAGGCGGCTCGCTCAGCCTGGCGGGATACACTCCCGCAACCGATGCGGCAATTGCTCAGAAATTGCGCAGTGCGGGCGCAATCATCCTCGCTAAGGTGAACCTGCACGAGTTCGCGATCTGGGGTGAAACGATTAGCTCGATCCAAGGGCAGACGCTCAATGCCTATGACCTGACCCGCACGCCTGGCGGGTCGAGTGGCGGCACCGGCGCAGGTGTGGCTGCTAACTTCGCGATCGCGGGCATTGGCACCGACACCGTCAACTCCATACGATCGCCAGCGTCGGCAAATAGCATCGTGGGTATTCGGCCGACGCTTGGTCTGGTCAGCCGCGCCGGTATTATCCCGTACTCATTGACCCAGGATGCCGCAGGTCCGATGGCCCGTAGCGTTACGGACGCGACGAAGATGTTAAACGTGCTCATCGGCTATGACCCGAACGATCCGGTGACGGCATGGAGCGTGGGGAACACCGAGGAGGACTACACGAAATTCCTGAACGCTAATGGTGTGCAGGGCAAGCGTATCGGCGTATTACGCAGTTTCTTCGGCACTGCGCCCATCAACGACGAGGTGAATATTATCGCGAACCGAGCGGTCGAGGATCTGAAGAAGTCTGGCGCAACGGTAGTGGAGTTGAACACACCGGATCTCGATAGCGGAAAGATTTCCTCTGATATCAGCGTTCATTTGTACGAACTCAAGCCGGCAATTAACGCTTATCTTGCCGCGGGCAACGCTCCCGTTAAATCGCTCGAGGAGATCATCGCTTCCGGCAAGTTTAGTCCGAACATCGCGGACAACATCAAGAAAGCAAAAAACCTGGAAATGGACGACAGTTATCGCCTGCGTCTTCAGAAGCGCTCCGGGTTGCAGCAGCGCGTGATGAAGATCATGGCTGACGAGCGACTCGATGCGATAGTGTTCCCGCATCAGCAGCGGCTGGTGGTGCCGATTGGGGAGACTCAGGTGGAGCGCAACGGCGCGCTTGGATCAGTGACCGGCTTTCCTTCCATCGTCGTACCCGGCGGATTTTCTTCCCCGACTCCGACGGCCACGCTCGGCGTCCCGGTGGGCATCGAATTCCTCGGCAGACCATGGTCCGAAAAGCTATTGATCGAGATTGGCTACGGTTACGAGCAAGCGACCAAGCACCGCCGCCCTCCGGCGGCCGTACCGCCGCTGGCCGCCGCCCGAGTTCCTAACTAGGTGACTTTGCTCAAGAGGGAAGCGTGTCGAATATTCGCAAAACGACCGTAACGCCGCTGGCTGCGCTGCTTTTTGGGGTATTGCTCGGCGTGCCCGCGCCCACGCCGCTGCTCGCCGATTCAAAACCAGTCCACGCTCCGCACGCCATCGTCGTCAGCATTGACGAACTAGCATCCAAAGCGGGCGCGGAAATCATGCAAGCCGGTGGCAACGCCATTGACGCCGAGGTTGCGACCGGCTTCGCGCTCGCCGTCGTCTACCCCCAGGCAGGCAATCTGGGCGGTGGCGGATTCATGCTGGTCCGCATGGCCGACGGAAAAACCCATTTCATAGACTTCCGCGAAGAAGCTCCGGCCGCCGCGACCGCCCGAATGTATCTCGGCGCGCAAGGAAACGTGATTGATGGCGCGAGCGAATATGGTTACAAAGCGATCGGCGTCCCCGGCTCCGTCGCAGGCTTGGTGTACGCGGAAAAAAAGTACGGCAAACTGACGCTCGCGCAGGTAATGGCCCCAGCCATCCACCTGGCGCGCGATGGCTTTCCGCTGACCTGGCAAGAAGCGCGCGATCTGCGCGAAGACTCGCACCTCGCCGACTACCCCGAATCCCGGAGAATTTTTCAGCGCAGCGGCAATTTCTACAAACAGTACGAAGTTTTCCGTCAACCGGAACTGGCTCGCACGCTGCAACGCATCGCCAAAAATCCTGACGATTTTTATCGCGGCGCCATGGCTCAAGAACTCGCCGCGGCGATCCAGAAGGGCGGGGGACTGCTCACCGCGGAAGACATGGCGCATTACCAGGTGAAAGAGCGCGAACCTGTGCGCGGCACCTATCGCGGCTATGAAATTATCAGCGCGCCTCCGCCGTCATCGGGCGGCACAGTCCTGATCGAAACGCTGAATATTCTGGAAGGTTACGATCTCGCGAAAGCCGGCAGCCGCTCCGCCGAATCCGTTCACCTGACCGCCGAAGCTTTCCGCCGAGCATTCTTTGATCGCGCCGAATTTCTCGGGGATCCTGATTTCGCGAAGCTTCCGATCGCGCAGCTAACCGATAAAAAATACGCAGAAGCCTGGCGCGCGACAATCGACCCCGACCACGCGACAGCCAGCAGGGAACTAAAGCGCCCCGCGATTTTCAATACGCTCGCGCAAGCGACTGCAGATCAAGCGAACGGCCAGCAAACGCAAAACACGCAGCCCGCCCCGCCGCCCGAATCGCCGCACACCACGCACTACTCCGTCGTGGACGTAGACGGCAACGCCGTAGCGGTCACCACAACTATTAATGACTGGTTCGGCTCGCGTGTCACCGCTGCGGGTCTCGGCTTCATCCTCAATGATGAGATGGACGACTTCTCCGCCAAGCCGGGCGCTCCAAACGGCGACGGATTGATCCAAAGCGCGGCAAACTCCATCGGCCCCGGCAAACGCCCGCTCTCTTCGATGACGCCCACGATCGTTCTGAAAGACGGCAAACTTTTCCTGGTCCTAGGCTCGCCCGGCTCGTCGCGCATCATCACCACGGTAGCGCTAGCGATCATGGGAGTGGTGGATTACGGCATGAACATTCAAGAAGCGATCAACGCTCCGCGCTTCCATCAGCAATGGATGCCGGACGTCCTAAGCGTCGAAGCATGGTTCGCGCCCGACGCCGTCCACGCTCTGCAAAAGATGGGATACAAAATCATCGACGGACTGAACGAGGACGCCCAGTGGTCGCCCTACTGGAGCGACGCCGAGTGCATCGCCATAGATCCGAAAACGGGCGAACGCCTAGGCGCCAGCGACGGTCGCAACAACGGCAAACCCGTCGGCTATTGAGCCCTCCGAGCGTCCGCGTCGCACTTGTACGCTTTTATACAATATCGCTAACTTGTACGTTTCCGTACAATTCCTCACACCACCGCTCCCGCTCGTTGCGCGCGAAAGTGTAACGCGTGTCGTCTCGAACGAAGTCCCGCGTTTTTTCTTTCGCGCCGAAGTTTGGCGCGCGCGTCACGCCGGCTGCTACTTATCCGTGTTGAATATGTCGGCAGCCACTTTCCATGTGGGGCCGATCTTCCGCCAGGTCACCACATATTTCCCGGGAATATCCGTCGCCTGCCCTTGCGCATCGTTGAGTTGCAGCTCGAAGGTCCCGATTTCCCAGGCCATGTCACCGGCGGAGGCCACCTCGATCTTTGTGGGCGCGAACGTCAGCGAATAACCGGGCTTGGCCATCAGCGCCGCCCAAGTTTTCCGGATTGCGTCGGGTCCCGTGGCGATGGGCGCGCCGAATGGCAACATGGACGCGTCGTCGGCGTACGGATACACGGCGCCGTCCAGGTCCTTGTCCTCCGCGGCATTTGACCACAATGCGTCAATCCTGCGGATCAGCGCTTCGTCGTTGGAGCGATTGCCGGAATGCAGGTTCGGGCGAGCCACCAGCGAGCCCATACCGCCTGCAAACAGCGCAATCAGAACTGCAAAATGGACTGGCTTCATTTGCGTCTCCTTGATGAAAATATTTGCATCACGTCATCATTCTCAGTTCGTAACCCGACTTACAGCAAACGATCGCGCGGATGACGGCAATTCTACTCTTTCGAATCGCCGTCGCGCCTTTTGGCACCCGTGGGAGACTCCGCTGTAGACACGTTCAATGGTAAAATCGTGGGACATCAAAACAACTGGGGGCATCATCATGACCGAACCAACCAAAGAAGAATTGCTAGCCCGCATCGCAGAGCTAGAAAAGAAGGCCGCGGGCGGGAAACGCAGCGGCGCGCTCGAATTCCGCGTAGGAGAAAAAGGCGGCGTCAGCGTCTACGGACTGGGCCGCTTCCCGGTTACTCTTTATTACGAACAATGGAATCGCCTGCTGGGAGTTGCCGACGATCTCCGCGCCTTCCTGGAAGAAAACAAATCCCGACTGAAGCTCAAGCAGCCCGCAGACTAGGCGCGAGACGGACTAACCGCGAAACGGCGCAGCTCACGATCCCCGCTGCCGCGATTGAAACCACTCATAATTAGCCGACGCAATCGCGATGAACAAAAACAACAGGCCCGCATCCAAAAAGCTGCGGAAATCAATGTCGTTACCCTTCGTTAGAAAACGCACGAACACGATCCCCGTGGCGTTACAAATCCGCGCCACCACAGACACCAGCGCGCACACTACCCCCAGCCAGTAACTCCCCACCGCAATGTATTTCACCATGCCGCCCTCCTTTCCCACGCCCGCCGCGAAATTTGCCCACGCCGCCGGCAGAACGCGCTGAAAGTACATCGCCCGGCCTGGAGAGTCAACGCCGCACGCCGCCTGGTCCCGTGAAATCCCACCGCAATAAAACCAGTGACAATCCTCTGCATTCCGCTATCATTGAACTCTCCTTCCACTCGTTGCCTGCGCTTTTGTTGGCGGGGTTTCACCTCTGCGGACATCGCGCTCCGTCCGCACGCAACATCAACGAAAACCATTACCGTACATTGGCACGTACATGTACTCGGCCGTTCAGGCGTTTAGGGGAAACGATGGGTTCAACTGCGGGCGACGAATTTCGCGATTTGTTGACTTTGGTGCGGCAAAGCGGCCTGCTCGCCAAACAGCCCGCGTACTACCTCCGAAAAATTCTACTTAACGTTGTGATGTTCGTCGGCGCTTTCGTGCTGATCGCCAAATTCCACAGCAATCCTTGGATCGAACTTCTCAACGCTGCGTTCCTCGCGTTCGTCTTCGCGCAGCTCGGCTTTATCGTCCACGATGCCGGCCATCAAGAAATTTTCAGCGGCCCCGCGGGAAACGAGGTCCTCGGCCTGCTGCACTCCAATCTCCTACTAGGTTTCAGTTACAGCTGGTGGCTCGACAAGCACAATCACCATCACTGCTCGCCGAATCACGTCACCGCCGATCCGGATGTGGATTTAATTCCATTCGCGTTCTCGAAGGACCAGGCGGCATCGAAACACGGCCTCGCGCGCTTCTCCGTGAAATACCAACACTTTTCTTTTTTTCCGCTGTCCTTGCTCGAGGCCTTTGTCCTGAAATACGACAGCATTCGCTACCTGATGCGTACGAAAATCGCGCACCCGGTCCTCGAAGTCAGCTTTCTGATTCTTCACGCGATCTGGTATCTCGGCCTGCTCACATATTTGCTCGGTTTTCCGCACGCCATTCTCTTCGCCATCGCGCATCAAGCGTTTCTGGGCCTGTATCTCACCCTGATCTTCGCGCCCAATCATCAAGGCATGCCTCTTGCGCAAGGCAGCACCGCCGTAAATTTCCTCCGCGAACAAGTCCTCACCAGCCGCAACATCAAAAATCATCCCGGCATTGATTTCTGTACCGGCAACCTCACCTGCCAGATCGAGCACCACCTCTTTCCCACGATGCCAGGCAACAAACTCCGCAAAGTCCAGGAAATCGTGCGCTCGTACTGCCGTTCGCACGACGTCCCGTACCACGAGACCTCACTCTTCCAATCCTATCGGGAGATTTATCAGAACCTGAGAGAAGTAAGCCTGCTGGTGGGAAAAAAGGCCGAAGCCGAATCCAGCGCAGACTGAAGCGGATCGCACGCACAGTAAAAGCGGATCCCTCCGGCCAAAAGGCCGCCTGCGGGATGACAATTTTTGTGTCTGGCTCGAGTAGAGAAATCGTGGCCTAACCTGAATCTGGGGTGCGCCGCAAGCCAATAGCAACTCTACTGCGCGCTCTTACCTTCGCGCAGCAACACCACGTCTGAGACCAGGTGCTGACGCACCACAGCCAGCGTCTTGCCGTCCGCTGACCACCCGAAGCTGCGAATGTGATCCGTCGTGAAATTCGTGACCTGGCGGCCTTTCGATCCATCCACGGGCTGCATCCAGATATTGTCGGTCCCCTGATCTACCACGCGATACGCTACATTTTTCCCGTCCGGCGTGAACGCCACTGGAAACGTAATCGTAGCTTGCGATGGGAAAACCCGCATCGCAGACGCAGTGTTCGCCACCACGTCAATCAGCGCCAGCGAATGAATATCGTCCTGCGTCTTGGGGTCGATTTTCGTGAATATCACTGGGAGCCATCTCCCGTCTGCCGAAAGCCGCCCACCCGAGGTGCCCACAAATCCATTTTCCAGCACGGTCGCATTCAGCAATTCCGGGGTGCCGCCATCAATCGGTACCCGAGACATCTGATAATTCTTGGTCTGGTCCGAGTAGTACGCCGATTTCCCGTCTGCTGCGCAAACCGGTCCCTCGTCGTCCGCTCCGTGGGTGAGCTGTTTCGGGTGCGATCCATCCGCATCTATCCGCCACATGTCGGTCGTATCACGGCCTTCCCGCCCATACCAATTCACCAGGATCGGCCCGCCATTCGGGCACGCCGCTGCGTGCAAAATCATCGCGTTGGGGTCCGTGATCACCGTCGTCTGGTGGCTTCCATCCAGGGAAGTGCGCAAAATCTGGTGCGCAGAAACGATCAGAAGGTTCCCATCCTTGTCCCACAATACGTCCCGAATTCCCTCGCCGTTGGGAATGCCTGGAACGATCGTTGGATTTCCTTGTTCGGACGCCGGCAGCAGCGCAATGGAAGCGGAACCCTGCCGCTGCATCGCCGCGATAGACTTTCCGTCGGCGGAGATGCTCAGGGTTTGATATCCGCTGGTGTCATTCGTGAGTTCGTGGAATTGCGCCTCCGGAAATGACAAGAACCCGATCTGCGAGCGCTGGAATCCAGTCGAACGATCCGTGTACACCAGCATCAGCCCGCGGCCGTCCGGCATCCACGCAATGCTCGATGCAAACTTATCCGTCAAAGTCGCCAGCGGCTGGTCCTTGGGGGATGCCAGCTCGATCGTCCTCACCGTTCCTTGTGCGTCTTGCCCCGCCGCCAATATATACGCCATCAGCTTGCCGTCCGGCGACCACGCCATCGACGCTGGAAACGGGGTCGGCGCCGTGTATAACACCCTCTCGTCGCTGCCGTCCATGTTCGCGCTCAATATCAGATACTTGCCCAACACCGGATCGTTCGCGCGCAAGTACGCCATGCGCTTTCCGTCCGGCGCAAACGTCGGCCCAACGTCTATGTCGCGCACCACCTGAACCGCCTCGCCGCCCAGCACCGGAATTCGATACAAATTATTTACGTTTCCCGCCGCGTCCGAAGCTTTGCTGTAATAAATGTAATTTCCGTCTGGCGAAAATGCCGGGTTCTGATACAGGGCAGCTTCCGGCGGCAGCACCTGCGTGTTGCTGCCCGTGGGTATATTGCGCAGCCATAAACTCGCTTTTCCGCCGTTCTCCACAATGCTCAGCACGTATTTCCCATCTGGAGCTATCGCCGCGGAGCGCACGTTGCCAGAGTTCGTTACCTGCGTGATCGTGAATCTCTGGAACGGCACGCTCGCCGCTTTCCCGCGTAGCAATTCAAAAACTCCGTAGCCCGCCACGCCCAGAACCAGCAGCGCAATCAACGCGCCCGCGATCAACTTGCCTTTGTTTTCCTGCGCCGCCTGCAGAATCGCCGAGCTGCCCGATCCCGGCACCGCTGCGGTCCCGACCGCTGATCCAGAACCGGGGTGAGTCGCTTGCCCGCCTGAACCGGACGCCGCGGTTTGCGCGCTAGTTCCGATCGTCGTCGCCGATCGCCCCGAATCCGTGTCCCGCTTCAGCCGCTGCAAATCTGCGCTCAGATCTGAAGCATGTTGGTATCGCAGCTTGGGATTTTTCTCCAATGCCTTGGCGACGATCTGATCGAACGCCGCCGGCAAATCCGGATTCACCTGCGAAGTCGGCGCGGGCTGCCGCTCCAGTATCGCGGCAAAAATCACACCCGACGTATTTCCCGAAAACGCCTGCCGCCCCGTCGCCATTTCATAGAGCACCAGCCCCAGCGAAAATAAATCGCTGCGCCCATCCAGCGTTTCTCCGCGCACTTGCTCCGGAGACATATATCCCACCGTACCCAGCGCCATTCCCGGACTGGTCAGGTTCGGATCGCTCCCCAACGTCGCGCCGCCGATCGTTACCGCCTCGCTCACTCCGCGCCCCACCATCTGTTTCGCCAGCCCAAAATCCAGCACCTTCGCTTGCCCGCGCTCCGTCACAAAAATATTTGCAGGCTTGATGTCCCGGTGCACGATTCCTTCGGCGTGCGCGGCTTCCAGCGCGTCCGCCGCGTCAATCCCAATCTCCAACAGGTTATCGAGCGTCAGCGGTTTGCCATTAATGCGGTGCTTCAGCGTCGCGCCCTTCAGCAGCTCCATCGCGATGAAAGGCGTGCCGCCGTCTTCGTCGATGTCGTAGATCGTGCAAATGCTGGGGTGGTTCAGCGCGGAAGCCGCTTGGGCTTCGCGCTGAAATCGCGAAAGTGCGGCCTCATCCTTCAGAACTTCCGGCGGCAAAAATTTCAGCGCCACCTGCCGCTTCAGCTTGGTGTCCTCCGCGCGATACACCACGCCCATGCCTCCGCCACCAATTTTTTCGACGATGCGGTAATGCGTGATGATTTGCCCAGCAGGAAGAATCAAGTCCGTCATGTAGGCGTCATTCTAGGATGTGCCCGCACCCAAGTCAACGCAGCACACTCGTTGGTAGCGGCGCGGCTTCCGGGAATTGCGTTATCGTCCAAATGGATGGCATGAGGCGCAAACTTCCCATAACCCTGTTCTGGCTAACTTCGCGGTTGCCGACAACTCGCCCAGAACCTCATTTTTACTGTTCCCAGAACCGCGTTTGCGCAGGTATCCTAGCTCGGGCCGCGCTCCTCTCGGAAGGAGGATGACATGATGTTTCAAAGACGCCAGCTGCTTCGGATCCTCTCATTCGCTTTCGGGTCAAGCTTCATCTTGAGCCGGAACCAACTGGGCATAGCCGCGCAGACAGCCACGCAGCCAAAGGTCTCCCCTGCCCCTGCGGGGGCCGCAGTTCGCGACGGAATCGATGGAGGAACGGAGATGGAAAAAGTGACGGGAATCGGAGGTTTCTTCTTTCGAGCCAAAGATCCGAAAGCGTTGGCGCTTTGGTACCAGCAACACCTCGGGATTTTGACGATACCAACGAGCGAAGGGGAAACCTCGTGGCAGCAAGAGGCAGGATCAACCGCTTTCAGCTCCCTTCCCTGAGACGAGCAAGTATTTCGGAGATCCCCAAAAGGTTTGGATGCTGAACTTTCGCGTGCGGGATCTCGACAAAATGGCGGCCCAGCTACAAGCTGCGGGAATCGAGGTCAAGGTCGATCCGGAGTCTTATCCCTACGGCCGGTTCGCCCGCCTCCATGACCCCGAGGGAAATCCGATCGAATTGTGGCAGCCCGCAAAGCCACACGCTTAGTACTAGTTCGCTGCCTTGTGAGCGAAATAAGACTTAAGTTACGCAGACTAGGCCTCGCAATTTCGTATTTCACTTCGATCGTTTACATCTTATCGATTCTGTTGCCTTCTGATTACTGTCTCCGGCATGGATGCAGGGGACCGGGCGAGCTCGATGCTTTTATGCCCGCCTTCGGTCTTACTCCGTTGGACGCAATCGCCACCGCTTTCTCATTGCGCAACGCCATACAGCACATCAGAAAAAGACAATCATGGTCTTGGGTTTTCTGGCCTCTCGCAGTCATTTTCGCAACTGTTCTCCTGGGTGTAATTGCCTTTGTCGTTTGGTTCATTTATGAGAGTGCATATCATCGTTAAGGACGACGAAAGCCGCCGTGCGTGAACAGTTTCACTTGGATGTGTAGTCGCGTTATTGGAGTGCGCCGTGAATAGGCGCTGATCCTCAGCGGGAGTACACCCGCCCGGGAACTGGTTCGTTCCACCCGGTAGCAACCGAAGCAGCGGCGGAGGCAACGAAGCTGCTGAAGCCTTTGGTGTAGAAGGTCGCATAGGCGACTCGGTGAGCATGCAGGCCGTAACGTGAGTGAACGCTGAGCAGGCCTCGAAACCGACAATGCAGGAGCCGACCCGCCTCCGATTCGGGGAAGGCCGAAGACGATGGGAAAGCACGAGCGAACAAGTTTCCATCGAACCTGCCGGGGTATTGGCGACGGCATGTAGGCCAAGGGGATCAGACGCAACACGGGAAGCCCCAGCGGTGATCGCAGTGTGGATCAACTGGCAGCTCGTGAGAGAAAGGCTGGGCTGACTGGGATGGCGGAGAGGCTCGTAGTACTGATGAAGCCGGGTAACTCCGGTGGAGGGAAGGAGCCTGAGCGGGGTGTGGAAACGGAAGCAGGGCGGAGCTAGTGAGGCACCGACAGACGAAAGAGTCGGCACCAGATAGGCTGCGCCTAAACCACCGCGTCACACCTCGACTCCACGACTCACTCACCACCCACTCGTTTGCATGTAACCAATCGCTCGCGACGGAGCGTGGAACATCCTCGGCCGGGTCTACTTCGCCTCCGGCCGTTACGAGGAGGCCGCCGCTGCCGCTGAGGGCGCGCTGGAGTTCAACGGCGACGATTACAATGTGTACACTCCCTACGGGCAGGCTTTCGAGCGTCGGGGCCGCAAGAAAGAAGCGGGTCAGATCCGCGAGCGCATGATGAAAGTACTCCGCCAACAACTGGAGCTTGTGCCCGAAGACTTGTGCGCCCGCGTCTTGCTCGCCACCAACCTCGCCCACTTCGGACAGCAAGCCGACGAGTGCAGTCGCCACTTGCAGACCGCTGTCGCGCTGCGCCCCGGAGATTCCAACACGCTCTACAATGCCGCGTGCACCTACGGCGTGCTGGGCAGAAAACCCGAATCTCTCGAAACGCTCAGAAAAGCCTTTGCCGCCGGATTCGGCAATCGCTTCTGGGCCGCGAAAGCCGCCGACCTAGCCTGGCTCTAGGACGACCACGAATTCCGAAACCTGGTAGGCCTAAGCGAAGACACGACGCCGTAGCCGGTGCCTCGCCCCCCAATTTTTCGCCGTGCGATTTCAATTCTTCACACAACACCAGAAAGATAGAATAATCACTCCATGAACATCCTGCTCTTCGGCGCAACCGGCATGATCGGCCAAGGCGTGCTGCGCGAATGCCTCCTCGATCCCAACGTTCAATTGGTCGCAACCATCGGCCGCACCGCCGCCGGCCAGCAAAATTCCAAACTCCGTGAGATCGTGCATCCGGATTTGTCGAACTACGCGCCCATCGAAGAAAAACTCACGGGCTTCGACGCCTGCTTCTTCTGCCTGGGCGTCGGCTCCGCGGGAATGACCGAAAAAGACTACGAACACATCACCTACGGCTTCACCATCGCCGCCGCCGAAACGCTCTCGCGCCTGAATCCGAAAATGGTTCTCATCTACGTCTCTGGCGCTGGCACTGACAGCTCCGAAAAAGGACGCATGATGTGGGCGCGAGTAAAAGGCAAAACTGAAAACGTCCTGCTGCGCTTGCCCTTCGCCGCCGCATATATGTTCCGCCCCGGCTTCATCGAACCAGCCCACGGAGAGATCTCGCGCAACAAACTCTATCGCGTTCTCTTTAGCATCGCCAAACCGCTCCTCCCTTTGCTCCGCCGCGCATTCGTCAATCAGATTCTGACCACAGAACAAATCGCCCGCGCCATGCTGAACCTGGTCACCCACCCCTATCCCAAACACATCCTCGAAATCAAGGATATCCGCGCCGCAGCCGAGTTTCCGCCGCCGCAACGAAGCGAGGTCGTATAAAACTGGATTCAACGCGCGGTCGCATTCTTATCGCAGGAGTTTTGCCCGTCATCTGCCCGCCGATTGTACTCGGCCAGGACAAACCGCAAAGTCCGCAGGGACGGCGGGCTGGAACTTCGTTGCAGATCCTGTCGCCGACCCAGGGAGCGGATTTCTCCGGCTACAGGCGGGATCTGATGGCGTCGATTAATCGCAATTGGATTGCTTCGATGCCAGAATCGTTTTACTTGGGAGATACCGGGATAGCGCACATCCGCGTACAAGTTCGGGCGGATGGAACTTTCTTGAACTGAGATCCGAAAGTCGAAAAAAGCTCGGCTAACGACGCGCTTGACGCTGCGGCTGTAGCGGCGGTGCACGCATCAGCGCCATTTCCCCATTTCCGAGCGGCTTCGATGGCGCCACCATCGAGCTTAAAATTTCTTTCTTCTACAATATTCCAGTAAGGCCATATCCGGTTTTGGCACCCGCAAAACCCTACGCAGGCGGAGAGTCGCCGCGGTAGCCAACAGCGCTCCATAGCTTCTGCACCCGCCTGATGATAAATTCAACGCCGGTTTTCGGCTCCTTCACTCTGTAAGTTGCTCCGGCGAGGGCTCACCAATTGACCTCAGCAATCTTCGGCGAATTCATGGGCACGCTCGTAATGGTCCTCTTGGGAGACGGCGTCGTCGCCGGAGTGCTGCTGAAAAAATCCAAAGCGGAAAACTCCGGATGGATGGTCATCACCGCCGGCTGGGCTTTTGCGGTGATGTGCGGCGTCTTCACGGCCATTGCCTGTGGCAGCAGTGACGCCTACCTGAATCCCGCGGTCACTTTGGGATTCGCAGTGCGCTCCGGCGACTTCTCGAAATTCGCGCCCTATGTTGCTGCGGAATTACTCGGCGCATTCGTCGGCGCCGTCCTGGTGTGGATCCACTACCTCCCGCACTGGTCCGCCACGCTCGACGCAACCTCGAAACTCGCGTGCTTCTGCAGTATCCCAGCTATCCGCAATTTTGCGAGTAACCTTGTCAGCGAAGTCATCGCCACCTTCGTTCTCGTGTTTGTCATTGGCGCGATTTTCTCGAAAGCCGTCGTGGGCGCAGGCCTCGCCTCCGGCCTCGGCCCCTATCTGGTAGCCAGTCTGGTGTGGGGCATCGGCCTCTCGCTTGGCGGCACCACCGGCTACGCCATCAATCCCGCACGCGATCTCGGCCCCCGCATAGCCCATGCCATTCTGCCGATCGCAGGGAAGGGAACTTCCGATTGGGTCTACGCTGGAATCGCCATAGTCGGCCCGCTAATCGGCGGCGCCGCAGCTGGCCTGCTGATCCGCGCTCTCCATTTCTAAATTGTTTGGGTTTGCACCTCCTGGGAACGCCCATCTCCCGATTGGCGCAGTTCGCCTCGTAGGGCGCGAACCCACTCCACAAAAAAAACCGAGAGCCAGCACGCAGCCACCCACGATCGTGCCGGCCCTCGCTCGCACCAATGCAGTTTTCTCCGTTACGTTACGCCGTCGCCGTTTTCTGCGCTTCGAAGAAAGCCAGCAATTCAGCGTTAACCACGTCTGCATGAGTCGCGGGCATGCCATGCGGAAAGTCTTTGTAGACCTTCAGCGTCGCATGCTTCAGCAGCTTCGCCGCCGCCGGACCCGCTGCGGCAATCGGCACGATCTGATCGTCTTCGCTGTGCATCACCAGCACCGGAATATCAATCTTCTTCAGGTCTTCCGTCGAATCGGTCTCCGAGAAAACCTTGATGCAGTCGTAGTGGGCCTTGATGCTCCCCACCATGCCCTGCAGCCACCAGTGCTCGCGTATGCCCTCGGAAATTTTCGCGCCCGGACGATTGAATCCGTAAAAGGGCATCGTGATGTCCAGGTAGAACTGCGGACGATTCGCCGCCAGCGCCGCACGCAGACCATCGAACACTTCGATCGGCGCGCCCAGCGGATTGTTCGGCGTCTTCAGCATCAACGGAGTGATGGCGCTGATCAACGCAGCCTTCGCTACGCGTTTCGAACCATGCCGTCCCAAATAACGCGCCACTTCGCCGCCACCGGTGGAATGTCCGACCATGATCGCATCCTTCAGATCCAACTTTTCAAATAGCTCGGCCAGGTCGTCGGCGTACGTATTCATGTCGTTGCCACCCCACGTCTGGTCGGAACGCCCATGTCCGCGCCGGTCGTGCGCGATCACGCGATAGCCCAGGTTCCCGAAGTACAGCATCTGCCCGTCCCAGTCGTCCGCGCTCAGGGGCCAACCGTGGCTGAACACAATGGGTTGTCCCGTGCCCCAATCCTTGTAAAAGATAGTGCGTGCCGTCTTTCGTAGTGATTGTAGCCATCGGATATTCTCCTTATCGGTAGTCCGGCAGTCCTGCGGTTTATTGACAGAAGGTTAGAGTCCTCGCCCATCGCAAGTGATTCATTAAATTTCTGCGAACTACGCACTGCCGCGCGATCACCGCGCCAATACTTGCCGCGTCGCTCGCGCTGCGTGGGCTGCCTACGTTCTTTCTTTCGTACGTCATCCTGAGCGCAGCGAAGGATCTCTCTACGCTCTTCGCATGCGTCGAGCGCTCCCTACCTGCCAGCCGTCGCGCCATACGCATTCCCCGCAGGCGCCTTGTACCACTCCACCTTGTTCGCCGCAAGGAAGCAGACATCCACTTCCACGCCAGAGAAATCGCGGCCGCCCCGGAACTCCGCCAGCTTTCCGCCCTGTATTCAGAATCCCCCGCGATTGCGGTGCAGCAGCGTCGCTTACATCGGCGGCTCCCCAAACAGTTTAAAAATCGCGCGCGCGTTCGTTTTCGTCTGTTGCATTTTGCTCCGTTTGTGTTGCAACGTCATGAAGTGGCCACCACAGGCCAAAAATCTATACCCACACGCCCGAAAAATAAAGCGCTTCGTGAATCCCGCTGCGGACCATGGCGATTTGCATTTACCGAGCTTATACTGGCGCAAATTCGCAAATCTCAAGATTGCTCCGCCCCCTCCCGCGCCCTGATCTTGAGAAGGAGAAACAAATGAAGAAGTTTTCCCCGCTTTTTCTTCTGGCATGTCTAGTGGTGTGTTCCGCAACCCGCCCAGCTCTCGCTCAGGATGCCGCCAACAACAAGCAGCCGAACATCCTGGTGGACGACAACAAAGTGCAATGTCCCACCGCTGCCTACACTTCCATTCAAGCTGCCGTGAACGCCGCAAAATCCGGAGACGTAATTCGCGTCTGTGCCGGCACATATCACGAGCAAGTGGTGATTGAAAAATCGCTCAGCCTGGAAGCGGACAACGGCGTGATTGTGATTCCCAGTGATGTCGTCGCGAATGCCGCTGGTCTCTCCAGCGGCGATCCCATCGCGGCCATCATTCTGGCGAGGAATGCGGAGAACGTTGTCCTGCAAGGCTTCATCGTGGACGGCAGCGCCAATGGCCTTACTGCGTGCGGTCCCACGTTGATTGGAATTCTCTACCAGGACGCTTCCGGCACGGTTGAACACAATTTCGTGCGACACGTGCGCCTCGCCAGCACATTGTCCGGTTGCCAAAGTGGCAATGCGATTGACGTGGAAAGCAGCAGCAGCGGCCAATCGAACGTCACCATCGCGGACAACAGTGTGGACGCTTATCAGAAAAATGGAATTACCGCGAACGAGCCTGGTACCAAGGTGGAAATCACAGAAAATGCAGTCACGGGCCTGGGCCCAACTACCGGCGCCGCGCAGAACGGCATCCAGATCGGATTCGGCGCGCACGGTCGTGTGACAAACAATGCGGTGGCGGACAATATCTATTCGCCGTGTGAATCCGTCGCCAACTGCCCGTCCAATGCTGCCGGAATTTTGATTTTCCAGTCCGACGGAGTTCGCGTGGAACGCAACACCGTGGCCTCCAGTCAGGTGGGCATTTTTATCGCGGCCAACAACGGCAACATCGGAGGGAACGCGGTTCTTCATTCCGTGGCGCTCGATGGAATAGCGTTGGTCGGCAACGGCAATTCGGTGAGTAACAATGAGATCAGCAGCAGCGATGACGCCGCCGTCTTCATTCAGGGCAACAACAACACAATCTTCGATAATGAATTCACCGGAGCCGCCTTCGGCATATTCAAATTATCGACCTCGTCCGGCACCAATCATTACGGCAACCAATACTTTGCCACCGTCGTCCGCGTGCAGGATCCCGCCACCACAAGGAGCCTGACGCCATCGCCGTCGCGCTAACCGATTTCTTTGCGACTTGAGTTGAATCGCGCGAACTCCCGATTCACCCATGGAACCGGCACGGCCGGTTCCATGGGAAGGCCCGCCGTCCAGAAAATGTTGAATCTGGCGCGCGGGAAGTAGCGCGACTGTGATGTTTGCGCTTTGGCCTCAGTAAACTTTCCGGCTCTCGAGCTCCCGTGCCACCTTCTGTCGCGAGCTATGGTTTCCACGCGATTCTGCATTGCTGTTGAGTTAAATATTCATTTCCTGTATAACTCCTCTGTATTGTTGGACTCCAAAATGCGCCCTAAAGTTATCTTCTTCGTCGTCGTGGGACTGCTTTTTTGCAGTCTCGCGACGCTTGAGACCACCGAATTTCTCAAGCTCGCCGACGACACCTCGAATGACTTCTCGCTCCTGAACGTTGAAACGAACACAGCATCAACTATTGTCCGACAATCCCACGAGTCGCAACCGAAAGCAGTTCCCGCACCAATGCAGAGCCGACAGCCGAAAGTTCGCCTGGATATTCCCGACGCTTCCAATTCCTCCACCGATATTCTCCACATCCTCTGCGTCATAAGAACGTAGAACCCCTGCATCTACAGCTCCGTCCCTTTTTTCTTTGTTGCCAGTAGATTACGCAATTTCCTTCGCGGATTCCGACACCGTTGCATGCGGAATCTCCCGGCGACCCGCACTCAACGATCGGGTCTCACCCGACGAACGGCCGGGCTCGAAGACCGGCAGGAGACAGGTGAAAAATGAGGTCTTTTTCCTACGGAAACGATCCACAAGTCTTGGAGGATTTTCTCTATGAATTGGCCTGCAAAGTGAAACAGCCGGAGCAGGCGGATCTGCTCATCGAAGTTCTGATGAGGATGGAGGAACCGCTCGAAAAGGTGCGGGACGATCGTTGGGCAGTCACCCCGATTGACCCCGCCAGAATACACAGATAAGCATTCACTCGACTGGACCGCGCCCCGGCGCCAACCCGGGCCGCTTCCTCTTCGGGATTTACTGCTTGTATTATTAACAATGTAGGAGTGTAGCGTACCTATCTCAAACATTAGGAGAACAGCGATGGAAATAGGAGAACGGTTGAAGGCACTTCGCGAACAGAAGGATATGTCACAAGGCGACGTCGAGAAGCGCACTGGGCTTCTGCGCTGTTACATTTCGCGTGTCGAGAACGGCCACACCGTTCCCGCAATCGAAACGATTGAAAAGCTGGCGCGCGCGATGGAAGTACCAATGTACGCGCTCTTCTACGAAGCCGAACCACCCGCCTCGCACTCTCTGAAGCCCGGTCCTACAGGGTGGGGCAGCTCGCGCCGTGACGCGCGCACGTTGCATCGCTTTCGCAAGCTGATGGGCCGAATGAATAAGGCTAACCAAACGTTGCTGTTACACATGGCCCAAAAGATGGCTCAAAGGAATGCGGCGTCAACCGGAAAATGAGTCGAGCGCACGTGTCCAAACGGGAGCAGCGTGCTGGCTAGCGCGTCGTACACCTAGCTAGAAGCGCGCTCCCTTCACTTTCTGAGGAGTCCAGCATGCCCGAAGTTAACTGGCGAGAATCGTACAAAGCAGCCATTCTTGAACTTATTCCGGAGCTACTTCGGATTCGCGTGAAAATCGCGGAAGACGCGATTAACGCGCGCCTCGCGGATACCAAGATCCCTCGCAGCGAGCGGAAGGAAATAGAGAGCGCACGATCCGCTCTACTTGGATTGAAACGCTTGAAACGCTAAACCTGGCAATCCCCAAAATCATCGCCTCCGCCGCCGTCAGCTGTTTCTCGAATTCTTCCTCACCGATTGTTCGAGCGCGAGTGGCCACCACTTCCACTCCATCCAAATGAACGCCCAATTTTTCGAGCTTCCGCCGCCGCACTCTCGCCTGCCCGTCGCAAGGGGGCGCGGGCCGAAGGGTCTCGGCATCATTTCTTGAGGCCGAGACCCGTGGTCACGTCTGCTGGAGGATCATTAGCCGCCATAGTAATCGGGACGAGCGTCGTCCGCGGCTTGACGTCTGGTCTTTACGATCCAGAGTCCATCGTTGTTCGCGGCATAGATCAGGCCGTGTGCGTTGTCCATCAGGAATGCGGTGACGCCGGAGATATTGTGGAGCTCTTTGCGGTCGCCGGAGGCGGGAGTTGCGGCGTCGGATCTGCCGAAAACGGTGAGAGTGTCGGCGAGGACGTTGAGTTCGCTGCCGGATTTTCCGGGAGCCGGCGCGGCGGAGTTCAGCGCGTGCGGGCGGCGCGGATCGCTGACGTCCACTATCGCAACTTGCGCCGAGGAGTCGAGGCCGAGCACGAGATATTCCTTGCCGTTGCGCTTGACCAGCAGCAAGCGCGTTACATTGCCGCCGGCGAGTGCAACGTGGCTCACTACGTTGGCGGGACTGTCCATGTTCTTGCTGGAGTTGTCCCCGGCCTGGGCGGCTGGCGTCGCGGCGATGCCCATAGCGGCGACTGCCAGTGTGATTGCCAGCGCGGTTTTTGCAGTGACACTGCGAGAACTTTGCGAGGAATTGCGCATCGATATTTCTTGCATTGTCGTTTCTCCTTGGAACTTGGCAGCCTGCCTGCGATGTTTCGTCGGCTTGCTTCGTTCATGTATGTAGACCGAGGAGGCGGTGATTTTATTCCCGGGGTTTGGAGTGGCGGCGAGATGGGGTTGCTTCGTGGAGACTTGCAAAACGCTGAGAAATTCGAAGACCTTATCCTTCGTATGAAGCAAAGGCGCCACTGATGCGGCGCCCGGCTAGCGCGGGTTCAGGATGAGGGTGTTGAAACCCCAACCTTGTCGTACAGTAGAGTGACGGAAAACGTGGGATACCCGACTATAAAGTGCCCAGAGAAGAAAGGGATGGAGGAGTTCATGAACCGTTCAGCAAAAATCAGAGTTGCCGTGGCGGCATTTGTGACTGTTCTGGGGCTGGCTGTGACGCCTGCACGTGGGCAGGCTCCCGTTTACAAGATTGTGCCGGTTTCGAGTTCTGTAGAGTTCAACGTAAAGGCGTCGGTGGCTCTGGTGGGCAGTTTCGACAAGTGGGCAGCGACTCTAACGTTTCCGTCTCCTGAAGTGGAGTCAGGCGTTTTGGACATCCAGATTCAGGCAGCCTCGGTCAATACCGGAAGCGGCATGAAGGACGGCAAGCTGAAGGGTAAGGATTTCTTCAACGTGGCGCAGAACCCGACGATCACGTTTCATTCAACGAAGATTGTCCAGACAGGGCCCACCACGTTTGAAGTTGACGGGGACTTTACGATTCGCGGCGTGACCAAACAGGAGAAGTTGGTCCTAGCGCTGACAGGTAAAGGAACGGGTTCAGGCGAGATTAAAGGCACAATGGCCTTTGACCGTAAGGATTACGGAATGAACAGCAACATTCCATTCATTAAGATTGCCGACCGCGTCGAGGTGGATGTGGACCTGAAGGCCACGCGAGTCAGCGGACCGCCGTTGGTCTACAAGCAATAGCCTGTTTGAACGAAATGCCGTTGCGATCGCACGCACAATGGCGCGGCTTTCTGCATGCGCCGAATAGCTTCCAGTCAAAATTGAGCCGGGTGACGCAGCGAGATCCTTCGCTGCGCTCAGGATGATGTACGAAAGAAAAAAACAGGCAAGAGTGGCTCTGCCACGATTCACTACTCACCAATCACTACTCCCGAATCACGACTCTCTACGAGGCTTTTTCCTCTGCGGCGGCGACGAATTCGGAGTAGGGGCCTTTGAAGTCTTCGATCTTGTTGGAGTGGAAATGCCAGATGCGGGTGGCGACTTCGTCGATTACGTCGTGGTCGTGCGTGACAAGCAACACTGTGCCGTCGTATTTCTGCAGCGCGATATTGAGCGCGTTGATGGACTCGAGATCGAGGTGGTTTGTCGGCTCGTCCAGCACCAGGAAGTTCGGTTTCTGCAGCATCAGGCGGCAGAAAATCAACCGCGCGGATTCGCCTCCGGACAGCGCGGAGGTTTGCTTCAGCGCTTCTTCGCCGCTGAAAAGCATTTGGCCCAGCACAGCGCGCAATTCTTCCTGCGTGGCTTGCGGCTTGAATTGGTGCAGCCATTCGATCGCGTCCATGCCGTGCGTGATGGATTCGCTGTGGTCTTGCGCGAAATAACCGACGGCGACGTTGTGGCCCCAGATCACTTGGCCGCCGTCCACCGGGAATTGGCGATCGTTATCGTCAATGAATCCGGTGGAATTGCGCAGCAGGGAACGGAGTAACGTGGTCTTGCCAGTTCCGTTGCGGCCCATGAGCGCAATTTTTTCCCCGCGCGTAACGCTGCCGGAAAAAGGCGCCCAAACTTTTACGTCGTCATAGGTTTTCGTTATGCTCTTGATTTCCAGCGGATGACGGCCGGAATGCTGGTCCATCTGAAAACGAATATACGGACGCGCGATGTTGGAGCGGGCCAGCTCGGTGGTTTGCAGGCGCTCGACTTCTTTTTTGCGCGAAGTGGCTTGCGCGGACCGTGTGCCGGCGGAAAAGCGAGCGATGAACTCGTTCAGTTGCGCGATTTTCTTTTCGCGCTGCGCATTCTCGCCTTCAATGCGCGAGCGGATCGAAGTCTTCGCCATAACCATATCGTCGTAGCCGCCGTTGTACATGATCACGGTTTCGTAATCGATGTCCGCGGTGTGTGTGCAGACGCTATTCAAGAAATGGCGATCGTGCGAGATGACGATCAGCACGCCCTCGTACTCCAGCAGATAATCCTGCAGCCAGTGGACTGAATCCAGGTCCAAGTGGTTGGTGGGTTCGTCGAGCAGCAGGGCAGGCGGGCTGCCGAAGAGAGCCTGCGCAAGCAGCACGCGGACTTTTTGTCCGCCTTGTAGTTCGCGCATCTTGCGATCGTGCAGCGGCTCTTCGAGACCGAGGCCGTCGAGCAGGATTGCGGCGTCAGCTTCGGCTGTGTAGCCGCCTTCTTCGCCGACGATACCTTCTAGTTCGCCGAGGCGCATGCCGTCGGCATCGGTGAGCTCTTCGTGCGGCTTGGCGTAGAGAATTTCGCGCTCTTGCAGAGCTTTCCACAGCGGGCGATTGCCCATGATTACCGTATCAATCACACGATGCTCGTCGAAGGCGAACTGGTCTTGGCTTAATATGCCGAGCTTTTTCGGGCGCGTGACGTCGCCCTTGGTCGGCTCGATTTCGCCGGTCAAGATTTTCATCAGCGTGGATTTGCCGGCGCCGTTGGGGCCGGTGATGCCGTAGCGGCGTCCTGCGAAGAAAGTGGTGCTGACCTCTTCGAACAAGACTCTGGCGCCGAAGCGCATCGTGATGTTGTTAACGGAGAGCAAGGAGTTTCAATTGTAGCATGGATGCGGTTTGAGTGCAGAGCGGCGGTTGAGCCATGGGGTGTACGACCTAGAAGTGACATGTGGCAGGTTTTCTTTTTTTATGGCATTGTTCTGAGCGTATCTATACGTACAGATTAGATGCGATACAGAGAGGAGACCCTATGCCTAACGATCTCGCAACTTTGCAGACCCAAAGATCCCGGCTCCTGGAGGAGTTCCTCGACTTGGGTGATCTTCGACCGGGTTGCATTACCGCCGTGACCCGGCACTGCGGCAAGCCGTCCTGCCACTGCGCCAAACACAACGACCCTGGACATGATCCGCAATTTCGTCTTACTCGGCGCGTGGCGGGCAAGACCGTGACGGAATCCTTTCCCAATCCCACCGCCCTGCGCAAGGCGCAGCAAGAGGTGGCCGAGTTTCACCGCTTCCAGAAGCTCAGCCAGGACTTGGTCACCCTCAACGAAGAGATCTGTCGACTCCGCCCGGTCGAGCAGCAACGGGGTGGCTGGACGGAGCAGGAAAAAAAACGGCTGCTGCGATCCATCAGGAGGTGGCGCGGGAAGTAAATCAGCTCCTCTGCCGGGTCTTTGCGCAACGCCGGAAGGACGGCCGGACGGATCTGGAAGCTGTAGAGTCGGCCATGCGGGCTGCTCTGCACCAAGCGGGTGCTGCCGCCTTAACCGAACTGCTGCAGTTCGAAGCCCCCGCCGCTGCGCAGCGTCAGTTGCCGTGTGGTTGTGGCCATCACGCGCAATACCAGGAAATCCGCTGCAAACCCATCTTGACGATCGTAGGCCCCGTACGTATCTCCCGTCCCTACTACTTGTGCTCCCGATGCCACGCCGGCCAGTTTCCGGTGGATGTCGAACTGGACCTCGAGAACACAGAGTTTTCTCCCGGGGTGCGCCGCATGCAGGCTCTGGTAGGCCAGGAAACCCCCTTCGATCGCGGCCGCGAGCAGCTGCAGCTCCTGGCCGGCTTGGCGGTGACGACCAAATCCGTCGAGCGCACGGCAGAGACCATCGGAGCCGATATTGCTCAGCGGGAGCAGGAAGCGATCCAGAAAGCCCTACAGTTGGATCTGCCCGTCATCGCCGGCGCGCCGATTCCCATTCTGTATGTGCAAATGGATGGCACCGGAGTTCCCGTGGTGAAGACAGAGACGGTGGGTCGGCAAGGCAAGACCGAAGGTCAACCATCGCATACGCGTGAAGCCAAGTTAGGATGTGTGTTCACGCAAGCCACCTGGGACCGGAAGGGCTATCCTATCCGCGATCCGGATTCCACTACCTACACTGGGGCCATCGAAACCGCGGAAGAATTTGGCAAGCGCATCTATCGAGAAGCGTGGAAACGTGGCTGGAGCCGTGCGCAAAAAAAGGTGGTCATCGGCGATGGCGCCGAATGGATCTGGAATCTTGTCGCCGAACACTTTCCAGACGCGATGCAGATTGTCGATCTCTACCATGCTCGCCAGCATCTGTGGGAGGTGGCCCGCCAGCTGTATCCCCATGAGGAAGTAAAACAGCAAGCTTGGATGAAGGTCCACCAGAAGCGCCTGCTCGACAAGGGGAAAATCACAAAGCTGGTCAGCTCATTACGCTCCAGCGATTCCCATCATCCCGAAGTTGTCGAAAAGATTCGTAGCGAGGCGGACTATTTTGAGAGAAACGCCAAGCGTATGCAATATCCTAAGTTTCGTCGCCAACATCTATTTATCGGTTCAGGCGTCATTGAAGCGGGCTGCAAGACAGTGATCGCTTCGCGTCTCAAACGGTCGGGAATGTTCTGGACCGTCCCGGGAGCCAACGCGATCCTGACTCTGCGCTGCTCTCATCTCAATGGTCGCTTTGAAGACTACTGGGAGCAGCGCCGGGCAGCTTGAATGCCACTTCTATGTCGCGCACCCTTGAGCCATTTGAACTGTTAGCACCACGAATCTCTCAAGTCGTGATCACAACTGTGACGTCGGCCGCAGTTGTGCAGGGTCAGTCCGTTTGCTAGTGTGGCTTGCATGCCGCCAAATGTACCCGAAGAGCTGAGCAAAACCATAGAGACGCTTTACCGGTCTGAATCGGGCAGGATTCTGGCTGCGCTGGTGCGGCTGCTCGGCGATCTCGATCTCGCTAAGGAGGCCACGCACGAGGCCTTGGCAGCTGCTTTGGACACGTGGCATCAGGCAGGCATACCAGATAGCCCGCGCCCTTGGCTCATTTCAACCGCACGCTTCAAGGCCATAGACGGGATACGCCGTCGGGCGCGCTTCGACGCCGCACAAACGGACCTCGCGCTCTAACTTGAGACGCGGATTAACCAGGAACCAGAGGAAGAAGAGATCGAGGACGACCACCTCCGTCTCATCTTCACGTGCTGCCATTCTGTTCTTGCGCCCGAAGGACGGGTTGCTCTTACGCTGCGTGAAGTGTGCCTCCTGACAACAGAAGACATTGCTCGCGCGTTTCGGGTTACCCCAGCGACACTGGCGCAGCGCATCGTACGCTCAAAGGCCATCATCCGCGATAAGACTATTCCTTACCAGGTGCCGTCACCACAGGAATTACCGGAAAGATTGGGAGGCGTACTTCAAGTCGTGTATCTGGTCTTCAACGAGGGTTACTCGGCGGAAGGAACAGGATCCGCACTGAGCCGCGAGGCGATTCGTCTGGGCAGACTGCTCCGCGAGCTTCTTCCGGAACCCGAAGTAACGGGCCTGCTAGTGCTCATGTTGCTGCAGGTGTCGCGCGGTGCCGTCCGATGCTCTCCGAAGGGAGATCTCATCTTTCTGGACCAGCAGGATCGCTCATTGTGGAACCAAGACCAGATCGCCGAAGGCATTGCGCTAACCGAGAGCGCTCTTGCATCGCACCGTTTCGGCGCCTATACGCCGCAGGCCGCCATTGCTGCGGTTCACACCGAAGCTCCATCCGCAGCATCTACAGACTGGCGGCAGATCGCGGCACTCTACGACCGGCTGATTCGTATCCAGCCATCTCCGGTCGTGGAACTCAACCGCGCCGTTGCCGTCGCCATGTGCGGGCATCCAGAGAAGGGTCTTGCTCTCATCGATTCCTTGCTGGCGCGCGGAGAACTCGCCAACTATCATCTCGAGCTCTCCGCCCGGGCGAAATTGTGTCGGCGGCTGAGTCGGCTTGCGGAGGCCTCTGCTTCTTATGAGAAGGCGCTGGCCCGGTTTGGCAGGAGTCCGACCGCCAGTTCCTGGCGGCGCGGCTGCAGGAATTGAAATAAAATTTGGCTCTGCTGTCGATTTTCCCCACGCCCGACGACAATAGGTGAACGCGCCAGCGCGCAAAGTTGCGCTGCTGGTTTCCACCAGGAGGAGAAGAACAATGAAATACGTTTGCTTGGGATACTACGATAAAGGCAAATTTGATGGCATGACTGAGGGCGAGCAAAACGCCATGTTCGACCTATGCTTTGAATACGACGACCATCTTCGCGCCAACGGGCACTGGGTTGGTGGAGAAGCGCTTCAGTCTCCGGAAACCGCCTTGACCCTGCATTGGAAGAACGGCAAAGTGGCAACTACTGACGGTCCCTATGCGGAAACCAAGGAACAACTCGGCGGCATTCTCGTCCTTGAGGCGCGGGACATGAATCATGCTGTACAGCTCATGGCGCAGCATCCGGCGCTGACGTATGGCAACATTTTCGAGATTCGGCCAGCGGGGGACATGAACGAAATCATGAAGGCAAGTGAGCAGCGACGACGAAAGAACACGGCACGTTGAGAGCGAGCCGAAGTAAGAAGAATGATCACGAATCGTGGCCGAGGCTGCATGATCGCAATCATGCTTTTCAGTTAGCTGGGGAAAGCTGATTTTGGTGCTGCTTCCGGCCATAGCAAAAAGAGTTTGCACAGAAATCCAGGAGGAAAGAACACAGATGCAAAAGGTTCGTGTCGCAGGATTTGGTGTTTCGTTGGACGGTTTCAGCGCCGGGATTGAGCAGAGCCTGAGTGATCCACTCGGCAAGCGGGGAACCGAGATCTTTCAGTGGTTCTTTCGGACAAAGACATTCCGCGCGATGCTCGGGCAGGAAGGTGGCGTTGTCGATACCGACGATGGATTCGCACGGAAAGCAATGGATAACTTTGGCGCTTTCATCCTCGGTCGCAACATGTTCGGTCCCGTGCGCGGCCCATGGCTGGATCGCTCATGGAAGGGCTGGTGGGGCGACAACCCGCCGTATCATACGCCAACCTTCGTTCTTACCCACTATGAGCATGAGCCTCTGGTGATGGAAGGAGGAACGACCTTCTACTTTGTTACTGGCGGAATCGAAGAAGCGTTGAAACTCGCGAAACAAGCGGCGGGCGACAAAGATGTCAAAATCGGAGGCGGTGTGTCCACTGTACGGCAGTATCTACGAGCTGGGCTGATAGATTCTCTGCAATTCGCGCTTTCCCCCGTTGTACTGGGTCGAGGAGAAGCGCTGTTCGCCGATCTCGATCTGCCTGCGCTTGGATTTTCAGTGACCGAGCACACAGCTACGGAACACGCGACCCATTTCGTACTGGAGAGAGCTTAAGGGCAGAAATTGTCAACGAAGCCCGAAGACTGGTACCGCGAAGTCTTAGCGTTGAATCGGAAGCGCGAGGAGGCAAGGCGTGCACGGAGCGTGGCGCGTTTGCGCGCTTTCGATTCAACGACTTGAAGGAAGCCGCCCGCGTTTGTGGCGGATGCGGGCCCTATGGAAATTGAATGGAGTGAAAGGCCGGCGTCGAGGTGCATCGGGGCTGTGCGACGGAGCATAGCAGGTGACAGGACGCGCTCGGAAGCTGGCTATTGCTCAAAAATGTTGTGAAGCGAGTGTGTGAGGAAGCCAGAAGAAGCGACTTGTTCGGCGATAAGGCAATCGGGGACGGAGCGTGCCGAGACACGCGAAAAATTTGAGTTGGAAAAAGTTGTTTCATGGGGCAACGGTGACCACAGGTGGAGAGCGAAGTTGCATCTCGGCAGCCGTTAGCCTCTCAACGACCACCATCGGTCCAGCACACTTGGGGCAGAGCCAAAGATCGCTCGCGTTGCCGGCGCCTGACTTGTCTTGTTCGGTCGGCGGAGTTACAGCCGCGCCGAGTAGCTGAAAACAGAGTGGCAAGTTGATAGCACGTTTGCGATTGGCCAGGAAGCCGAAGTGCCGGATGCGCACGAAGCCATCGGGAAGCAAGTGCAACAGGAAGCGACGCAGGAATTCATCGAGTGAGAGAGTCATCCGTCGCTGTTCATTTTTGTGAGCGGAGTCACGCCAACGAAAGGTGACTTTCTGGTCGGCGAAGGAGATCAATCGGTGATTGGAGATGGCTACACGATGGGTGTAACGGCCCAGATAACGGAGCACATGCTCCGGGCCTCCGAACGGTGGTTTCGCATAGACCACCCAATCCTTTCGAAATAGTGGTCTCAGCCAGGCAGCAAAGGCTTTCGGCTGAGTGAGGTGCTGTAAGTCTCCGTGAAAACTGACCTCGCCGTCCTGAAACGCGCGCTGGAGTGCCGCGACGAACTTGCCGCGAAAGACTCGGCTGAGCACCTTGACAGGAAGAAAGAACGCGTAGCGTGGCTTGATCCAACGCGAGCGATCGGCAGAAAGTCCACCGGCCGGCACCACACAATGCACATGTGGGTGAAGTTCGAGTTTCTGACTCCAGGAGTGCAGCACGCTGAAGAAGCCAATTTCTGCGCCAAGATGTTTGGGATCGCGGGCAACTTCGAGCAGTGTTTCTGCACTGGTGCGGAACAGGAGATCGTAGACGACCTTCTTATTCTGAACAGTTAGTGGGGCTAACTGCCGAGGTAGCGTGAAGACCACATGCACGTACTGCGTCGGAAGAAGTTCCCTGCGACGCTTCTCGAGCCAACGTTCGCGAGCGCCCGTCTGACACTTCGGGCAGTGCCGATTTCTACACGAGTTGTAGGAGATGGCGCGATGTCCGCAGCGAGTGCACTCATCGAGATGTCCGCCAAGGGCGGCGGTGCGACACCGCCGAATCGCCAGGAGCACTTTGACGTGCTTCCAGCTGATCCACTTACGGCTTCGTTCGATGAATGCGTCTCCCGCAGCGCGGACCAGATCGGCCACCTCGAGGGGTGGCCGGTCCATCTAGTCGTCCTGTGGTGGCCGGTCTTTTAGCCCCAGCGAGTCCAGAGGACTTGCGGTCGCACTGAGGTGACGTTCCGAGAGATGCAGATAGATGGTGGTTTCTTCCAGATCGCGATGGCCTAGCAACATCTGGATGGTTCGTAGATCCGCGCCTGCTTCCAGTAGATGTGTGGCGAAGCAGTGTCTCAGCGTATGAGGGTGCACGTCTTTCTGCAGGCCCGCTCGCTGGGCGGCTTCCTTGCAAGCGGTCCAGACTACCTTGGTGGTGATCGGTGTATCACCGGTATGCCAGCGGTTGCCTGGAAACAGCCATACGCTGGGCTTGCGCGGTAATCCGCGCCAGTGCTGACGCAGTGCCTCGAGCAGTTTTGGGCTGAGCATCACATCCCGGTCTTTGCGTCCCTTGCCGCCCTGGACGTGAATCACCATACGTTGGCTATCGATGTCGCTAACTTTCAAGTGTGTCAGTTCAGCGCGTCGTACTCCGGTCGCGTAGAGCGTCATCAACAGAGTGCGATCGAGGGGAGTGCGAGCCGCATCGATGAGTCGCGCGACTTCTTCCCGGCTGAGGATCGAAGGAAGATGAAATGCTCTTTTCGGATAGGGAGTCTCGGCGATGCTCCAGGTTTTCTTGAGAGTTTTGATGTAGAAGAATCGCAGAGCTGCCAATCGTTGCGTAACCGTGCCCGGCGACAACTTGCGCTTCTTGAATAGCTCGGCCTGATATTCACGAATGTGTTCCGGACCCAAACAATCTGGAGAACGCTTGAATCGTCTTGAGAAATCTTCAACTGTGCGGATGTAACAGCGAGTGGTAGCCTCAGAATAATTACGACGCTCGAGTTCTTCGAGCATCATTTTGCGAAGTCGGGTCATGAGGACCTCCTTGTGACCCGACAATATCCCGATCAATCGACACCGTTCACCTACACGCACGCGAAGCGTCCGCCGCGCGGGCGGCTTCGTTCAAGTCGGCCAGTGTTGACTGATGACTTTCGGGAGAAATGTCTAGTAGATATCGAACGCAAGTCCTGGTAAACGCTAAACGCCCAAACCGTACAAGTGGTGTACTAGCCCGGAGCATGTCCAGTTAACCGCGTCGTTGGTGCGATAGCGTCTTGAGGCGCGCGGTCTGTGGTGCAAGAATCTGCCCATGTGGAAGCGCAGGAAACCCCGTCCAACTTTCACAACCTCACTCTACTTGATCGAAAGCCGCGAGGCCGAGAGGAAACTGGCCGAGGAAAGGCGGAACAAGAAGAACCGCGCACAGCGACGGGACGCCATCGTTACTGCAAATACCCCTCGGCCAACCTAGATCGAAGTTCGCAGGCTCAATCGATTGCAAACGGCGTCTCTCGGTGCGCTCATGAGTAAGTTAAACTATGTGGGCCATGAGCGCCATCGACGAAGTGCTCGCAGCAAACGAAATTTACTCGCGCACCCATGAGTTGCGCAATCTAACCCCGCGTCCCGAGCGCAAACTCGCGGTCCTGACGTGTATGGATACCCGGCTTTCAATTCGCACTCTGGGGCTGAACACGGGAGACGCGCATATCATCCGCAACGCCGGAGGCATCGTTACGGAGGACACGCTGCGCTCGCTGGTCGTATCACACTATCTCCTCGGTACTGAAGAAATCATGGTCATCAATCACACCGATTGCGGCTTGATGCACACTAACGAGCAGGACTTGCGCACTAGAATCCAGAATCGCACCGGAACGGCCGCTATTGCTCCCGCCTTTTTCTACGCCTTCCAAAACATCGATGAAAACGTCTGCCACCAATTGCAGAAACTCCGTACCCATCCCTGGATTCCCAAGAGTGTCGCCGTCCGTGGCTTCGTCTATGACGTCGCCAGTGGACGCCTTCGCGAAATCAAAGACGCCTGACCTGACCGAGGCTCAATAATTAAGCGTTGCCACAGGTTGAACAGCAACTGTTCGGAGTAGACATGCCGGGCCATAGCCAGTGATGCCTGGTAAACGCGTTACCGGACATTGACGATCAAGTTTCCGATAAGCGTTTATCAGGACTTGAAAGACTCCTTCATAATTAGATGAGATATGATGCCTGCCGGCGGATACGGATGCTAATCGGCGATCGATTGAAGGCTTTGCCCGAACAGAAAAAATTGTCCCAAGGCGACATCGGAAAACGGAGCGGTCTCCTCCGTTGTTACGTTTTCGGGTCCAGAACGGGCACAGCGTTCCAGCTATCGAGACGCTGGAGAAAATCGCGCGGGCCATGCGAGTTCAGAGGCACCAACTTTTTTATGACGGCGAGAAGCCTCCGGCTCCGAGGCTCCCAAAGTTTGATGGCGGTTGGGGCAGATCTGGCCATGACGCTTGAACGCTAAGCCGGTTCTGCCGACTTCTCGGTCGGACAAGTAAAAGCGACCAAAAGCTCTTGTTCGGCGTGGCACATGAAATGTCGCGGACAAAGGGGCGCACAACTGGACGAAAATCACAAGTCACATCGTGATTGGCGAACTCGCTGGCGGCTCCAGTTTCTTCCTCAAGGTTCGCGGTAGTACCCTTGCTGATATCCGTCGCAATAAGCTTCCCGATAGAACTGCTCGTACTGGTTTAGGTCACCGCTGTCCGCTGAATATAGACGGTCAGCTCTTCTGTAGTTCTCCGTGACGCTTGGTCGGGACGGCTTAGACTCCTGGCGGTCGCTGAATCCATCCCTTATTCCGTCACGATAGCCCGTCTGTTGACCAGGCAGCGAGGAGAGAAATCCCTCCGCACCCACCGGTCCGTACATTTCGCGATAAGCTTGCAAATATCCGGAGACGAAGTGACGGCGGTCCGCGTCGTCAGCCCAACGGCCACTTATTAGGTGCTGTTTTCTGCTACCGTTAGCGTCAAGTCGGCCCAGAAACAGTCCGTCACGGAAGGCTGCGTCCGTACGGACGCCGGGTTGGTCGCCTTTTATCGCAGAACGACGAACGGTACCTGCGGCGAGCAACACTGTAGCCCCGCAGGCGAGAGCGATGGCGCACGCGTAAACGGACAACTTTTTCATGTAATGTCTCCGTGTTGCCGTATTCGCCCAAATTGGCGACGGCACTACATTCCCGGACGTTGCTTGAAAACAAAATCCACGGCCTTGGTTTCGTTGGCACCGACAGTGATCTTCTGGATTGCGGTTCCAAGTTTTTCGTGCCAAGCCTCGATGGTGTAGGTGCCCGGTGGCAGATTGCTCAGATCGAAGCTGCCATCCTTGCCGGTGACCGCGAAATAGGGGTGTTTGAAAACGGCAACGTAGCTGCGCATCCAGGGATGGATGTTGCACCTCACCGGAATCGCGATCTCCTCGCGTGCGAAAGCCTCATCGATTTTCGTTCCCGGTGGCTCGGCCTTGTTCCATTCGCGATTGTTGGTTGGGATGACGTGGATATTGTGGCTGGTGGGATCGTCGTTGATCACTTCAAGTTGTTGGTTCGCACGAACGGCCAGAACATGCGGCTGATACATGCAACCCTTCTGCTCGATGACTTCGGGCTGAGTGGGCGGGTCAAAGGTGCGGTCGCCCAAGCCATCCGCAACGAAGACGATCACGTTTTGCAGTTCCCCTTGCGCATCGGCGAGCACTTCCTGGCTCACAATGGGGCTGGTGTGCTGTTTGGAACAGCTGGGGTCCGCTGCCATGCTGATCGCCGCAGGTTTGGGCAATTTGCCGTCGTAAGTCACTTTGCCCTTGACGACGGCGGTGCTGGTTCTGGTGTCGGCGGAATTCGGAGGATTTGCTGCTTTCACGGCCTGTCGGCCGCAAATACAGATCGTTGCTGTCAAAGCGCCGATGATGATCGAACTTTTGGTTTTCATATCAACTAAGCTCCCTGCATGCGATCCGACGTTTTCTTGTGTGGTTGTCGGAGTTCTGTTCTTGCTGGGCGAGATAACCGTAAGGCAGGCGGAAGAGCGAGTTGTCATGCGCACGTCAACGAGACGTCATTCTTGCGTCTTTCTTTTGTCTGCGAATCGGCGAAGGGCGTGTCTTGCTCCAGAGAATGGCTTTACTCGGCAGGCAATGATGGTCGCAAATGTGATGCTCGAAGCGCACCAGAACATGCGAGTGCCAATGCCGAAGGGAGTCGAGGATGCGCTGGCGCAAGACCCGCGAGAATGTGCGGAAGCTGCAAGAACGTCAGGAGCAAGACTGCGACCGGTGTCCGGCTCCAGCGGAAATCTTCGCATGCCATTGAGATTCTTACCTGATTCGTTGCGTGTGGAAGGCGAATGCGCTAAGTCCCGATAAGTCGTTATCGGAAACTGACCCACTGCCTTGTGCCGGAATGCGACAGCTTTTCGGAGGGCGAATCGCGGAACGAGCTGACTGCGGGTGGGCGAATCTTGCGGCGCGCTCACGTTTCGCGCGGGTGGGCCGATTGAGCCTACGTAGGAACGGCACACGCCAAAGGGGGTAGAGGACAATTACGATCGCAATATCTCGACCAGCGGGAGCCGGGGGAACTTCAGCGGCGCCAGCGGCTGAGCAAGTGCAGCCGAAAGCGGCCGCACCAGCGCCGTCCGCTGCTACGGAAGACAAAGTGACGATTTCGGCCGCGGCGCAGGAAGTGCCGAAACCGATGTCTATACAGGTGAGGGCACTGCACAATCAAGGACGGTCCGTATCGCAAGTCGCGATGACGCTTAAGATCAGTCCGACGGCGGTGCAGAATTATTTGGGCAAGCCCGCGGCGGCAGCGTCGAAATAGCTTTGAGCACAGCGCGAAACTTCGTCGCCGTCAGCGAACCGTGAAGCGCCCACCTGTTTGCGTTTCCGATGGCAAAAAACGTCGTCGTTCGGTTGGAGTGAGTGAGTTGGCGGACGATTGCCGTTCCATGGAAAATCCTTCGACTCGGCGTACGGCGGTGTCTCATAAGTCCCGTGTTTGCAGGGGGCAAGTTGGAGGCCGGTTTGCAATATTCCCCGCGTCATCAACGATTGATCGGTTGAGCGACAAAGTCGTTCCTGGTTCGACGGAGGAATGAAATCGTGAAGAAATTGGGCCTGCTAATTTTGTTAATCGGAGCGGGCGGCTGCATGCTCAACGCGCGTGCAGATTCGACGTTGGTGTCCAGTTCGGCAGCGACGACTAATTCGAGTAGCAGCGCGACGCAAGTGATTTCGGGAAATCCTGCGTGGGCGGCGCCGCTGGCGGGCTCCAGCTGGATTTCATTTGCGAATACCGGCGACCCGTCGGCTCCGGGATTCACCGTGTTGCCGAACGGAACAAACGTGACATTTAGTGAGACGTTCAATTTGTACGGGACAATTACCGGCGCGAATTTGGATGTGCTGGCGGACGATACCGCGTCGGTGTGGCTGAACGGTGTGGAATTGGCGTCGGGAAATTTGGGCGGATCTTACCCCACGTGCTCGTCGTTGCCGATCGGCTGCCTCACCAGCACGATGGGCGTTTTCGACTTCGCGCAATTGCAACCTTATTTGAAGGATGGCACGAACACACTTTCGTTCGTCGTCTATCAAGCGGCGGGCAGTTCCTACGGCCTGGATTACTCGGGAACGGTTACGACCCCGGAGCCCGGCTCCCTGCTAATGCTGGGAACTGGCTTGATGGGAATTGCGTTGACGGCGCGCCGCAGACTTCTGAACTAGTTTTAGCGGCCGCGCGCAATTCGTTTCACAAGTTTCTACATCTCTGGCAGCAAAACGCCGCCCTTTCGGACGGCGTTTTTCTCTATGACGTTCGAGCTTGAGCAGGCGCGCTACCGGAACAAGCCGGCAGTTCCGCGGCGTCTTTCCGGGTGTGATCAGTGAATGTGATCTTTCTTCGGTGACGGGGAATTGTCCTCTTCGTCTAGTTCGTGCTCTGCTTCCAGCCAATCTTCCAACGTGTATCCGCCGTAAATTCCGCCGTGGCGTTGATGAACTTCGTACGCTCGCCGCTGAATTTCATTCAGACTATGTGTGTGTTCGTGTTTGGAGCTATTTTCGGGCTGGCGCGGCGTAAGAGTGGGATGGAAGATGTTGGTAATTACAATCTGATTCGTTTCCTTCATATCGGGCCTTCTTTCTGTACTGCGTAACCTCTTTTCTGGCTACAACTGTTGGACGCCGCATGTGACCGCAGGGTTTCTAGAAATACGGAATTGCCAAAGTTCAATGTTTGAACAAGAAGCGAGGGCTAATGACTGGAAGCGATAGTACTTAATGTGATATTTGTCTACACGCAGCCGCCTCCTGGAGCCCAGACCAATGCCGCATCGAAAAGACATGGTTTTCGCGGTAGGGCTAATCCTATTGCCGCTCGTGTTTTTGAAAGCGCAGCAATCCGCTGTTCCGACGCAGCTCGCGCCAGGAGCGATCTCCAAACTCGACCGGGAACGTGCGCTGGGCATTCTGGACAACTTATCGAAGGGAATTCAGGACAACTATTACGACCCAAAACTGAACGGAGTGAACTGGGACGCGGCGATTGCGAATGCCAAGATCAAGATCGCGCAGGCCAATTCCTTGAATGACGCGCTGGCGCAGGTGGCGGTGGCGGTGAGCGCGTTGAATGATTCGCACACAACGTTTCGTCCGCCGCACCGGCCCTTTTCCCTGGATTTCGGATTTCAGTATCAAATGTTCTGGAGCCGCTGCTTCATCACCCATGTCAAGAGCGGCTCGGATGCGGAAGTCAAAGGGCTGAAACCGGGCCAGGAACTGCTGACCATTGATGGAGTGTCCCCTCATCGCCAAAATCTCTGGAGTATCGAATACCTGAATTATGTTTTGGATCCGCGGCCGGAAATGATGCTGGAGGTGCAGGGACCCTCGGAAGATAAACGGAAGCTGGTAGTGGAAGCAAAGGTGACGCCGATGTCTGATCTAGCGTACCGGCCAGGCGCAGGTATTTTATACGACATGATTCGCAAGGACGAAAACCTAGAACATCTGATGCGCATGCAGTGGGTGCAGATCGGCGACGTGGTCATTCTGAAGTTTCCCTGGTTCTATTACAACGCCGATACATTCTATGTGCTCGGCGACAAAATCCGCAAAGCTAAGGCGCTGATGGTGGACCTGCGAGGCGACTCCGGCGGCGCCGAAGAAACGCTCACCTACTTTGTAGGGATGTTTTTCGACAAGGACCTGAAGATGTTTGACCGCGTGCAGCGGAAAAAGACTGTGCCGCAGATCGCTAAGCGCGAACATCATATTTATTTTCCCGGGAAACTGATTGTTCTAGTGGATAGCGAGTCGGCTTCGGCGGCGGAGCGCTTCGCACGGATCATGCAGCTGGAAAAGCGCGGAACGGTGGTCGGGGACCGCAGCTCGGGTCTGGTGATGGAACCAGTAATTTCGACTTCTTCAGTTCTGGAGTTGATTACGGCGCGGAAATCACGATCGCCAACCTGATTATGGCGGACGGCAAGAGCCTGGAGCATCGCGGAGTTAATCCCGACGAAACTTTGTTTCCGGACCCGAGCGATCTTGCAGCCGGACGTGATCCGGTGCTGGCGCACGCCGCGCAAGAATTAGGCGTAGAGCTGACGCCGGAAGTCGCCGGGAAGCTTTTCCCATACGAGTGGCCTAAAGACTAGTCTGCGTATCTTTTGTTTACTGGCGTTTACAGGAATTTCCCCAAGAGTTGCTCGCGCGACGACCGAATCGCCCGCCGAACCGAAGGAAATGCTGCTTTTTCCAGCACACACCGCCCACTATTCTGCGAAAACCGCGGGACGATTAACGCGCGAGTGCGTCATTATGATAGAAACGAAAATGCTGGGAGCATGGTCTTCGCGAGCGCGTGCCCGGCAAAATCGTTGCAAGCGGGGTGGGTTAATGCGTATTTCTGATCGGCTTAGCGGCCTCTTTGTGCGTGCTTTTTGTGTTGCGTGCCTGCTGGGTCTCACATTCGGATTGCCGGAGGTTGGCTGGACGCAGCAGGAAACGGCTCCGCAGACGGCTTCCGCTGCGCTTGCTTCGCCGATCACGGTTGAGCGTGGCCCGAATACTCCGGAGCAACAGGCGAAGCCTTATGTGATTTTGGTATCGCTGGACGGATTTCGTTACGACTATCCGCGCGTTTATCATTCTCCGAATCTGGACGCTTTGGGGGCGCGGGGAGCGAGCGCGCCGGAGGGCATGATTCCGGCGTATCCTTCGATCACATTTCCGAACCACTACACGATTGTCACCGGGCTTTATCCCGAGCATCACGGGATTGTGGCGAACGTTTTCTACGATCCGGCGCGGAAGCAAGTTTATAGCTACAAAGATGACCAGACCGTGACCGACGGCACGTGGTACGGCGGCACTCCGCTGTGGGTCCTCGCCGAACAGCAAGGAATGCGCTCGGCGTGTTTTTTCTGGCCCGGCTCGGAAGCAGACATTCAGGGAACGCTGCCCACGTATTACATGAAGTATGACGCGAAATATCCGAATCGCGAGCGCGTCGAGCAGGTGTTGCAGTGGCTGCAGCTGCCGCCTGAACGTCGGCCGCATTTCATCACATTATATTTCAGCGATGTGGATAGCGCGGGGCATGCACATGGGCCGGACAGTCCAGAAGTCGCGTCGGCGGTGCGTGAGGTGGACGACGAAATCGGCCGTCTGATGGCGGGCGTGGCGAAACTGAATTTGCGCGCGGACGTGATCGTAGTGGCGGATCACGGAATGGCCAAGGTAGAGGGGGATTGGATCAACCTCAGCGAGTATTTCGATACGCGCCTGCTGGAAAAATCAGCGGAAAGTTTTATGTATCCGCGATCGGAGGCGGCGGCTGAGAAAATCTTTGCAGCCTTGGAGGGGAAGAGCGACAAGTTTAAGGTTTATCGTAACGGCCATGTGCCAGCGGGATTGCATCTCGATGGAAATTTGCGCGAGGGGGATCCGGTGGTCGTCGCAACGGGGCCGTATCTGATACGCGTAAATGCGCCGTCTGCGCCACCGGCCGCTGGAGGCGACGCGATGCATCCCGCAGGCCCGCCACGGGGGATGCACGGATACGATCCAGCCCACATGCCAGAGATGAAGGCGATTTTTTTCGCGGCAGGACCAGATATTCGTCGCGGCGAGATAATCACGCCATTTGAAAATGTGAATTTGTATCCGTTTGTGGCGCGGATTTTGGGCTTGGATATTTCGCATTTGAAGACTGGCGCGGTAGATGGCGATTTAAAAGTGTTGCAACAGATTTTGACCGAGCAGCGGTAAAAACCGATTGGCCATACAGGCACAGGAAACGAGGAGAATTGTGGGAACTGAGATTCGACTGAGTGAAGTGGCGGCGCGTGTGCTGGGCGCGTTGGTGGAGAAGGAAATTACGACGCCGGAATATTATCCGCTTTCTTTGAATGCGCTGGTGAATGCCTGCAATCAGAAGTCGAATCGCGAGCCGGTGATGAATTTGGACGAGGACGCCGTGACGGCGGCGTTGCGCAGCCTGAGCGAATTGGAACTCGCGGGCGCGGCGGATACGAATGACAGCCGCGTGCGGAAGTACGAGCATCGCTTGCAAGAGGTTTTCAATTTTACGCGGACGGAGGCAGCGGTGTTGTGCGTGCTCTTGTTGCGCGGCGCGCAGACACCCGGCGAGATACGCGGGCGCGCCGAGCGCTTGCATCATTTTGAGGAGTTGAGCGACGTGCAGGCGGCGTTGCAGAAATTGATACAGCGTGAGCCGGCGCTAGTGAAGGTATTGCCGCGCCAGCCGGGGACCAAGGAATCGCGCTATGTGCATTTGCTGTGTGGAGATGTGGCGGAGACGCGCGGCCGCGGAAACAGTTGCCGTGCGCGAGCACGCACGTGGAAATTCCGACGGCCATACAGGAGATGGCAACAGGATTCTGCGTTTGGAAACCGAGCTTGCAGCCTTGAAGATTGAAATCGCGGAGTTGCAACAGCAATTCGCGCAGTTTCGCAAACAGTTTGAATAGCGGTCGCTTCGGACGGCCCCGCGATGCGACCTACATCACGGCGTCGGCGGAGGGTTCCGTTCCCCGAACTGGCGCTGGTGCCAGTAGGGGTAGGCTAGCGTTACGTTGCTGGCGGCGTCGAGTTTTGCTACTTGCGCTGGCGTCAGATTCCAGCCCACGGCGTCCAGGTTTTGCCGCAGCTGCTCTTCGTTCCGCGCCCCCATGATTACGTTAGACACGGTGGGCCGTTGCAGCAACCAGTTCAGCGCGATCTGCGCAACCGTTTTGCCGGTTTCTTCCGTGATGCCGTCGATCGCGTCCACAACATCGTATATATGCTCGTTCAAGACGGGCGGTCCGAAATCAGCAGTCTTGTGCAACCGGCTTTCTTTGTGCAGCGGCTGATTGCGGCGAATTTTTCCAGTCAGCCTTCCCCAGCCGAGCGGACTCCACACTACGCAGCCCACACCCTGATCCACGCCGAGCGGCATCAGTTCCCATTCGTACTCGCGGCCGATCAGCGAGTAGTACGCCTGATGAGCCACATAGCGCGCCCAGCCGTAGCGCTCGGAGACGTCGAGCGATTTCATCAGATGCCAGCCGGAAAAATTCGAGCAGCCGATGTAACGAACTTTGCCGCTCTGCACCAAATTGTTCAATGCGCTGAGAGTTTCTTCCACGGGAGTGAGCGCGTCGAACCCGTGCATCTGGTACAGGTCAATGTAATCGGTTTTCAAGCGGCGCAGGCTGGCGTCGCACGCAGCAATTAAATGATAGCGGGAGGAGCCGACTTCGTTGGGACCAGCCCCCATTTTGAACGTGGCTTTCGTCGAGATAAGAACTTTGTCGCGGCGCCCGCCGACGGCTTGGCCGAGAACTTCTTCGGACAGCCCTTCGTGGTAGATGTCCGCAGTGTCAAACATGTTGACGCCGGCTTCCAGGCAGATGTCCACCAGCCGGGTGGCCTCGGCGACGCTGGATTGACCCATGGCGCGGAAGACTTCACTGCCCGCGCCGAAAGTGGCGGTGCCCATACTAAGGACCGGAACTTTTAGTCCGGAACGGCCGAGAGTTCTGAACTCCATTTTTGCTGACTCCTTGGATGATCGCCCGATGCGTTGGATGGCGGGATGCAGCGCAAAGTTTCGGACAGATTCTCGCAGGTTGGCAGAGCAGTGGGCAATATTTTATTTTGTGGTGGCCCATGCCAGGCCGTCGGGGCCTTGCCCTGTAGGGATTTTGCCGCTGAATTCAAGCGTGTGCAGATCAATCACGGCTACGGCGTTGTCGCCGGCCAGCGCTACGTAAGCGCGAGAACCGTCGGGGACGATCAGGATTCCGCCGGGACCTTGGCCAACGCTCAGCATTTTGGTGATGGCGCGCGTGGCGGCGTCTACGACGACCAGCTCACCGGTAGCGGGATCGGATATCAGCGCCAGCTTGCCGTCGGGCGTGAATTTCAGCCGATTGGAATGCTTCGTGCGCGCGTCGAAGGTATGAATCACTTTGCTGGTGGCGGTATCGATGATGGAGACGGTACCCTCGCCGGCATTGGCGACCCAGACTTCTTTGTCGTCGGGCGAAATATCTATGCCTTCGACGGCCTTGCCCACCGGGATGTTCGTTTCCTTCCATCCTGAAGGGTCGGAACTTTTTTCGACGGCGGTCACGGTGCCGGAGTCCACGTTGGACGTGAAGAATTCGTTCAGATATTTTGTGCGCACGATCATGTGCGTGCGATTTTGGCCCACGCCCAGCAGCCAGTCGACTTTGTTGGTCGCGGGATCGTAGCGTGCGATCAGTTTATTGAGCTCAACTGTGAAAACAAATTCGCCGTCGGCGAACAGGATGCCGTGCGGGCGTCCAAGAGGGCCGAGATCCACGCGATAGATTTCTTTTTGCGCCGCAAGGTCAATGACGGAAAGAGAGTGCCCGGGATCATTAGCGCCGTAATTTGTTACGACAGCGAGCTTGCCGTCGAAGGAGGCGGCGATTTCGTGCGGGCCTTCGCCAGTCGGGATGCGGGCGACGACTTTTTGTGTGGCGGGATCGATAATAACGAGCGCGTTTTCAGCTTTATTGAGGACCAGCAGGGCGGGGGAGGGAGTTGGAGCTTGTGTTTGGGCGTGGACTGTCGCGGTGCACAGGATTGTGGCGAATATGGCGGCGACAACTGCGACGGCGTGGGTTTTTATTTTCATTTGCGCGCTCCGATTCAAAATGACGATGGAATGATAACACCGTCGAACGAGCGGCGGGAATCGGGGCAACAGCGGGCGGAGCTAAGGAATCACATCCGGTAGCGTGATGCGGCGACTAATCAACAATGGCAGGCGCGGCGGCGTGATCGCCATTTTCGCTGCGTTGCTGCCGTGCTACGCGCTCGGCCAGGACGCGGAGAAATCCAGTCCCGCACAAACACAAAATAAAATTCAAGTGCATACCGAGGAGGTGATTGCTCCGGTCACCGTACTCGACAAGCACGGCGCGCCGGTGCTGGATCTGACGCAAAAAGATTTTCACGTGTTCGACAACGGTGTCGAGCAAACGATTGATCATTGGGATTTGGGCGGCGATCCGCTGGCGGTGGCGCTGGTGATTGAGACCAGCTCGCACATCGAGATGATGGCGCCGATGATTCACGGGATGGGGAGCATCTTCACGGAAACTGTGATGGCGCTGAACGGCGAGGCGGTGGTGATTACCTATGACAGCACGGTGGAGGTGCGGCAGCCGTTCACACACGATCATGACGACGTGCAGCAGGCGATCGCAGCGCTGAAATTCCAAGCGCCGGAGATGCGGTTGTACAACGCCATGGCTGCGGCGGTGGAGCAGCTGAAAACACGGCCGCTTAATTATCGGCGCGTGATGTTGATAGTAGGGGAGTCGCAGGATATTGCGAGTGATGCAAAGCTCGGGCTCGGCTTGCGCGATGCGCAGCTTGCGAACATCGCGATTTACGCGATTGGACTGAGCGGCAGCACGGCGGACCTGCGTTTTGGACCCAAGCCGCCGGACCGGCAGATCAAGTATCCTCCCGGAGTGATTCCGGGACCCACTCGTCCTGGAGCGCTGCAGATACCGGGGAACGGAGGGCCGCCGGGTGGCACGCTTGATCTCATGCCCGTGGCGGTCTGGCTGATTACGCGCGGCACAAATGAAATAAGTAATCATCAGCTAGCGGTGGCTGCGGCGGCGACCGGGGGCGTGCATTATCGGGCGCTGAAGGATCGCACGGTGCAGTCGGCGCTGGATCAGGTCGGCAGCGAATTGCACGCGCAATATATTGTGAGCTACGCGCCAACGATCGAGCGGATTGTGGGTTTCCACACGATCAAAGTTACGGTCACACGTCCGGATGTAACCGTGCGAACGCGGCTTGGTTATTTTGTGGCAGGGCCGGGCGACGGAACGGTGGATGCGACGGTGCATCCAGGACCGTGAGCAAAGAATTGATGCGGCGGAGCACGATGACGAAAACTTTTGAGTTGCGATGCGCCGTAGCGGTACAAAAAGGCCTGCTGGTGTGTTAGAAGCGGTGCTTCAGAATGGTACGTTCGTAATATTGCGGCCCACGATCGTTTCACGCATTCTGCTGTTGGAGGAAATACCGCCATGAAAGCCGCAGCTTCCTTGTTGGTTGCAGGGTTGGTTCTGGTAGGGGCCGCGCAGGGCCAGCAATCGGTGACCCTGCAGATGCAGTGCCGGAATTTGAGTGGTGCGGGGAATTATATGGGCCCCGATGAGACCTACGTGAACGGAATGGCGTGCAAGCCGGTTTCGTCTGCGGCGGCTAATGTGACAACGGGCACCATGGAACCCACGATCTTGGCGCAAACGCAGCCTTATTCTGGAGCGCCGAGTTACGCATACGCTTCGGCGCCGGTGTTGGCTGATGCGTCTGTGAAGACGCCGGTGGCGCTGGGCCCTTCGGTGTATATCGAACCGATGCAAGGTTTGGAAGGATACTTGTCAGTGGCGTTTGAGCGAAAACACGTGCCCCTGGCGCCGGTGGTGAGCGACGCGCATGCCACTTATGTGCTGCACCTTTACTGGGGCAGCGAAGACGCGGCCGGCAAGACCGTGAAGCATGTGGATGGGACACCGACTTTGCAGTTGATCGAGCGGAGTTCCGGAACCGTGGTTTTTGCTTATCCCCTCAATCGCGCGAACACCTGGCATGGCGAGAAGGTTACCGCCGAAACCTTCGCCAGCCAGGTGCGGGAGTTGGTCGCGAAGAGGTAAGCGCTGAGGAAGATTTAGATTTACAGTTCGGGCAGGTCCCGTTGTTCTGACGGGACCTGCCTTTTTTTTTGCGCGGAGCATGAAGCGTTGCATGTGCCACATCGCGGCCCGTGCCTTATACTCACCCAATGGCGATTCACCCCGCACGCCCTCAGCTCCGCTCGATTTTCTTACTGCTTGCCCTTGTCGCCGCGTCCGCCGTAGCCGCCACCGATAAACCCGGACCAAAACCCCCACTCGAAAATTTCTACGTCGTCACCCAAGCCATCTTCCACGCCGGCCCTAAATGGGTTGACCACATCCTCGAAGTCCGCCCCCAGAGCCCCACCGACGTCGAAGTTCGCGAAATTCGCATCGCGCCGCTAAGCCCCGCCTGCCCCCACCACGTAACCGTCCGTGCCATCGAGCGCGTCGTCCCCAACACCACCGTAAAAAAAGTCGCCAACCACTTCGACCTCTGCGCCTTCACCGAAGACGTCGTCGAAACCATGATCCACGTCGCCAAACGCACCAACGGCGCCCCCAGTGCCGACGACGATTCCGCCTCGCAAACCATCGTCGCCCGATGCGGCACCAATCAAAGAATCTTCGAACTCCCCGACGAATCATCCCTGCGTTTCGAAGCCCTCACTCTCGCCGATAGCCGCCTCGCCGCCTTCTGGAACCTCGCCGCAAAAGTCGAATCCCGCATCTTCGGGGACGACTTCTCCCTAGCCCAATTAACCCCTGAGCAAGACCGTGAAGCCCAAGCCCTCGGCGCCAAACGAGTCCCCGAAATTAAATCCGGCAAATACGATCAAGCCTTCGCCGACCACAACTGCCCCTATGCCGAATGCGCAGACCACAGCTCCGCCAGCGCCCTGCAAGGCTACGCCGGCCCCATCTTCGCGTGCCCTGAAAAATAAATCGTGGCACAGCCACTCTTGGCTGTGCTCCGTCGCGGTCGTAGTTGAATCTGCTTTTGAATTTGTAGCAGACGATTCAGTCTCTTCTGGTTCTCCGTGTGAATCGCGCAGCGGGACAATTGAAAAACTGTACCGAACCTGTTCGTCACGATCGGTGCAGATTTTGCGCGATTTCGGCCAGCTAGTACTGGTTCTGGATTAAATCTGTCCTCGTGCACAGCTGTTTTCGACACGCCTTCGCGCGACATTCGAACGGAGACTAAAGTATGAAAACGTACACAGGATCGCGTCGTGCCGGCCGCTCCCGTCCCGCAAGCCCGGGACGGGACTGGGGCAATTTTTCTTCTCTCTGCGCGTGGGTCGGCCAATTCTAATCGGTAGTGACCAATTATTAGAAATCGCTGTAAATGATTGGAAACACAGATCGGCGATCGGTACTAATCGGAAGTTTTTCGGCCGTTTCGGCGCTCGCGGAGGCTTTTTGCGGACTATGAAAAACTACGGCGCGGCACACGCTGGATCGGGATTGCCGATTGCGTGTGCCGCGCCGGATTGCGTTTGTGTTAGAGCGAGCGCAGGAAATTCAGTAGCTCCTGCTTTTGGCTGGAACTTAGGTTGTTGAACACGTTGATTACGCGATTGGCTTCGGAGCCGGAGCTGGCGTGGGCCTCGATGGCGTTGAGCAAGCCGCCATTTGCTGGCGTCGCGCGACCATCGTGGAGGAAGAATATCCGCTGGCCAACGCCCCAGAGCGGCGCGGTACGGAATTCATCGGGACCGGCCGAGCCTTGCGAGACGTTGTCGGCAAGACCCGAGCCCATGTGATGTACCAGAAGGTCGGAAAACAGCGCCGCTTGCTGGTTGCTTAGCCCGGGAGTGAGGTTTGAAGGCCCGGTCTGCAGCGAGGGAGTGTGGCAGGCAGTGCAGCCGACCTGCTTGAAGATCGCCTGACCCGCTGCTATGGATTGCGCCAAGGGATTGCCAGGAATTCCCGTCGTCGAGGGAGCGGGAGGAGAGAGGAAGCGCATGAAGTTGGAGAATTCGACGATGTCGCTCGGAATTGCAGCGCCGGAGCTGGCGAAGTTGGTTTCGTCCTCGGGAGTGGGATTGTAGAGGCAGGAGGACGGTGGATTGGCGCGTTCGTTGGGGAAGGCCTCGTTGGTGACGCCCATTTCGACGTTGTAGGCCTCGCCGGAAAAAATCACCAGCGATTTGTTTTGAGCTTTCCATCCGAAACGAGTGATCGAGCCGTCATTGCCGCTGTAATTGGGATGGCCGGTGATGCCGAGCTGCTGCTTCAGAGAGGCATTGGCAGCCATGTTGGCGAGGATCGCGGCGTCTGGAATGTTTTCGATCAGACCCGCACCGAAAGTAGGAGTGGGGATGCGGAAGATGAGGTTGCCGATCCTGTTCATCTGCTCGAAATTGGGTTGGGGCATGACGCAGCCTTCGGCATCCTGGCGGCCGGCGATGGTGAAAACGTCGTGAACACCACCATCAGGAGTGCTGGTGATGTTGCCGCTGGCAGAAACCGCGAAGGGGAAGCGGGCTTCGCGCACGGGGCCATCTAGTGTGATGAAGAAGGGAATGGAATTCGCGCCGCTGTAATCGGTGGCGGCAGCGACCTGCGGATTGGGGCCGACGTAGGGATAATACTGGGTGCTGGGGCTGGAGCCGCCGACGGCCGGCTGCCCGTGGCAACTGCCGCAACTATTGGAATTGAAGCCGGGGCCGAGACCGATGCCCGGTTCGCCAGCCATCTGGCCACCGACGGAGTCGACTTGCAGGAAACGCGAGAGGCCGTCCTGAAAGAATTGGAGTTGCGCAGGGGTGAGCGTGGGGAGCGGAGTGCCGGCGTTGACGCTGCCGGCGCGCGGGCCGGGATCCTGCGCGCCGCCGGACGAATTGGTTGGCGAGGAATTGCCCCCGCGCGGGCCGTCGCCGCCCGGATCGATGTGATTCTGAGCCTGGACGCGCAGGGCGGTGGCTAGCACGAACAAGGCGAGAACGAAAATGGACACACTTCGACCAACGCTAGTCATTTCAAAGCTCCTCGGGCGGGGCCGCGGGATGGAGCAGACACACTCCCGGTTACTGTTATTCCGAAGTTAAATGCTGGGGGAATTAACTTGTGGAACGACTGAGACTGCGGTTCGCGTCAGTACATCGAGAATACGCGACCTTTGTTTATGGGCGAGAGCATAGTGCCGCGGGAGGGGCGAGGTCAACGTGTTCGGAGGACAGTATTGGTACAGGGCAACACCATGGGCGAAAGGTGTACGTATTTATGATAGGTAAAGTAGTTGAAGAGTTAACAGCTGAAAATTGAGAGGCCTACCGGAAGGCGGGGAATTTGTTGAAGAGTCTGCCGAATAAAGATTTGGAGCCGTCGCTCTTGCGATCGCGGCCGTTGTGGGCGCTGAAATCACGACCGGGGACGCGCGTTGGGTCGGGCGTGTGCGGGGCGGCGGTTTTTTCGATGTGTTCGGGGAGAGGGGCCAGCAGGCGGACGATATGACCCAGGCGTTCTTGTTTGTAGGGCTTGGCCATGCAGACGATGGCGCCGAGTGAATGCGCTTGGGAATAATCGCTGGGGTAGGCAGAAAAGGTGGTGAGGACGACGGGCACGCTGCGCAGGCGCCACGTGGCTTTCACATGGCCGCAGAGATCGTAGCCGGGACGCTCGAGGCCCTGGCCTTCGACTTCGGCGACGAGCAGTGAAGGAGTGAAGAGATCGAGCACTTCGCGGGCTTCGGTGGCGTTGCTGACGGCGATAACGTCGTAGCCTTCGTTTTCGAGGTACATCTTTAGCGATTCGCGGAGTTGCGTGTCCGAGTCCACGGCGAGGACCATCGGCTTTTTCGCTGGGCCTTTGACGCTTTGAGTTGGGGCTGGCGGGGCATAGATGTCGTTGTGCGCGGCCTGCTGCGCGGCTTCTAGCGCGGCGGAAAGATCTTCGACGGGCGCGGCGATGAAGGTGATGGCGACACCGCGAAGGCCATCGCCGAGTTCGGTGATGCGAACGACGCGGCCCTTCTGCTCGTTGTGAACGGCTTTAGGAGATTTGCTGTAGGGAAACACGACGGCGACTTGCATGCCGCGCGAATAGCAATCGAGCTGGGTGCGGAAGAGGATGCCGGAGCGCGAAACGTCGAAAGTGGTGGCAATTTCCTGGTTGCCTGTGGATTCCGCGACCACGGTGCGGACGCGAATGGGAGCGGAGATGAGGGCGCGGCGTTTCTCACGGCGATCTTGCGGGCGCTCGTGGGCGGACGCTCCCGAAGCGGCGGGAGCGTGGTGGCGCTGTTCGGCGACAAATTCCTCGGCAACCGCGCTCATTTCGGCGACGACTTGTTTGGCGGCGACTTCGGAGGCGCGGGAATCGTTGCCGTCGGCAAAGTCGGAGGTATCGCTGGACGTGCCGGTGGCGGATTCGCGGGCAGAGGCGGCGATGGCTTCCAGGTCCATTACCTCGGTGAGAAATGGCGCAGCAGGGCGGACGGCGGCGACAGGCTTCTCTACGATGAAGAGTTCGGCGCGGCGTGAATCGGTGGAGGCGGTAGTGATGATGGTGGCGTCGTCCTGAAAAGTGGAGGCGATGACCGCGGCGGCGCTACTGAAATCGTTAGAGTGCGAGGCGGAGTCTAAGGTTTGGAGCAGGATGGCTAGGACGTCGTCGGATTCCGCGATGTCGGCTGCAGCTTTCGGAGTGAAGCTAAGCAACGCGTGATTGTCGGAGGTGGAGGCCGGATCGGCTTGGTCGGTGAAAGGCGCTGCGGGAATTATTCCGGCGTAAACTTCGTCGAGGAAGGCGGCGGCGGATGAATTGTACATCGCAGCCAGGCAGGCGCTGAGGTCTGCTTCGGCGAATGCCGGTACGTCCAGTTCGGCGACCAGGCGGACGGCGAGATTAGCGCCGCGATTGGACCTGGACCGAAACATCCTTGACGCCTTACTCATCAGGTGCAAGCCTCACGTCGGAAAGCCTTTCCGACAGGTTGATAATAGAATGTGGGGCGGAATGGCACACTAGGGTAAAGGTCACATTCTCATAGTACTTCAGGCAGGAGTGGGTCTTAGTACTAGGACGGGACGCTTGTAACCTATTGATAATGAGTGTGTTGCTTTCTGGCTGGAAAGGCGTTGAGATGGCCGCCAAAGCCGTCTTGGGAAGGGCGTAATACACCGGTGCCGTCGGAAGGGAAGTTGGAAAACCGGGTGTAGGAAAAAGGCAGTGGCTAGTGAAGGCTGGTTGGTGGCTAGAGCTGGCTGAGACGATTCTCCTTGCGGCCCACCCGGCCGTCGGAGGTTAGATCGCGGTCGTTTTTTTCAGGTGCGTGGCGGTCAAGGGGCAGGCGGAGTTCGACGGCCAGGCCGCCGTCGGGGCAATTTTCGGCGATTACGCTGCCGCCGTGGAGGCGGACGGCGCGGTCGGTGATGGAGAGGCCCAGGCCCGAGCCGCCGGAGGAGCGATCGCGTGAATCCCCTACGCGATAGAAGGGGAGGAAGATGTCGCCTAGGGAATTTTCTGGGACGCCTTCGCCGTGGTCGCGAACGCGAACTACCGCGAAGGCGGCGATGTCGCCTGTGCCGTTTTCTACGGTGACGTGGACAGCGGTGTCTTCCGGGGTGTAACCGACGGCGTTGCGAATAACGTTTTCGATGGCGCTGGCGAGAAGCTGGCGATTGCCGGAGGTGATACAAGAGTCGACGTGCAGAAGGCGAACGTGGCGCTGCTGGCTCTGGGCTTCGAATTCGGCGTCGGCGACTATTTCACGGACCAAGGCGCCCAGATCGAAGGATTCGTGGCCGATATTCTCGCTGCCGCTTTCGAGGCGGGCGAGGCGGAGGAGGCTACCGATGAGGCCGTCGAGGCGGGCGGCTTCGAGTTCAATACGGTCGAGGCCGCTGATCGATTCGGGATTGGCGCGGAGGCGAGTGAGGCCGAGGGCGACGGTGAGGCGGGCTAGTGGCGAGCGGAGTTCGTGAGAGATGTCTGCGATAAGGCGGCGTTGCGATGAGATGAGGGCTTCGATTTGCTCGGCCATGTGATCGAATTCGCGGCTGAGGTCGGCGAGCTCGTCGCCGCGATTGGAAGCGCTGCCGCCGACGCGAGCGCCGAGGTTGCCTGCCGCGAGGCGATGAGTGGCGGTGCGAATGTGACGAATGGGGGCGGTGATGTGGCGGGCGAGCCAAAAGCAGACGAGTCCTGCGATTAAGAAGACGATGGCGGCGCGGATGAACTGGGTTTGTAGCGGAGCACGGAGGGCGTCGGCGGCGGACTCGACGGTCGTGCCCATCACGAGGACGTAGCGACTGCCGGTGGGACCGATGGTTCTGCGGGCGACGAATTTCTTGCCGCGGGTGATGACGATTTTCGTATCGTCGGTTTGCACAGCCGTTTGCGCGAGGGCTTCGGCTTCGGGAGGTGCGGGCTGCGAGAGGATTTCCTTGCCTTCGTCGTCGAAGAGGTAGGCCTCGGCGTGGAGGGTAGTGTCGAGGGAGGCGAGAAAATCGGCGAGGGCGCCCATGCCGTGGTCGTCGAGGACATCGGCGGCGCGTGCGGCGACGAGCGGAGTGATGGTGCGGTCTGATTGAGCGGCGCGGCTGGCGGTGAACTGTGACTGGGTGGTGACGACGGAAAGAATCAGGGTGCCGCTGACGAGCACCATCGCGAGCCAAAACCACAGAAAAATCTTCAGGAACAAAGTTCGCAAATGCGGTTCACCCGTTAATACGAATTCCCTGGCAAGACATAAATATAGCCGATATTGCGGATGGAACGGATGCGTTCGGAGCCGTCGGGCGACGGGCCTAATTTCTTGCGGAGATTGCTGATGTGCACGTCAAGCTTGCGATCGGAGCGGAGGAACTGGTTGCCGAGGACGCGCTTGCCGAGTTCATCGCGGGGAATTACCTGCCCGGGGAATTTGGAGAATACGAGCATCAATTCGAATTCGACGGAGGTTAACGGGACGGCGCGGCCGTTGTGGCGGACGAGGCGGGCGCGAGAATCCACTTCGAGATCGCCGAGGATGGTGCAATCGGCAGAAGGCGCGGCGGGGGAATTGGTAGGCGCGATGATGGTGCGGCGCAGGACGGCGTGGATGCGGGCGGCGAGTTCGCGAGGATTGAAGGGCTTGGAGAGGTAGTCATCGGCGCCGATTTCGAGGCCGACGATGCGGTCCACGTCGTCGCCGTGAGCGGTGAGCATGACGACGGGGATGGTGGAGGTCGCACGGATCTTGCGGAGGACTTCGAAGCCGCGCATACCGGGGAGCATCACGTCGAGAACGATAAGGGAATAGGCGCCGGAGAGCGCGCGGCCGAGGCCGACGCTGCCATCGTGGACGGCTTCAGCGCGCAGACCTTGAGAGACGAGGTATTCTGAGACGAGCTCGCAGAGTTCGACGTCGTCATCCACGATCAGAATACTAGCGTCCAGCGCTGGTGTTGCATTGTCCGACGGCATGGGAAGCGTCATTGAGCCTGTCACCACGGCAGGAAGTGGAACCGGGGTGAAGGGACCCGGGGGACAATTCTAGCCGAATTTGGTGCGGGCGCAACCGGAAGTAGGGACAGCGAGCGGCTGGGCCAGGAGGCTCGGCGGTCGGTAGTGTGGCGATGCGAACGGGTAACGTGCGAGGAGATTAACAGGGTAGATACTGGCGGAGAGAATGCGGCGCAGCGAACGCTGCGAGATTGGGAGTGTAGCCGGGGCGATCGCGGCGGGGAGTTTGCTCCTGGTGACCGTTTGCGCGGGTGTGGATGGGGGCACACGGGAGAGACTGGATTTGAGCGAGCAGGCGCAGGGGAGCGCTCCGTCTGCGTCTGCGACGACGCCGACGACCGCACCAAGACCAACACCAACACCAAGGCCGACAGCAACATCGACAGCAACGCCAACGACAACAGCAACCCCAACAACAGCGACGACACAAGCGCAAGCGCAAGCGCAAACGCAAGCGCTTAGTCAGCCATCCGCGGGGCGGAAGGCAGGGCACATTGTGTGTCCGGTGACGGAGGCGACGAATCCGCGGCTTTCGGCAACGCTGTTCACGGCGCAGGCGCTATACCGCAGCGGGAAATTTGATCAAGCGATCAGAGTGTACAACACGGCGATGTCAAGCGGTGGCAGCGAGTCTGCGGGAGCTTATGCAGGGCTGGCGCGCGTTTATCTGAATAAGTACAAAGTTGTAGAAGCGCATGACGCGGCGATGGTGGCGTCGGGCGAGGTGTATTACCGGCAGGGGAAGCTGGCCGAGGCGGAAGAACTTTTGTATAAGCCGCTGCGGAACTGCAATCTGGACGCGCGAGCTTTTCTGGGGCTGACGCATATTTACTGGATTACGCTGAATTTCAAGCGGGCCAAGGACAATATTGATCAGGCGTACAAGATCGATCCGGAGGATCCGGAGATTCGCAGAGCTTACATGCAGACGTTGAGCGGCGCGGAGAGAGTGCAATTCCTGAAGGGTTACCTGGCCGGCGCGACGAACGACGACGCGGAAGGACGGGAGAATTTATTGCAAGAGCTCGCCGCGATGGAAAACGAAAGCGACGCGCACGAGCACAATTGCCGGATGGTGACGAACGTCACGAAGACCGAAACGCGACTGGAGCCATTGCTTTGTGGCCCGCAGAGCATCCGTGGATACGGGCTGATGGTGAAGCTGAACGGAGTTTCGTCACGGCTGCTGTTGGACACGGGCGCGAGCGGAATTCTGGTGGACAGCAAGATCGCGGCGCAGGCGGGCATCAAGCCGATCGTGGATGAAAAGATTCAGGGCATCGGGGACGAAGCAGCCGCGGCGGGGTTCGTGGGTTAGGCCGAGAAAATCCAGATCGGGGAGCTGGAATTTCAAGGTTGCATCGTGGAGGTGGCCACGGGGCGATCGGTGCTGGGGGATGACGGACTGATCGGCGCGGACGTGTTTCGGCATTTCCTGGTGGATGTGGACATGCCGAATGAGAAATTGAAATTGAGCTTGTTGCCGCCGATTCCAGACGACCCGCTAGCGGCGACGAGCCTGGATACGAAGTCGGTAGGAGTGCGGCATTTTCGCGACCGGTACGTGCCGCGGGAAATGAAGGATCATACGAAGATATTTCTGATTGGCCACGACATGCTGATACCGACGCGGGTGAACGATTCAGCCGCGAAGTTGTTTTTGATTGATACGGGATCGTTTGACGATACGCTTTCGCCGGCCGCGGCGAAGGAAGTGACGAAATTGAGCCGCGACGAAAATGCGCAGGTGAAGGGGTTGAATGGCAGTGGAAAGAAGTGTATCGGGCGAGTGATGCGAAGCTGCAGTTTTCGCATTTTTATCAGAAGAGGCAGGACCTGGTTACGTTTGACCCGACTAGCATCAGCAACGCGGATGGCACGGAAATTTCGGGAGTGTTGGGATTCGCGATGTTGTTCCTGCTGGATAGGAAGATTGATTGCCGGGATGGGCTGGTGGATTTCAGGTATGGAGGAGAACGCTTTCATTGAGGTGGAAGGAACCGAGGGTCGGTGGGGATGATGGGAAGTGCAAACAAAAAAGAAGGAGAGGTGATGATGCGGAAAGTGGAGTGGGTTTTCGGTGTTGTACGAAAGTGTACAAGTTGGTAGAGTTGTACGAAATCGTGCAAGGTGAGGGAAATGATGGACAAGGCATATGCGGTGCTGATCGCGGATGTGGTGGGATCGAGGGCCAGGAAAGATTTGCGGGCGGTGCTGGGGCAGGGGTTGGAGACGGCCTCGCGCGCGCATTTGCGAGAGAAGTACATCAGGCTGCCGTACGCGGTGACGGCGGGAGATGAATTTCAAACGATTGTTAGTTCGTATGCGCGGTTGCCGGAACTGATTTTCGATTTGCGGGACATGCTGAGGCCGTTGCGGCTGCGCATGGGGATTGGGATTGGGAGGGTGCCGGGGAAATTGCGCGGGCCGGTGAATCGGCTGGGAGGCGAGGCATTTCAATTCGCACGCGTGGCGCTGGAGAGAGTGAAGGAGGGCGAGGGAAATAAATTCAAGACTTTGACGGGATTTAAAACGAAGGATGCAGTGTTCGATTCCACGGCGAATCTGATTTATGCTTTGCAGGATACGCTGTTGATGAAAGTTACCGAGAAGCAGTGGGAGACGATTGCAGTGTACCGGAAGAAGCGGAGGCTGCAGGCGGCTGCCAAGGCCATGCGGCTGGATGTTTCGACGGTGTCGCGAAATCTGAAGCGAGGATATTTCTGGCAGATGGAAGAGACGATAAAGGGGATGAAGGTGCTGGTGGAGGAGCGATGGGGGTAGTTTGTATGACAACGTACAAGAATAGAAAGTTGTACACAAACGTACAAGTGGCGGAATGAAATGGAAAATGTGATGAGAACGGTGCTGGCGCTCTTACTCGGGCATTTGCTGACGGATTTTGTTTTTCAGACGAGTGCGCTGGTGCAGCAGAAGAAGAGCGGACGGGCGATGGGGTATTTGAAACATGGGGCAATTTATTTCGCGTGCGCCGTGGTGTTGACGGGATTTTTTGTGCCGGCGGTGGCATATTCGTGGGGATTTGCGGCGGTGGCAGTGGGATTGACGCTGGTGCACCTGGCGATTGACGGGATCAAGATAGGATTGGCGCGGCGCACGACGCTGGCGCAAGGCACTGGGGCGTTTGTGCTGGATCAAGTGATGCATTTCGTGACGATCGTGGTGGCGGCATGCTGGATCGCGGGAGTGGAGTCGGCGGGAATTCTGCTGCGTGGATTGCACCGGCTGCAGACTTCGAGCGATCGCGTGCTGCTGGCGATGGTGGTGTATGTGGGGGTCATTTTTGGCGGGGGATACTTGATCCGGTTCATGACCAGGTCGATGCTGAGGCATCTGCAGACCGGCGAGTCGCGGGCGGAATTGAGTAATGCGGGAATGTATATTGGGTGGCTCGAGCGGTTCCTGGTCATGACGGCTTTATTTCTGCATTCGCCGGCGACGGCAGGATTGATTCTGGCGGCGAAGTCAATTGCGCGATACCCGGAGTTCAAGCGCGAGCAGTTTGCAGAGTATTTTCTGATTGGCACTCTTTTGAGTATTTCGGCGGCGACGGTTGGGGGAGTGATTCTGCTGAAAGTGTTTTACGGCAGCTCGGCGCTGCCGCAGTAGCGGCCGGTTCGCGGAGAAAGCAGGGCGGGGAGGATCGCGGATCAGGACCGCGATTGCGGCGATTGCGGGTGGGACAGTGGAAGCGATTGATGTAAGATGAATGCCGCTTTACGGGGTGCGGGGCTCGCGGAATAAGCAATTGATGTGCAACCGAATCTTGCGCGCTTACCTCTAAGCATTGGAACTTTTTCTTTCTGAACGGGAATACTGGAATCGACGTGTGTGTCCGGGAGTGACGCGCCGGAAGCAACGTAGCGGAAGAACGGGCCGAGGCAAATGACCAGACAGCGGAGCAGGAATCGGATGACGGGTATGGCGGCGCGAGCCGAGGCAGCAAGGACGGGAAACAAGATCGCGCGCACGGTTAGTTCAGACGCGACTATGGCAGGAAGGGAAGGTTGCTCGATGCGGAAGGGACTTTGCGGATTATTGCTACTGCCGGTGGCGCTGGCGTGTCTGATGAGCATTTCATCTTGTGGTGGCGGCAGCGGCACGGTGACGGTGACAGCGGTGACGATCTCGCCGGCATCGGCGACGGTGCAAATCAACGAGCAGGCGCAATTTTCGGCGCAAGTGACGCTATCGAATACGACCGACACCAGCAGCACGACGACGATTGTGACGTGGTATGTGAACGGAGTGGCGGGCGGGAATGCGACGACAGGAACGATCGGGACTTCCACCCTGTCTGCGCTGGTGGGGGTTTATACCGCGCCTTCGGTGGTGCCGGATACCAACAGCGGGCAGGTAAACATTACCGCGACGACGCCGCAGGTGCCAGGTTCGACCACGAACACGAACTTGATCACGTCGAACACGGCGATTGCAACGATTGGCATCGGGACAGGGTTGTCGGTGAGCCCGCTGACCGCGACCGTTCCAGCGGGCGGTCCTCAGCAATTTTCCGCGATTCTGAATAACGTGACCACGACTCAGGGCATTACCTGGTCGGTGTCGTCAAGCGCGGGTGGAAACATCGGCACGATCAGTCCCACAGGACTCTACACCGCTCCGCCGTCGCCGCCACCGGGTGCGACGGTCACGATCACTGCGAACGACGGAACAACAACCGCCACGGCTGCGGCGACGATTTTGTTTTCGAATGCTTCGTTGGCCGGTCCGTTCACGTTTTCCTATTCCGGCAACGACAGTGCGGGTTTTGTAGCGGTGGCGGGAAGTTTTCAGGCGAATGGACAAGGTCACATCGTGAGTGGCGTGGAGGACAGCAACAGCTTTTCGACGGGCGTGGCGAAGCAGGTGCCAATCACTGGCACATATAAGGTAGGTCCGGACGGCCGCACTAGCGTGAAGCTCAATGTGGGATCGGGCTCTGGGGCCGGGCAGGGAACCGCGCAGACGTTGCAGCTGGCGATGGCGAATTTCCAGCACGGAGCACTGACGCGATTCGACGCCAACAACACGGGAAGCGGCACGGTGGATCAGCAGAATTTGAACGGGCTGACGACTGCGTTGACGGCGCTTAGCGGTCCTTATGTGTTCAGTGTTGCCGGTGCCGATAAGGCGTTCTTTCCGCAGGGGATGGCGGGGAAATTTTCTGCGAATGGCGCGGGGCAGATCACGGGCGGCAGTCCAATGCTCGACGTGAATAACAGTCTTAATCCCGCGGGCGGAGTATCGACTGAGGACCGGAGCCTGGCCGGATCGTACACGATGGACGCGACGTTTCCGGGAAGCGGGCGCGGAACGCTGACGCTTACGAGCGCGACGACTGGTTCGATTCTGTACGCGTTTTACATTGTGAATACGACGGCTTCCGAACAGAGCACGCAGCTGCATTTAGTCGAAATCGATGCGAATAACTATCTGGGCGGCGACGCGTATGCTGCGCCGACGGGAAGTTCGTTCAACGCGGCGAGCCTTCCGAGCGGCAACTATCCGTTTACCGCAGGCGGTACGTCGCCGACTGGGGCGTACTCGGCAGGGGGAGTGTTCATATCGAGCGGGAGTGGCGGGACGAGCGGAGTAATTGACAGCAATAACGCGGGGACGGTGACGTTAGACACGACGTTGGGTAGTTGCACCTACACGGTGGATCCGACGAGTGGGCGGATTGATGTGCGGCTGAGCACGGCGAGCGGAACGTGTGCGGCGGGGCCGGGCACGACGACGCAGGAATTCGCGATGTATCAGTCGACGCAGGGACCCGCGGTGATGTTGGAGCTGGACGCGACGGCGGTTAGCACAGGAACGGCTTTTGTGCAGACGGTAATTCCCGCTACGGTGACGGGGAATTTTTCATTTGGTTTGGCGGGGCAGGGAATTTTCCATAATGCGCCAGCGCTTTATCAGCAAAATCTGTCGGGACAGGTAACTTGGAGCAGCGTCGAAGCACTTTCGGGAACGATTGACATTAATAACTTTAATGCGGTTTTCCCGGGCGACCCCGTATTCACGACGAACACGACGATTGCCGCGCCGGATTCAACCAGCGGTCGGGGTACGGCGGTGATACAGGGAATGAATCCGAATGTGACGTACAACGTGACGTACTACATAATCGATGCGAATACGGCTTTGCTGTTCGATTCAGACACGACGCGCGTGCTGATTGGAACGATTGATTTACAGTTTTAGCGGAGAATGGCGGCGCTAACCGCGGCGCGGAGGGGATTGCGGCGAGGGGCGAAACGTGTTAATGTGGGGGTGCGTTTGTTGCTTTTTGGTTTGTTTTCGACACGTGCTGGGAATGGCTGCCGGGCAAACGTCCGACGGCTTTTTTTTTGTGCGGGGCGATACAGGCTGGGCGACAGGCAGCTTTCCGGGTGGCTAAGAGCCACCTTATGAATAATTTAGGAGTAGTTTCCGTGAGCAGAGAGCAAGGTACAGTGAAGTGGTTTAATGCGGCCAAGGGTTATGGGTTCATCCAGCGCCAATCGGGCGAGGATGTGTTCGTGCATTTCTCCGCGATCCAGTCCGAGGGCTACAAGTCCCTCAACGAGGGTCAAGCGGTGGAATTTGAAGTGAAGCAGGGACCAAAAGGTCTGCAGGCAGAGAACGTAGTCGGCCTGTAAGTCTGCGAAATCTTCAGAGCGAATTGTGACTTTTGGGCGGTCCTGGCACTGTGATTGGGCGGTGCGCTGAGTTGGTCAGTTGCGAAGCGCACGCGTTGCAAGCCGGCGCAGGGCCTAGAAAGCGTAAGTCCCGCGCGGTCGCTGGATGTGTTTCGATTTTTCGCCCGAACGGGCGTGGTGTAGTTGGTGATGGAGCGACTGGCGCAGGGAAATGAATCGCAGGATTAACTTCTGGTAGGACGTAGCGGCGGGCGGAAGCGTGTCGCTACGATAAGGATTTTTTAGCGGTGAAGTCATAATCGTCCACGGAGGGAGCTGTGCAGACACTAGTGGAAGGGCAGTCCATACGGCACGAGCAATACGGGATGGGAGTGGTGACGGAATCGAACACCGAGCGCACCACGATTGATTTTGATGATCATGGTGTGAAGAAGTTTGTGACAGCAATATGGTCCGCTGAGCTGGTGGGAGAGCCACCCGCCACGCCGCCGACAAAGCGTCGTGGACGCCGCAAGTCGGTCAAAAAGGCATAAGCGAAACTAGAAATTTTTGTACAACATCGCTTCCGAGCCGAAAGGCCCCGGGGGCGGTGGTGTGTTCGTTCGCGTCTTGCTGGCTGGGGGACCGGTGTATTTGGACGTCGCCAATGATCGCGCGGTGCGTTTGCAAGTTTGGCGGAAGGGCTTTTTTTTGGCGCGGGATGCTGGCACACTCCTTTGGAGACGAGGCTTGCGGAGCTGCGGCGAAATGAAGACTGGGCGAAACCGGCGGAGATGGATTGTGGCGGCGACGGTGGTGCTGCTGGCGTCGGCGGGTCTGGCGCTGACGACGGGCGCGCAGGCAGCGGCTGGGGCGGCGGCTGGCGACAGCGCGGCGCGGATGATCGAGCATGGAATCACGAACGGAGTATCGGTGCAGCTGCCCGTGCCGTGGAGCGAATTCAAGCCTGGCGATGCGCCGGCGGCGTTGGGTCCTTATGCGCCGCCATTTCACATGGGCGGGATTCTGGCGCTGCAGAATTTGCAATCGAACGCGATTGTGGAATTCGCGACGTCTGACAATCCGCTGCTGGGGCACGACGCGAATTGGCTGGACGGGCAACTGCACATGCCCAGCGGTTCGGGGATGAGCATGATTGATTTTTTGTTCTTTTACCTTTTTCCGCCTTCGGCGGCTTGCATCAACGAAGCGATGGTGAATAATTCGCGGGCCAGTTTTGCGCCGTCGCCGAATAATAGTTCGAGCGATGCGCCGCCGGTTTTGCAGGTGTCCTACGCTTGCCGGCATGACGTGACGCTGGAGGGATTTTTCGGGTCGCAGGTGAGCTCCGGGATTACGTTTGTACAGACGAATGATGGGCCGCGGGCTTATGGCATGACGGCGCAGTTCTACATGGCGCCGATGGAGCGCGTCACGTCGCCGGGAATGACGTGGTATGTGTTTTCGGCACAGCGGGTGAATCCTGTGAACCCGGGGACGTCCGCGCATTTTAATTTGCCGACGAATCTGCAGGGCGCGCAGGCGGAATTTTATTGGGCGATTGGGGCGGTGAGTCCGTTTCCGTGGGTGTACGACGGCGGGCGGGCGAATCAGCAATTGATTCACATGGCGTACGCGGGAGTTGGGTTGGGCGGGAACAAGCGCGGGGAGTTCTTGGCGTTGCTGCAGAGGGTGCAGACGCGCGGTGCGGCGGGCGGCGGGCAATAGAGGGTTTCGAAGCGGGCGGTGCGGCGTTACATCCCGCTGGGATTTTATTGCATCCTTATTGGCAGGCCGGTGAATTTGTTGCGGTTGGATTTTGCGCGCGGATGATTTATAGAGCGAGGATAAGCACGACGATGAAAGTGATGAGGACGTTGAATACGACTTTTAATTTTAAGACAACGAGCAATCCAAACTGGAGCTTGGCGAGAACCGTTGTGGTTGGCGCGATGTTGTGCGGCGTGTGCGCGATATTTCCCCGTGGCGCGGCGGCGCAGGCGGGGCCGGGTCCGATCCGTCCGGCTGGAAATTCCGGTGATTCTCATGCGGGACCATCCGGACCTGCGACGCAGCCTGAGATGGTGGTCCCGGATAAGAAGCAGCTGTTTGCTTCGTGGAAGTTCAACATGGACGAGAGTGATGATGCGCAAGACAAGATGCGGGAAGCGCGCGGGACCAACGCTGACAATCCAGCCAGTCCTCGGGGCGGAAGTGGGAATGGCACCGGGATTCACATGGGCGGAATGGGGTCGCCTTATCCTGGTGGCGGAGGCGGCAACGGAGGTGGCAATGGTGGCAGTGGCGGTGGAAATTCCAGAAACGGCGGAAGCAAGAACGCGGACAGCGATTATGATAGGCAGCAGCTGCAGGAGCTGATGAATCCGGCAGGATCCATCACGCTGGCGATGAAGGACACTTCGGACGCGAGGAACGGCGAAGTGCTTTTGACCGATGATTCGGGGAGGCAGCGCGCGTTCTTTACCGATGGGAAAAAGGTGCAGAAATCGAAGGACGATAAGTATCAAGAATTCGACGCGCACTGGGAAGATTATCGGCTGGTGGCGGATGAGGGCGGCGTTCACGGGCCGCAGATTACGCGTTCGTTTGAGCCGGCGCCCGGTGGAAAACAGCTTGTTGAAATTGTGCGGCTGGAAAGAACGCGCTCAAACGGGCCGGTGGAGATTCGTTTTGTGTATGACCTCGTAACAGACAGCAACCCTCCTGTAAAGAAACCCTGAAGTGCTAGAATCTCGCTTCCGGATTATTGTTTCGTTCGGAAGCGAGAACCCAATCAATTGAATGCGCTGGAATTCACGCTGGTGGTCGCGCTGGGATCTTTTCTGGCGGGGATGCTGGGGTCGCTGACGGGCCTGGGCGGCGGAGTGGTGATTGTGCCGCTGCTGACGCTGGTATTTGGCGTGGACATTCGCTACGCGATTGGGGCATCGCTGGTTTCGGTGATTGCGACTTCTTCGGGAGCGGCTGCGGCGTATCTTCGAGAGGGTTACTCGAATATGCGCGTGGGAATGTTCTTGGAGATTGCCACGACCGTTGGCGCAGTTAGTGGCGCGTTCCTCGCCGGTTATTTGCACACTTCAATTATCGCGATCGTGTTTGGAGTAGTGCTGCTGTACTCGGCTTACGCTTCGATGCAGACGCGGGATGATCCGCCCGCGGGAATGGCGGCGGACCGAATTGCGACGATGCTGAGGCTGGATGGTACGTATCCCACCGCGGATGGTTTCAAGTCCTATCATGTGCGGCATGTGCCGCTGGGATTCGGGTTGATGTACGTGGCTGGGGTGCTTTCAGGATTGCTGGGGATCGGGTCTGGCGCGGTGAAAGTGCTGGCGATGGATCAGGCGATGAAGATTCCGTTCAAGGTTTCGACCACCACGAGCAATTTTATGATTGGAGTGACGGCGGCGGCGAGCGCGGGGATTTATTTGCGGCGCGGATACATTGATCCGGGATTGGCGATGCCGGTGATGTTGGGCGTGCTGGCGGGGGCGCTAGTGGGCGCGAAGATTTTGCCGGGAGCGAAAGTGCGGACTTTGCGGATTGTGTTTGGCGTGGTGATCGCGGCGTTGGCGGCGGAAATGATATTTCAGGGCGTGCGGGGGAAAATGTGATGGCGGATGGGGGGCGCGGCGCGGCTGCGGGCGGAAAAGTGGACGACAAGAGCGTCGAAATATTTCTGGGAAAACTTCTGCGCTGGGGAGTGCTGCTGGCGGCGCTGGTGATTCTTGTTGGGGGCGTGTGGTTTTTGTTGGAGTCGCACGATGTGGCGCAGAATTACAGGACTTTTCGCGGGGAGCCTGCGGAATTGCGGTCCGTGCCGGATATTGTGCGTCAGGCGATCGAGTTGCGACCGTTGGGAGTGATTCAGTTTGGATTGTTGTTGCTGATTGCGACTCCTGTGGCGCGGGTTTTGTTTTCGGTGCTGGGTTTTGGTTTGGAGCGCGATTGGATGTATGTGGTGATTACTTTGCTGGTTTTGGGGCTGCTGATTTATACCCTTACTAGCAGGAGTCGAGTCTGACGCGTAAAGGCGGAAATCCCGCTTTGCGGGATTGGCGTTCCCAGGTTTCGGTTACAATTTGGTGGGCGCTGACGTCGCGCCGGCCGTGACTGAGGAGGGTGAAGGGCTTGGCGACGGCTGGTTCCGGGGAAGGGAGATTGGCCGGGCGCGTGGCGTTCACCTATCCGGCGTTTGTGTTGTATGAGGTTTCGAAATTCTTCACCGTTGTCGCCATGGAAATGCAGTCGGTGGCGATCGGTTGGCAGATTTACGACATCACGCACAGCGTTTTGGATTTGGGTTACGTAGGATTGGCGCAATTCCTGCCGGGCATACTGCTATTTCTGGTATCGGGGCACGCCGCAGACCGCTTTGACCGTCGAAAACTTCTAATACTTTGCTATGCCGGGTTCGGGGTGTGCTCGACGTTGCTACTCGTGGCCTCTTTGAGCCATTACCATTCGGTTGGACCGATCTACGGGGTGCTAGTTTTGCTGGGCGTCGTGCGGTCGTTGAATGGGCCGGTGAGCCGTGCGCTGCTGCCGCAGTTGGTGCCCGAGGAACATTTTCAGAATGCGGTGGCGTGGCACTCGACGATTTTTCAGGTGGGGACGATTTTGGGGCCGTCGCTGGGCGGATTGATTTACGCCCTGTTTCGAGGGCCGTCGTCGGTATATGCGATTGCGCTGGCTTGCTATGTGCTCGCAATTGCGTGCACTTTGCGAATTCATATTAAAGCTAAGGTGCGAGCGCGCGAGCCGATCAACTTGAAGACCGTGCTGGCGGGCATCGCTTACATCTGGAGACAGAAAGTAGTGTTTGGATCGATTTCGTTGGATTTGTTTGCGGTCCTGCTGGGAGGCGCTGTGGCACTGTTGCCGGCATATGCTCGCGAGATATTGCATACGGGCCCGTGGGGATTGGGGCTGCTGCGGAGCGCGCCGGGAGTGGGCGCGGGCGCGATGGCGATTCTGCTGGCTTACTGGCCGCTGCGAAAGCGCGTGGGCGTGACGATGTTGTGGTGCGTGACGGCGTTCGGTGTTTCTACAATTGTGTTTGGGATTTCGCGGAGCTTGATCGTGTCTTTGATCGCTCTGGCGTTGGGTGGCGCGGCGGACATGGTGAGCGTGGTGATTCGCGTGACGCTGGTGCAACTGGCGACGCCGGACCAGATGCGCGGGCGGGTGAATGCGGTGGACATGATTTTCATTGGCGCGTCGAACGAGCTGGGGCAATTCGAGTCTGGCGCGACGGCACACATTTTTGGCACGGTACACGCGGTGATTTTGGGAGGGATTGGTACCTTGGTGGTGGCGGCATTGTGGGCTTGGTGGTTCCCGGCGTTGCGGCGGGCGGATAATTTTACGGGGGACGCGGAATCGAATCCCGATCCGGCGGGTTAGCGGTTGCGCCAGCGAGAGTGGCGGGTTTCAGAGCGCCATCGATTTTTGCCATGACACCGATGGCGCTCTGAAGTGCGCCGCCATGACGGCCACGCCAAAGGCCAAGTCGAAAGCGCCCAGCTAACCCTGGCCGCTACAAATTCAACGGCGACGGTGAAGCAAGTTCTAGGGCTCGACCAAGTGATTACGGATGGCGAAGCGCATTAGCTCGCTGAAGCTGGTGAAATTCATTTTTTTCATGATGTGGTTGCGGTGGCTTTCTACGGTGCGAGTGGAGATGCCTACCGTGGCCGCGACTTCCTTGCTGATTTTTCCGATGGCCAGCAGCTGGACGATTTCGAGTTCGCGGGCGGTGAGTGGACAGCCGGGGAGGGGATGATCGCTGCTGGGTTCGCCCTCGCGTTGTTCGTTGACGGAGCGTGCCACCATGGTCATGGCGAGGCGTCCGGTGAAGAAAGGCTTGTGCTGCTGGACGTGACGCACGGCGGCTACCAGTTCGGAGTCCGCGTCTGATTTTAGGACGTAGCCGCGGGCGCCGCAGCGCAGGACTTCGCGAGCGACATCTTCGGAGAAGCGCATGGTGAGGATTCGCACGTCGGTCTCGGGCGATTCGTCGTGAATGGCGCGGGCGGCTTCGAGGCCATTCATTTCCGGCATGGTGAGATCGAGCAAGTCCAGGTTGGGTTTGGCTTTCTTGACGTACTCGAGAGCCTCGAGGCCGGTGGCGGCTTCAGAACAGACTTCAATAACCGGCTGAGATTCCAGCAAGGCGCGCTCGCCCCGGCGCACGACGGCATGCGTGCGGCCGGAGAGTGAGCGTGGTGCGGGCGGGATTTCCCCCAGCGAAGTGGTTCGCGGAGAAGCGTTGCCGGAGAGAGCGGTAGCACAGCTCAGTGAGACAGAGCGATTCGGCCGACAAGCGCGCGAAAAATACGAGCATGGCGAAGTTGCGGAGGCGAGATGGCCGATTGCTGCGCGACGACAACCGATAGCAGGGGAGAGCGCGGCTGCGGAGCATCCCCGGCGATTGGCGGGAGAGGGAGTGGAGCGTGAATTAGTCGCGCAGGGAAAACGGTGGCGGGAATTATAAGGACGGGCGCGATGAAACAGCCTACCAAGATGAGGGAAGCAGCCCTGCAAAGTATCCATCAAGACAGCGGTGACACGCCGCGCGAACAGATACCGCGGCGCGATATGTCTAATTGCCTGCTGGCGGTGTAAGACGAAGTGTCGGGGCGCGCGTTTCAAGGCTGCATTGTACGAGGCGAGCAAAAGGGGAGCGACCGCGAAGACTGAAAAGCGGCGGAAAATGATTTGTTCGCGAGGATTTCGGTGGACTTCGAGGAGTCGGTCGCGAATTTGTACGCGCTGGCGACTTTGCCGCGATGCGCGTGAACGCAGATTGCGGTGGCGGTGGATGAGTGTCGGCTGCTGATCTGCGGGTATACGGCGCGCTATCGGCGATCGCACCTGGCGAAAGACTTTGGCGAGAGCTAAGGTGGAGGCGCGGATTCCTGCGGCGACGACTGCGCTGCGTGCCGCGAGACCAGCGGCAGGGCCGTGTCCCACGAAGCGGGCGATTGCGATGGACGGCGCGAAAATGCAGCGGCGCTCCAAGACGAGCATAACCGTGAACACCGGGTTGCAGGCATGCGCGCCCACCGCGGCCATTTTGCGTGGTGGCGCTACGGGCGAAAGTAGATCCAGGGCGAAGCGTTGCGGTGCTCTCGAACGGCTTGCTGGCGATTGGCATGGGTAAGGCAGGGCCGGAAACACCGGTTCCGCGCGTCGCTTGAGAAGCTGCTTCGTTGCCGCCGAACGAGTCTGGCTGGCGAAGATTAGTTAGCGCGCCTTCACGTTCTTCGACGCGCCAACGCCCACAAGAAAACCCCCACGATTATAGAAACCGCGGCGGCGGTTTGCGCGTTGGACATTCCCAAGAACGTGCGCGGATTGATGCGGATGAACTCGACCAAGAATCGCGCGCCCCCCGTAAGCACCAAATAGGCTGCGAAAACCTCACCGGGCCGTCTAGTGAGAGTTGCGGGAACTGCGTGCTGAGAGGCGGGTTCTGCGTTGCGTACCCCTCCGCCGTCAGCGGCGCCCAACTTCCAGAGCCACCAGGCGATGGCGCAGGCGGCGATAAATTCGTAGATGGGTGTGGGGTGAACGCGTTCGACCGTTGGGACTAATCCGTTGGGAAAGTTCATGCCCCAGGGGAGGGACGTGGGAATTCCGTAGTCACCGTCGCCGGAAAGAAGGCAGCCAATGCGGCCGATACCGTATCCAAGCGCGGCGGCGGGAGAGCCCGCATCGAAAATTGTGAGGAGTGATATGGGACGACCAGCGGTTACGTTGTGTCTGGTGACGCGCCATGCGACGAATGCGAAGGTGGCGAATCCGGCGAGCAGGCCGCCGAACCAGGCGAATCCGTACGGGCTGAAGAGCAAATGTAGTGGGTCAGCAAAGAACTCGGCCGGTGATTCGAGGAGATGGTACAATTTGGCTCCGACGAAGCCGGCCAAGCATGGAAATGAGATGAGAGCTTCGGCTTCACCGGAATCTTTGGAGGCGATGCGGCGGCGAACGAGGTCGGCGCGGAGCAGGAAATACGCGGCTATCATTGCGCAGGCGACCATCAGGCCGAAGGTGGGTATGGCGAACGAGCCGACGCGGAGGAAAGGGATCACGCGAAATAGTATAACGTCATTGACCGGTGAGGGCAGGTGGGTGTCGGAAGGCGCGGCGCACGAGTTCTGAGCCAAGAGGCACGCTGAGGAAACCAAAAGGAGCAAGGGCGCGTCCAATGGTATAGAATGAATCGAAGAAGCGGTAGGCGTAGAACCACCCTTCAGTCCCCCAGTCGGGTGGAGGGAACCAACATGATCAAGACCTCTCAGCAGTTTTCAGTGCCGCAGGAAAAGACCGGTCAGCTCATTCATCTGCACACACATCTGCAAAGCGCGACAATCTTGAGGACCGCAGCTGCTTTGGTGTTTGTCTGCGCGTTGGGATTGGCGCCTGTGCCCGCGTTCGCGCAACATGGCGGGGGCGGTGGCGGCGGTGGTGCGCATGGCGGAGGCGGCGGGTTCGGCGGTGGTGGCGGTTCACACGGAGGTTCTGGCGGCGGTGGGGGCGCGCCGGCGTCCTCTGGTGGCGGCGCGGGCCATGCGAATGGCGGAAGCGCTGGGAACAACAGCGGTGGCAATCATAGCAACACCAACAACAGCAGCGCCGGTGGACATTGGTGGAATCCGTTCCACAGTGGATCTGCGGCTTCGGCAGCGGCGGCTAAAGGCGGCGTGCCTGCGGGAAACATCAAGTCGGAATCGAGCGCAACTGGGACTCCCGGACATTTGGCGGCGCTGAACAACACCTGGCAGGAGCCGCCCAGTGCATCGGCGCGCGCTGCCGCACGTGTAAATTATTACGGGCCTGCGAATGTAAACGCGTCGCGGCCGTTTGTGCCACTTTCAAGTACGACACGCGGGTCGGTTAGTTCAGCGCATGGCATAGGGATGGTTGCGGCCGCGCAGCATCCGTTCCAGCCTGTGCATCCGGGTTCTCCGTACTATCCGTATTACCCATATTACGGCTACTCGCCGTATTACGGCGGACTGGGATTTGGGTTTGGCGGCTTCGGCCCGTGTGATCCGTTCTGGGGATGTTACGGATATGGGTTCGGGTACGGCTATGGCTTCGGCGGAGGTTTGGGGTACTTTGGTGGAATTGGTGGCTTCGGCGGGGGTTCGAACTATGGTCCGGGCTGGACAGATGCGTCGTCGGAAGGGTCGGCGAACGTGACGTCTCCGGATAATCCGAATTCGTATGTGGTTGCGGTGCCTGGGACCGGAGCCGCGTCGACTGCAGGTGCTTCGGCCGCGACGCAACCTGCGACTGGTGATGCGACGCAGCAGCCGGCTTATGTGCTGTTGTATATGAAGGACGGCTCGAGTTTTGCGGTTAGCGACTACTGGTTGAAGGACGGGAAGCTGCACTACGTCACTTCGTATGGCGGCGACAATGCGGTGGATGAATCGAAAGTTGATTTGCAGCGCACTGTGAATGAGAACGCTGCGCGGGGCGTGGATTTCAGTTTGAAGCCACAACCGGCGGGGACTAGCGATGCACCGACGACCGTGCTGCGCGAGAATGCCGAACCACAGCGGCCCGAACCGCAGAAGCCGTAACGACGTCGCCGCGAGTTCTTGACACTTACACCGGATCGTCTGGTTCCTACAACCGCGATCCGGTTCTTGTTTTTCTTCCGGAACTCCTCTGATTGCGCGCACACGCCTTGGATTATTTTGGTGTACACACACAACGACTTGACAGAGTTATGAAGTGAGCAGATAAGTTTATTCGTTAACCTCGGAAAGCGTAGGGTGCAGCAAGCGAATCGGATGCGGCTTTTAGCGGCAGGCGATTCGTAACCCTCCTTTCTCTGTGTGAAATACGCACTGCCAGTGGTGTGTCTGTTGCTCATGATGATGCCCGACCGCGCTGGCGTGCAAGTGTGCGCGAAAGCGGGCCGAGCGCTGAAGACGTCACAAGATGATTTTTCGCATTTGTGCGGATTGGTAATTTTTCCCCCGTTTGCATGCGCTGTACGGACAGTCAGAAACGCAGATCCTTTTGGAGACGCCCGACGATGCCAAACTATAATACGCAGGTCCCTTGGTACTCGATTTTTCCGGGCGATGCTGCTTTAGCCTTCAACAATGAAGCTCCGGCGGCGGGGCAGGCCAGCCAGCAGTTTGCGCTGCAGAGCTACGCCGGCTTTCCGGAGAACGGCCGGGCGATCCCTTGGCAGATAGGTTTCGCCACCGCTCCGACCTCGGTGAACATTCAATTGCAAACCGCGATCAACGACCTGGACGCACAGTGTGCGGTGCCGGCGGGCGCTGCGAACATCTGTTCAGCGCTGACCACGGGGGACAATCTGGTGGCTACCGGTGTGCGCGCAAACTTCGTGCGAGCGAAGGTGATCGCGATTTCCGGTGGCACGGGCGTGCCCCTGCAGATCCTCGGATAGGACTGCGGCGGGGAGTGCTGCGATCCGCAGCAGCGGTGATTTTTCACGCGAAGCTTCCGGAGCGCGGACTTCTGATGGTAACTTCGGGGGGCTACGTTGCGTGAAAAAGATGAATCGGCGGCCGACGAGGAGAAGCATCGTTGATTGATTGCCGGGTGTATGGCGCCATATTTGTGATCGCGTTGGTGTTGCCGGCGCGGGCAGGTTCTGCTGGCGCACCAGTTGCGAGGAGCGGCGTGACGCGTGATGCAGTGCCACGCGCCGGTGGCAGGCAGCAAGCGACGGCGGGGCAATCGCCTGCGTCTGGCACGCAGCATGGAACGAGCACGACGCCGGAGGGATCGGCGATGCACAGTATTACCGTGAAATTCGATTACGATTTCACGAAGACGCCGGCCTGCTCGGCGAAAGCGACGACCGGGTGCGTGCAGAAATTCGATGTGTACGATATTTCGGGCGAAAAGCCGTATTTGCTGTTTTCGGTTCCCGCGCCGGCGAATGCGCAAGGGGCCATTAAGGGAATTACGGCCACAAGTCCGCGGATGCTATTCGCGATCGGAAAGCATCGCATCGGAGTTTCGGCGCAGATGCCAAATGGCGAGAAATCGCCTCCGCGGGATTGCAAGATAATCATCGAAATAAAGCCAGACAATCCGTCTAGTCCATCTAGTCCACCCGCTTCTCACTGAGACGCTTGCTCTGACTGCAGACGGTCATGAGGAGTTTTTTGCTGCGTGAAGTTTTCTGGTACGCCCCCTGGCAGTGTGCGTAGGATTCGTGCGCTCGCAACGATCCACGAGTGCCTGGACGCGGTGCGTGCGGCCGGCTATGAGGCGCGGACGATCATGCGCGGAACATCGGGACGGGTTGAATGGCGCGTTGATGGGAATGCTGAAGTGTGAAGAGATTCTTCCGTTCGAGCTGGAGGATATCGCGCGCCAGCCGAAGAAAAAGCGCCCGCAAGAGCCAGAAAAGAAGTTCACCCGTGTGGGACACGCGCAACGTCGCGGCGGCAACAACGACGCCCGAACGGCTCGAACCGGACCCGGCACGCGCGTGTCCCACTCCCACATTGAGAGACGAGAGCGTTCTGAACGCGACAGAAACGCAGCTATGAACGAAATGCATTTTACGCAAAAGTCGTGCGGCGCGGGAAGCGGTGCTGCGGAGCGCGAACAGGATGGAGCGGAGCGGTCGATTGCGGAACAATCGTGCACACAATCGCGTGCGAAGACGCGCGGGGTGGCGAAGGTTTCCGCGGTCACCAAACCCGATCCTGGCATCAGCTTTATCGGATGCTGGAAATTGATGCTGCGAGGAAAAAAATGAAACGGTGCGAGTGATTTTGTGATTTGCGGTGTTACATCATTTGAATGCGGAGGATATATGCCGTTCATTCCAGGGCGATATCACATCAATCGAATCGCGGGAGAAGCAATGGAAGCGGGGCGCGAAGCTGAAGCTAGCGCTGCTAGCTCTGGAGCACGAAGCTGCGCAGGTGGGCGGCTATCGGGATGATGAAGAAGGCGACGATAGCGAGGAAGATTCGGCTGCCGATTCGGGCAAAGGGCCGATTCATCGCGTCGAAATCGAAGCGGCGCAATTGGTGCCGTCTCATACGGGACGAGCGCAGCGCGGATTTGTGGCGCACGTCCACCGGGGAGCGATTCGGCCGGACCAGAGCGGGCGTGGATTTGTGCAGAGCGCCGCGAACGGGAAATCCGTCGGCTCGGGTGATGGGCCGCGGGCAAGATTCGCGTCATTACGATCTCCACAGGCGGGGCAGCTGCCGACGGCTGGGAATGCGGCACGTCCTGAGACGCACGTGTTTACCGATCGTCGCGATTTGGTCAGTTTTTTGCGTGATGCGTTCGCGAAATCTTGCAGGCATGATTGACGAGCATGGCTTAGGGCGCTGTTCCAATCGAATTTGTTCCCTTGGCCGTGGGCGTGAGGCGGAGGTTCGCTCTCGCAGCCTGGCTGGTTTAGAATGATGTTCAGCAGGCAGTGGTAGCGAAGCGAGGACGAGTTTGACGATTTGGGATACGCCGAGTGGGCGGGATCGCCGCTGGCTGAGACGCAAGAGCGGACTGCCGCCGGCGCCGATTCATGCGCGTGTGGCGGTGGAGTCTCTGGCGATAGTGCTGATGGCGACGCTGGCATGGCAGGGAGCACGACGGTTATTGGACCCGCACAAGATGGCGGGCAGCGAAGCGCCACATTTTTTTGTGAGTCCGCCGAGCGACCGAGCTGCGGTGGCGGCGTGGCAGACGGCTTTGTGGGACGCTTTGGAGCAGGGCGTGGCCCAGGGAGCGGGCGGCAACATTACCGCCGCGGAAATGCAGACGGATCGGGCGGCGGCGATACTAATGTCCTCGCGGATGCGGGGGCAGGCGGCCACGCCTGAGTTTTTCGAGCACACTGTTCGCGAGTTGGATCGTGTACTGCGAACGCATCCCGATAACGCGCGGTTGGTGGAACATGTGACGCTGGTGCGGATTGAGCTGGCGCAGTTGCGTTTCGCCCAATCGGATGCTCCTGGCGCAGGTGGCGGCGCTAGCGGTGGGTCGTCAACGAATGAAGGCGCCGCTGGGACGGCGGCCCCAAATTCCGGTGCTGATGTCGGGCCTGGGGCGCAGGCTCCGCACGCGGTGAATATTCCGGGACATGTGATGTTGGCCGCGCCCCGAGCGCTTGGGGCGAACGAACTGCTGGATCCCGCCGCGCTGCACGGCAAGTACATCGATGCGACGTTGATGCCGGACACGTCGGAAATTCTGCTGCCGCCCTCGACGCGTGTGATGGCGGATGGTGTGCGTGTGGATGGGCTGACGATCGCGGGGGCCGCGCAAACGCTGGACGGAATCCGCTGGAAGAATGTGACGTTTATCGGCACGCGACTGCGCTATGAAGGCGGCGAAGTGTCGCTACAGAACGTACGGTTTACGAATTGTACTTTTGGATTTTCGACTGATGATCGCGGAGCGCGGTTGGCCGATGCGATCGCGCTGGGGCAGCGCACGTTTGCGATGCAGTAGCCGACGGCCGGCATTTCGCACGGCGCGGTAATCTCTATTTTCTACCTGGACTTCTACGTGTTTTTGGCCGCTCGATTCAATACGGTGAACACATTTTCGGTTGCTGTGTTCGCAACTGTGTGAATTTCGCAGCGGATTCCATTCTTGGCGGCTAAACAGAACTTTTAACACCAGCGCAAGCGAGGACAGTGCACGCCCACGCAGAAATCATTTTCAGCAGCGGATCCGGCAATTGTGCCGGTGGAAGGGCCAGTGGCGAGCGACAGAAACACGACGCTTGGTGGGGAAGGCAAGCGCGAGTCGCGCGTGACCGGGATGCCGGCACAGGCAAATCCTTACGGTCAGAACAACGAGCAGCTGCCGGAGCGGTTGGAAAGCGCGCTGCGGCGGCTGCTGTATCAATGTTCTTTCGAGTCGGAAGGAACGCGCCAGCAGGAAGTGCGCAGGATCAAACAGGCGCACCAATTCTGGCGCGGGATGCAATCTTTGTTGGAACGAGCGCGACCCGAACTGACACCTGCCGTTTGAGCAGAAGCTTTCGGACAATTCGTCGCTGGCAGATTTGCTGCGGTACGAGTTCGTTACGAATATTTACCAAGCGTTCGGGCTTTCGCTGGCGGCGGTTCTTTCGCAGGACGTGCCGCGGGTGAGATTTTTCCCGTCTTCGGCGCAGGCGGAGGAAGACGTGGCGGCTGCAAAATCTGCAGCGGAAATGGCGCAGCTGGTGGAGCGCAACAATCGGATTGGTAATTTGATTGTGGAGAAAGCGTTCAATCTGTGGACCGATGGGAAGGTGGGAGCGTACGTACGATTCGTGGTGGGCGGCCAGCGGCTTGGATTCCATCCCGAGACGGAGATTGCGGCGCGCGAGGTGAAGATTGGCAGCGATATGTATGTGTGTCCTGAGTGCGGAGCGGAGAACAAGGCGCAGCTGGGCGAGCTTTCGCGCGGTGACAGCGCCGGCGCGGGCGATAAAGCTGGCGGACAGGATCACGACGCGGATCGAGAGTTCGGTAGTGATGATGCAGAACCTAATTCACGCTCGGGCTCGAACTCAGCCGAGAGCGATGATGCAAACATCGGCCGGTCTTGCGACACTTGCGGCGCGTTGCTGACTGGATAGGATTTTGTCGCTGCGGAAATGGTGACGATCGTTGGCGGCCTGGAGCTGAAGACACCGCCGTGGGCGAGCGAGATGCACGAGTATCCGTATATTCAATGGAACATGGAAGTGCACCAAGCGCGACTGCGCGCGGCTTATCCACACGCGGCAGACAAGATCGGATCGCCGGTCGCGCGCGGTGTGCAGGAATACGAGCGGCTGGCGCGACTGGCTCAGTCGCAGGGCGGGCTGTTGACCGAGGGCGGCGATACGAATATTAATTTGATCACGTTTCAGAGGACTTGGCTGCGGCGGTGGGCGCTCTTCGCGCTGGATGACAAAGCGCTGTGGGATCAGCTGCTGGAAATGTTTCCCGATGGAGCTTATGTGGCTTTTGCGGGCGAGACTTACTGCGAATCGCGCAGCGAAAACTTGGACGATCACCGCCGCGTGTTGCATGCGCTGCCGGGAGATGGATCGAGCGGACGGCTGGCGCTGGGCAACGCGTTGATCAGCGTGCAGGAACGACTTAACACGCTTTCAAATTTGAAGATGGAGACTTACGAGTACGGGAATCCTCCGATTTACGCGGACAGCGAGGTGCTGGATTTCGACTCGTTGCAAGGGCAGACGGCGGAACCCGGGGGCGCATTATCCGGCGCGGACGAAACCAGGGCAGTCGTTAGCGGCGGGATTCTTTCAGCCCGACGCAGCGGAAGTTCCTCCGGATCTGGCTGAGCACGCCGCGGGATTGATGGGTCCGGTGGCGCAATTTCTGACTGAAGCGTTTCCTGCGCTGTTTGGCGAAGCGATGTCGAATAGCGACACGGCTTCGGGATATGCGATGGCGCGCGACCAGGCGATGGGGCGCATCGGTTTGGTGTGGCGTCGGATGAAAAGTTTCCACGCGGACAGAATGTTGTTGGAGGTGGATTGTTTCCGGCGGAACCGGCCGAACGACGTGGAAGAGACGCTGCTTGGGGCGGGAGCGGCGTTCGAATCGAAATGGATTCGGTTGGCGGATCTGAAAGGGGAATTTATTCAGCTATCCGGAGACGGACGAGCAGTATCCGACATTGTGGTCGCAACAGCGCGCGGTACTGCTGCAATTGCTGGCGAATCCCGATCCGCAGATGCAGGTGATTCTGCCGAGCATTATGCCGGATGAGATTGCGGATAATCACGCAGTGGAGCTAGAGATCTGCACGCGGTGATTTTCCTCGGACGCGGGGCAAGTTGCGAAGATTGAAGCGCCGCTGGGGTATGCCAACGTGGGGGCTCACGCGCTGTTCCATCGGGATTTCTTGCGGAAGCAGCAAGCGGCGGCGACCGCGACCGCTTCGCTTGTGCAGCCGCAGCTAAATACTGCCCGAGGTCGGTAATGCGATTACGTCCCGGAACCTAGATGGCGCGTTCGACGGAGCCGCTGGAATAGCGCGAGGCGCCGTAGGCGCTGCGGGCCGTGGGCGGTGGAGCTACCAGGCGCACGACGTGCAGCAGGCGTTCTGGTTTGAAGGGCTTGGCCATGCAGACGACGGCGCCTAGCTGGTGGCTGGCGGAGTAGTCGGCGGGCTGCGCTGATTTTGTGAGCAGAATTACGGGCACGCGCTGCAAGCGATCGTTGCGCTTGATGATGAGGCAGAGGTCGTGGCCGCTCATGTCTGTCCCTTCCACTTCGGCGAGGAATACGGCCGGCACCGTGTTGCGCAGGATGTCCAATGCTTGTTTCGCTGTGGGGACGATGATGACGGTGTAGCCGTCATTGGAAAGAATGCTGCGCATGATTTCGGCGGTCTTGGGATCGGATTCTACGGCGAGCACGACTGACTGCTGCTTGGTGTGCGTCGAAGTGGAATGCGCCAAGGTTCCGGCAACGGAGGGATCCACTTTCGGGGCATCTTTCGTTGCGGAGTCGGATTTCGTGTTGACGAATTGTAATGCCACGGCGAAGCGGCCGTCCTGTTCGACGACGCGCACTACTTCGGCGGTCTGCGCGGAGTTGAGCGCGGCGGCGGCGGTAGAATATGGAAACGTTACATCGAGCCGCTGGCCTTTCCAATATCCAGCGCGTGCAGCGGTGACGAGCAGGCCATCGCGCGAGACGTCTACACTCTTGCAGATTTCTTCGAAAGGTTCGGGAGTATTCACTCCGCGCATGTGAACTTGCGCGGTGATTTTCGCGCGTTTGCGGCGGCGGCGTTCAATACCTACTGGAGAGTTGGATGATGCAGATTTTACGTTCGCTTCTGCGGAGGCGATCGGCGGCGTGCTCATGGGCGTTACCTCAGTTATTTGCAGGGTCTGTCGAGTCCTCCTGGACTAACGTACAGCTCCCCCCGCTAGGAGTAGATGTACAAGAGCAGTGCCGCAACGGGAATAGTACTGTGGTTTCATTGTGGAAAACTCTTGGGCAAACCAGGTCGGCGGGTAGCTAAGTGTTGTAGATGCAGCGTATTGGTGGGTCGAGCGGGTGCCCAGGACAGGTGCAGGTTGGCACACCTTTGGAAATTAACAGAGGGGTTGAAGGCATGGGATCAAACACGATTACTCCAGCGCCGGTATTGAATCGCAATTCCAGCGACGACGAAATATTTGGATTACTTGCGCAGCCGGCGCGCAGAACGGCCCGTCGCGAAACGAAAAGCGAAGTGCGTGATTCGAAAGCGCAGGAATCGGCCGCGCGGACGAACGATCAATTGGCGATGGATTTTGGCCACGAAGTTGAGCCGCGGACGCAAAGAGATTCCGCGACGGACACGGAGGCAGCTGGCGCGGACGCTGAGGAATTGGTTGAGCCGGAGCATTTGCGCGCGGCGATGGATGCAAATCCAGAATTGCGAGACGCCTGACAGGACGTGAGCGCTTTCCGCGAAACATTTGCGACGCCGGAAGAAGCGCGGGCCGCGACGGCGATGCTGGGGGACTTGAACCGGATAGATGCGCTGTTTTTCTCGCGGCGGCCGGAAGGCCACGCGGAACTGGCGCGGACCGTTGCGAAATTGGATCCGGATGCTTTGGCATCGTTAGCGCGGGCGATGAACGCGTTGGCGACGAAACATTGCACGGCGGCGTCTGAGCTTGTGGTGCAGCTAGGTGGCGGCGTTTAGGCGCGCGCTACGGGCGGAATTGCAGCCGCGAAGCCGAGTGCGACGATTACCAGGGTGGTCCTTGGGACGAAGGCTCGCATGAGGTTGCTCCGGCTAGCGATAGAGGATAGCTCCGCGCTGGTGGCGGCACCTCGGTCGGTGAGCCCCAGTGCCAGCGCGGATGGATTTGTGGATTTCATTCCTCGAATCCTTGCGCGCGGCGCGGCACCGCGCAACTGGCCCGCGGGCACGAAGATGACCGGGGACAAACGTCTCTAAGAGGACAGGAACAGAAGTCTCCGCGAAAGAAAAGCGGCAATGTTTGCGGAGCGACGTCCGCTCAAGGGACTTGAGGAATAGGATCCAGCTGCATATTGATGGCGTCAGTTGTTGTGCACTGTCGGGCGCATCGGCTCGACCGTCAAGCGGACTCGTCTCGCCGGCCCGGGAGCGGCTTCAGTCGGCGCTCAGGGCTGTGCGATGCGTCGCGACTTTGTAGCTGTAGATGACCTTAGCCAGGGCATTGGCGAATGAAGTCACTTGGGCCGTGGTCATACCCGTGGGAACTTTCATCAGGCCGGAGCCGATGTAAGTACTGACGGCGGCGGAAAGTTTGCTGTCCACTTCGCTCCAGTTTACTGCGCCATTGGTGGTTGCGGTGATGATGTAGGAGTCAATGATGCGCAGTGAAATTCCGGGAGTGAGCAATTCCAGAACGCCGTTGTTGTCGTTCATGGCGTTGGTGACATCCATTGAGAAGTGTTCCAGATCAGTCAGTGTGGTGCCGGTCGGCAGCGACGCGAGTCCCAACTGGTTGGCTGCGGCGACGGTTTGCGTGACTGCGTTCTCTTGCGCTGTCTGATTGGCCGAACCGTCGGCGTTCTTGGGCGGCATGGCGTCAGCGACGGCGCTGGAAACACCGACCAGAACAAGATAGGTGTGATGCGTTTGGAGTATCTGCGAAACAGCGACGCCGTAGGACTCGAACTGCGCCAGCGTCATTCCGTAGCGAGGTTTGGTCAAATCAGTAGCCACCGCGTTGGCGACGAAACACTGTACGGCGGCTTGCTGGTTGGCGGTGCAGTTTGTCTGGGAAAGCGTGGGCCGGGCGGTGAGAGCCGCGCCGATCAGAAACACAACTACAAGGAACAATTTACGGACGATCATTCGTAATTCCCCCATGGTCAGAATCCCGCGCACACTCAGCGCATAGAGGGGGGAATACGCGAGAGCACACTGCGACTCAGTTCTGGATCAGACTTCTGTTTTTCGCCGCCATTTCACCGCACCGGCCAGCAACTCGATGATGACTGATTTCAAGAAATAGCTCAACTGTACCGAGGTGCAGGCCGAGGCGAGTACGGCGGCCTGTACGCGGACAGGTCGCGACACAGTGGTTGTCGGTGAATTACAGTCAGGTGAATTTCAGGGCAATTCGTGATGCCCGATTCAATTCTTCATGCACGCCTCCGAGGAGGACACCCCGCGAAGATTCGCATCCGGTACACGCCCAGAGATTGCGGCGGCCAAGAAAGACAGGCTGGAAGTGATCAGCGGATCGCCGCGCTGCACGAAATTCAATCCTAGGGAGACATTCACAATATGGCACGGATGCAGAATGCACAATCTGTTGCGTTACAACTGGAAGAAGTTCGCGACAAGCTGCCCCTGCTGTACGAGCGCGACGACATACTGCTGACGACGATTCAGCAGCGCGGCGATGCGGAACGCGTCAGCTCGCGCAACATGCGCTTGCCGTTGCAGATTCGTCCGGGCGGGAAGGCGGACCTGGCCAATATGGACGGCGGCGATCTTAGGACTCTCCGGCGATAGCCTGGTGGACTGGGCGGCCGCCAAAATTCCGTTTCTACAGAAAGAAATTCCGGTGTTGAAAGCGGACTAACGATTACCCGCCGGCGCGTGCCGGCTCGATCACGCCTCCGGCTTCACGGCGATGCCCTGAATTTCAAAGCGGGCGCCGAACAGTAGCGGGCCGGAGCCGATAAACGCGCGAACCGGGAATGGTGCGCGCAGATACGTCCGGTACACGGCGTTGAGGCGGTCGAACAGCGATATGTCGGAACAATATACCGTCAGTGAAACCACATCGTGCATGGTTAGGCCGCAGCGGGTGAGCGTGTCACGGAGCGCGTCCAGCATCAACCGCGCTTCGTGCTCGATATCCTTCGGCACTTTGCCGGTGGCCGAATCGAAGCCAATGTGCCCGGCAAGATAAACCGTGTTGCCGGCGATCACGGCATTGCTGAACGGCAAGTCGCCTGGGGCGCCGGGCGGTGGAATGTACTGGCGTTTGTCGGTCGCTGCCATTGGTTCTCCTTTGTTGCTCCTGTGCTCGATGTACTGCAAAACATCCTAACGCAAATCACAGCGATCGGAACCTGCGTGCTAATTCACCGGAGGAACCATGCCTGTTCTACCCACTACGGCGTATTCGCAAGCGGAAGACGCACTGACGCTGGCGCGCGCGCTGGTGAACGACGCCTCGGGCGTGGTTTTCACCGATACGCTGCTGATGCCGCTGCTGAATTCGGCGTACCGCGGGCTTGCAGCGCGAGCTTGCGGAAAATGGCGTCAGCGTGCTGATGGAGCAGCAGGACATTGAGCTGGACTGGTCGGCACGACCGGAGTGACGAACACGGAAATCAGCGACGTCTCCAGCCCGCAGCTTCCCACCGACTGCCTGATGCCGCACGTGTTGTGGGAGCGCGCCACGGCGAACACCGGCGGATGTCTTCGTACCGATGGAGAAATTCACCAGCGGCGGCAGCATGCTGAACCTGCAGCCCAGCTGCTACATGCGGCTGTGGGAATGGCGAGAGGACAAGATCAATCTAATTGGCGCCACGCAATCGATTACCGTGCGTGTGCGCTACGAAAAGGTGCTGGCGACGTTGGTGCTCGGCACCGATCCGGTGCAGATCCGCTCCGCCACGGACGCATTGAGATAGCCACAGCAGCGCTGGCGGCGCGTTCGCGCGGAGCACGAGCGCTTGCGCGTGGATTTGCTGGGCGCGGCACAGACCGCCATCGAGAATTTGATCAATCGTTATGTGCGTCCGGAGCAGACGACGGGGCGGCGGCGAATACCCTATGGATATCGGCGGGGAACTGTATACGTGTAGACTCACCTGGACTCTCGCCCAGGTGTTCTGCGCATCATGCCGGCTTGCTGCAAATTTGCATTTCGCTAATTGTCCACGACCAGCGTCATCGTAAAACCTCGCGAGGCATTTTGCACGAAACCGTGCACGGTAAGAGTGTAGGTGCCGGTTGGGGTATAGGGAATCATGTCGGTGCTCGAGTTGGTCTACGGCACCCGGCCACTGTGGCGGAAATCGCGACGACAAAAGTGAACGCGAGAGCGGGGACCATGCGCGGGATACGGGCTTGACGGATGAGCCAAACCGAGAGGAAGAATATTACGGCCAACAAGAAAGCTGCAAATATCCCACGGGCTGCGCGATTCTGCGCGCTGCCAGAGCTTCCGGAATCACCGGATCCGCCGGAGCGCGAAGAGAATAATCCGGCGAGCGCCCCCAGCCGCTTGGCCGCCGTCGCGGCAGGGCCGGGGAATTGAAATGCGGCCACTCGTTGTGGTTGTTTGAAATGTCACGTTGAAAGGCACGGCAGTTCCGGCGACTACCGGTAACGTGATCGTGTTCGCAAGTGGCAGGCTGACAGTGCTGCCTGCCGAAATGCCGCAAATGGTGGGATTTCCTGCGCTGCCTGCAGGAGCCGAAGGAAGATTGGTCGGGCAGTTCAGCGTGACGGAGCCGCTGAACGTATCGTCCGGCACGATCTGCAATTGAAACGTCGCCGCGAAGCCCTGCGCGACGGTAATTTGATAGGGCGCGCCATTCGACGGCGGCGGGCAAGTGAAATTCGATAGTGGTCATGCAAGTAATTTGGAAATCGTCTGCGACGCCGCTGGCTTCGGCCGAGAGCGGTGCGGTGGCGCCGGAATAGTTCACGGTAAAAGTAGCGCAGCGAGTGTTCTGCAGCGCCTCCGCCAGGGCAATCGCTGGCGGCCAACGCCGTAGGCGCAAATGCGACGTTATACGCGCAGCTGCTGTTCGCGGCGAGCGAAGTTGCGCAAGAAGAGTTGGAAATCGTGAAATCGCTTGTGTTGCCGGACGTGAAGCTTGCGCTGATTCCAGTGATCGCGGTGTTGTTATTGTTGAAAAGCTCGTAGGGGAGCGTCGGACTGCTGCCGCCAATAACTTGGTCGCAAAATACCGTCGGCGCTGTGGCGCAAGGCGTCGGCGGGAGCAGCGTCACTCCGGTGGCCGGAACTCCCATTGCTTTGAAGTCCAGAATTTGGCGCATACCCTGATTGGCGACGAACAAGTCTCCGTGCGCGTCGAAGGAAATATTGCCAGGGGCGCTGAGGCCGCGTGCCGCGACAGTGAGCTTCGACGAGATCGCATCGAGACGCAAAATCTGGTCAGAATTGTTGCCTGGCGCATGGTAGGCGATGAACAAGTTTCCGCCGCCGTCCGCGGCCAATCCTTGCGGAATGATGCGCGTGCCATTCGAATGTGCCGACGCAGCGGCGAACAGCGGTGCCGGAGTTACGCCGGCGCTGCGCAGCGCATGCGTTTGGGTGTTAATGGCGACGATCGCGCCGGTGTCAGGCGAAGCGGCATAAACGGTGTTCCCATCGGGCGTAACGACAACGGCCGCAGGCGAAACCATGTGCGCGAGCACTTCCGTCTGGCCGGCCTTGGGCGAAGCGGCGCCAAAGAGTTCAACGACAGCGTTTGCGGAATGGTCGGCTATTAATAAATTTCCAGAGCGATCAAGCGTCACGCCATACGGCTCGATCAATTCGACATTTTGGCGCGGCGCCCAGCGTCCCGCGACGCTGCGGATGATGGAAGGCTCGCTGGTGGCGGCTCCCGCGACAGTGCGGATGGTGGCGTTGCCGGTGTCGGCGATGAATAGCGTGCCGTCGGGAGCTACGGCGACTTCGCTGCGCATGGTGAAATCATTTAGCGAAAGATCAAGCTCTGCGGCACTGGATGCGCCGCCGTCACCAATCGAGCCGACGGTGCCAATTCCCACTGCAGGAACGGCGAAGAGTTTCGCTGCGTTGGCCGGCACGATATTCGGCGTGTCGCGAACGGTATAAGAAAAAATCTGGTCGGGCCGATCAATCGCGGTGAGATACAACTGCGTGGACGCTGCCGCAGCATTGCTTGTGATCGCGATCTCAGAAGGTTGCGGCGCGACGGCCAGCGTCCGGACGTTGACGTTTGAGGCCACCACGGTCGCGGACGCGCCGGAAGAAGACACTGGTCTGGCTGTTGAAGGTGCAGCTGCTGAAGTGGACTGTGCGGGAGCGGCGGTGCGCGCCTGAATTTCAATCTGGTTTTGGGCGTGAGAATAATTTGCGGGATCCCTAAGCGCCATGCCCAGCGCGATCGCCGCGAAACCCATCACCGCCAGCACAGAAAGAATTCTCAGTAACCGCACCAGTTTCCCCCCTCTTGGACATCGGCCAGAACTTCGACGCTTAGGATTCAACTGCAGGCTTTCGGGTTGCGTCACGAATTAAACATCATAGCAGCGAACTGCAAGGTTTTGTAGCGGCTGTCTAACGGCCGACGAACGAATGGGAGGAACCATGGCACTGACATTTTCGGTTGTGGATAGGTGGGACGACGGAAAGCGCATCCACGCAAGCGGCACCATCGCAGCGACGGGGAATTATACCACCGGCGGAGACACGCTCGATCTGTCGCAAGTCGCGCTGATTGCGTCGGATCAGCCGAAGGTGCAGGGTACTGGCTGGATGGACGGATTGGCCGGCTACGATTACGTCTTCACTCCCGGCGTAGCAATGAATTCGAACAAAGTGAAAATATTTCAGCAGGGAAGCGCCGCCGGAGCGTTTCCGGAACTCGCCGCGGGTGCGAATCCCGGGGCGATCACGGCGGACACGATCACGGCAGGGAAGGTTGATCCCACCAAGACTGGCGTCCTGACGAAAGGCTCGGTCCCGCGCCGACGTGGTCCGGCGCGTTCGCATATGTCTCCGCCACTTCTACGATCACCTGGAGCTGGTCCGCACTGACGATCGCGCGCGCCGACGGCACCACAACGGCCGTCGCGAACGGGTCGCTATCCGTTACAGGCCTCGCGCCCGGCATCACATATTATTTCTACCCTTACTGGAACGATTCCGCGCTCGCACTCGCGTGGGTTGGAGGCATCGCAAGCAGCGCCGGCATGCCGGCAAACGCGTTCACGGCCAAAACGAACACTGCGGCGCAGCAACAATCGCTGCACGGGCTGATCCCGTTGTCGCAAGGCGCGATGGTAGGGGCAGCCACCACGTCAGGCGCGGGCGGTGGGACAGGCGGCAGTGGAAGCTGTCTGCGCGCCGGAACGATGGTGCTCACACAAGAGCACGGCACGCTAGCGATCGAGACCTGCAAACCCGGCGACCACCTGCGCTGCCCAGGAACCGCGGCAGGTGAAGGCTGGACGCGCCTGGCACGGCTGAAAATACGCGGCCTAGACACATTCATCCGCCTGCACTTTTCCAATGAAGAATCGCTGGACGTGACGCCGCATCACATTTTCACGATTGCAGACGGCACGCCCATGCGCGCGGGACGATTATGCATGTCCGATATTCTGGTCGGCCGCTTCGGCAGGCTCACGTTGCGCAAAATCGAAGCATTGATCGAGGACTTTCACCAAGTGACAGTGAGCAGTGAACCAATCCACGAATTCTACGCGGGGCGGCACGCAGCATGCGTGCTCACTCACAATTACGCTTTCAGTTCATAGAGCGTCGCAAGCGCGAAATAGCTCGATGTCCACAGAACCACTGCATGACTGGAAAAGCCCACTACCTCACAACGCTCGGTGCTGTGCAGCGCCACTCCGCGTGGCTGAACACCTTACATTGGCTGGCTCTTGTGCCCGATTGCGAGCCAGTTCCGGCGATCGGCGAATCGGATTCCGCTGCAATGGCGCTCCCCGCAACCGCGCAGATCCTCGCCCTGATTGAAGCCGACGAAGGCGCGCACCGGGCGCTGGAAGACGACGCGGAATTCCAGGCGCTGCCGCATCCCTTGGCGCAACGCCCGATCTCGCCGGAAGCCCAGGCAGCTCTCGCGCCATACGGTGTTGCGCCGGGCGATGCAACGTTCTACGCAGCAGAAGCGGTGGCCAAGTTCCATCCGCTGTTGCGTCATCGCGTTTTCTAGCCACAACGATGCGCATACGCGAATACACGGAAGCGGACCTTGAACCATTAAAGCGGATGCACGCGCAGCAGGGGTTTGATTACGCGTTCTCCGACCTTCGCGATCCGATCTTTGTTTCGAAACTTGTGCTGGAAGATGACGCAGGCGAAGTTGTGATGGCGTCACTGGCACGCCTGACGTGCGAGATGTATCTGCTGATGAACCACGACGGGGAAAACGCGAAAGCAGCGGGGAAGCCGCAAGAACGTTACGCGCGATTGCTTGCCCTGCACGCAGCCTGCGAACACGATCTGCTCGCGCGCGGTCTAGATAACACTCACGCCTGGTTGCCGCCGCCCGTCGCCAAACGTTTCGGTCACCGGCTCACAAGCCTGGGCCGGATCCGCGACGAGGCGTGGACGCCGTACTGCTTCCGTCTGCGACCAAATCAAAAACAGCAATCCGCCGCGAACAGAGGCCTTAGATCGCACAGCGATATTTTGTGCCGGGCCCGGTCCTAACTGGAACGCATCACAAATCCATTGCCCAGTAGTGCAGTTCCACTTCGAAACGTTTCATCAATCACCAAAGTAATTTCAGGGAGGCACCCTATGTCCCGCGGCGCACAGCAGACTACCCGTAACCTCACCGACCAGCAGCTCGCACAACAGAACCAGGCAATCTCGCAGTAAAGTCAGTCGGACACGCAGGATCGCTCACGACTGATGCCTACGATCCAGAGCCTGCTCAATAGTCAGGGCTACACTCCGCAGCAGCAGTCGGCCATCACTCAGCAAAGCCTGCGCGCATCAAATACGGCCTTCGACGCATGGCGCGAGAAAGCCGCCAACCGCACCGCTGCGACGAATAATTCCGCCGGCTACGGCGACCTCACCGCGCAACTGGGCCGCGAACAAGCGCAGACCGACGCGTCGCAAGCGCAGCAGAACCAAATCTCGTTCGCGAACCAGCAATTGAAGGAGCAACTAGCCGGCAGCATGCTCGGACTCGGCAGCAGCATCGCGTCGTTGTTCGGATAGAGAATCGCGCCGCCGGCTGTGGAGCGACTGAGAAATTCGCGGAGTAATGTCCATGGGCCCTTTCCGGGGACAAATTGACCGCAGTGGATCTGTTTTTTCGGGGGCGCAGACCGAAACTGGCGCGTCTTTTTCGCACTCGGCATGGAACCTGAAGCATTCACTCCGCAGAATAATGTCGCACCGGTGGCGCCCAAAACGCCGTGACTTAAAAAATGCCGAGATGTCCATGGGGATCACTACGTTCATGCGCGAACTAATCGATCCCGACTGGTGGACGGTGGCTCTCACTTCTCTCGTGCAGTTCGTTCCGTTCTTGCGTTGGCTCTACCGGCGCATTCGCAATGACGAAATGACGCGCACCTTCGTCGAGGACATGGCCACCAGCCACCAGCCATCTGCCGCACATTTACAGGCTGCTGGAAAAATTGTGCGACGAGAAGGGAATTGAGACTCCGCCGGAGCCACCCATCCGTTGGATGGATTTGAATGGCCCCCACCACTGAAATTGTCGCTCTGGCGCGCACGATCGCTTCCGCGCGCGGATTGGATCCGGCGCTGGTCTGCGCGCTCGTCGAACAAGACTCCGCGTGGGACCCGCACGCGATCCGCTACGAGCCTGCATTTCGCGCTCGCTTCGTGGCGCCGCTGGAATTGCCTCCTACAGAAGAAATGGCCCGCTCGATTTCCTGGGGACTGCTGCAAGTGATGGGTCAGGTGGCGCGCGATCATGGATTCCAACGGCCATTGCTCAGCGCGCTGTGCGATCCGTCTGCGGGTCTCACGTTTGGCTGCATCGTGTTGGCGGCCAAGCTTGCTGCCGGTAGCGACAACGTGTCGCGTGCCTTGGCGCTCTGGAACGGCGGCGGGAATCCAGATTATGCCGCGCAGGTACTGGCGCGAGCGGCCCGCTACAGATGAAACGATTTGAGCGAACGGATTCGAAATGACCGGGAACCTTACGGAATTCCGCACGTGGTGGACGTCTTCGGCGCGCTATCACTGGTTACGCGCGATGCGCCTGCGTCCCGCGCGTGATCCGTGCGGAGCGTCACTGCACGGTGACAGTGACGGTCTTCGTGCTGCGTCCAAACTCGTTCGTGGCGTTCAGCGTGTAGGTAGTGGTCTGTGACGGCGTCACAACGACGCTGTTGCCGCGCACAGCCCCAACTTGCGGAGTCACATCAAAGTACGAAGCGCCGGTGACGTTCCACGTGAGCGTCACATTCGCCCCAGCGGAAACGGTCGTAGAGTTAGCCGTGAAGTTCGCGATCGCCGGCGCCGCGCCAGTCGGCAAATTCGATTGCGTGAGGATCGGATTCATCTGTACCACTTCGAAATCCGCCGTCGTCACCTGATCCAGATTGTGCAAGTCGTCGTTGTCCCAGCGATCGTCCGGCGCGCCGCTGATGTACATGTTCGAGCCGTTGTCCGCCATGATCATGCCGTATTGCTGCAGCGCCGTCAGGATCACCTGGTTGGTCGCGGAAAATCCGGAGATATCGAAGCTGGCCTTCAGCCGTATGCGCATGCCCATCGGCGCAGCGTTTGCGTTCGATGTAGTCGAGGCCCAATGCGAAGCCGGCGGCACAAAAGCCGCGCGGCTATTTTGCAGAGTGAAGCGCAACGCGTGCTTGATCGCACCGCTCGCCACTTCGTCGTAACGCGCCAACCCAGCAAATATAGAAAGCCCCGCCGCGTCGGCGGAGGTCCACGTCAGCGGTCGCCGCCCGTCGGCAGTCAAATCCCAAACAGCCGCCGACGCTGCGTTCCAACTGCCGTCATTCTCGGGATACGAACTGTAGAGCTCGTACAACCAACAATTACTGTTGTCGAGCACTAACACATGGCGATCGCCGCTGGCAGGGTCAGGATATCCCTCGATCGGCGCGCTAGCGGGCACAGGCATCGGTCCAGGATCGCTCTCGTCACCATACGCCGTGAAGTTGATCGCCACCGGCGCTTGCGACGAGTCCGCCACGATGTAAGGAATTCCGATGCTCGAGCCGTTGTACTCGCCCGAACCGAAATCCGGATGCACGGGATCGCTCGCTCCGATGTAATTAATGATGGCCGCGGAATTCGGATCCACCGGCGCGCTGGCGATATTCTGATTCCACAGATTGTCCGCTGGGAAGGGAAGGAAGCCATTCAAGCTGCCGCCTTGGCCCAGACTCATAACGCTGCACGCGCTCGGTGGCGGCGGAGGATTACCCCCAGATTGCGAAGTCACCGTCACGTTCATAGCGCCCGATGCACTGCTGCCTGGATTTGGATTCGACACGCTGACCGCGAATATTCCGGCCGTAGGCGCTGAACCCGTCGCCGTGAGCTTCGTCGTCGAAACGTAGCTTGTCGTCACCGTCGCGCCGCCGAACAGCACTTGCGCGCCGTTCACGAATTGGCTGCCGGTAACCATGAGCGTGTATGCACCGGCGGTAAAAGTTCCAGGACTCACATTGCTCAGCACCGGCGTCGCGTTCCACAGCGTCACGTCGCTCGTGCCGCTTGCGCCTAAATCTGCCACGGACACGGCGCTAATGGTGATTGCGTTGGGATTCGTCGGCGCCGACGGAGCAGTGTAGACGCCCATGTTGGTTATCAGCCCGACCGTCGCATTTCCTCCCACGACTCCGTTTACCGACCAGGTCACGCCGTGAGTCGTAGTCCCGCGCACGCTTGCAGTAAAGGGCTGCCCGGATCCCGCGCGCACGTTCGCTGCGGTGGGCGTGACGCTAACTGTGATCTGCGCTGGCGGCGTCGACCCGGGCGACGACTTCGTCGTCCCGGTGCAGCTAACATTCGCGAAGATGAGCGCTAGCACGAGCCCCAAGCAAGCGCGTCGCATTTGTTCTCCTCAGATGATTCGAGCTGGTCGCACGGTGCGCGTGCACCGCTGCCCACGCGGGATGAATGCCGGCATACATGATGCGCGTCCGCGCGGTCAGCGAACAACTGGACGTAAGTACAATTAAAGGGCAGTGGCGAAAGGTTTACGAAATGGAACTTGGCGCGTAGGCAGCCGATTTAATGCCGTGGGGTGCGCGGCGCGGCTCTGAGCCCGCTGGAAACCGGCTTCCTCACAATGGTGGGCCTGGCACGTTAATCGCGAATCACCGATCGCGAATTTTTAATCGCTACACTGGTATTAGGAGCGGTCGTAACTTCCTTACCATCGATGCAACGTCACCGTCTAATCGCTACCAAATATCAACTTTCAACGCAGCTTTCGCGCCTCACAGATCACAAGACACTCGTCGCGGGTCACGGACCACGGGGTCGCGAAACACCGTTCGCTAATCTCAAATCACGAATCACCAGTCACGGTTCATCCCCATGCGAAATACACTAGAAATCTCCGGAATTCTGCTCGCGGTGCTTCTGGCAACCATGGCCTTCCACGCCTGGCTCACAGAGCACGACGATCGCCTGCGTCTGCAAGCAACAATCTCGACGCAAAAACAAGCGCTCGATGCCGCCGACGCCCGTGAACACGGTCGCGCCGCCACCTTGAAAGATACTCTCGCGCAAATCGAAGCGCAGAAGCGCCGGACGGAAACTCCCGCGCAGATCCTCAGCGAGTTGCCAAAATTTCTCACTCTGCCGCAGCCCATTACGCTCACGCCAGAGCTAAGCGCCGTACCCGCTGCACAGCAGGGAACTGTGCTATCCGAAAAATCGGCGTGCGCGGGGAAGAATGGGTGCGCCCCACCTGCGTCGCCCTCAACGGCCACTTCCGCCGCAGACGACTCGCCCGCACTCCAATCCCCTGCGCTCGCAGGCCAATCAAACCAGCAAGAACTCCCCGACGCTCCCACCGCACCAATTCCCGTCGCCGATTTGAAACCCATCTTCGATTACGTGCAAGATTACCGCTCCTGCCAAGCCCAGTGAGCTGCGGCCAAACAAGATTCCATCGATAACGCCGTGAAACTCGCCGCGGTCACCAAAGAATGCGATGCCGCAATCACCACCGCAAAAGGCGGCACTTTCTGGCAGCTTCTGCGTCGTAACGCGCTCTGGTTCGTAATTGGCCCGGTGCCGGAATCGCCGCGGTCTGCGCCACAGGCCACTGCCGCTGAAGCAAGCCCCGATC
>CAVVGA010000021.1:0-32533 GCA_963747605.1 uncultured Acidobacteriota bacterium | reverse complement strand
GAACGAAGTAGGTCACAACACATTTGCTGTTCCTGTCACCTTCACCCGGCGCCACCATCGATAAAAACTTCCCGATGAAAGAAGCGATCTCGTCCAACCGCTCCAGGTATTGCCTTTCACCAGTTCCAACGTGAGTGATATGCCCCCGCCACTTGACCTGCCCTGGCAGCTTGTGAACCTCTTCAGGCCAGATCTTGATCACGAAAGAATGCCGCTCCGAGACAGATTGTTCATCACTCAATCGCGAGTGCGGCCGCGGCCTGCTCGCGCGTGGGTGCGTGCACTGTCAGTTTCGCGATCATCGGATCGTAGCTGGCTGATACCGACATCGAAGCTGCGTAGTGCGGAGTCGACGCGGACTGGTGGCTCGGGCCATTTCACGACTCCGGTGGGTCCGGGTTGTGGCAGGAAGCCGTGTTGGTGTCCTCGGCGTAGACCCGCGACTCGATGGCGTGCCCGGACGAGGTTCACGTCTTCCTGGGTGAGCGGAGCGGCTGCCGGCGGCGACGCGCAGCTGCAGCGCGACGAGGCTACCCACCCCCCTTGGATGACACGGTCAGCTCGGTGACAGAGTGCTCCACCTGGAGTCGGGTGTTCATCTCCAGGAAGAAGAACTCGCCGTCGGCGTTTGACTAGGAACTCGACCGTCCCGGCGTTGACATAGCCGACCTTGGCTGGCCAGCCGCGACGGCGGCAGAGGCCACCCGGTCGCGCTCGTTGCCCTGGGGCGATTGGCGGCGCGGGCGCTTTCCTCGAGCACCTTCTGGTGACGGCGCTGGGCTGAGCAGTCCCGTTCGACGAGGTGCAGCACGGTCCGTGTTCGTCGCCGAGGATCTGGACTTCGACGTGCCGGCCGGACTCGATGTACTCTCGATGAGCATGGTGTCGTCGCCGAATGCGGCGCTGGGACTCCCGCTTGGCCGCTTCCACCGCCTCCGCGCAGGCCTCGGCAGGGTCACGACGCCGCATGCCTTTTCCGCCCCCCCGGCCGCCGCTTTGACCAGGATCGGGAAGAGGAGGTCCGTTGCGTCGATCTGGTAGTCGGGCAGGACGGGGACTTCGGCGGCTACGGCGATCTTGCGGGCTGCGTCCTTGCGGCCGAGGGCGGAGATGACCTCGGCGGGCGGTCCGATGAATATAAGGCCCGCGTCACGGCACGCCGCGGCGAACTCGGCCCGTTCGGACAGGAAGCCATAGCCGGGGTGGACCGCGTCGGCGCCGGTCCGGGTCGCGGCCTCGATGAGCGCGGGGATGTTCAGGTAGGAGTCGATCTCGAGGACTCGTCGGCCGCGCGGGTTATTGTGGGCGTCGCGTTTGGCGTAGTGCCGGCGCTGAAAACTTCGCAGCCGGATTTGCACGCGAGCCTGAAGGAGCGCGGACGCGGTTCCAGCGGACCTCGCCTGCGCACGCAAAATGTTTTCGTGGCTGTCGAAATGGCCTTGGCCGTCGTGCTGCTGGCCGGCGCGGGGCTGATGGTCCGCAGCCTGGTGGGTCTCGCGAATGTCGATCCGGTTTTGATCCGCAGCACGTGATGGAGTTCGGCGTGTCGCCTTCGGCCGCTCGTGTCACTACGCCCGCGCACATTCGCGAGACCTATCAGCAGATCACGGCGCGATTTGAAGATGTTCCAGGCGTCGCAGCCGCGTCGCCGCTGGTTGGTGCGCTGCCGCTCTGCGGGCGATTCGCTCGTGGGTTTCTGGATCACAGGCCAGCCGAAACCTTCCTCCGCGAAGGAAATGACGCGCGCGCAATGGTACGCCGCCGCTCCCGATTATCTGAAAGTGATGGGGATTCCGCTGCAGCGCGGCCGATTCCTCAGCGCGCAAGATAGCGAGACCGCGCCTTTCGTTGTGGCAGTCGATGATGGTTTTGCGCGCACCTATTTTCCCGGGCGAAAATCCGATCGGCAAACGGCTCAACATCGCAATCATTGACGTCGAAGGCGCTGAAATAGTCGGCGTGGTGGGTCATGTGAAGCACGCCGGGCTGGGCGCGACGGGTATTCTGGACCAGCGCGGCCAGATTTATTTTTCGATATCGCAGCTGCCGGATCGTGTGCTGCCGCTGATCGGCCGCGCCTGTACCTTTGTGGTGCGCGCCGCCGGAACGCCGCAAGCTGTAAGCGAATCGCTGCGCGCCGCGTCGCGGCAATTCGATAGCCGCCAGGTGCTCTACGAATTCCAGCCGATGACGAAAGTTGTCTCCGATTCGATCGCCGCACAACGCTTCACCATGATCTTGCTCGCCGTCTTCGCTGCACTCGCGCTGGTGCTATCGGCAGTGGGAATTTTCGGCGTGATTTCCTACGTCACCGGCCAGCGCACGCAGGAGATTGGCATTCGCATGGCGCTCGGCGCGCAGCGCGGCGACGTGCTGCGTCTCGTGCTCGGCCACGGAATGCGAGTCGCGCTGCTGGGCGTGGCGATTGGATTGGCCGCAGCGCTCGGGATTGACGCGGCTGATGGCCAGCCAACTTTACGGAGTCAGCGCGAATGATCCGCTCACGTTTGCCGGAGTGGCGGCGCTGCTGACATTCGTCGCGCTCCCGGCGTGCTACATCCCGGCGCGGCGCGCCATGCGCGTGGATCCAATGGTCGCTCTGTGCTACGAATGAAATGCTAGTGGCATCTGCGTGCTGATCTGCTTCGAGCCGTGGCTTTGCGCTGTCCCTGCCTGGGCCAACTACGATTACTTCAACCACGATTTTTCCGCAGCGTGGCTTTGTGCGAAAATGTTATTGTGACTCGCGCGCGGCAGTGGCGCGCTGAAATCCATGGCTGACTCGATCAAAGTCGTTCTTGAATTCGCGCTGCTGGCGATTACTTCGGTGTTTTTTCTGGTGGACCCATTCGCGGTGATTCCTTTGTTTCTGGCGGTTACCGCGGATTCCACGGCGTCAGAACGCAAGGCCGTCGCGCGGCGCTCGGCGTTCACCTGCGCGATCGTGCTGTGCTCGTTCGCGCTGGCCGGCAGCCTGATTTTCAAAATGTTTGGCATCACCTTGCCGGCTTTCAAAATCGCCGGCGGGATTATTCTCATGGGGATTGGGCTAGACATGCTGCAGGCCAAGCAGTCCGGCACCAAAGCGACAGCCGAAGAGCAGCAGGAAGGCGCAGAAAAACAGGACGCGAGCATCATTCCGCTGGGAATGCCGATGCTCGCTGGCCCCGGCGCGATTTCCACCGTGATGGTGCTGGTGGGTGAATCGCACTCGCTGTGGCAGCAAGCTGTAATTTACGCGACGATTCTGCTCACATCGTTCATTTCGTTCATGATCTTGGCAGGCGCGGACGGCGTGCGGAAATACCTCGGCGAGACCGGCATACGCATTCTGATGCGGCTGATGGGCTTGCTGCTGGTCGCGCTGGCGGTGCAGTTCGTAGTGAATGGGCTGACCGATTTCGGATTGCTGAAGCCGCTGGCCACTCCGTACTGAACTCTTCGGTTAGTATTCCTCGTCTTCGGTTTTCTTCAGGCGGGTCATCTTGAATACGACGCGAAAATCGCGGGAGCGCGCTTCGGCGAGGATCGCGCGGCGTGATTCGATGGGCAGCTCCGACGGACCGAAGACGCCAGCCATGTCTCGAGGAAAATGCCGGATGAAGATGGCCGCCAGATGCGCGGTCGCATAGGCAATGGGTGTCGAGATCAAGCCGCGCTGGCGAATCTGAAACAAAGTAGGAAAACTCGCGTCGTAGCGCAGCAGCAGCGGCTGATCGTCTTTCACGCCGCGCACGAGCACAGCCGCGGCAAAGCGCGCATTTTCCAACACGCCCCGACGAATCAACCCCGCGACCCCTTTGGGCGAGAGAGTTTTCGGAAAGCGCTTGCGCACAATTCCCTGCGAACGATTCAGGCGTCCCTGGCGATACCAGCGGAACAGGCGGTCGAAATCGTTGCCGCCGATTTTCGCGTCCATATCGCGCATGGGAACCACGTAGGGCAGCATGCAAACTTCGTCCTGCGCGGCCAAATATACGGTTGTCTCGCCAATGGGCGGCGGGAAACGGAATTTTTCACGGTCCGCGAAACGCTTGGCGAGCGAAAAGCGCCCGTGGCGGTAGACGCGCGGACTGGAGATCGCTTCGTCGTACATCACTTCCGGCGACCAGGTCGAAACCGGGTCCTTGCTTTCGGTGCTCTCATATAGGCGAATCTGCACCGATTCCACGGTGTCCAGCAACTCCGATCCGCGCTTGGCGAGAAGATTCGTGAGGCCAGGCGCCGCGCCGGTGCAGATCAACGCCGCGCGATTTTTCGATTCGAAGCGTTTGCGGAAACGGAATTGTTCGGGCTTGAACGGATTGCGATTGAGGTGCGAATTTAAATCCAGGTAATGCGCGCGCAGACGCAGCGCCGCGCGCAAAATAATTTCGTTGAATACCGCCGGCGAGGCGTTCACCAGCAGGTTGCAGCCGCGAGCCGCGCGCACGATGGACCATAGATTGCGCGCGTTCGTTTCGACCACTTCAATCGCGCTCTTCTTGCCCAGAAATTTCCGCGCGCGCTCCGGGTCGCGATCGCCGCACCAGACCGTGTGTCCCTGGCGCACGAGCAATTGAGCAAGCAAGGAGCCGGCGCCGCCCACTCCCAGTACGAAGATGCGCATCGGTCCGCAACTTTATCATATTCGCCGCGCGGGGAAGCGCGGGCGTGCGCGGCGCTTTCCGCTTGTGCACCCGGCCGCGCAGCAAGGGCGACTAGGCCGCATGGTGCACTGTATTCGAGCGAAAGAAATAACGCGACAGGAGGATTGGTCGTGATGCGGCAGAGAGCGCTTCGTTCGGCGGCGGTCAATGCAATTCATCCAAGGCGTGTACGTCGTTTGGCGGTGTCGATACGCTGGTCAACGCCTTGGATCCGCTCTTTCGCCCATGCGACCAGAGAAACGTTGTCCGGCTTGCCGATTTTTTCACGCATGTCGCGCATCATGCGCAAATAGATATCCGGTTTCATACCGAGTTGGTTACACACCTGGCGGTCGCTGAGCCCACCCGACAGAGCGCGCAGCACGATTGCTTCTTCGCCGGTCAAAATTGGGTCCAGCCCAATAGCGAAAGCGCGCTGGATGCTGATCACTTTGGATTCCTGTTTCATCGGCTCACCTGGTCCGTCTGCCTCCCGCCATGGCAGTCCGATGCAGCTCCACTGTCTTCGTTTGGGTGCTCGCTTCCGGGACGCGGGTTCTGGTTTTCATCGTATACAACGCCGCATCCGCCGCACCCAGCAGGGAATCTACGTTTTCGCCGTCGCTAGGATAGATGGCGACTCCGATGCTGACGGAAAGCTTCGGCTCCTGGCCATCGTTCGCAAGACTTTCGCAAATGCGCTGGGCCACCAGGTTGGCCGGCATTTGTCCTGTCTCGGGCAGCACCAAAGCAAATTCATCCCCGCCGAAACGCGCCGGCGTATCCACTTTCCGGCTGCAGATGCACAACACATCGGCCAGCCGGCAAAGCGCTTGACTGCCAACCAAGTGACCGAAACGATCGTTGATCTGTTTCAATCCGTCCAAATCGAGGAACAGCAGAGCGAACCCTCGTGCTGTGCGTTCGGAGCGCTTAATTTCACTATCAACAGTCTCGACCAGGTGGCGGTAGTTAGCGAGGCCCGTGAGAGCATCCTTGGCTGCTTGCTGGCGCAAATGATCCTCGAGTTTGCGCTGTTGCGTAACGTCTTCCACGATGATCTCGTAACTGTCCGTCTCGCCCTGATTTTTGACCTCGCGCCCGCTGAGCCGAAGTTTCAGGGTTGCGCCGTTCTTCCGTTTCCATTCCGTTTCCAGAGGATCGGCGGTGTCGTGCTCTACGGATCGGCCCAACAATTGGGCCCGTTTGGAGGGATCGCCGAGGATGCCAGCCGCAAGGTTCAGCGCTAGTAGATCCTCGCGTGACGTATAACCCAGCATCGTCGCCAGCGCCTGATTGACGTCGAGGAATTTGCCCTTTATGTTGCAGCGGCAGATTCCGTAGGCCAAGTTTCCCACCAGGGCGCGATAGCGTGCTTCTGAATGGCGCAGCCTTTTTTCGGTTCGGTCGCGCTCTTCGCGCAGATGGCTTTGATTGACCGCGCGATGAACAGCTACGGGAAGGTGCCCCAGGTGGTCCATGGCCACACAATCCGCGGCGCCGCTGCAGATAAGTTCCGCCACGGTCTCCGGTTGCATTGTGTCAATCAAGAATATGAAAGGAACATGCCTTCCCCGCACGCCCAGCACTTCCAGGTCGCGTCTCGCCTGCCAGTTCGGGGATGGATGTTCGGCCAGCACCAGGTCGTAATATTTGGCTTTCAGGTGCAAGGCAAATTGCTCGCGCGTAAAAACGACGTCTGCACTGACCTTAAAATGCCCCCTCCTTAGCTCCTGCACACAGTGCTCTACACTCGCTATATCTCTGTGAACAAAGAGGATGCGCAAGGGCGGCGTTCGGTTTGCTGCTCCGTTCAGCAGTACGGAGAACTCCGCTTGCTTGCTGCGATCTCGTGAAGCTGAAGGCATTGTAAAGTCCGCCGAGAGGGTTACGGCCAGCTCATTTGCGAGCTGACTGCCGCAATTGGTTCCAAAGAACCGTGACAAGCATAATGAAAGGGGCCAGGCGAACCTGTTCAAAACGACACACTTTGCATGCACATGTTTACTTATTGGACACTTTCGCGCGCGCAGGAAATACTTAATTCGCTGGACGTGAACACCGCCACGGTTCGGCCAGTTCGCGACATCTCGATCGTTTGCTCCCGTTCGCATGGAAGCGTATCATCGCCTCAGATATCTCCGGCCCGCTCGACCTAACGGAGAGACAACCCAGGACGCGGGGGCGATGCTCCTAATATTTTTGGGCGATAAGGGATCGGGCGGAAACGCCTGCTCCACCCGGACATGGAAAGGAGAGCATCCAGCGAGCGCGGTTTGACAGCGCGCTGCGCCGCTGGCGTCCTCGCCCAATTCCGAAATCGAATTGGGCTATTTTATTCCTGGAAGCATCTAAAGAAAGCATGGCACTGACTGACAAATTCGGGCGCCAAATCACCGACCTGCGGGTTTCGGTCACCGACCGCTGCAATTTTCGCTGCGTGTATTGCCGTTCGGCCGACCCGGAAAATCACATGGCAGAACACGCGCTGCTGGAGTGGGATGAATACGAGCGGCTGGTGCGCATTCTGGTGGGCATGGGCATCCGCAAAGTGCGCGTGACGGGCGGCGAACCGCTGGTGCGTCCAGGCGTGGAAGATTTCGTGGCGCGACTGAAAGCCATCGGCGTGCACGACCTTTCGATGACCACCAACGGCCACTTGCTCGCCGAGCGCTGCGACCAGCTCGTGGCCGCAGGCCTGAACCGCATCAACATCAGCCTGGATTCGCTGAATCGCGAAAAGTTTGAGAAAGTGACGCGCACAAAAACGTTCCATCAAGTGATGGCGGGGATTCAGGCCGCGCAGGCCTCGCCGCTCCGTCCCGTGAAAGTGAATGCGGTGCTGGTGCGCGGGTTGAACGATGACGAAGTAGAGGCGTTCGCGGAATTCGCGCGCGAAAAAGACATCGTGATGCGCTTCATCGAGTTCATGCCGCTGGATGCGGACCGCGCGTGGACCCGCGACATGGTGGTGCCCGCCGCGGAAGTGTATCGCCGCATCTCCGCGCGCTGGCCGCTGATTCCCGTGGTGCACGAACGCAGTGAGACCGCGCGGAAATACCGTTTCGCGGACGGTAGCGGTGAAATCGGATTGATCGCGCCGGTGACCCAGCCGTTCTGCGGGCATTGCTCGCGCATCCGATTGACCGCCGATGGAAAATTGCGCACCTGCCTATTCAGCAAGGAAGATCACGATGTGAAAAGTTTGCTGCGCAGTGGCATGGGCGACCGCGAAATCGGCGACGCGATTGTGGCCATGGTGCAGACGAAAGAAAAAAGCCACCGCATCAACGAGCCGGATTTTGTGCCGCCCTCGCGCACGATGGTCTATATTGGCGGCTGATTGCATGGCGAACTTGGGAGCGACGCAACATGGCGGATGAGGAGTCAAAATATTTCTCGCTGACGGAAGCGGAACGGCTGCGTTCGCAGCTGGAGCCTCTGCTGATTGAAGCGATGGAATCGCGCCGCAAGATGATGGACGTGGACGAGCAGATTAATTCGCTTGCCGAACGCATTCAGCGCTCCGGAGGCTTGGCCGTGGCTTACGAAAACGCGGCCAAGACGCGCCTGGAACGCAATCGCCTGGAAGAGTCCGTGCAGTCGGCGCTCGATCAAATTCAGGATACCGGCTGCGTGGTGAAAGATCTCGAAGTGGGCCTGCTGGATTTTCCCGCACGCATTGACGACGAGGAAGTCTATCTCTGCTGGAAGCTGGGCGAAGATCGCATCCGTTTCTACCACCGCCAGGACGAAGGTTTTTCCGGCCGCAAGCCGATCGACCCTCGCGACGCCGGATACAACAATCCCGTTCAGTAATTTTTCATCGGTGCCTGTTCCTACCGCACTGCATTTCAATCGGCGGCACATCGCGTTCAATCTTGGCGAGGTTTTCATCCTCAGCAACTTCCAGGTCATATTTCGTTTGAAGATTTAGCCGAGAGCGCGGGTGTTTTGAAATAGCGGCCCAGCCGCAGCCTATTGTCGGGCGCAATGCCACGCCGCTCTGCCACGATGCCCGCGATTCACCGCACCGGCACGCGCAGCTCCAGCGCCAGCTTGTTCATGCTGAGGTGGTACGGCTTCAGCAAATCTTCACTAAGAATTTCGCCCGGATGTACGGGCTTTCTGTCCGTTTTCTTCTTCATGGTCCTCCCGGTTCGGCAATTGCCGAGACGACCGTCGCGGACACGGCCTGTATGCAATGTTGCACTTGCACGCTGAGGTCCACAAACGGCGCCGACAGCGCATGGAAGGGAAACACGCGATAGGCTTAGGTGGCGTGGGCATGTAACCGCACCCGACCGGGCACGTCTGACGTGTATTGGTGTTCCGTCATGAGTTGGTTTCAATCGATCGCGGTGACAGGAGTACGCTCGGAGGAAGGAATCGTGCAGGGAGGCAGCTATGGCCATAACAGTCCGAAGGACGACGGCGATGCTTGCGCTGATGATCGCAGCGGCGGGGCTGGCCAACGCCAAAAAAAAGGCGTATCTCCCAAGCTTTGTCCGGAAGGCACAGACGGTGATGGTGGTGATTCTACCGGGCGCAGGTGAGCCCCTCAACGATCCCGATGCAAACCTGAACGCGCAGGCAAACGTGGAGAAGGCGTTCATGAAGTGGGGGCGATATCAGATCGTGCATGATGCATCGCAGGCGGACATTGTGGTCGCCGTTCGAAAAGGAACTGGCAAGACTGCGAATCCCACCATCAGTGGTGGCCCAATTGATTCGCGTCCAGCAACTGTCGAGACCACGGACAACGACATACACGTTTCAGTGCAACAAGGGCACCCGCCCGACGTGACTCAGCCGACAACTCCAGCACCGACGGGGATGGGTGCACCGAGTGCCGGACCGCACACAGGGCTTGAAGTCGGTCCGCGGGACGACTCCTTCAATGTGTTTCAAGGAAGAAGGGATTATCCCCTGGATGGTCCTGCAGTCTGGCGCTGCACGGTGAAAGATGGATTGAACGCTCCGGATGTCACTGCGCTGGAACAGTTTCGCAAGGCAGTAGAGGAATCGGACAAGGCCGCAGCACAATCGCAGCAGCAACAACAAAACCAGAAGAAAAATCCGTGAAGATTGTAGCGGCTCGGCTTGACCGGCTGTGAGTTCGAGATAGCTGTACCGGCGCGGGGCGTGTGGTAGGGTGGAAAGTGTCGAGAGTGAACTGTGACTGAGACCACTGAAAATCGCCTGAAAAATTCAGCGAGCCCTTATCTGCGTTCCGCAGCACATCAGCCGGTGGATTGGCATGAATGGGGCGAAGAAGCGTTTGCGCACGCGCGCGCGGAAGAGCAAACCGATTCTGCTGGATATCGGCGCGGTGTGGTGCCACTGGTGCCACGTCATCGATCGCGAAAGTTACGAAAATCCCGAAATCGCGGCGATGATCAATCAATTTTATGTGGCGGTGAAAGTAGATCGCGACGAGCGGCCCGATGTGGATTCGCGCTATCAATCTGCCATTAGCGCGATATGCGGGCAGGGCGGGCTGGCCGCTGACCGCATTTCTAACTCCCGACGGTATACCATTTTTTGGTGGCACTTATTTCCCTCCTGAAGACGCCATGGGCCGCCCCGGCTTCAAACGCATCCTGCTGGGCATCGCCGAAGCATTCAAGACGCGGCGAGCGGAAGTGGATAGTTCCGCGAAAGCGCTTGAAGAAGCGGTCGCGAAGGCCGAAGTATTTCACACGGCGCGCGGCGCAATTCGATGCCAGTGTGGTCGATCCGACGGTGGAATCCGCGCTGGATCTTTTCGACCAAGCACATGGCGGGTTCGGGCAATCGCCAAAATTTCCCCATGCCGGCGCGATTGATTTGCTACTGGAGCGCTATCAAGCGACCCAGGAAGCGCCACTTCTGCAAATGGTCGAAGCGCACGCTGAGAAGCATGGCCGAAGGCGGAGTGTATGACCAGCTCGCAGGCGGCTTTCACCGCTATTCGGTAGATGAGCGCTGGCTGCGTGCCGCATTTCGAGAAAATGTCTTACGACAATTCGGAGCTGCTGAAAATTACCTGCACGGCTGGCAGGTCACGCGGAATCCGCTGTTCCGCGAAATCGCGGAGGGAATCATCGGCTGGGTCGAACGCGGTGCTCTCCGACCAGCGAGATCGGTGGTTTCTTCGCCAGCCAAGACGCGGACCAAACGTTGGACGACGACGGCGACTATTTTACCTGGACGCTGGAAGAAGTTCGCGCAGTTCTGAAGCCGGAAGAGGCGCGCGCACTTGAGATCTATTACGACGTCGAGTCGCACGGAGAAATGCACCACAACCCGGCGAAAAATGTGTTGTGGGTTGCGCGCAGCATCGAAAGACATCGCGCAAGCACTGAAGACAACGTCAGCGGATCTGATTGCTTCTCGCGCGCGCAAAAGGAAAGCTGCTCGCAGCACGGCTGCTTGCGGGATCCCACTCCAGCCATCGACGCGACGATCTATATCGGCTGGAATGCGATGTTCGTCTCGGCATATTTGGACGCCGCACGCGCTCGGCCGCGACGATTGCCGCAATTTCGCGCTGAAAACGCTGGAAAGCATTCTAGCCGAAGCCTGGGATGAATCGCAGGGTTTCCGCATCGGGTGGGCGGGCCGCGCTTGCAAGGTTCGCTCGACGATCAAATTTTCACGGGCAGCGCGCTGCTCGACGCGTACGAAGCGACGCTGGACCGCCGCTATTTCGAATCGCCGGAACATGCCGTGCGACTGGCCGTGGAACGTACGGCGATCCTGATGGCGGCGGTTTTTTTGATCGCGCGAAAGATGCCGCGCGATGGGCGGCCTCGACGTGCGGCGCAAACCATTTCAGGATTCGCCGACGCCGGGCGCAAATTCCGTCGCGGCGTGATCGTGCTCGATCGCATGTATGGCTTTACCGGCAATAGGCTTTATCACGACTGGGCGGAGAAGACGCTCGAGGCCTTCGCCGGACTCGCGCCGCAATATGGATTATTTGCGGCTTCCTATGGACTGGCTGCCATGCTTGCACGCGCGCCATCCTTTGCAAGTCGTGGTGCTGGGCGCAGCAGGCGATGCGCAAGCGCCGCAGAGCTCGAAAAAGCCGCGAACGAAATTTATCGCTTTGGAAAAGCGATACTGCGCGTCACGCCGGAAACCTCGGCAGCAGCCTGAGCTCGCGCCAGGCTTCGCGAAACGATTCCGCACCTGGACGCCGCGAAGCCCCAAGCTCTAGTTTGCGTCGAGACCACTTGCCACCCGCCGGTTACGACCCGCGAAAGCTCCAAGCGCTGCCCGGCGAAGTCGCAGCTACCACGCCGCACACCTAAATTTCGGCGATTCCCAGTCGAGTTGCCACCCTTTCGAAGTTGCTGTGCGATCAATGACGAGTGCAATAATGCTGCAATCGACACGCAGCATGCCGTCATCGATTGGGTACACGGGGGCTTTATGGCATTGCGAGATCAAATGGATCGAAAAGCGCGCCGCAGCGATGAATGGCGGCGACGGCCAAAGGCCCAATTTTTCGCAGATGCATTTGCGCGCCAGGGCGCGTCACCGAAGAAATGCAGTTTGTCGCCAAGCGCGAAAAGCTCGAGCCAGAACTGGTACGCGACGAAGTGGCTCGCGGCCGCGCGATTATCCCCGCCAATATTCACCATCGCAATCTGGAGCCGATGGGCATCGGCGTGGCCTTCAAGTGCAAAATCAACGCCAATATCGGCAATTCCGCAACGAATTCGGACATCGACGAAGAGCTCAAGAAGCTTCATCGCGCGGTGCACTATGGGTCCGACACGGTGATGGACCTTTCCACCGGCGGCGACATTCCCAAGATTCGCAAAGCGATCATTAACGTGTCGCCGGTTCCCATCGGCACCGTGCCGATTTATGAAGCCATTTCGCGCGTGCGGCGCGCCGGAAGATTTGACCGATCGAATTGATGCTGGAAGTGATCGAAGAACAAGCCGAGCAGGGCGTGGACTACATGACCATCCATGCCGGCGTGATGCGCGAATTCCTGCCGCTGGTGCGCAACCGCATCACCGGCATTGTCAGCCGCGGCGGCGCGCTGATGGGGCAGTGGATGAGCTTCCACAAGAAGCAAAACTTCCTTTTCGAGAATTTCGATGCGATCTGCAAAATTTTCCAGAAGCATGACGTAAGTTTCTCTCTGGGCGATGGTCTGCGGCCCGGGTGCCTGGCGGACGCGAGCGACGCGGCGCAATTCGCGGAATTGAAAGTTTTGGGCGATTTAACGAAGAAGTCGTGGGAGTACGATGTCCAGGTGATGATCGAAGGGCCGGGACACATTCCGCTCGATCAAATTGAGCTGCAGGTGAAAAAAGAAAACGAAATGTGCCACGAGGCGCCGTTTTATACGCTGGGGCCGCTGGTTACGGATATCGCGCCGGGTTATGACCACATCACCAGCGCGATTGGCGCGGCGATGATTGGCTGGCACGGCGCTTCGATGCTGTGCTACGTGACGCCGAAGGAACACCTGGGTCTTCCGAATGCCGATGATGTTCGCCAGGGCGTGATTGCCTACAAAATTGCGGCGCATGCGGCGGACGTGGCGCGGCATCGTCCCGGCGCGCGCGATCGCGATGATGCCCTCAGTTATGCGCGTTTTCTTTTCGACTGGAATAAGCAGTTCGAGCTGTCGCTCGACCCTGAAACCGCGCGAAAGATGCATGACGAGACGTTGCCTGATGATTTCTACAAGGAAGCGAAGTTCTGCTCGATGTGCGGGCCGAAATTCTGCTCGATGAACACCACGCAGATTGCGGAAGCGTACCAGGGCCTCGACCAGAAAGAGCGCGAACAGAAATTTACGCAGCTTCTTGCGAAGCTGAGCGACGAATCGACCAGATCAAAGGTTGCCGGTCGCTAGCGGCCCGCGAATACTCGCAAAACACGAGTAGTCAGGAATTGATCACAAGGGAGCCGTCGGATGTGGTGGCCGAGCCGGTCTCTGTTTAAGGCGCTCGATGATCTTCCGGACACCCCGCGTCTCGGCGTGAATCTGATAATCGGAGGATTAGCCATCTTCGCATTCCGATACGCTTGGCCGCGTGTGGCGCTCGCCTCGTTCCAACAAGCAAGCGCATTCGTCTTCCGCCATTCTCCACAACTTCAGCCTGCTCCAGGCGATCTCAGCGTCTACTTGGTGATTGTGGCCTCGATGTGCCTGATCTGCGGCGCTTTCATATTCTTCCGAAGAGGAGTCTGGTGGTGGGCGGAGCGGCGCGATGAAAGGGATATCATCCGCCTGAAGTTGAAGTAAGGCTGGAACAAACTCGCGGTTCGTTTCGTATCTTTGTGCAGGGCGGAGAACGAAATCCTCCGGCCCGATGTAATTGAACGATTTAGAGGTGCGAACATGACGTTTCTTCTAGTAGCGGCGCTGCTGTATTTTCTGCCGGCGATCATCGGCCATAACAAGCGCGATGCTACGGGAATTCTCATCCTAAATTTGCTGGCGGGCTGGACGGGGATTGGATGGATTGTGGCCCTGCTCTGGGCGTGCGCATCGGATTCGCGCGTGCACACCGTGCTGGTGCCCGCGGGCGCGGCGTTTCGCTATAACTGCCGATGTGGCGCGATGGAGCCGGCGGGTGCCCAATACTGTTGGGCGTGCGGCAGACATCTGTAATCTTCCGGACCCGAGCGACTGAGTGACGAACTCTCCAACCGACGAAAATCTACGCGAAGAATTCAATCGCTGGGCCGATGCGGGCAAGGGCGAAACGATGGAGCACGATCATTGGCCCATCACCAAGCCCGCGCTCGGCCTGATGCAGATCGAGCCGGACCACAATATTCTGGACGCCGGCTGTGGCGCCGGATGGCTGTCGCGCATTCTGGCGCAGCGCGTGCCGCAAGGGCGCGTCGTTGGCATGGATATTTCCGACGAGATGATCCACCACGCGCGCGAGTCGAGCGTGAACCACCAGAATCTAGTTTTTGTCGTCGGTGCGATAGGAGAAATCCCTTGGGAAGCGAATTTTTTCACGCGCGTGATCTCCGTCGAGTCCTCGTATTACTGGCCTGATCCCCTCAAGGGCCTGCGCGAAATTCACCGCGTGCTAGCCGAAGGCGGTTCCGCGTGGACTCTCATCAATTATTACCGCGACAACCCGTACTGCCACCAGTGGGGCGAAAAATTAGCGGTACCCACGAAACTGCTTTCCGCCGCTGAGTGGGAGACCCTGTTTCGTGACGCAGGATTCAGGGAAGTGACACATCGCCTGATCCCCGACCCCACTCCTAACCCCGCGGAATACACCGGCCGCTGGTTCGGCGACGCCAAAGAGCTGGCCGACTTTCGCGCGATCGGCGCTCTGTTGATTTACGGAAGTAAGTAAGCCTGTACTTCTAGCCGTTTGACTCGCGCGACGCCCATCGCTATACTCGCCGAGTTTGTGGGGTCCGGGAGACGTGATGGGGGTTCTCGACAACCGTTTCGAACGCAGTTACGTGCTTTCCACCGTTGATTACGTTTTTAATTGGGCGCGCAAGAGCGCCATCTGGCCGCTGACCTTTGGACTCGCCTGTTGCGCCATCGAAATGATCGCTTCCACCACCTCGCGCTTTGATATCGCGCGATTCGGCGCCGAAGTGTTTCGTCCTTCGCCGCGCCAGGCAGACCTGATGATCGTCGCCGGCACCGTCACGCTGAAAATGTCTCCGGTTCTGAAGCGCGTTTGGGACCAGATGCCGGACCCGAAGTGGTGCATCTCGATGGGCGCGTGCTCCAGCGTCGGCGGTCCTTTCAACGTGTATTCCGTATTGCAGGGCGTGGATCGCATCGTGCCGGTGGACGTATACGTGATCGGATGTCCGCCGCGGCCGGAGGGGCTTTTCTACGCGCTGCTGAAGTTGCAGGACAAGATTGACCAGATGTCCCTGGCGAGGCGCCCAACGGCGGTGCGCTTGAAACCGGAGATGGTGGAAGAGTTCAAACAGGGCGTGATGGTCGCCCAGTCGCCCGCACCTCGGTAGGGAATTAGGAATCGCGAGCGGCGGCGGCCCTAATCGCCGAGAATCGCCGCCTGATAGCCAGCTTGGAGAAGATCACCAGATGCCATTTCTGCGTGCTGCGAAGAAGGACGAAATACCTCCCGGAACAATCCGCGAATTCGACATAGACGGCAAGAACATTGCGCTAGCCAACGTTGAAGGTAAATTGTTTGCAATCAATAACATATGCTTGCATCGCGGTGGCCCGCTGGGTGAGGGCGAGCTGGAGGGTCAGGTGGTCGTATGTCCGTGGCACGGTTGGAAATACGACGTGACTACCGGGAAGCTGACCACCAATCCGACGGTAGGCGTACAATGCTACCCCGTCGAGATCCGAAGTGACGACATCTACGTAGATCTAGGCTAACAAAAGACTTATCCGTCATTTAGCGGGCGTTCGCTGTAGCCAAATCCTCCCCGCTGCTACTTTCAGAAAAAATTCCCATTACAAAGTTCGCAATTTTTGGCGGCTTCCGTGTATAGTTCGCCCGACACTTTTTGACGGATGACGCAACCTCCCCACAAACCAAGACGCTGGCTGCTGGCCGTAGACCCGCGCGTCTACCACTGGGACACCCTTTTCGTGAAGGGCAAGGAAATGTGGCGCCACGCTGGCCATCGCCCCGACGCGATTCGCCAGCTCAAGCAGATCCACAAAGGCGACCGCGCGCTGGCTTATCACGGCAAGCCCGAGCACGCGCTTTATGCTCTGGCGGAAGTGAGTCGCGACCCGTATCCCGATCCGCACGAAAACGATCCCAAGAAAATGGTTATGGACCTGCGCGCCATCGAGCGCCTGCCGCGCCAGGTGACGCTCGCCGAGCTGCGCGAAAACAAATTGCTGCGCAAAATCAAGTTCCTCAAGAACACGCGCCTCACCGTATGCCCGCTCAGCGACGAAGAGTATTCCGAAATTCTGCGCATGGCGGGCATCGTCGCTTCCCCTGGCATCCCCTTACCCTGAGTCTGCAGCTTTGCATGATGCTCCATTGTGAGCAAACACAATTCAAAGCTCGAAAAACGAAGCTTAGCCGCGATAGCATTCGTTGCTGGAGGTTTTTCTGATGCGCAATCGTTCCGTTAATTTCGCTAGCGCGGCGCTGGCCTGCGTGTTTTTGCTATGTGGCTTCGTCCTCTTGCGTGCCTCGACGTCGGCGCCACAAAGTAAAAAATCAGTTTCGCCGCAGAGTTGGTTGCGCGGAGTTTCCGACGGCAGCACGCGCGTCGTGGACATGACCTACGCGATCAACGCCAAGCTGCCTGCGTGGCCCGGCGACGACCACACATTCCAAGCCAAGGTTATGGCGACTCCGGAAAGGGACGGCTACTTCGCGCGCGGCTTCTGGACGCTGGAGCATTACGGCACGCACCTGGACGCGCCGGCGCATTTTCCCGGTGGCAAGGAATTCCTCGATCAAATTCCCGTCGAGCGTTTTTTCGCGCCCGCCGTTGTGATCGATGTGCGCGAAGAGGCCGGCCAAGATCCGGATTATCGTCTGCGCGTGATGCGCGTGGAAAAATGGGAAGCGCTGCACGGGCGCGTTCCCGCTGGCGCAGTGGTCCTGCTGCGCACCGGCTGGTCCGCACGTTGGCCAGACCAGGCGCGCTATCGCAACATGGACTCGGCCGGCGTGATGCACTTCCCAGGATTTTCAGTCGAGGCCGCTAGGCTTCTGATTGAGCGCGGCGCCGTAGCCCTGGGAATCGATACGCTCAGCATTGATTACGGCCCGTCGAAAGCTTTTGAAGTCCATCGCGTGACGCTGCCCGCCAGCCTGTACCAACTGGAAAACCTCGCAAACATGGACCAATTGCCCGAAGCCGGCGCCTTCCTGATTTCCGCGCCCATCAAACTCGAAGGCGGCTCTGGCGGCCCCGTCCGCGTGTTCGCAATCCTTCCGCCGAAATAACTAGTGCGGCTTGCGCACCACCGCGCCGTTCTTCATCACAAAATCAACCTTGCGCAGCGACTCGATGTCGTCCAGCGGACTCAATGGCATAGCGATGATATCCGCGTAGAAGCCAGGGGCGATCGCGCCACGCTCCTTCTGAATCCGCAGCAGCTCGGCGTCGTTGGTCGTCATGCACTTCAGAATTTCCGCGTTCGGCACGCCCGCCGCGCGCCATACCGCCAGATAGTCCCAAGTCATTTGCGCGCGGTTTTCGTCCTTGTAATCGGTAACAATATCCGTGGAGAAGGCGAGCTTCACGCCGACTTTGTAAGCGCGCTGCAGCCGGTCAATAATTGCAGCGCCTATTTTTTCCGAGTTTGCGAATTCGCCCGCTTCAAAATGGACGGCAGGGAAGTCCGTGCTGGAAAGGAAAATTCCCTTTTCTTTCATCCGCCGCAGCTGATCATCAGTCAGAAAGAATCCATGCTCGATGGAATCCACGCCTCCTGCGATTACATTGTCCGCCGCCTCTCCGCCTAACACGTGCACGGCCACCGGACGCCCCGCATGATGCGCCTCATCCACAGCAGCCCGAATTTCTTCCAGCGAATAATGGTAGTCGCTATTGTCGGCGACCAGTTTGATCAAATCGGCGCCGTAAAAAATATTTTCGCGGACGGCTTTCCGAATCTCCTCCGGGCTATCCGCGTCGTAATATTCAAATCGCCAGAATGGGCCGATTTCCTGCGGGATGCCGCGGCTTTGGCCTCCAAAGGGCGCGATGATTTTGCCGGCGGTTTGCACCGTGGGGCCGACGAACCATCCTGCATCGATCGCTTTCCGCAGGTCTACGGCGCCGAAATTGGCGTCGTTGCCCACGTCACGCACCGTAGTGATCCCCGCATTCAGCAGAATCTGCGATTCGTACAGTCCGCGCAGCGTGCGCAGGCCCGTGGGTTCGATCAGATAATTATGATCGAGCTCGCGAAAATATTTCACGCTCTGCGTCACGTGCGTGTGCGCGTCCATCACACCCGGCATCACCCATTCATTCGCAAGATCAATGACGGCGCCGTCCTTGGGGATCGCTACATTTGCGCCGACCTCCACAATTTTCTTGTCCTTCACCAGAATGATCTGATTCTTTGCGACCGCGCCCGTCGCGGGATCAATCAGGTTCCCGGCGCGAATGGCGACCGTCTGCGCCCACACGGGCATGGCCAGCAGCAAGCACACCGCGAGCACCAATTTACGCATTCTCAATTCCTCCCTTTCTGTCTTTGCATAAGCCGCGGGAGTGTAACATATTCCGCTCGCCTCGCCGGACGAACGCTTCCGCGACGCGAGGCGGTTCCCCGACTGTGTTACCTTTCTTGTGAGGCCTTCCATGCCGGAACTGCCCGAAGTCGAAACGGTAGCGCGCGGATTGCGCGAGGTTTTGCCCGGCCGGCGGATTTTGAGCGTTCGCCTCGGCAAGACGGATTTTATTGACGATGCGGCTGCGCTGGAACAGGATTTGCCCGGCGGCACGTTTGCGCGCATCCGCCGGCTGGGAAAATACCTGGTGCTCGATCTCGAGCCGCGAAAAACTCCCGCCGAAGAAACTTCGCTGCTGATTCACCTCGGCATGACCGGCAAGATCAGCATCTGCCCGCCAGAAACGCCCGTGGAGCTGCACACCCACGTGTTCCTGGCTCTCGATGATGGCCGCGAACTCCGTTACAACGATGTGCGCAGGTTTGGTCGCGTGGCACTGCTGGCAAATGGCGCGCACGAACGCGTCCTCGGCGGCTTGGGCCCCGAGCCGCTGGAAATCACCGCGGCCGAATTTCGCACGCGGGTTCAAGCGCGCAAGTCGCGCATCAAGGCAGTCTTGCTCAACCAGAGCGTGGTGCGCGGAATCGGCAACATTTATGCCGATGAAAGCCTGTGGCGCGCGAAAATTCATCCGGAAAAAATCGGCGCCCACCTGAAAGACGACGAACTGCGCCGCCTGCATCGCGCCGTGCAGCACATTTTGCGCGAAGCGATCCGCCTGCGCGGTTCTTCCATTTCGGATTATGTGGATCTGGATGGCGGCCGCGGAGAGTTTCAGCAAAAACATCGCGCGTACCAGCACGACGGCAAAAAATGTTTTCGCTGCGGCGCGATCATCCGCCGAATCATCGTCGCCGGACGCAGCAGCCATTTCTGCCCGCAATGCCAGCCCGCGCCGCCGAAACCAAGAAAGCCGCGCCAGCTCGCGAAACAGCGCAGCCGCAAACGCCGGCCCGAGCGCAGGTTACGCTCCCGTCGCAAAGCCCGGCATTAACGACGCCCCGTATAAAAATAAATCAGAATTGCGCCGAGCAGCGTGAACGCCCCAGCATAAATAAACCCTGCGTTGGGGCTTACGCTCGACCACAGCACGCCCACCACGACGCTGGAGATCAAATCGCCCACGCCATTCGCCGTGGCCAGCACGCCGAATCCAGAACCGCGGTTTGCTGCCGGGAGAATCTCCGCCGCGAGCGATTTTTCCACGGATTGCTGCACAGCACCGTGAATTCCCGCGAGACCAAACAGAATCGCCAGCACCGGAATCGTCGGCGGCTCAAAAACAAATCCTGCGAACGCCAGCACAGCGAAAAGATAGCCCACAGCGAGAAGCCCGCGTTTGCCGATGCGATCGGCGAGCACCCCCGCCGGGTACGATGCCGCAGCATCCACGAAATTATAAAAAGTGTAGAGCCCCACAGCGATAGCCGAAGCGCGCGCAAACCCGTAATGCGGCGTCAGGATCTGCCCCGCGCGCAGAATCAATAAGGTAGGCGCAAAATCTCCAATACCGTGCGCAAAAACTCCCGCCAGGAAATGCCAGTACGTTTTCGGAAGCTGCGCGAAACTGGATGCGAAGCTCGGTGCGCGATGGCCTGCGTCCGGAATTCCCTTGGGTGCGAGAAACGCGAACGCCAATCCCGCGGCGAGGCCGGGCAGCAGAGTCCAACGCAAAACTCCGCGCGCGCCCAGCGTTCCCAGCAATGCCGTCGCGCACAAGGGGCCGAGTACCGCGCCGATCGTATCCATCGCGCGTTCAAATCCGAATGCCCGGCCTTGCTGTTCCGGCGCGACGCCATCCGCCAGCAGCGTGTCTCGCGATGGTCCGCGGCTGCCGCGCCCCACCCATCCGAGCGCGCGCAGCACCAGAATCGCGGGCCAGCTTTGCGCGAATGCGTAAGCAAATGTGGAGAGCCCCGTCGCAAAGTATCCAATGATGCCGGTCGGCTTGCGAAGCCGCGGGCGATCCGCAATCCATCCACCCGCCAATTTCGCGAAGCTCGAAAGCCCGTCCGAAACTCCCTCGATCACACCGAGCGCAAACGCCGGCGCGCCCAGGCTCACCAAAAACGCAGGCAGAATCGCGGTCGCGGCTTCATGGCCCCAGTCGGAGAAAAGGCTGGCGAGGCCAATGCCGAGCACGCCGCGCGTAAGCCAACTTTTCGGTGGCGATTTTGAAGCAGCCGGAGAGGCAGGGGAGGGAACTTTCATGGTTCGTGCACGACGCGTCAGTGCGCCGCGCCCTCGCTTGCACGAGCTACTGCCGCTGGCGCAAGCAACGGTGCAGCCGCCGTGAAAATATATTCGGCCCAGCCGCGCCGCTCGGCCGGATCAAGCCACCGAACCGGCGCGCGCAAATTATTGAACGGATCGGACGCCAGCAATTCGATCAATTGGTTATGGATGCGCTGTTGAAACACGCGATCCTCCGAGCGAAATCCGTCCGAGGGAATTTCCGCTTCGATGGGCGGCACACCAATCAGAATCGAATAAGTATCCATCCACCAGGCCAGCCACGATTCCAGCTGCGGCTGGCGCCCGAATTTATTCACCAGGTAACAATAATTATCGAGCACCGCGCGATCGGTAATCACATGCGGCGCGCGCCGGACCGCGTCCAGCTCCGCCGCAATCTGCGCGTGCAAAATCCACAGCTGGCCCTCGATGGTCGTCGCGGCGTTCACCGGAAATGGTGATTGCCGCGCCACTTCGGTCACCAGCTCCACGTTGTGGTGGGCCTTCTTCAGCAGCGAGCAAATTTCATACGCCAGAGTTGTCTTGCCCACTCCGTGCGTTCCGATCAGCGCAAGTTTCACGTTCCAGCCTTTCGCCTGTAGCGCATTCGTTTCTAACACACTTTCACCGCGCGGGGAACGTCAGCAGCGAAACGCTCTGCGCTCCCCCTGCGTCTAGTAATCGAAATTGTCCGCACATTGTTTTCGCACGGCGCGGCGCATAGAATTATCCGTTCTTGGATGCCGCAAATAATTGCGTGCATCGTCTCGTCTGCGAAAGGAGAATATGCGCGCCGTGCTGCAGCGTGTAACCCGCGCGCGAGTCCTGGTGGACGGCAACGTCACGGGCGAAATTGGTCCGGGGCTCGCAGTCTTGATCGCCGTGAGCCGCGAGGACACAGCAGCTGCGGCCGCATCCATGGCTGAAAAGATTGTGAACCTCCGCATCTTCAACGACGAACAGGGAAAAATGAATCGGTCGCTGCTGGAGGTGGGCGGTGCCGTCCTCGCCGTTTCGCAATTCACCCTCTATGGCGATGCACGCGGTCAGCGCCGGCCCAGCTTTGTTCACGCCGCGCCGCCCGAGCGAGGCAAAGCGCTGTACGAAGAATTTGTGCGCGCTTTGCAGGCGTTGGGAGTGCGCGTCGCGACCGGAGTGTTTCAGACGCACATGTCGGTCGAGATCGTGAACGACGGACCAGTCACTATCCTGCTCGATTCCGACAAACTTTTCTAAGCGGGCGCGGCGTGGCTGCCAGAAGTGCAGCAAGTTCCTAGCCGCATGAAAATTGGGATGCGGCGGTTCAACTTGCGCCGGGGCTCGCACTGTCTTAGGCTTTTCCAGGGGAAACATTAATGAGCGAAATTAGTCGTATCCTGGATCAAATGGACCGCGCCTTTGCGGGCGACGCTTGGCATGGCCCGTCTCTTGAATCTCTCCTTGACGGAATCTCGGCGGAAGATGCCTCGAAGCATCCCGTACGCCGTGCGCATTCCATCTGGGAATTGGTCAATCACATCGCCGCGTGGAATTCGATCGTGCGGCAGCGCACCGAAGGCACAGCCATTGAAGTCAGCACAGAAATGGATTGGCCGCCCGTGTGGGAAGCGACGGAAATTACCTGGCAACGCTCGCTCGAGCACTTACGGGATTGCCGCGAACGTTTTCGCGCCGCCGTGCGAAAGCTTCCGGAAAACAAGCTGGACGAAATCGCTCCCGGCAAAGATCATTCGCTCTACGTGATGCTGCACGGCGCGATTCAGCACGATCTATATCACGCCGGGCAGATTGCCGTACTCAAGAAAGCGTTGCAGTGAACGAGAGACAGAGCAAATGAAGCCCGCGTCCATCGCATTTGTCGGAAAGATTCGTCCGGCGCACCCGCTCGACCACGCGCGCATTGCCGAGCTAGCCGGACAGCTGAGCTATCCCTCCGCTCCGGAAGAAATAGCGCGCCGCCTGCAGGGAATCAAAACCTCAGCAGAAGCGGCAGTATTCGTGGCTGAACTGGAAACGTGCGAGATCGCCGGCTGGATTGCCGTGTTCGTCTATCGCACGGTCGAAGCCGATGCACGCGCCGAAGTCAGCGGCCTGGTGGTGGATGAACGCTTCCGTTCGCAGCGTGTCGGCGAGCGTTTGCTGGCGCGTGCCGAAGAATGGGCGCGCGAGAATGGCTGCCAGGCCATCGGCCTGCGCTCGAACGTGATCCGCGATCGCGCGCACGCATTCTACGAACGTCACGGGTACGCGCATGTAAAAACGCAGAAAGCCTTCCGCAAGCAGTTGTAGCAAGTACCCCGCGATGGAACATATCTTCGCGATGTCCATTTGCGTATAAGTATCGTAATACGATATAATCTTGCTTGTATGAGAAATTCGCCGCCACGGACCGTTGCTTACCAGGCGCTCGCGGACTTCCGCTTCGAAATTCGCCGCTTTCTGAATTTTAGCGAACGTCTGGTACACGCCGCGGGCATGGAGCCGCAGCAGCACCAGGCGCTGCTCGCGATCAAAGGCCTGCCCGCGCATCGCGTTGCAACCATCGGCGTGCTAGCCGAACGTCTACTGATTCAACATCACAGCGCTGTCGAATTGGTGAATCGCCTGGAAGCGAAAGGCCTGTTGCGGCGCGCGCGCAGCGCTGCGGACCGCCGGGAAGTGGTATTGACTCTCTCGCGCCGCGGAGAAACGCTGCTCAAACAGCTGACGCGTCCGCACCATAAGGAATTGCGATCCGCGCGGCCCAGGCTGCTCGCGGCAATGGCGGCTGCCCTGGATCCGCACGCAACCGCCGTGCGCGCACCTAGAAACTCTCGTTAACGCCGCACAAGGAATGAGCAGCCGAAGCAACCGCAGCGACCGCGCTCGACTACGAACGGTCGCTGGAGCCAGCGCCTCAATAGGAGCAAAGATTGACGAACTCACCCACTCGCGACGAAAAATCTTCGCAGCCGCCGACGCAGCAGTCCGCCGGCTTCCGGCTCGAATTTGTATCCTTGCTCGCAGCCGTCGTCGGAATTCTGGCGGGAATCATCGCGTACATTTTGTACGACCTGATCGGCCTGTTCACCAACCTCGCCTATTACCACGAGTGGTCGTTTCATTTTCGCAGTCCCGAACACACCCAGATCGGGCCCTGGATCATCGTCACGCCGGTGATGGGCGGCCTGATCATCGGCTTTATGGCAAAATACGGCTCGAAAAAAATCAAAGGCCACGGAATTCCGGAAGCGATGGAAGCCGTACTGACCTCACGCAGCCGCATCGAAGCAAAGGTTGCGATCCTGAAGCCTCTCTCGGCTGCTATCGCCATCGGCACGGGTGGTCCATTCGGCGCCGAAGGGCCGATCATTCAAACCGGCGGCGCGGTTGGCTCGCTGGTGGGGCAATTCATCTCCACGACGGCTGTCGAGCGCAAAGTCCTGCTCGCCTGCGGCGCGGGCGCTGGCATGGCTGCCACGTTCAATACGCCGATCGCCGGTGTGATACTGGCCATCGAGCTGCTGCTCTTTGAGTTTCGCGCGCGCTCGTTTATTCCGCTGGTGATCGCGTGCACTCTCGCTACCAGCGTGCGAGCGGTTCTGCTCGGGCAGCATTCCATGTTCACCATGGGCAACGTCAATTTCGACGTTCTGCACGGGCTGCCGTTTTATTTGCTGCTCGGCGTGATCAGCGGCATCGCGGCCATCGGCTTCACGAAGCTGCTTTACGGGGTGGAAGACCAATTCGCGCGGCTGCCCATCAACGACCTCTGGCATCCGGCGATCGGCGCGCTCGGCCTGGGCATCATCGGATTTTTTGTGCCGCGCGTGCTCGGTGTGGGTTATGACACGATTTCAGATATTCTGAATAATAATCTCGCACTGAAGCTGTTGATCCTTGTTGCTGTGTGTAAGGCGCTCGCGCTGGTTATCTCGCTCGGCTCCGGCACTTCGGGCGGCCTGCTGGCTCCGATGTTTATGTCTAGCGCGGCGCTCGGCGGAATTTTTGCGATGGTCGTGAACATGATTTTCCCCCGCGCGCATTTATCGCCAGGAGCGTTCGCGCTGGTGGCGATGGCCGCGGTTTTCGGCTCGGCTTCGCGTGCGACGTTCGCCTTTATCGTCTTTGCTTTCGAAATCACGCGCGATTACAACGCCATTCTTCCGTTGATGCTCGCTTGCGTAATCGCGGACATGATCGCTCTGCGCTATTTGCCCAGCTCGATCATGACGGAAAAACTAACCCGCCGCGGATTGCAAGTTCCGAATGAATTTGAAGTAGGCGCTATGACCGTTGTGCGCGTCAGCGAAGTGATGCGCAAGGACGTCGTCCCCATCGCGCAGGAGATGACCGTATCGGAATTGGCGGCACGCATGGGTCGCGGCGAACCGGTTTATAACCTGACCCAAGGATTGCCGATCGTCTCGTCCGAGGGAAAGCTTGTCGGCGTAGTAACGCAGGGAGACCTACTGCGCGCGCTCGAGCAGGACCCGCGAGGAACGATGACGGTACTCGAGGCCGGATCGCACGAGCCCATCGTCGCCTATCCGGACGAACTCGTTCACGACGCGATGCACCGCATGCTACAGCACGACATCGGCCGGCTGCCCGTCGTCAGCCGCGAAAATCCACAGCAGATGGTCGGCTATTTTAACCGTGCCAGCTTACTGGGCGCATGGACGCGCCAGATGGAAGAAGAAGGAATCCGCGAGCACGGCTGGATCCGCAAATGGAGAAACTCCGGCCGCCCTGCAAAGCAGGCCCAGCAAGCCACGCAGAAATAAATCTAGAACCCTCCGCCACCCCCGCCGCCGAATCCACCGCCGGAGCCGCCTCCGCCGCCGAATCCCGAGCCGCCGGAGCTGCGCGGCGACGAAGCCATCACGCTGCCCGCCTGCATGGACATCATATTGAGATCGTTCACTAGATAAAAAGCCGTGAAGCCGTTGCCGTAGTAACCCTGATACCACTGCGGCGGCTGCAAGGCGATCCCAGAAAACGCCAGCACCCATTTTTTCTCAACCTTCAAAGCCATCGCGTAGGGCAGATATTTTTCAAAAAGCTCCGGCGTTTTTTCCAGGCGTTCAATCTGATCTTTTTCCACGCGACCCAGGAATTCCTCGAAGCCCAGCACCTTTTCCAGCGCACGCGCCCCGGTAATCGTCCGTGCGGACATGAACACTCCAAAAATACAGATCACGGCGCTGCTCGCGATTCCCGCCAAAATCCAGCTGCCCACCGCAATGCCTGTGGCATTCGCAAGATATGCCACGCCTCCAAACACCAGAAGAAAGCCAATCAGCAATCCCGCGCCGATGTAGCCTTGCTTCACCGTGTCCGGACGATGCAGGTAATAGCCGTCGCTCATCAGCGCGCTGAAAATGCGGTCGCGAATCGCCGGCAGGCGCGTATAGAAATGATTTTGCAAATCGGAAAGCTTCACGTCGGGGCTCGCGCCGGCATCGAACAGAGCCGAAAGCATTTCCTGCTCGTGCGCACGCGCCGCGGTCCATTCCCCGGGCGGCTTCTTCATATGAAAAATGTAATCCTTGCTGTGCATCAGGCCGAGTAAATGGCTTTCTTGTACCTGTTCGATCCTCAGATAACCCTTCACCGCCAAATCCACTAGCGTCGCGGTGATGTCGCGCATCGCCGCTTCGTTATCCACCAGCGTGCCGCATTCTCCGGGCGTCAGTTTGTCCGGTGGCTCGTACTGCACGGAAATTGCTTCACGTTGTGGATCGCGCCCGCGCGTCCACCACAGCCAGAGCATCACGAAAAACGCAACCAGCGGGATCAGCAGCGGCGAGTTACTCTGCAGGAAACGCATCAATTTCATGGATCCGGATGGCGGGTGCACGAATCCGTTGTCAAATCCCACCACCGCCGTCAGCCCCTGGCGATAGCCCAGCCGGCGTGTACTGCGTATGTCCACGACGTTGTCGCTGATCTCGATGCGCGCATCCTCCGTACGCGAATTGTTCACGCCGGTGTACGCGGTGGCGTGCAATCCGGTGACGCCCGCGGGCAACTCAATATGCGCCGTCACCAGCTCGATCGAGTTTTCCCATTCGTTGCCCGTCACGTTCCAATACAGCTCGTCGTGGTCCTGAAAAAATCGCAGCGCATCCAGCACGCGATAGTGCAGCAGAATCGTGCGTGTGGCATCTTCCGCCGCCGGCACATAAATTTTGAATTTGATGTAACGCCCTTCGCGGTTTTGTTCCAGCTTGAGTTTTTGCCCGTCGCTATCCGTCGCGCTGATTTCATCCAGCAGCAGCGTGTAGTTCAATCCCTCCGGATCGGTGTATTCCACAGGAATGGTGCGGTAGATTCCGTGCCAGGCGCCGGTAAACTGCGCTTCCATCACTTCGGTGACGTCAATCGTTCCGTCGGGATGCACCTGAATCTGCGCGTCAAAGTGCTGGAAGACGAGAGTTCGCGCGTTCGCCGCCAACGCGCCAAAAAGCGCTAGCAGAGATATGGCAACGATGCGGTGGAGGCGGGGACTGAACATTTCGCAGCGGGCGCGGCGGCTACGTAGTTGCGCCAAAACTGACTTTCGGCACGTCGCGCTCGGCCGGCGCGCTGATCTCAAAAAATTGCCGCGGCGTGATGTTGAACATTCCCGCGATGATGTTGGAAGGGAACTGAACGATTTTGGTGTTCAGGTCGCGCACCACGGCATTGTAGTAGCGCCGCGCGTTCTGCACGCTGTCCTCAATCTGGCTCAGCGATTGCTGCAGCTGCGTGAAACTTTCCACCGCTTTCAATTGCGGATACGCTTCGGCCAGCGCAAAAACCTGGCGCAGCGCGCTGGTCAGCACGCCTTCCGCTTCAGCCTTCGCCGCAGGCCCTTGCGTGTTCATCGCCTGATTGCGTGCCGCCACCACGCCTTCTAGCGTGCTCTTCTCGTGACCGGCGTAGCCCTTCACCGTTTCCACCAGGTTCGGAATCAAATCGTAGCGGCGCTTCAGTTGCACATCAATGTCAGACCACGCGTTGTCGCACTGCACCTTCAGCCGCACCAGCCCGTTGTACATTCCAATGACAAACACCAGCAGCAGCACAACAATAGCAACCAATGCCAGGATCATCGCGGCCCTCCGGGATGCATACGAACGCGCACGAATGCCAGCTGCACCTGCGCCTGCGGCACAGCATACGGTGTGCTTCGATGCGTGTAAAGTGGACTGTAGCAACGGCCGGGGTTGGGTTTCCGGTATCAGCACTCACGCGATTCGCGCCGCGGCTTCGCTCTCAACGTGCGTCTGTTCAGGTGACACGAAATTTTAATCGCGCATTGGCTGCGGCGTTACTTGAACCGCGTACTAGTTTAAAGCCCACGAGTCCGTGCCTCGCGGGACGCAGTCCCACACTCGATCCAGGAGGAAATAGCGATGTTTCAAACGAAACTAGTGCGTTGTGTCTTTGCGGCGATGCTTGGCTGGGGACTCGTGGCAACCGGGCTGGCCGGGTCCGCCCACGGGCAATGTCAGTTGAACTCACCGTCGGGGAAAATCAAGCATGTGGTGTACGTTGAATTCGATAACGTGCACTTTACCCGCGACAATCCAAACGTTCCGTCCGACCTCGAACAAATGCCCAACCTGCTTAATTTCATCACGCGCCATGGCACGCTCGATGCCGGCGACCACACCGTCCTCATCTCGCACACCGCAAACGACATCCTTACCACTCAGACCGGGCTCTACTCCGATGATACCGGCATCTTCATCGCCAATAGCTTCGGCGTATTCTCGCCGACCACCTCCGGCGAAAACGGCCTGTTTCCTTCCTCATTCTTCTACTGGACCGACAAGGTCTCCGATATTAACGCAGGCACGGACGACAACACCTTCGCGCTCACCACGCCTTCCGGCCAGAACGTGCCCGCGCCCTGGGTGCCGTTCACTCGCGCGGGATGCACGGTCGGCGCCTTCTCCACCGCCAACATCGTGCTGGAACGCGCGCCCTTCGACGTTTACAAAGTTTTCGGCGGGCCCACGTCGCCGCAAGGAATGGAGAGCAGCTCCAACCAGAATAATGATTTCATCGGTGTCTCGATCCACTGCGCGCTTGGCGATCCTATCTGCCAATCGAGTCCGACCCTGGGCGTCGTGGGGGTGAACGATACGTTGCCGGACGAGCCGGGCGGCTACTCCGGGTATCAAGCCCTGTTCGGTCTGAAGTACATCAACCCAGCGCTCACCGGCAGCCCCACCGGCAGCATTGTTGATTACCACGGTGTTCCGCTCACAGGGTTCAACCAATTGGATTTCGACCCAGTTCCCGCGCAATCGCTGGCGGTGATCGAGACGATGCTAAAGAAAGGCATTCCCGTCGTGTACGCCTACATTGCGGACGCGCATGACAATCATGAAGAGGCCACCACCACCGAAGGCACCTTCGGCCCCGGCGAGGCTCCTTACGTGGATCAGTTGGCCGATTACAATTCCGCGTTCGGCACGTTTTTCTTGCATCTGAAGGAAGCCGGCATTGACGAATCCAACACCCTCTTCATTTTCACCCCAGACGAAGGCGACCATTTCGTCGGAGGCGCGCCAAGTCCTGCAAATTGCGACGGCGCCAAAATCTTGAGCGAATGGCAACGTCGTCCCGGATATTCCGTGCACCTACGGAACGAACGGCGTCGGCGAGTTGGACATCAATCTGCTCGGCCTCACTCAAGCCGCTGGCGATCCCGACGGCGTATTCGATCCATTTTGATGACTCCGCCACCACCTACGTGAATGGACAGCCCCTTCCCGCTAGCAGCACGGTCCGCACTCTGGAGCAGACAATGGCCGGCCTGAGCGCGGTCAATCCCCACACTGGATTGAGCGAGAGCTTGCTCGGCACAGGTCTGGGTCCCGATCTTCAAGGTGCGATTGTGGATCCGGCAGCGATGCAGCTGCTGCACATGAACACCGTCGCGGATCCCAACCGCGAGCCGACCTTCACGTTCTTCGGCAATCCCAATTTCTTCTTTGAGACGGTGGGCAGCACCACTCCAGTCGTGGGCACCGGGCTTCGCCTGGAATCACGGCGACATCCAGCCGGAGATCGCGCGCACGTTCATCGCGATCGCTGGCCCTGGAGTCAAGAATCTCGGCGTAACGGGGCCACACGATTTCTTTACCGATCACGTTGACCTGCGGCCAACCATGATGACGCTTCTCGGCCTCACCGACGATTACCAGCACGACGGCCGCACGATCATCGAGCTGCTGGATCCCAAAGTTCTGCCGAGCAGCCTGCGCGCCCATTCGGACACGCTGCTGCAGCTTGGGCAGATCTACAAGAAAATTAATGCGCCGTTCGGCCAGCTTTCGAAACACACTCTGGCTGTCTCTACCTACGGCATCACCAGCACTTCCGCCGGCGACGTGGTCTATAACAATCTGGAGAACCTGATCTCGCAATGGACCCTGGAGCGTGACGGTCTTAGCCGCAGAGATCAAGGCCATGCTCGAGGGTGCGGAGTTCAGTGGCGTACCGATTGATGCAAAGGTGGCGAGCGATCTGATCGTCGCGGGACAGGCGCTCCTCGATCAAGCGAGTTTCTGCGCGAATCATCCCGCAACGTGCGGTCGCTAGAAGCGCTCCCGAGGTACGGGCGCCCGAACTCCTGGGCTCGGGCGCCCGTGCCGCACTCAAATCTCATCATCACCCAACAAAGGCTGGCGCGAGGTTCACGGCATCAATCGCTAACCGACGATTGATTCCGATTGGGCGATGTTCAATGGCTCGTGCTCCACACATACGCTGCCAGCGCTTTCACTTGCTCGGGCGTAAGTTGCGCCCCACCCATCGGCGGCATCGCACTGCGATAGTTTTTCGGCTGCGACACACCGTCGGTTATCGTTTTCGTGATTCCCGCGAAGCTGCCGTCGCTCCACAACCATTTCTTGTTCTTGCCTGCCAGCGGAGGTCCCAAAGGTGTGCCTTCACCGTTACCGCCATGGCAGCCCGTGCAAGCCGCTCCGCCAACCTGGCCCAGGTAGATGCGCTTACCGAGTGCAACCATTGCAGGTGTCGCGCCTTCCGGCACCACAACGTTTCCCTTTGCCGACGAGGCCGCACCAGCATCCGGATGCGTGCCCTCTGGCGGTTTCGCGGCTGCCACGACCGGAGCGCCGGCCAGAGCCGTCAAGCTCGGACACGGCGTCAGGTTCGCGGCGCCACCGTCTCCTCCGCCAAGATACACAATCCGGTAAATCCGTCCGCGCACATCATCGGAAACGTACAACGCGCCGTCCGGTCCGACTGCCAAACCAGATGGACGATGCGTAGCTTGCGCCGGCGACTTCGTCGCTCCGGCGAAACCATCCGCAAATACTTCGCACTGGCCGGAGGCGCTTTCGCCAGAGAGCGGCTGATAAACCACGTTGTACCCGCCTTGGGCATATGGCGCCCGATCCCATGATCCGTGGAATGCGATGAAAACGCCGCCTTGGTAGCGCGCCGGAAACTGCGTCTTGTTGTAAAGCACCATCGCATTCGGCGCCCAATGCGCGGGATATGCCGCAACCGGTGCAATCTTGTCCGCGCATACGCCAATCTTTTTGCCGCCGTCGCCGCCATACTCCGGCGCCAGAACCAGCTTTCGCACGAATCCGTCGTAGTAACACTCTGGCCAGCCATAGTCACCGCCCTGTTTCAGCAGCAACAACTCTTCGGCTGGCTGCGTCGCCTCCTGGTCCGGCTTATACAGGTCGGGCCAATTCATGCGCAGTTGATCCCGTCCGTGCTGCGTGCCAAACATTCGCCCGCTTGCGTCAATCGCAAAACCCTCGCCATTGCGAATTCCCGTAGCGAAACGCTCGGCAGGGGAGAAAGCTTGGTTCGTCTTATTCGCGTCGTAGCGCCAGATGCCGCCGCGAGTCTCCAGTTCCGTACAGGGGTCAATGCCCGGAGATTTGAGCGTCCGATTTTTCAGCTGGCAAGAATTGGTCGCGGTGGCCACATCCACGTACATCGATCCTTCGGCGTTCATGATGAAGGGATGCATCGGGTGGTCGCCGGTCAGAGGCAATCCGGAGACGATCGTGTCGGCGGAGCCGCTGGGCACAATCGCGCCGCCGGGCAACGAATATCGCACGATCCGATCGTTGATCTCCGCGAAGATCGATTCCTTGTACAGCCCGATGCCCGTGCCGCCATGTCCGCCGCTTTGCACGGTTTCACCAAAGCGCTCAATCTCATCGGCCTTTCCCGTACCGCTCTTGTCTTGCAGCGCTACCAGGAAACCTCCTGCGTGTGGCGTGTCGTTGCCGTAATACTGGCCCGACCACGTGTTCACGTAAACCACTCCGCTGGGCGCGACTACCATATGTCGTGCGTGGCCGATGCCGTCAGCGAACACCGTTGCGCAAAAACCGGCAGGTAATTTCAGTCCACTATCATTGGCTCGGCATGCCTGGCTTTCGGTTTCAGCCGCAGACGCGGAATTGGATCGGCCTCGGGCCAGCAAAAGTGAAT
>CAVVGA010000020.1:0-409861 GCA_963747605.1 uncultured Acidobacteriota bacterium | reverse complement strand
CCCGAGTACTACGGGCAGCAGCACATCCCCCCCGCCGGCGGCAAACCAAGAAGCCCGCACCAAAAAGCCGTATGCGGGCAAGTCGCGAAGAATGTATGCGAACCCCAAGACATTCGCGAATGGCAGGACATATAGCAGCGAAACAGCAACGTTCCCAAACCAGCGCGGAAACGTGCGACTGTTTGCGGATCGCGAGTACACAAGATGAACGTGCACCAAGAGGGCCGGCAAGAATGCTATTCCCAGGTCGTGCAAGATCGAATAGAAAAGCCGAGTGGCGTAGGGCGGGGAGCCATACTGCATCGCCGCGTTGATCTCCAGCAGCCCACCCGAGTAAAGAAGGAACAGCGACAGCATCAAAAAGAACAGCAATCGTTCGAAAAATCGAGGCCGCCGGTGCCCCAAAATCAGCGCCAGCAAAAACAAATACACCAGCGTCCCAGCAGTTAAACTGATGAGTCGGATATAGAAGAGCGATGGCACAGGTCTCAGTGCGGGGATTCTAGCCCTCGGACGCCCACAAGGCAAGAATCAAGTGTCAGATAAATCTGGCAGCATATAAGCAATTGAAAATACTAGCTATACATCACATAAATCCACAGAGATGTGAGCGTCGAATTATCACATTCCTTCTTGACTCGCCGCCATTCGGTTGCTATATTAGCACTCGCCTACGAGGAGTGCTAAACGGTATCTCGACCGCCGTAACTCCTTCCGGCAAGTCTCACCAAACAATTGGAGGAATTTCACAAATGGCAGTCAATATAACGCCCCTACACGACCGCGTGTTAGTGCGGCGCCTGGAAGAAAAGGAATCCATCAAGGGTGGCATCATTATCCCGGACTCCGCTAAAGAGAAACCACAAGAGGGTGAAGTCATCGCCGTCGGCTCTGGCCGCCGCGAAAAAGGTGAACTGATCCCCCTCGACGTAAAAGCCGGTGACCGCATCCTTTTCGGCAAGTACAGCGGCAACGACATCACCATCGACGGCGAGGAATACATGATCATGAAGGAAGACGAGATCCTCGCAAAACTCGGCCCCGCTGCCAAAGCAGCCGGCAAGCGCTAACTCGCTCTAAACGCAACTTCCCGGACGCGCGGCCCAGGCCGAGCACCGGATAACCAACTCGCAATACAAAAAATAGGAGAAAGACATCATGGCAAAGCAAATCGTGACTGGTGAAAATTCTCGCCAGGCGATCCTGCGCGGCGTCAATCAGCTCGCCGACGCAGTAAAAATCACCCTCGGCCCCAAGGGCCGCAATGCGGTGATCGAAAAGAAGTTCGGCTCGCCGATCATCACCAAGGACGGCGTCACCGTCGCCAAGGAAATCGAGCTGCAGGATCCGCTCGAGAACATGGGCGCGCAAATGGTCCGTGAAGTTGCGTCCAAGACTTCCGACGTAGCCGGCGATGGCACCACCACAGCCACCGTACTGGCCCAGGCCATCTTCCGCGAAGGCGTGAAGGCGGTTGCGGCCGGTGCCAGCCCCACGGCTCTGAAGCGCGGCATCGAAAAGGCCGTCGAAGTGGCCGTCGAGGAAGTTCGCCGTCTGCATAAGGACGTCAAGGGCGACATGATCGCCCAGGTCGGCACTATCAGCGCGAACAACGACAAGCACATCGGCGACATCATCGCCGGTGCGATGAAGAAAGTCGGCAAGGACGGCGTCATCACCGTGGAAGAATCCAAGACCATGGAGACGTCGCTCGAGGTCGTCGAAGGCATGCAGTTCGACCGCGGCTACCTCTCGCCCTACTTCGTCACCGACCCCGAACGCATGGAATGCGCGATGGAAGACGTCCGCATCCTCATCCACGAAAAGAAAATCTCCTCGATGAAGGACTTGCTACCCCTTCTCGAGCAGATCGCCAAGCAGGGAAAGCCGCTTTTGATCATCGCTGAAGACGTCGAAGGTGAAGCTCTCGCCACTCTCGTCGTCAATAAGCTCCGCGGTACCTTGCAGTGCGCTGCCGTGAAGGCTCCTGGCTTCGGAGATCGCCGCAAGGCCATGCTCGAAGACATCGCCACCCTCACCGGCGGCAAGGCCATCACCGAAGATCTGGGCATCAAGCTCGAGAACGTGAAGCCCGAAGATCTCGGCCGCGCCAAGAAGATCACCATTGATAAGGACAACACCACCATCGTCGAAGGCGGCGGCAAGCCGTCCGAGATCGAAGGCCGCGTGCGTCAGATCCGTGCGCAGGTCGAAGACACCACCTCCGACTATGACAAGGAAAAGCTGCAGGAGCGTCTGGCGAAACTCGTCGGCGGCGTTGCCGTCATTAAAGTCGGCGCCGCTACCGAAACCGAGCTGAAGGAAAAGAAGGCTCGCGTCGAAGATGCCATGCACGCAACCCGCGCGGCTGTCGAGGAAGGTATCGTTCCCGGCGGCGGTGTGGCGTTGATCCGCTGCATCCCGGCTCTCGATAAGCTCAAGCTGCATGATGACGATGCCATCGGCGTCAACATCGTGAAGCGCGCGCTCGAAGAGCCTCTCCGTCAGATCGTCCACAATGCCGGCGACGAAGGTGCCGTCATTCTGGGCAAAATCCGCGAGTCCAAGGACGAAAACTTTGGCTACAACGCGGACACCGGCGAGTACGGCGATCTGGTCAAGGCAGGCGTGATTGACCCGGCCAAGGTAACTCGTCTCGCTCTGCAGAACGCCGCTTCCATCGCGGGCCTCATGCTCACCACCGAAGCTCTGGTGGCCGACATCAAGGAACCCAAGGAAGCCGGCGCAGCTCACGGCGGCGGCGCCCCAGGCGCCGGCGGCATGGGCGGCATGTACTAAGAAGTTGTATCTGTAGTGGCCCTGTCCCGTCCCGCGACTGCGGGACCGGACGGCCACCTCAAAATTAAAGGGCGCTCCGGTGCAAACTACCGAAGCGCCCTTTTTCTTTGCCATCAACGCAGCGGCACTTGTTATCGCTCAGTAGTCATAAATATGCTCGATGCCGATGCCTTCGGAACGTAAACTTTTGACCACCACACTCAACGACGCCACATCGCATCCCAGCACGACACGCTTCCACTCCGGACGCGTTAGAATCGGGGCCGAAAAAAGCTGCTGCGCGTCCGAACGATCATACCGCCAGGCCTGCGGCGCCAGAGACCGAGATGGTGATCCGGGAATTGCCGGCGATCTCCACAAAATGAATCTCCCGGTCCGCCAGCTCAGCTGCCAAAGTGCTGAATTCCTGATAGCGCGGCATGTCCACGATGAATGCCTGCGGTCCGGCCTGCTTCACAATTTTCACGCGCGGCAGTTGTTGCAGCAGCGCTTCGTTGGCGTTGTCAATCCATGCGTAGGTATCTGCGGGCTCCTCGCCATACGTCAGCTGCGTCGCGATTTGAATTAACCAGCAATAGAAGGCCTCAAACGTGTAGTCCATCGTGAGAAAAGTCTTGCGCTCCCACTTTCGCACGAGGTGTGCGCCCCATAAAGGCGTCTGGCTCCAAAGTCCCGGTCACCTGCCGCGCGAAATGAAATTCGTAAAATGCCCGAATTCGTGCACGAAATTCGCATACTCGCGCGCCACCTCGTAGGCGTACTGATCTTCTTCAACCGCCTGGCCCCCGCTGCTCCGCTCGCTCAACTTGCCAATCGTACGCTCATAAATTCCCTTGAGCATGTACTCGACGGAAAAGCTCGTGCCGATGACCACCAGCATCAGCTGCTCTCCACCATTGAACGCATACTTCCCTCGAATCAGCCGCGAGATGCAGCAGTAGCTATTCCAATACTGCCGCGCGGCGCCAAAGTACCGGAAACCGCTGGGCAGGTGCTTTTCTTGATAATCCGCTTTTTCCTGATAGCTCCACACGATGTACCACTCGGGATAGCTCAGATAGATATCGCCTTCCGGACGCGCATAGTCTTTGATCCCGGCCGTCGCAGCTTTTCTCTCGGAGGGTTCCGGCGTCGGCGCCTGTATTTGGCTTTGGAGTTCGCAATGCCAACTCGTCGCAACGAGCGCGGCGACGGCTAGCAGTACAAGTGCGATAAAAATAAGGAAGAAACGGACGACGTGACGCAGCAGCGAGCGCGGCTTCAAACTGCGCCTGCCGCCTTGGGCTCGCCGACGTTGAGCGCGATCCAGTATGCAGCGATGAAGATGAGCAGATGCGGCAAATTCGTAAGAACATTCACCAGCAAGCTCAAGGAGTGAAGATGTCCGAAGAAAAACGTAATTACGTCAATCGTGTACCACACCCCGAGCAGCCAAAAATATATTCGCGCGATCCGCGAAGAACTCAGCGCCGCGATCAGCGCCAGACTCCCCAGGGCCAGATGCCCGATGTCAACGATCCTGGTCATATGAAACAGCCCGAACATCAGCCCGTTCTGGTCCATAATGCCCGGCACGTAATCGAGCAGGTACACTCCCAGAAAGAGAGCGGCGAACCCGAACGCGCATTTCTGAATTGTGCTGAATTGTCTCGGCATGGCCACCATTGCTGCTAATATTCGAGCAAACTCGTGCTGTTGGCAAGTCTATTAATTCGGCACCGGCGGTGAACGCCAAAAGGAGAGCACCTTGCGCCGCAATAGACCCGTGCTCCTGTCCATCGCCCTGGTCCTCGCTTCACTCCTGGTACTGTGCGCCAGGAAAATCTTCGACTACGCGGCCGCTCCCGACAAAGCGAAGGAAAGCGACTTCGTTTTCCCAGAAAGCCCGGATCAGGAAAAGCCCGTTGTTCTGTTCCTCGAACCAAAATCGCCTCCCATCACGTTCGCAATGCGCGGTGGCTTCGCGAATGATGCCAGCCACCTGAACAAGACTGCCGTGTACGGCATCGTGAAAGTCTCAAACGAAGATGACATCCGCAACGCGCTCCAGTTTGCGCGCGACAGCCATTTGAAAATCACCTGCGCAGGACAACAACACAGTATGGGCGGCCAGACCTTCACTCACGGTGGACTGATACTCGATTTGCGAAATTTTAATGCCATTCGATTGGACAAAGAACATAAGACGGTGAATATCCGGAGCGGCGCGCGCTGGTGGCAACTGCAGCAACTTCTCGACCAGCAAGGCCTGTCCGTGAAGTCCATGCAGTCCATCAACATTTTCAGCGTGGGCGGCGCGCTCAGCGTGAACGCGCATGGGATCGATCCCATGCCCGGCCCAGTGGCTCCCACCGTCCGCTCCATGCGCGTGATGCTCAGCGACGGCGAAATTGTGCGGGCCAGCCCTACCGAGAACCCCGAGCTTTTCCGCCACGTGCTCGGAGGCTACGGATTATTTGGCGTAATCCTCGACGTTGACCTCGACATCGTGAACAACGAAATGTATGCGCGCAAGGAGATTTACATGAACTACACCGAATTCCCGAAATACTATAAGGACCACGTCGAGAAAAACGGCGACGTCGGACTGGTATTCGGACGATTATCAGTGGCCCCGCAGTCGTATCTGCGCGAGACCGTCGTGCACTCCTACGAGAAAACCGAATTTGCAGGCGCGCTGCCACCCCTGCAACCGGCCCAGCACGACACACTCGACCGCTTCGTCATCAACCTTTCAAAAACCGGCAGCTTTGGCCGCTGGGTGCGCTGGACGCTTGAGAAGTACGCGGAGCCGCATCTTCACGCATGTGTCGCCCGCAACCAGGCAATGAGCCCAAAGGAAGTGTGCCTGGTTTCGCGTAACGAGGAAATGTACGACGACATGGCGTACCTGCAGAACCGCCTGCGCGATACCGATATTCTTCAAGAGTACTTCGTTCCCTACGACCGCATGCCGCAGTTCGTGGATGGTTTGCGCGACGTGGTGCAACGAAATCACGCCAACTTGCTCAACGTAACCATTCGCACCGTGCATCAGGACAACATCACCGCTCTGCCGTACGCGAAACAAGACATGTTCGGTTTCGTGCTCTACTTCAACGTTAAGTTCAACGAGAAGGACAACGCAATCCTTCAAAAGACGACGTCCGACTTGATTGATGTCGCGTTGCAGGCCGATGGCACGTATTATCTGCCCTATCAGCTATTTTATTCTCGTGAGCAGTTGCAAAAATCCTATCCGGAGATAGACGACTTTTTCGCGGCAAAGAAGAAGTACGATCCCATCGGCCTCTTCACAAACACGTTTCACCAAAAGTATGGGAGCTAGGCCTGCGATCCGATAACCGTTTGTTGCTATCGTAGCGTCCTGTCCGAAGGTGCCAGCATCGCTCTGTCCGTAGGTCCAGTTTTGTCGCCACACACCAATCCCCCGTCCACTCGTAAGCCCTATCTTATAAATAACTTACGCAAGTATTTACCGACTCGGGGAGTACGTTTCCACATACCAGTTCACAGCCGCATCCTGTGCCTTACCATTGTCTATAGCGGGTCATCCCCCGCTGGAATCGCGGCGAAATCTGCGCGAAACCTACGGCGAGCTCTCGTGTTAGATAAATCATGGAGCTAGCCCAGCTCGGTCTCTGAAGCGCAGCGAGAATTGAAATTTTAGCGATCAACGAACTCTCTAAATGGAGGATTTTGCAATGCGTAAGCTGACTCTCATCCGCACTCTGCTCCTTGCACTCTGCGTGCCCCTCGCGCTCGCGTCCATGCCGTCCTCGGCCTCTGCGCAGATCGCGGTGGGCATCTCCGTACACGTAGGCCCGCCGGCAATTCCGGTTTACGTGCAGCCTGCGTGCCCCACGGAAGGCTTTCTTTGGACTCCCGGCTACTGGGCCTACGGTAACGCAGGCTATTACTGGGTTCCCGGCGTTTGGGTCGCTCCTCCGCGCGTCGGCGTCCTCTGGACTCCCGGCTACTGGGGCTTCGCCGGCGGCGTTTACGGCTGGCATGCCGGCTATTGGGGGCCGCACATCGGTTTCTACGGCGGCGTGAATTACGGATTCGGATACGGCGGCGTGGGCTTCGCGGGCGGTGAATGGCGCGGCGGGCATTTCGCCTACAACACCGCAGTCGTCAACGTGAACACCACCTTCGTCCACAACACCTTCGTTGATCGCACCGTAGTCCACGAAAACATCGGCGTCCGCGCCAGCTTCAACGGCGGTCCCGGCGGCACCACGGCAGTCGCCGCGGCCCAGGAACGCGCTGCGGCAAATGAAACGCACGTCCAGCCGACCTCCGAGCAGATGGCGCACGAACACGCGGCCAGCCAAGACCGTTCCAACTTCGCCTCCGAAAATCACGGCAAACCCGCGAATCCCGCGATGAGCCATGTCGGAGAACGCGCCGAAAATCAGCAGAAGCGCATCGGCGAAGGCGTCGAGAGCGGCAAGATGAATGCCGGCGAAACGGCCCATGTCGAAAAGCAGGAGCACAACATCAATCGGCAAGTCAAGTCGGACCGCGAAGCCAACGGCGGCAAGCTGACTCCCGCGGAAAAGAAGCAAGTCAACAAGGAACAGAACAAGACCAGCAAGGAAATCCACAAAGACAAGAACAGCAAGAAAGACCAAAAATAATTCCCGCGGTTTTTTCGGGGAATTTAACTCGCACGAAGACCGGGAGGCTCCCTCGCCTCCCGTTTTTTTGTGCGCACGAACCGCGCGTCAGCCGCGGCTCGATGAGCCGCTCAATCCGCCTACTCGTTCTCACGATTTGCAATCGCCACGCGAAATTGCGGCTTCGCTTTCTCGCTCGGTTCAATCTCGTATGTCTGCGCGGTCTTCGCGGCATCGTAATCCCGCCACAGCCAAATCATCTCTTCCGGAAACTCAGCCGCCCCTTGACCGGAATTGTGCGTCCCCGCGCCGAAACTGAGATGAAAATCATATTCCTTCAGCTTCAGCGCATTCGCCAAACGCAGATTCGAAAGCGGCCAGCTACCATAGTGATCCTCGATATCGTTCGAACCATCCTGCAACCATACCCGAATATTTCGCCGCTCTTCGCGCAACACCCTGTCGGGATAATCCTGGCCGCCATCCGGCACCGCCGGATTTTCCTTCCATTGAATGCCGCTGAAGCTTCCAATCCAGGAAATCACCCGGCTGAATTGATCCGGCATCTGCCACGCCGCGTTGAACGAACAAATTCCACCCGACGAAAGCCCCGTGATCGCCCGGCTGTAAGCGTCCTTGCGAAGATTGTATTTCGCCGCCACGTCCGCCAGAACTTCGTCGCGCAGATATCGCGCATAACGATCGCTCACCGTATCGTACTCGGTGCTGCGCATCGAATCTTTCATCCCGCGCTGCCATTTCTCCCCATACGCTTTCACGAAATTATAAGTAGGCGTGCCCGGCGAGCGCTCAATATCGCCCGGATTGATGAACACGCAAATCATCACCGGAATCCTTCTCTCAGCGATCAAATTATCAATCACGTTCAGTGCCGGATTCCTGCCGTCGCGATCCGTGTACCCCTGGCCATCCTGAAAAACCATCAATGCCGCCGCCGTCCGCGCATTGTATTGCGCGGGAACGTAAATCCAATACTCGCTCTTCATCCCATCATAAATTTTGCTGGTATGAACGATCTTCTCGGAAAGCCTCCCCGACGGAACTCCCGGCTGCAGAAAAGACAAAGCGCCAAACGCCGGCAAATCCAGCCGCCCGCCAAAATGTGCGCCGCCCGCGACGTAGTAAAACGAGTGCAACCTGCCGACCGGCTCGATGTGCGCGGCCGCATACCAGATATCAGACCCCGAGATATTCTGCGGCTGCGGCCCCGCAGCCCCATCAATGAAAAGCTCCGGTTTCGTCGCTGCCTCCGTCGCAAAGAAAAACTGCGGACCGCTCGCGATCCAGGCCGTTCCCTCCTTCAGTTCCTTCGCATCCAGCGTCGCAACAATCGCGTCCCGCAAACCCGGACGATTCGCCTTCGCCATCTCAATTAACTGCTCAGCGCTCGCCTTTTCGGCAGCACCCGCCCCTGCAGGCGCAAATACGCCGCCACTCAACATCAGCGCCACACTCGCCACCAGCCCAGCCCGCATCCACTCGCGCATCGAAACTCTCCTCATCCCTGGATCCGCGCGCATTTTACTCCCATCGAGCCGGTCATCCGCGGACTTTCCCGCCCTTGCCCGTGTTCTTCGTCAAGTGCCACTCCCCGCACCACGAACACAGATAAGCGCGCAGCTCTTTCGGCGCGTTAGCGGCTGCGATCTGATGCGCTGCTGTCGCCAGCGCCTCGCGCTCGCTCGCGTACTTCCGTTTCCCGCTTACCGGACATTTTTCTTCGTCATCCACCGCGAGCCCTTCCACGAAATCGCGTCCAACGTCCCAATAATACGATCGATTAGAATTAAATCATTCGGCGAGGTCATCCAGGGAAATTGTCGGCGGCACAGCTCGGAAATCCTGCACGCAGTCTATTGCGCGCCAGGAACCACGCTGTCTGGGACCAACTCCAGCGTGCTGGCGTGCACGAAGTAGGCGTTGGCTTCGATGGACCCCGGCGGCCCGTTGTGCGCGAATCGCGCCGAATCCACTTCTTCGGCAGGGAAGTTCACGTCCTTTCCGGGCCCCACCACCTTGAACACCGTGCCGCCAGCCGGAATTTTGAACGTAATGGAAATTTCATGCAGAGTCCCACCCGGAATCGGGTTCACCGTCAATACTCCGAAAATCTCGTGATTCGAATTGTTGGTGAACGCGTACGATTCCTTCGGCGCGTGAACTTTCTGCTCCGTTCCTACCGTGAACACCTGGAAATTGCTGAAAGTATGCCGCCGGTAGTAATGGCTCCTGCCTCTTTCCACGTAAAGTTCGGCGCTCTGCGGCAGCCACATCTGTTGTTCCTCGGTGCGGAATTGCACCGGTGCATAATCAATCGAAATGCGTTCCTGGTTCAGCTTGATTTTCTCCACCGGCTTGATTAATTCCGAATCCAACCGCAACACTTGCAGAGTGCCGGCGTCAATCATCGCCCGGCCCTTCAGTGGAACGGAATAAGTATTCTGGTAGATGATGTAACTGCGTATCTGATTCGGGCGGTCCCGCCGCTGTTCGAATTGAACTTCCCACGCCGGTCTTCCGTCCCACTCGACCAGCCCAGTGCACACAAAATTGAAATCCGGGGCGAAGCTCGGATGAAAGATCAGGGCCATCGCGGGCAGGCCCATCGTCGCAATCCCGGCCGGAAAACGGCTTGGATCCAGCCCGCCGTCGCGGTATTCGTCGATTCCGAACCACGCATCGCCACCTCGGTTGACCACCACCACATAGTCAAACGAGCGAGCTTCCGTCACGCCAACTCCGCCATCGCCATGTACCGCGAAATGCTCCACGCGCTCGGTCGCGCTGAACCGATCCAGATTGCTCACCAGCTCTTTCATGCTCTGCTCCACGCCCCGCAACACCAAGGGCAGCGGACAAGCGGTGTTTGGCTGCACGGGCAGAACTGAATCCGGTTGCTGCAGCGCGTGAATTGATTTTTCAGCTTCCTCGCGCGTAGTGGGCTCAAGTATCGCGTTCGACGTTGCGGTCGAGGTTCCGTTCAAAGCTGCGTGCGAAGCTCCTTTCAAAGTCGCGCCCGCCGCCGCTGTCACTTGCGACACGTCCGGCGTCAGAGTCAGAAAAACGGCCGCAAACGGCTGGCCTGCGGAAATTTCCACCTCGTGACGGACGCTCGCAAATCCCGGAGCGTTCACCTCAATGCTATATTTGCCCACGCCCAGATCGGCGAAATGCGTCCGTCCGCCAATCTCGTCCTTGTGGTCGGCAACTTCAGCGCCTTCAATTGTGAGTACGCGCACGCTCGCGACGCCGCTGAATTTCTCTCCTGCGGCAAGCTTCAGGCGCACATCCACCGTTCCGCGAATACCGGCAGCAGGCGTTGCGGCTTGCTGCGCACACGTCCCCCACGCCAGGATCGCCAACACAAATATCAGAACCGGAATGATGCAGTTTCGCCGCAAGTAGGCTCCACAGGCCTTGTGTCGCGCACGTGTACGGGAAATTATCACTGGTGCATCGCCGAAGCGAGGCGCGTCAGAATTAGTGGTTACGATGATATGGTACTCAATCCGTAAAAAGTTGCAATAGCGCAGCCTGTGCAGTTACGCGGCGGCCAATCGGCGCAGCCCGCGCACACACGTCCACCCGAAGGTGGACGCAAGTGTTGAAACGCGAAGGAAACGCTAGGACTGTACAGTACGGCGCCGCAGCAGTGCGATACCCGCGAGGCCGCTGGCAAGCAGAAAAAACCCGGCAGGTTCCGGCGCAGTGCCAGTGGACGACACCGGCGCAAAACCCGTCAGGTTCCCGTCAGTCGTCCAGAAATAAAATGTAGGAGGCGCGCCTGCCCCGCCAAGAAACGTGATCGTGGAAGTGTTCCCGACTTCGCTGAAGCTGACGAACGCATCGTTCGAGCCCGCAGGCCCTGCGGTGCAAGTGCTCCCAATATTAACTGGAGTCGAGTCCGCCGAAATGGCGAAGCCGTTCGTGCCGTTGTCGCAATCGAAGATCCCATATCCGTTATTGATGTTGGCAAACGTCAGCAAAAAGGGCGTGCCCGAATTGAACGAGCTGGGAATTTGCACAATGTCGAAAATCGTGCCTTGATTGTTGAACGGCGTAACAATGATTCCGTTCACAGTCGTGGGCGAATCAAAAAAAGCGTCGGCGACGAGGCCCTGACCAGAAGCCCCTTTTTCCGTATGCACGGCATTGGCGCCGGCCGGAACAGCACCTGCGAGCAACACGAGTGCCGCGGTGAAAATAGTGAAGCGCTTGAGCATGAGCAAACCTCCTCGCAAGATAGTCTGCCAAGCTTTGTAGTCTGTGTGCGCCTCCGTGTCAAGCAAATCCCCAATGAATATCGTGTGAATCGACGTTTCAAGGCCTCGCAAGTACTAGGACGAAATAATTCACCGGCCACCCCGTTTCGACTCATGTTCGCCACAGCAACCCCAAGGGCAATCCGCTATTCGTTGTGGCATAATGCCACCGCTCAGTCCGCGAATCACCAACATGGAAGAACGCAAACCCGAGTCACCCAGCGGAGATCATACCGCCGACACGGGATTCCCCGCTGGCGACGAACTGACCTCGCCAACGCTCAGCCATCCATCGCCTATTCCTCCAGGAACTCCGGTCACCGCCGTTTTCCAACCCACGCAACTGCTCGCCGGACGTTTCAAAGTGATTCGCTTCGTCGCGCGCGGCGGCATGGGCGAAGTGTACGAAACGCAAGACGAAGAATTGAACGAGCGTGTGGCGGTGAAGACGGCGCGCTTTGAAAACGCGCAGACCGCGCACGAGATCGAGCGCTTCCGCCGGGAGATTCAGCTGGCACGCAAAGTCACTCACCCTAACGTCTGCCGCACCTTCGACGTCTTCCGGCACGGCCTGAGTTCGTCAGGCGAGTCTCGGTCCCAGATTCTCATCGTCAGCATGGAGCTTCTTTCCGGTGAAACGCTTGCGCAACGGATCCGCGACCGCGGGCGACTCCAAACCGCCGAAGCGCTGCCGCTCGTGGAGCAACTGTGCGCAGGGCTCGGCGCTGCGCATCGCGTCGGAGTGGTTCACCGTGATTTCAAAAGCAGCAACGTGATGCTCGTAAAGTCTCCGGCGAGCGCCGCTGGCGGCGAGCAACCGCAGCAGGAAGCGGTTCGCGCGGTGATCACCGACTTTGGACTCGCCCACGCCGAAGAAGTCCAGGGCGGCACGCTCACCAGGCTCGGCGACATCGTCGGCACACCTGCGTACATGGCCCCGGAACAGATCGACGGCGGGGCCATCACTCCGGCCACGGACATTTACGCGCTCGGCGTCGTCATCTACGAAATGTTGACGGGCCTGCTGCCGTTTTCCGCCGACACGCCGCTAGCTACCGCGATGAAACGATTGAACCACGTCGCGCCGTCGCCGCGCCTGCACGTCCCGGATGTCGACCCGCGATGGGAGGCCGTTGTCGCGCGCTGCCTGGAGCGTTCGCCCGATCGGCGATTTGCGAACACCGATGACGTCGTGAGGGCCTTGCGCGGAGAATCTGTTGCCACCGCCACGCCGTCGCCGGTCGCCGCCGGCGACGGCGGAGAAATTGTCAGTGATAGCGCGGCAAGAGCAACTGCCGGGACGGTCGCTGCGCAGACGCGATTCGAACGATGGCGATTCCCGGTGGCAATCGTGGCCATAGTCCTCATCCTTGTGACATTCGGAACCTTCGAACTCCGTCGGCGCGCAGCCGAACGCGATGCCGATAAATCCCGGCAAACAGCGGCACAGCAATCGGTCGCGAGTGCGCGCATGTCCATCGCGGTTCTCGGCTTTCAAAACCTTTCAGGTCGCAAAGATGCGGATTCGCTGGGAAATATTCTGACGGATAGTTTGTGGTCGCAACTCGATGTCGGCCAGCTGCGATTCATCCCGCCCAGTCGCGTGGACGAGATGAAGCAAAACCTCGGCATGGGAAATCCGGTAAATTCCTTGTCGAAAGATCAGATCGCGGCGATACGGAAATTCCTCGGCGCGGACATTTTGGTTACCGGCTCCTACACCGTCACCAGCGCAGCGGTTCATCCGGGAATTCAATGGAACATTCATCTGTTGAATGCGCACGACGGCGGCAGTCTCGGCTCCGTGGCCCAATCCGGCACCGAGGCAGACCTGAACGCGCTGGTGGTTCATTCCGGAAGGCTCCTGCGGCAGCAACTAGGGATCACGCTCTCGGCAACGGAAGAAGCGCGCATGGACGCTTCACTTTCCAGCAACGCCGACGCCATGCGCGATTTTTCCGAAGCGCGTGAAAAGCTTCGCGCGTTTGACGTGTTGGCAGCAACTAAACTCCTGGAGAAATCTATCGAAGCCGATCCGCAATTCGCCCAGGCACACAGCGCCCTCGCGCAATCGTGGGACATGCTCGGTTTTGAATCCAAGGCAGCCGAAGAAGCCAAAAACGCCCTCGACTCCGCCAAGGGACTTTCCGCCGAAGCGCGCGCTCGCGCCAGCGGCCAATATTTCGCAGCGACGCGTGACTGGCCGAAAGCGATCCAGCAATACTCCCAACTGTGGGCGGAATATCGCGACGAGCCCGAGTACGGACTCTTGCTCGCGAACACGCAGATTCGCGCGGGCAAGGCAACCGACGCGCTCACAACCATCGCCCAAGTGCGCAGTCAACCGCTCGCGGCTGGAATTCGCGCTCAGGCCGACCTGGCCGAGGCGCGCGCGCACGGCGACCTCGCCGATTATAAACAGGAACTGAGCGTCGCAACTTCCGCCGCGGATACAGCACAAGCGTTAGGAGCTAATCTGTTACTGGCGCGCGCGCGGATTCTGCAGTGTTTCGCCGAAGAGAATTTGGGCGACGCGGAAAAGGCGCGGCCGTTATGCGAAGAGGCCAAGAAGATCAACCTCTCCGCTGGCGACCAGCTTGGGGCTGCCCGCGCCACGAATGACATTGCGAATTCCTATTACTACGCGGGAAATTATGCGGTCGCCGAGCCGCTCTATCGCGAAGCCTTGAGTATCGCGCAGTCCATCGGCGATGCTTACGATGAGGCCGGTGCGCTAAATAACCTCGCCAATAGCCAGGCTGCGCGGGGCGAGTACGCAGCGGCCGAGAAAACGTACGAACAAGCCATCGCCGTGGCGCGCGAACGTAACGAGCTGGGCGACCTAGCGCTCGCACAACAAAACCTTGCGGACGCGTTATTCGCGACAGGTAACCTCGCGCGCGCCAAGGAATTCTTCGAGGCCGCCCTGAAGTCGGCCCGCGATTTGGGCGACAAGAATCTGGAGGCCCGCATTCTGAATAACAAATGCGCGACGGCTCTGGGCGCCGGCGCGCTCCTCGACGCACGCACGAGTTGCGAAGAATCGCTCAAGATTCGCCGCGAGATTAACGACCGCGCAGGCATCGGCAGGACCCTCGCAAGTTTCGGAAATGTCCAGCTGCAACAAGCCGACCCCGATGGCGCGCGCAGCAGCCTGCAGGAGTCGCTCTCCGCGCTCGAATCAGTGAAGGCCAAGAACGACGCAGCATACACGCGAATTTCGCTGGCCCAGCTGGCGCTCGAACAACGCAAGCCCGATGACGCCGCAAAATATGCCGGAGATGCCGCCACGGAGTTCGCCGCCGAAAAAGACAGCGCTGGCGAAGCCGAGGCCCGCGTCACGTGGACACGCGCGCTGCTGATCTCTGGCAACGTCGCCGCAGCGCGCGAGCAGAGCGACAAAGCAACGCAGCTCGCCCAACAATCTGGCGATCGTGGAACAAAATTGGACGCCGCCATCGCTGCTGGGCAAGTAGACGCAAAATCCGGAAAGGCCGAGGCCGCGCTGCACGTCCTGGCATCCGCGCAGAAGGAAGCTCACGCAGGCGGAATGATCCAGATCGAGTATGACGCGCGCCTCGCGCTGGGCGAAACGCAGATCGCCTCCGGCCGGAAAAATGAAGGCCGCGCTACGCTGCGCCAGCTAGCGCAGGACACCAAGGCCCGTGGATTTAAATTAACCGCGCAAAAAGCGCTCGCCGCGAGCCAGGGTTGAACCGGTCGGCTGCCGCATCGCAGCCCTTGCGTCACTCAAATCGTCGGCGAATAGTCCCCTAGCATCGCGTGGCGCAGCTCACAGCGTCGGCGAGTCGTCTCCTAACATTGCGTGGCGCACAATCTTGATCGGCGGAAATCCCTGCCGCATGAAATTATTGTGAAACTGCTCCAGCGAAAACGCGGCGCCTTCCTTCTTCTTCACATCCTCGCGCAATTTTAAAATCTCCAGCTTCCCCAGCGTGTAATAAAGATAAGTGGGATCCGCCGTGCCGCGTTTCGTTTCCACCAACCCGGTCTCCTTCGACTGATACCCCTCCTTCACGAAAAATTCCGTCGCCTGCTCAATGCTCATCTTACCGGTATGCATTTCTACGCCCACGATAAACCGCGCATCGCGCAACAACGCATCCTGCAGCTGCCCGAGGCGAATCAATTTCGCTTCGCGCGCATCTTTCGCGCCCGTCCCCGGCTGCCCGAATCCTTCGTCGAGCATCATCTGCTCGCAGTAATGCGCCCAGCCCTCCGAATTCGAACTCGCGCCCAGCAACATCCGCGCCTTCGTCGGCGCTTCGTGCACCCAAAGAAATTGTACGTAGTGCCCGGGGTAAGCCTCGTGCGTCGCAGTGCTCACGATCGTCCCCACATTAAAAGCCGACATGCGCCCCGCGATTTCCTGCGCCGTTTCGTGTGCTCCCGGCAGCGTCACGTTGAAATACGCTTCGTGCGCCACGTGCTCGAACGGCCCCGGAGTGTCCATCGAAGCAAACGTCGTCGCTCGCATAAACGGCGGCGTCTCCTGCAGAATCGGCCGCACGTCCGAAGGAATCGTAATGATGTGCTTCGCGCGAATAAAAGCGATCAGCCCGTCGAACGTATCGCGAAAACTCTGCAGCAGATGATCCGCCGTCGGATGGTCCGCCATCAACTCAGCCAGCACCTCGCTCGCGGATTTACTGGGTTCCAGCTCCGCAGCCACGCGCTTGAACTCCGCCTGATTCTTGTGCAAATCCGCCCAGCCGATTTCCAGCAGCCGGTCCAGCGGCGTATCCACCATCTCGTCGTACAACAATTTCTTCGAAAATGTTTCCGCGCCGATCCGAAAATCTCCGTGCGACCGCGGCTGCACATCCCTCTTCAGCCATTCCGCATAACTTCGCAAGCTCTCGATCACCGCGGCATTCGATTTCGCGAACGCCGCTTTCACCGCGGGGTCGCTCGCGCCAGCAAAAGCCTCCGGCACGTCGTTCTGAAAAAAACTGATGATGTCCGGCAGCTGCTCCAGCGCAATCTCCGTGTAAATCCGCGGCGGATTCTTCAGATTCGCGCGCGCCGCCGCAAATACCTCCGGCATTTTTTCCTCGCGCGCCACCACGGACCGCAGCCGCTCGTCCGCCGAAGCGAATTGCCGGATCATGATCACGTACACGCTGCCGCTGATGCCGCTCGAATAAAAATCCGGATTCTTCTCCCATGGCCGGATGGTTTCCTCCGCCAGCAGCGTGCCTTGGATATTCGTCAGGACCAGTTCGCGGTCTGCCGCGCGCGTTTCGCCCAGCCCCTGCGGGTCCACCGCCGTCACGCGCTTTTCGAATGCGTGCAACGCAGCCACTTCCGCGTCGATTCCCGCGCGCGAATAATCCTCCAGCTGCGCATCGTACTGATGAAACCCGTCGCTTGTGCCATTGCTCGGCGCGAACTTGAAATACACTTGGTCGAAATACTCGTCGGCCAGCCGGTCCCACGCCGCCTGCTTCTCGTTCGCGGCCGGCTGGGACGCCACACGCGCGCCCGCAAATTCAGCAGATAACAATATAGTTAACACAACAACCGCACACAGCAACCCTCCGACGCCCTTGCGCACGCGAACCCCTCTCTTGACTTCGAATTTTCCCTGCGTAACGCCCCAGCGCCGCCCGCTTCGCGTCTCGCCGCGCAGAAGTTTACACCGAAGTGCAAAACTCCGAAACCATCCCCTCCTTTGTCTCGCTTGGCCTCCTAACGTCTCGTTTAGCGTCGTCGTGCCTTGCTTTGTCATGTCTCGCTCAGGCTGCGCGCCTGCGAGCTCTCCCTGCCGCATGCGCCTCCCTACTTCCCGCTTCGCTGCGTTTGCATCGCCCAACCACAATTTTCGCAGCGCCCGCCGCCAATGTTATTCTCTCGCGTGCACTTTTCTCACCCGATCTTCCTGTTCTTCGCCGCGCTCATCGCGGGACTGCTCAACGCAGTCGCGGGCGGCGGCAGTTTCATCTCCTTCCCCGCGCTGCTTTTCAGCGGCATGGCGCCCATCGCGGCCAACGCCACCAACACCGCCGCGCTTTTTCCCGGCACCGTCGCCAGCACCGTCGCGTACCGCAACGCCTTCACACCCGAGGCGCGCCGGCTGCTGCCCTTGTTGCTTGTTACCGGCATCATCGGGGGAGTCATCGGCGCGCGCATCTTGCTCGGTACGCCGCAATCCACGTTCCTGCATTTGATTCCCTGGCTGCTGCTCGCCGCCACTCTGCTCTTTATGGCTGGCCCGCGCATCAGCGCCTGGGTGCGCCGCCGCGCCGCGGCCGGAAAACCTTCGCGCCCGCTCACCATCGCAGGATTTTTTCTGGAGTTGCTGATTTCGATTTACATAGGCTATTTCGGCGCGGGCGTGGGTATCCTGGTTCTTTCGCTGCTCGCCCTGCTGGGTATGGAAGATATTCACGCGATGAACGGAATAAAAGTTTTGCTGGTCAGCGTGGTCAACGGCGTCGCCATGGTCACCTTCATCTTCGCCAAGATGATCTTCTGGCCGCAAGCCGTGCTGATGATTCTCGGCAGCCTCACCGGCGGCTACGCCGGAGCCCACTACGCCCAAAAAATGAACCAGCAACACGTCCGCTGGATCGTAATCGCCGTAGGCCTGAGCATGTCCGCCTACTTCTTCATCCGCTACTAAGCCCGCTATTAATCAACCGCGCGCGTGCCCTCTCGATGTTGCGCCTACCTCTCTGCATCCCTCCCTCTGCGCATCGGCCGGTTTCGATTACAGACAAGGTAAATAACCCTTGGTATTATCATCGCCTTAATTTCTTGGAAACTTCATTATGAATATCTCCCTTTGGCGCGGTGTCCGATCGGAGTTTTATTCCCGGTCACTACAACTGGCTCTGATTGTTATGGCATTGACCGCGGCGAGCTGCGGCGGTGGAAGTACAAGTCAGCAGCAACCTCCGCCGCCGTCGCCAGACTTCAGCATTTCAACAAATTCTCAGTCCCTCATGCTGACCCAAGGCACTTCGACAACCGTTCAAGTTTCGATCACGGCTCTAAGCGGATTTACGAGAACTGTATCGGTAACAATCTCTGGATTGCCAAGCGGGGTGACGGCGTCGCCGGCACCTCCGTTTAATGTAACGCCGGGCACTCCGCAAACAGTAATGGTTACGGCTTCCGGTTCAGCCGGCCTCGGGAGCTTCTCGCTCAGTTTTCAGGGGACAAGCGGCAACCTCCAGCACTCTGTCCCGGCCACTTTGCAAGTGCTGACGAGCCAATTGGCGAGCTTTAGCGTGATCTTGAACAATTCAGAATTGTCTTTCTCGCAGGGCGGCAGTGCATCAACGATCGCTGGGTTGACTTTGAGCTCCGCGGGGAATAGCAACTTCACAGTCAACTTTTCGATTTCGGGACTGCCGACCGGCGTCCAGGCGGCCTTCGGATTGAATCCGTTCCCGTTTGGCCAACCGGCGACTGCGCTAACGTTGACTGCGAGTTCCAATGCAGGTCCGGCAAATTACTCCACAGTCACAGTTACAGCGACGCGGACGGCTGACGGAGCGATGGAGAGCGCGACTTTCTTGCTGAACGTTACGCCGCCCGTGGGCACTCTTCCTGCAATTCGTACAGATTTTATTCGAACAGACGGAACGCCGGCATCGGCCGCTTTCGATGCAGCACATGGCGTAGTGTACGTGAGTAACCCTCAATGGAACCGCGTGGACGTAATCTCTCCAACTACGCACCAGATTATTCAGAGCATCTCGGCGCCTGGCCCTACCGGCATGGATATGAGTCTAGACGGCACCCAACTTATAGTTGGTAGCAACGTTCAACAGATCGTTTCAATCGATACGGCCTCGCTGCAAGTAGTGAATAGGGCGAATGTGACGCCCACTGTAGTTGGCGGCGCCTCCTACGCCATTCCGGCCCTGCTTGCGAACACGTCGAACGGCACAACCCTTGTGGGCATGACGCTGAACAGCAGTCCTCCTGCATACTATCTGGAGCAATGGAACCCGGCAACGGGAACATTCATCTCTCGAAGTGCACCCGGCATCGGCACGTGGATAAATCAGCTGGTGAGGACCGGCGATGGAACCAAGGCCCTGGTGGTGGATTACGGGAGCGACGTGAACTTGGCGGTCTACGATGCCGCCAGCGACAGTTTCTCCGTATCCGGGCAATCGCCTGTTGGCCAAGTGCTGGACGTTGCGGGTAGTCCCGCGGCACATGAATTCGCTGTGATTGGAACCAGCGGCTTTGCTTTCGTGGACAGCAATCTTAACGTCCTAGCTACGCCGCCCCTTGGCGGTTTCATAGCGGGGATGAAATATTCCGCCGATGGATCGAAACTCTATATCACCGCGATAGTGCCGTTCGCGTTGTGCGGTCCTTTCTATCCGGTTATTCTCACTTACGACACCGGCTCCTTTTCGCTCGTTGGCGAGGCTCCGTCCTTCCAGGTTCCGTCGGGCAGTGTGTGCCCCTATCCCCCGTACAAACAAGCAACGCCGCTGGCAACGGACAACACCGGACTAGAATTTTCTGCCGCTAGTTATGGGCTGGTGTTCGATGACGCCGCGAATTATCAGAATCTCTTGAACTTACCTTTCGGGCCGCCGTTCCCGCAAGGGCCCGCCATAGACGAGGCAGCGCTGAACATGCCGCTGGCTACGAACTTGGGGCAGATTTCATTCGATACGTTGCCCGATGTCTGGTTTGGGAATGTACGCGGGACAAACACAGCGTTCGCCGCGTCCCTTGTTTCCGTCACGGCGCCTCCTTCGCCAACGGCAGCCCTGGTGAACGTAAAAGCGGTTTTACCGGACGGCTGCTTCTCTCTCACGGCGCAAGCTTTCTCTTACGGAACCCAGATACTTTTTGTGGGTGGAAATGCGGGATCGTCAGACGGTGGTGCGACGCTCACGATTATCGGCTACGGTTTACTTGGGAAGAACGCAGCGCCAGCTGTGACGATCGGTGGCACCTCGGCGACGGTATTGGCGAGTGCCAAGTACGCTGATATAAATGACAGCGCAAGCTACCCATTTCCAGATGTTGACGAAGTGCAGGTGGTCGTGCCGCCCGGAAAACCGGGTGCGGCCGACGTTACGGTGACAAGCCAAGCGGGAACAGCAACCTTACCCGGAGCCTTTACATATCTTCCCAGCATCACGGATTACCCCTCGTCCGATACTTTTAATTTTGTGCTGTACGATTCTCAACGGCATTGGGTGTATCTCAGCGCGGGAGATCATATCGACGTGTTTTCGGCGGACGCGGGGCAGTTCTTTGCGCCGATTACCCCGCCTTCGGTGTCCGGCGCGCGGAAATTTCTTGGGTTGGCGCTGACTCCGGATAAGTCCAAGCTTCTCGCAGCCAATTTTGCAGACGTTTCGGTGGCGATCGTCGATCCAGATAATCCTTCCACGAGCACGGCCTTGCAAATTCCCGTAAATGTCGCGAATTCCCCCCGGAGTAGCTGACGTGATTGCTACGAGTACGGGCAAGGTCTTCGTAGACGGAGTGTCCGGGACGTTTTCGGGCTGTGGTGGCCAACTCTGGCAACTGGATTTGGCCACTCACAGTGTGACTCCGGGCCCGGTCTTGCCGTTCCCCGGTCTACAGGTTGGGGGCAACAGCTTTTCCGGCAGCGCCGATGGAAGTCAGATTTTCCTCACAGGGCAAGGGTGTGGAAATTTTCTCTGGCTTGCTTCCACAAACCAGATCACCACCGGCCCGGTACTAGTAAGCGATAGCAGCGCGGCGTCGGGAGATGGCAATTGGTTCGCCTCTGACTACACTCGGCTCGACGGCCAACTGATACCACACATGCAAGCGCAAGTACCCGACTTCTTCTATTCTCTCCCCGGTATCGCCAATGGTGACGTAAATGGGGAGAAGATGAATGCCTCGGGGAGTCTTCTGCACACGCCACTTTCCAACGGTATAGACGTGACCGACACCAATCGCGGCACTTGGCTGTGCCGGGTCCTGCTGAACGAAACCGTTCTGCCGGTTACGCCAAGTCCGATGGATTTCGACGAAACCGGCAATCGCCTGTTTCTCAACACGAACAAGGGTCTTACCGTCGTAAACCTGGCTCCCCCTCCACTATCGATTGGCTATTTGAATCCTTCGACCGGGCCCGCCAGCGGCGGAACATCCGTCACCATTCGAGGGACCGGTTTTCAGGCGGGGACCACGGTGACATTTGGAGGCGTCGCCGCACCTACGTCATTTGCTGATACGTCCACCCTGCAGGTGACAACGCCCGCCATGCCCGCGGGAGGTGTGCGAGTAAGAATAACCAACCCTGGGGGCGCAGGTTATTCTCTAGACGCTGCCTTTCAGGCACACTAAAACTCTGGGGCTTCCACCACGGGCGCACATGCACTTTAATGGGCTTCTGGGTTGGCCTGAGTTGTCTCGTGGCTGGCGGGTGGCACACCCTTGCAAACGACCGGAACCGACGCCTTCGATTTTAAGGGTGGCGGGTGGCGCATCCTCCGCACCACTCGAACGAACGCTTCAAGCTTTCGCGAGTGCCGCATCCCTTTGGTTTGAAGCTGTGAAGAAACGTCTCGCGCAGGTTGGCTTTTGTGGCGCAAGGAAGATTTTGGCTTTTCAGCCTGTGCTGCTCGTGTCGATTCCGTCTTTTCCGGACCCTGCGGTTTTCTGAATTTAGCCATTGGCTGGCGCGGGCAGTGGTTTGCGCAAACGGATCCACTGTTGCAGGTTCTAGGTAAGGCAAGCCCAGAGTATCTCCATCTGCACTTTGACCAGCCCTCGAACGTGAAACTGGCGCAGACGCAGCTTGCTTTTGATCCAGGCATCGCAAAATTCCACGACTCTGCCACGCCGACGATAGCTGGCCCGTGCTTCTGCGGTTTCCATCTTCTGCCGGAAAGACAAAACTCCGGCGCTCTCCTCCAAACGTAATATCCCCCGGCCGCCGCGATTTTCCGGACAGCACTCTGGCCTGCGGGCACAGCTTCGACAATCCTCCGCCTGCGCCAAATAGCGGCGGGAAACGAGCCCGCGCTCCTTCTTCAAGTATTTTTCGTCGTGCAAGAACTTGCCCTCGGGACACACCTAGCGATTCCTCTCGGGCTGAAAAATGAACGCGCTGCGTGGCAGCCGGTGGGGAGCGGTCCTCCCCTTCGACGCGTCTTCTCGCGGCATGCTCCCCAGAAAATCCACCTTGCGTTCGGCCATCTCCTCGATGGCCGCGCCTGTGGTGTAACCCGCCTCGGCCACCATCTGCTCCGGCTTTTGCTGCAACCGTTCTGCGCTGCGTTCCACTGCTGCAAGCAACTGGCCTGTGTCGTTGGCTTCCTGGGTTACCGCTACACCCACCATCAACCCGTGTGCGGCGTCCGCGGAAATCTGCGCGTTGTAGCTCAGAGCCAATCCTCCATCGGACTGATGCATCACCCGTGCCTGCGGATCGCTGCTGCTCACTCGTACTTTGCTCTTAACCTTTTCTCCGTGCTTGCGATTTTGCAGCTTCTCCAGTTCTTGCAAGGCGTTTTCCAGTCGCTCTTGCTGTTCGCGCCGGCCTCGCTCGCGCGCCTGCTTGGTTCGGGGGTTGATCTCTTCGTTCCCTGGATCACCCATCTCCGTCACGCGTCGCCGTGCCCGCTCCAGATGCTCGCGAATCGTCTGCTCCTGCTGATAACTCCTGGGGCTGGCCTGGGCCTTGATCTTCGTGCCGTGTTGCATCACTTGTTCCAGAGGGATCAGTCCTTCCTTGCTCAGCGCCGCCAGCACCTGGGTGAACCGTTCATCCAACTCCTTCTGCTTCTCGACACGGAAGTCCGCCAGCGTGTGGTAGTTCACTTCGTCCAGCCCCGTCAACCACTGCAAGGCCGGATCAAACTAGCACCGTCGCGCCACTTCCCGCGCCGATCCAATCCCGGGGCCGTAGGCCTACACCCACAGGCTGATCAGCAGTTGCGGATCAATCGCCGGCCGTCCCCCTTCCTCTGTGCTGCTCTCGATGGCTTGATAAAAGACACGCAGGTTCAGGCGCCCTACCAGTGCCCCAGTAGCTCTCCGGATGGTCTTCGCCGATGAGGTGTTCCACATCCACAGCTCGGCAGCTCATCTGCTGCCGGTTCACGTAGCGAATCAGAGGCTGTTTGCTGATCGGATTATCTTGGCTCATGCCGAGAGCTTACGGCAGACTTCTTTTTTTGCAAGATGGAAATTCAGAGGGTTTCTTCACAGCTTCTTTTTGAAGGGTGCGGGCTTCGACGCTCCACAGTTGGCTAGCACAGCAAAGTACAGCCTATCTTGTCGATCGCCTAATCATGGCGCGTCCAGGTGCTTTGCGGCGGCGGCGGATGCAGCAGCGTCTGCATCACCACGCAGTACTGCTCGGTCTTTTCGCGCAGCGCGGCGATTTGTTCCGCAGTGGCGTTTGGGGCTGCGATATCGAAATTGACACGGATGTTCTCGAAGCCTACTGGGACTTCTTTCGCAATACCGAGCGTGCCGCGCAGGTCGAGGTCTCCTTCCGCTGTGACCTCGATGCGATCGGTGGGAATGCTCATCGCGGCGGCGACCATCTGACAAGTAATCTGTGCGCAAGCAGCCAGCGCGCCAAGCAGCAAGTCGCCGGAGCAAGCCCCAGCGCCCGCGCCTCCGACGCCTTTGTGCGCTTCGGCCTGATGAATGGCCCGCCCAATGTCCACCGAACATGCGATGGGCGCGCCGGTCTGAGTGCCTTTCGCGCGAATGGTGATGCGCGAGGCAGTCGGGTCCGCGCGGTATTGCTCTTTCAAGGGTTTTTGCAACGATCGAAGATCCATGGCAACCTCATTTCTTCGTCAAGTTTTTCGTGCGTCGCGGGACGGCTTCAGCCGAGGCGTGTTGAAGCCGCTCCACGTGCATGCTAGCATGCCAAAGCTTCAGGAGAATGCTCATGCCCAAATACGTGATCGAACGCGACGTTCCGGGAGCCGGAGATCTGACCGACGAGCAGCTGCGGGAACTGTCGCAGAAGTCGGTCGCGGTGTTGAAAGATATGGGCCCCAAAATTCAGTGGCTGCATAGCTACGTCACCGGCAACAAAGTGTACTGCGTTTACCTCGCTCCAGATGAGGCCACGGTGCAAGAGCATGCCAAGCGCGTGGGTCTAGCGTGCAATCGCGTCTCCGCGGTGCGCCGGCTGATTGATCCTTCAACCGCGGAGTAAGAACCGCTGCCCGGCGTCCCCATTTTTGCGCGATCACTACATGCCGTGGTGTGTCAGCAAAACTGGCGCTAACCCGACTGCGATCCGGCGTCAGGCGCCAGCACTTCTTCGATCGCTCGATCGAGCGGCATGTCCCAACCTTCCAGCCAGGCAGTTGCGGTGTTGGAAAGCGCCTGGCGCGCTGGTTCCAGGATCGTTTCCAATTTCACCTGTTCAGCGACGGTGAGCGGCGCGCCAATATTCTGACGCAACGCAGCCGCCGCGCCCGCCAGGCGGAGCGAACGCGCGGCCTGCTGCTGAACTGCCGCTGAACACGCGCAACATTCCAGCAAGCGCGCGATGCCGCGTTTATGTTCCAGCTGCTGAAAAATTTTCAGGCTCTCACGGAACAGAGCGAGCGCCGCGGAACAATTCTTCTCTTCGCGTGCCAGTGTGCCCAGATCAGCCAGCGTCCCAGCGACGCCCCAGCGGTCATCCAGCTGCCGGAAAATTGCTAGCGCCTGTTCGAACAACGCGCGCGCGGCCGCGGAGTCGCCCTGATCGCGCGCGATATCTCCCTCATTGTTCAGCGACCACGCGGCGCCGGTGCGATCGCCGAGTCCTTCAAAAATTGCGCGACACTCTGCGCAAAGTGAGCGTGCCAGGTCGTACTCGCCCTGCATCTTCAGCACACTCGCGAGGTTGCTCAGAGCGCGCGCGATGGCTTGCAGGTCGCCCAGCTTCCTCCACAGCGTGAGGCTTTCCTGAAACAGAGCGTGCGCCAGCTCAACATTTCCCTGATCGCGAGCAAGGACGGCGCGCGCATTCACGGCGACAGCGACGCCCTGCGTGTCTCCCAACTTGCGCGCGATTTCCAAGCTTTCCATCATCAGCGCATCGGCCGCAGCGAAATCTCCCTGTTCAGTTGCGAACACGCCTGCCGAAAAAACAGCCCGCGCACGAGCCTTGGTAGGCGCAGCAGCCGCCGGAATCTGCAGCATCTTGGCGAGCATGTCGCGGCCCTCCGCCAAATACTCGCGCGACTCCCAAAAACGAAAAAGCGCGGTGCCCAGACGCAAGCCCCAATCCGCATCTCCGGATTCGATGAGCCATTGCAGGCCCGCGCGAAAATTGTCGTGCTCCAACGCAAGGCGCTCCCGTCCCTCCGCATCGTCCGCACCCTGCGCGCTGGTCTGCGTCATAGCCTGTTCTTCGGCAAGCACCAGGCAATAAGCGGCATGCGCGCGTTTCGTCGCAGCGTCCTCGCCGCTGGCTTCCAGTTTCTCGCGCGCGTACTCGCGGATCGTTTCCAGCATCAGGAAGCGCGATTCGCCGTTGGCTTGCTCGATCTGTTGCAGCAAACTTTTATCCACCATGGACGCCATGCCGTCGAGCAGATCCAATTCCAGATCGCCCTTGGTATCGCACACAGCTTCCACGCCTTCCAGCGTGCATCCACCGACGAACACCGACAGCCTGCGGAAAAGTTTCTGCTCCGCGGGACTGAGCAGGTCGTGGCTCCAATCGAAGGCCGCGCGCAGAGTTTGCTGCCGCTGCGGCAAATCGCGCGCGCCGCCGGTCAGTAATTGCAAGCGGCTGGCCAAGCGGGTGCACATGGAAGAAGGCGAAAGGACTTTCACGCGCGCGGCGGCAAGTTCGATGGCGAGCGGCAGGCCGTCCAGGCGCGCACAAATCTCTATCACAGCGGAGGCATTCTGCTGGTTCAACTCAAAATCCGGCCTGGCAGCGATGGCGCGTTGCACGAACAACGCGACCGCCGGAAATTGCGACAGCGCACTCAACGACGGTTTGGCATGCGATTCCGGCACGCCCAGCGCCGGCACGGGAAATTCCTGTTCGCCGTAAACGTGCAGCGCCGCGCGACTGGTGACCAGAATTTTCAGACTGGGCGCAATGGCCAGTAGATCCGCCACGATGGGCGCGGCTGGCATTAGGTGCTCGAAATTATCCAACAGGAACAGCACGGACGTATGCGCGGAATCCTGGAAATATTTTTTTAGCAAATCGAGCGGCGACTGACCTCCAGCCTCGCGAATGCCAAGCGTCTGCACGATAACGGAAGCTACCAGCGCGGGATCGCGCAGCGGCGAGAGCGGCACAAAATGTATTCCACCGGGAAAGTTTTCCAGGACGCTATTGGCTATTTCCACTCCCAGGCGCGTCTTGCCGATTCCGCCCGGTCCCGTGACGGTGACCAGGCGCGCGTCTTTGGAAAGCAGCAATTCTTTCGCGGCGGCGATTTCCTTCTCGCGACCCACGAACGCGGTGCGCTGCACAGGAATGTTGGTCGCACGAGGTTCCGCCTGCCGCGCGGGCCTCTCCGAGAAGCGGTCGCGTATGGCGGCAAGTTCGCGCGCCAGATCTCGCGTGGAGACGTAACGCTTATCGGGATCTTTCGCCAGGCAGCGCTCAATGGCCCAGCACAAAGGCGCCGGCGCGTCGGGATTTTGCACCGCGATGGGCTCGGCTTGTTCGCGCATGATGGCTACCAGAGTCTCCGCTGCCGTGCTTCTGGGGAACGCGCGTTTTCCCGTAACCATTTCGTAAAGCACCAGTCCGAATGAGAATTGGTCGGAACGAAAATCCAGTGGACCGCCAGCAGCTTGCTCCGGCGACATGTATTGCACCGTTCCGACCATTGTGCCGGGTTGCGTTTGCCAGGAAGAGAGTGTGCGGATGTCCTGATGCTGCCGCTCTTCGCCGGGTGTCGCCACCTTCGCCAAGCCGAAGTCGAGAATTTTGACGAAGCCATCGAGGGTGATCATCAGGTTATCGGGCTTCAGGTCGCGGTGCGCGATGCCGGCTTCGTGGGCCTTCGCCAGCCCCTCGGCCACCTGCGCCGCAATTTCGATTATTTTTCGTATGGGCAGGGAACCCGTCGCGAGCAGTTGGCGCAGCGTCTGACCCTCGATCAACTCCATCGCGATAAAGTGGGCGGAGTCGTCTTGTGCAAGCTCGTATATGGTGACGATGTTGGGATGATTCAGCGCCGAGGCGGAGCGCGCTTCGCGTTCGAAACGGCGCAAGTGATCACCGTCCGCGGATAATTCGGCTGGCAGAATTTTTATCGCAACGGTGCGATCCAGGCGCGGATCGCGCGCGCGATAGACCTCGCCCATGCCGCCGGCGCCTAGCAGCGTACCGATTTCGTAGGGTCCTAGATGCGACCCTGGAAGGAGGGGCATATATTGACTCGGATTATACCCCGACCCGCCTCCCGCACGCCGCAAACGAAGATGCACGAATCGCGACTTCAGCATCACCAATCACTTTTCGTGTGCCGGGGTCAGTTCGTAATCACTTTGGCTTCGGGAGGCAAGGTTACAACGGTGGCATTCCAGCGCGAGAGCGTATAGGTGTAATGCAAATCGTGCTCCAGCGAATTGACCAAGCGCGGAAGATGATCGGTTTCTGCGACGCATGCTGAATAGTGCGGCAGCGCTCCTTTCGCTGGAATCACGTCCCACCACACGCAGGAAACATTGTCGTAACTGTCGGTCTTGCCGCGGCGAAATTCGCCCGTAGCGTGAACCTGATCAAGATCGCCGTACAGCACGCCATCCCAAATCATGAAGGGACCTCGGCCGCACTCTGGAAACGGATTCAGATTGGCCGGATGACTGATCCAGACGGAGACACCTTCGGTTTTGTTGTAATACGTCCCGTCGAGCCAGATTTCGCGCAGGGAGATGTTGTGCATTTCGTGCAGGATGCCGACGCGTTCCATGCGACCGGGGCAATCCACCTTGGAAAGCTCGACGATGACGGGCTGGCCGGTGGGATATTTCGCCGAAACGTCGGACTGCCAGCTGGTGGCCCCCTCTATTGCCTCCTGCGAGCGCCGCAATTCTAGATACCCGGGATCGGGCGCGTGCGAACAAGCGCAGGTGCACAGGATTCCGGCAACGATGACGAGCGGCAGAAATAAACGCACGTGAGAGGTCGGCATTGCGGCTCATCGTAGAACGAGAAAGGCCGCGCGCATCGCGGAGTTCGGCCAAAGTCCCTGATTAGTTACTGGCGATGCCGCGGTGCCGAATTAAATGCTAATATTTAGTCTAGCCTTAGAGGTACTCAAAATGACCGAACGACAACCACCCTTCGCAAGCGTGGAAGAAGCGCTGGAAGACATAAGCGCCGGCCGCATGATCGTCCTGGTGGACGATGAAGATCGCGAGAACGAAGGCGATCTGACCATGGCCGCCGAAAAAGTGACGCCGGAAGCGATCAATTTCATGGCGAAATTCGGCCGCGGCCTGATTTGCCTGGCCATGACGGAGCAACGCTGCGACGCGCTGGCTCTCGCGCCCATCACGCCGCGCAACACTTCGATGTTCGGTACGCCGTTCTGCGAGCCGATCGACGCGCTTCGCGGCACGACGACCGGCACCAGCGCGGCCGACCGCGCCACCACGATTCTGGCGGCCACCAGTCCGAACACTCATCCCAAAGATCTCGCGCGGCCGGGCCACGTTTACACTTTGCGTGCGCGGAACGGTGGCGTCCTGGTGCGCGCGGGGCAAACGGAAGCTTCGGTGGATCTGGCGCGCCTCGCGGGGCTCGACCATTCCGGCGTGATTTGCGAAATTATGAATGACGACGGCACCATGGCGCGCATTCCGCAACTGGTCGAATTTTGCCGCCTGCATTCCATGAAATTGTTGACGGTGGCGGACCTGATTCGTTACCGCATGCAGCACGAACGGCACGTCCGGCGAATCGCCGAATCGGTGCTGCCCACACGCCACGGAAATTTCCGCATGATTGCCTATTCGAACGACGCGGACCACGAACTACATGTCGCGCTCGTTCGCGGAGAGTTGGCCGACGCCACAAAATCCGGTCCTCCGCTGGTGCGCGTTCATTCGCATTGCCTCACCGGCGATGTTTTCGGCTCCACAGCCTGCGATTGTCACGCGACTATCGAACGCTCGCTCGCGGCAATTGCCAAGGAAGACCGCGGCGTGTTCGTCTATCTGCACCACACCGGCCGCGGATTCCAGATTGAGGCGCCGCGCGAAGCGGATAATGGCGAGCTGCCCCGCATTCGTTTTCACGCGCGCGAGGAAGTCGAGCAGGATTTGGGACGCCAGCGCCTGGTACAGCGCGAAAGCGGAATCGGTGCGCAGATATTAATTGATTTGGGATTGCGCCGCATTCGCGTGCTCACCAATCATCCGAAAAAAGTTGTCGCGCTGGAAGGGTATGGCCTGGAGATTGCCGACCAGGTGCCGCTGGCGATTGACTCCACGAAATCGAGCCGCCAGATTTTGTAACGCGCTTTAAAGCTCTACGTCACTGGCTCGCCGTCACTTGGCATAGTTACTTGGCGCGGTTACTTGGCATAGATCAGAACCACGAAGGAGCCTGGCACTGCCATCATGCGCGGCTTGGGATTTTCGTTTGCGGATGGCGGCGCCGGCGCGAAATCGGCGGTCACCAGATAAACCTGGTGCGATTTCGGATCCAGCGCCATGGTGCGCGCACCCCGTTGCGTCGCTACATTTTCCACCACTGAAAATTTATCCGGCGCGTCTTCGTGCACCACGGTGAGCGTCGCGCTCATCCCGTTCGACGCGAACGCGAAGCCCGTGCCGGCATCGAACGCGTTTGCGTCCACGCCATCGCCAATTGCTGGTGTGGCAATCACCTTGCCGGAATCCGCGTCCATCACCGCCATCATTTCATTGTGGCAGCCCGCGAAAAGCCGCCGATGCGGGATGTCCATCGCAAGGCCAGAAGGCTCCTCGCACGGCGCAAGCGGCCACTGTGCTGTGACTTTCAGATTCTTCGTGTCAAACTGCAGTTCCTCACTTTTGTCCTCGATATTGACGTACACCTGCCCCGCGCCATCCGCCACCGCAAATTCCGGCTTGCCCGTCACCGGAATCGTGCCGAGCACGTTGCCGCTAGCGGCATCAATCGCTGTGACATCGTTGCTGTGCCCGTTCATGGTGAAGACGCGCTTCGATGCTGGATCGTAAACGATTGCGTCGGGATTCATGCCCGTTTTCGCGCTGCCGATTACTTGCAGCGTCTGCAGATCGAAAATGGTGACGGTACCCGCGCGGCCATTGGAAGTGAATCCGCGGTCGAACTCGGGCGCGAAGGCGATGCCATGGACGCCGTCAGTATTCGCGATTTCGCCGGCGACGGTGCCGGTGTCCACGTTGAGGACGACGACTTTTGTGGCACGGGAGATGAACAGACGGCGCGTGGGGGTATCGAAGGCCAAATAGTCCCAGCCGCCTTCTCCGCCCAGTGGAATTTTCTTCAGCAGATGATAACCCGTAGCCAGGCGCGGTGGCCGGAGCGGTTGCGCCGCGCGGTGCGGAATTCGTTGCGCTGCTCGCCGCAAGCGTTGTGAGGATCAACACCAGCGTTGTCGTGATCGAGAAAATAAAGCCTCTTCGTTAGCATGGGTCGCTCCGTGAATTGATTCTCTTTTGTTGGCGGCGTGGAAGGCAAGAAAAAAAGCGTTAACACAGAGTTCACACAGATACGGCGGCTTGTTTTATGGCTGTGGTGACTTGTGTGGCAGTGGCTGGGCGGTGGTGGCGGCGGCGTGACCTTCAAGTACGGGCGCATCGCTGTCGAGTTTCTTCTGACTGATTCCTTTAATCGCCAGTAGATCTTCGACGCGATGGAATCGCCCGCTCTTATGGCGGAAATCCACGATGGCCTGCGCAGTTTTGGGGCCGATGCCAGGAGCTTCCTCCAGCTCTTTAACATTCGCAACGTTCAAATGCAGCGGATGCGCCGGCGGCTGTTTTTGCTGAGCGTATCCGCGCCAACCACAAGGCCAAACCGAACATAATCGCGCTGAGAGCAACGGAACGAATCCGCTGGATTTTCCTCCCGGTTTCGGAGCGAGCGCGATATTGGCCGCAACCTCGGCGCAGCAGCCGCCAGCGCTCGTCTCGGCGAGCGCAAATTCTCAAAAGTAAGTCCTATCCGAGGAAAGGAATGAGCGCGATTACTAGCTGATGAAGGCTTGGCGATGGCCCGGGTTTCCGAAAAACACCCACGCACCCACCATTAACCACAAGAACAGCTCGGCGCGACCGTCCAGCGTCTTGTGTTTCCAGTGCGCCGTTTCGAAGGAATTCGTACCTTCAATTGAGTAGGAATCGAGCTGCGTTGTCACTTGACAAGTTTTCCACAAAAAAGCTCAGCAAATTATAAGCCCTGCCCTTGCGCATCGTAAGTATCAACCTCGCCGAAAAGCGCAGCCTGTTCCGCGATTTGCGCGCGGTCGCCCACCAGAACGATTTGCGCATTGGCGGAATCGAAGTGGCGGCGTGCGGCGACGAGAATATCGTCCGCCGTGAGCGCGTGAACTTTCTGGCGATAGGTTTCCAGATGGTCCTCGGACAAATGATCTAGATAAATGGTGGAAAGCTGGCCGAGCAACCCATCCTGCGTCGCGACGCCCAGCGAAAAAACGCCGGTGAGGTAGCTGCGCGCGCTTTCCAGTTCTTCGGAGTGACGGGCAGCGAGCGCATGCGATCCATCTCATAAAATATTTCGGTAAAGTCGCGGCCGCAACTTCGTTGCGCACCGCCGCATGCACGCTGAAATAGCCGTGCTGGCGCAACGATTGCAGGCCGCTGCGCGGGCTGTAGGTGTAACCCTTCTGCTCGCGAATATTTATCACCAGGCGCGAATGAAATGCGCCGCCATAAATCGAATTCGCCAGCACCAGCCGGAACCAATCCGGATCGCGGCGGGTGATGGCCATATTGCCCAACAGTACCTGCGTCTGCACGCTGCCGGGCAGATGCACCAGATGAACCTTGCGCCCAAGATTGCGCGGCGGTGCGAGGGATATCATCGCGGCGGGCGGCGGAGCCGTCCAACTACCGAACACCTTTTCAATCTGCGCGAACATCGCATCAGCGGAAAAATCGCCGACGACGATGAGCAGCGCATTCGCCGGAGAATAATTGTGGTGATAGAACTCTTCGAGTTGCGGATGCTCGATGGCTTCCACCTGTTCCTCCGTAGGGGAGACAATCGCGTATGGATGCTGGCCGAAAATCACGCTGCGAAATCGTTCGTTCGCCAGAAAATCCGGGCGTAGTGCGTTCGATGCGCAAGCCTTCGATTTTGCGGCCGCGCTCGCGCTCGAATTCCTCGGTTGGGAACGAAGCGTTGCGCGCGAGATCGCCCACCAGATCAAAGAGGCCTTCGGAAAATTCCGCAAGCCCCGAAATCGAAATTGCGCTGGAATCCGCGCCGGCGTGCGAGCCCAGATCCGCGCCCATCCGCCTCAGATCTTCCTCGATCTGGCGGCTGGTGCGCGAGCCGGTTCCGGTGCGCACCACCGTAGCCGTCAGTTCGGCAAGCCCCGGTGCGCGGTGCGCGACGCTGGCATTGCCGCTGCGGAAAAAAAGCTGCGCGGAAATTTTCGGAAACGTGCGCAATTCCGCTAACACCACTTGCATTCCATTCGGAAGTGTCCGCACCGCGCGCTTCGGCCACGCGACGGGACGTTCAGGACCAAGCGCAGGCACGCAGCTAGCGGAAGGTTGAACCACCGCAGTAGAGCTAGTCATCGTCGTCATGGGTTTGGTAGTTGTTCCGCTCATGCGGCCACTTCCTTTTGCATGGGGCGCCTTACCAGAATCGCGCGATTCGCCGGCACCAGATATTTCCGCGCGGCGGCCTGCACCTGCGCGGGCGTCACAGCCTGAAAGCCATCGAGCACCGTATTGATTCTGCCGGGATCGCCATCAAACAAAGTGAAGCACGCGAGATAGTGCATCAGACCGAAGCGTGGCATGTGTGCTCCCATTCCGCCTTCAAGGTTGGAATAGTAATCGGCCCGCAGTTTCACTTTTACGGGCGCTAGTTCGTCTTCGCTGATTCCCTGCTCCTGGATTTCGCGAATAATTTCATCGAAGGCGGCGATCGTTTCCTCCGTAGTGAATTCCGGCTTGTGAAAAATGCGCGTCACCATTTGCGTAGGACCGTTGGTTTCGATAATGTCCGCGCCGCCGTCAGTTTCCACGGCAATTTCCTTTTCCAGCACCAGCCGGCGATAGATGCGGCCCACGCGCCCTCCGTGCAGCGCGTGATCGAGTAGCGAAGCGGCGTACCAGTCGGGATTGTGGCGATCTGGCACGGTGTAGCCAACGGCGATGGCGGGCAGCGGGCCAAATTTCTCGACCACCTCGCCGCGGCGTTCTTCTGTTTGCAGTGGCTCGGTCACATCCGCGCGCGGCGGCAGCGAATGCGTTGGAATATTCTCGAAATGGCGCTTAGCCAAAACAAATCCTTCGGCCGGATCCAGATCGCCCACCATCAGCAGCACCGCATTGTTCGGCGAATAGTATGTGTGAAAAAACGTCTGCACGTCCGCCAGCGTCGCGGCATCGAGGTCGGCAAAATCGCCATAAAAATTGTGGGCGTTAGGCCAATTGCGGAAAGCCACGGGCGGTAGATCAAGCCACGGAAAGCCTCCGTAAGGCTGATTCATCACATTCACGCGGACTTCTTCTTTCACCACGTCGCGCTGATTGCGCAGATTTTCGTCGTCCACTTTCAGTGCGCGCATGCGGTCGGCCTCCAGCCACAGCACGCGTTCCAGCGCGTTCGAAGGCACTGATTCAAAATAATTAGTGATGTCGTAATTCGTGGTGCCATTCAACATGCCGCCAGAAGAATTAATCAGGCGAATGTGTTCCATCTTGCCGGCGTTTTCGGAGCCTTGGAACATCATGTGCTCAAAAAGATGCGCGAAGCCGCTGCGGCCGCGTGGCTCGAGCCGAAATCCAATCTGATAATAAACACCGACGGTGACCACCGGCGCCGAGCGGTCCGGCGAAATGACCACGCGCAAGCCGTTTGCAAGCGTTGCGTGTTCGACTGGTATGTGCAGGTTCTTCAATGCGAGTTCCTCCTGGAATTTTTTAGGGCACGATCGAGCTGTTTCACAGTTGCGTTCGGATTTTTCGCTAGCACGCGCGCGGAAAGCCTCACGAGTGTCGCGTAGGCGTCGTCGAATTCGCGCGGAAAGCGGCGCAGCGCCTCGCGATGCTTCGCGACTGTCGCGTAATCGCCGCGCGAAGCAGGTCCGGTCCAAGCCGCATGCGGGCCATGCTTTTCGAAATTGTCGAGCATCTGACGCATCAATGGCAGCAACGTCTTCACAGCGTGCGCTCGCGTGAAGCCGAGCTTTATGAGAATTTGCGCGGCGGCTTCGGTTAGCGCCAGCGCGTGGCCCGCGACCAGACTGCCGGCAGCGTGATATGCAGGTTTGTTGCGGCTTGCGACTGCCACGGGAACGCCGCCCAAAGACCGAGCAATTGCGGCAGCCGCGCGGCGCGCGCGCGCATCGCCTTCGACGGCAAAAATCACGCCTTTCAGATTTGGCTGCGAATTTTTCGTAAATGTTTGCATCGGATGAATCGAGCCGGTAGCCACGCCGCAGCGTGCGAGCGCGCGCAGCACGGAGTTATCCAGCGCCCCGCTTCCATGCAGCACGATCTTGCCGTGGCATGTATTTCCCGCAAGCCTGGCCAGTTCGCCCGCAACTTCCGCCAGAACATCGTCCGGCGTCGCTAACAGAATAACATCGGCATCCATCACTTCGCTCGTGAGTGTGGCGAACGGCAGTCCCGCTCCAATCGCCCGCACCGCAGCGCGCGAATGAGCCGCAGAGCGCGTAACGACCGGGCCGATGCGCCAACCGAGCCGGCAAAGCGCGCGGCCGACCGCGCGGCCCAAGCGTCCTGCGCCGACGATGGAAACAGAGCGCGACATGCACAGTGATAGCATAGCGTGTTCGCTGCACTCGCGCTGGAGGAAATTCACACTTGCATTGGTTCTGCACGGGATTGCTGGGGTTCATTGCGTTCGGCTGGCTGCTCGCGGCGATTGATTTGGCGCGCGGTGCGCGGACGATGCCAGCGCTGAATGAAGTGCAACTCCGCTCTGCTGCAGGCAGCGACAGCGGTAACCCCGAGGGCGCTCCGCGCGTTTCGATTTTGTTTTCGGCGCTGGACGAAGCCGAGAAATTGCCGGCAGCGCTCGCAACTTTTCTAGCCCAGGATTATCCGGACTTCGAAGTGATCGCCGTTGACGATCGCTCGGAAGATGCGACCGGCAACATCCTGGACGCGGCGGCCCGCGCGAATTCCAAACTAAAAGTAGTCCACGTCACTTCCCTGCCCGCGGGCTGGCTGGGCAAGCCGCACGGATTGCAAAAAGCTTTCGAACATTCCACCGGCGAGTGGCTGGTTCTCACAGATGCAGACGTGCGATTTGAGCCTGACCTATTGCGCACGACAATCGCGCTCGCCGAACAGAGACACTGGGACCATCTGACGCTGCTGTGCCACGCGGAAATGTTCACGGTGGGCGAAAAAATCGCGATGACGTTTTTTGCGATGTCGTTCGTGTTAGGCCTGCGGCCTTGGCGGGTCAGTGACCCCACATCGCACACCTACATCGGCGTTGGAGCGTTTCAACTGCTCCGGCGCAGCGCTTATGAAAAAATGGGAACGCATCGGCGGCTGGCGATGGAAGTGGTGGACGATGTAAAGGTGGGAAAACTGGTGAAGGAAGCGGGCTTGCGCTCGGGCGTCGCGAAGGCGGGGCGCGCGGTGACCGTGCACTGGCATTCGGGGCTGGCGAATATCATCCGCGGAACGACTAAGAATTTTTATGCGACCACGGGATTTAGGCTGTGGGTCGCTGTCGGACAGGTCATTGGGAATTTGCTGATGTTCGTGCTGCCTTGGGTGGCTTTGCCGTTTGTGCACGGATGGGCGCGGATATTCGCGTTCGCGGCGATTGTGCTTCCGGTGATGGCGCAGGCAGGCGCTGCGATGGAATTTGACGAGTCGCCGTTCTACGCGGTGACGCAACCGCTGGGGGCTTTAATTGTTTGTTGGATGATAGTGCGTTCCACGTTCGTGACTTTGTGGCAGGGCGGAATTCGGTGGCGCGGAACGTTTTACGCGATTGAGGAGTTGAAGCGCGGGGTGGTGTGAAACGGACGAAAGATTCAACATCGAAGAATTCCATTGAGGCCACAGCGAAAGGCGATTTTCATTTGAAGAAGGAGTAGCTCAAAAAGATGAAGTGGAAATCCACGCCGGGATTGAAGTCGTGGCGATACGCGTTGGAGATGTGCTGATATTTGTAGCCGAATCGCCAGGCGCGATTGCGCGATGAATTGAACAGATCCACTCCTGCCTGAAAATCAAACGTGAAATTAAATTGAGTGCCGCCCGGAATATCCACGGGCACAGGCCTTAGGGACGCGACGAAGCCCGCCGTGGAAGCGATGAACGGCTGCAGGCGGTGTTCGCGGCGAAAATTCAGCTTCAGCCCAATCGGATTCACGCCGCCGCCGTACACCGTCTCGCGTCCGTTCGCGCAGTAATCGATTGTGGTCGGCGTGGGCATGCACACGGCGAAGCTATACTGCCGCACCGTTTCCACTGGGATCACGTCTAGCGTGTATTGCAACGCAATGTGTGGCTTGTCGAAGAGCGTGCGGCCGTAACGCAGCGCGAATTCGCCGAGTTGACGGTTCGTCTCGATACCAATCATTTGGGCATTGCCAACAGAGTAGCCGCCCCAAACCGCGAATTCGTTGCCGGGAGGATATAACGGTGCCAGTGGCGCCGGCGGTGGCGGCGCCTGCGCGCGCGCGAAGGTTGGCGTAGCGAGAAGCGCAAGCAACGCGAGTAGACACGGGAGTAGTTGGGTGCTAGCGATGGATGACGGCGATGTGCGCACTGGTCCTTTTCCCTATTCGGCAATTTGAATAGAAGATATTAGTCGAAATCGCGGAAATTTTCAGTTGAGGGCGCGAAAAGCCTGGCCGTTGCGGCTAAACAGTCTGCGGAAAAACGTGCGATGCCTTTGTAGCGCCGGTCCCGTCCCGCAGTCGCGGGACGGAACCGCCATCGAAAAGTCCGGCGCCACTGATGGCGCACTAAAATGCGCCGCTACAGCGACAAGGCCAAATGCGCCCAACATCATAATCAGGATTTCTTCGATACTTTTGCCGCGCGTGAACGTGTTTTTGGCAGCGCAGCTGGCGCGACAGGCGGTTCTTCGGCAGCCACCGCAGTAGCGGCGGAACTTGGAACCGGCAATTCGATCGCAACGGGAGAAAATATGGCACCGAAGTCCCGTTGCTTCAAAGCACGAACGCGATCGCGAATGCTCGCAGCGCGCTCGAATTCGAAATTTTTCGCAGCTTCGCGCATTTGCGATTCAAGTTGCGCGATGGCCTGCACCATTTGCGCTTCGCTGGTGATTTCGCCGATCACCGGTTCGTCCGCCGGCACGGTCAGGTAATCGGCTTCGATGATGCGCGCCAGCTGCATATCCACGGACTTTATGATGGATTGCGGCGTGATGTCGTGGTCCCGATTGTAGGTTTCCTGAATGGCGCGGCGGCGGCTGGTTTCGCCGATGGCCTGGCGCATGGAATCCGTCATGCGATCCGCGTACAAAATGGCGCGGCCTTCTACGTGGCGGGCGCAGCGGCCCATCGTCTGAATTAAAGATGTCGCACTGCGCAGGTAGCCTTCTTTATCCGCGTCCAGAATTGCGACCAGTGAAACTTCCGGCAGGTCCAGGCCTTCGCGCAGCAAGTTGATGCCGATCAGCACGTCGAATTCGCCGCGGCGCAGATCGCGCAGGATGCGCACGCGCTCCAGCGTATCAATTTCAGAGTGCAGATAACGCACGCGTATGCCGATTTCGGCGAAATATTCGGCCAGGTCTTCGGCCATGCGCTTGGTCAGCGTGGTGACCAGAATGCGTTCATTGCGCGCGGTCCGCTGGCGGATTTGCTCGAGCAGATCGTCCACCTGGCCCTTCACCGGGCGCACTTCCACTTCAGGATCCACAAGCCCGGTAGGACGAATCACTTGCTCGACCACCACGCCGCCAGTTTTGGTCAGTTCATACGGGCCCGGGGTCGCAGAAACGTACACCACTTGATTCGTGCGATGCTCAAATTCCTCGAAAGTGAGCGGACGATTATCCAGCGCCGACGGCATGCGAAAACCGTAATTCACCAAAGTCTGTTTGCGCGATCGGTCGCCGTGATACATCGCGTGCAGTTGCGGCACTGTCTGGTGCGATTCGTCCACCACCAGCAAATAATCGGACGGAACGTAATCGAGCAACGTGGGCGGCGCTTCCCCCGGCAAACGCCCGGAAAGATGCCGCGAATAATTTTCAATGCCGTGGCAATAGCCAATCGTGCGCATCATTTCGATATCGAAATTGGTGCGCTGCACGATGCGCTGCGATTCCACAATTTTTCCCTGCCGGCTCAGTTCCCCTTTCCACCATTCCATTTCTTCGTAGATGCCCTGAATGGCGCGCTCGCGCTGCTCGGCTGGCAGCACATAGTGCGTTTTCGGGTAAATCGGTTGGCGCGTGATGTCGCCTTCGCGCGTCGGGCGAATTTCGCCGGTGAGCGGGTCAATCTTGCGAATGGCTTCGATCTGGGTGCCCCACAATTCAATGCGCACAGCGAGATCGTCGTAGGGCGGATAAATTTCGATGATGTCTCCGCGCACGCGGAAAGTACCGCGGCGCAAATCTTCACTGCGCTCGTATTGAATTTCGACGAGCTTGCGCAGAATCGTTTCGCGATTAATGGACATGCCCTTTTCGAGCAGCAGCATCATCCCGTAATACGCTTCGGGCGAGCCGAGGCCGTAGATGCAAGAAACCGAAGCGACGATGATCACGTCGCGGCGCTCGAAGAGCGAACGCGTGGCGCTCATACGCAGTTTGTCCAGCTCATCGTTGATGGTGGATTCTTTTTCGATGTACGTGTCGCTTGCGGGGACGTAGGCTTCGGGCTGATAATAATCGTAATAGCTGACGAAATATTCGACGGCGTTGTCAGGAAAGAACGACTTAAATTCGTGAAAAAGCTGTGCCGCCAGGGTTTTGTTGTGCGCCAGGACGATTGTCGGGCGGTTGATTTCCTCGATCACCTTCGCCATCGTGAAAGTTTTGCCCGAGCCGGTTACGCCGAGCAGCACCTGATGGCGGTCTCCCGCCGCGAGGCCGGAAAGCAGCTGAGAGATCGCCTGCGGCTGATCGCCCCGCGGTTCGTAGTCACTGGCAAGCTTGAAATTCATGCAGAAGTCCTCAGCGCGTCCGACGCGCTATGCTGAAAACTCCAATTATAACTCATTTGGGCACAGCGCGCTTGAGGTCGCAGGGGCGTTTGAAAGCGCGGCGCGGTCCGCCAATCCCGCAAAGCGGGAATGCGTTCCCTGTAGGCTGGCGGTACACACGGACTAGCGGCGCGTCGGCTTGTAACTGAAAAGTTTCTGGCATTGCTTGCGCAGGAAACCGCCGACGACCGGGATGCGGTGATTCCCCTTACGAAAAACAAACTCGCATGAAATGAGGCACGCTCGCCACTTGTAATCTTCCGTCCCGCACTTGCGCCCGTACGCAGCGATGTCTTCCTGCGAGACGCCGTAAACCACCGCGCCAATCCTGGACCACACGCAAGCGCCGGCGCACATCGCGCAAGGTTCGTGCGTCGAATACAGGACGAAGTCAGGCAGATAGCGCCCATAGCCGCTGCACACGTACTTCAGCGTTTCAAGTTCCACGTGTTTGATGCTGGAACCTGAAGTTTTCACGCGGTTGCCAGCGCTACTGATGACCACCTCGCGTTTCCCCACCCGCCGCGTGATCACCGCGCCGATGGGATAGTCGCCGCGGTCGCCGGCCAGTTTGGCCTCCGAAATAGCCAGCTCCATGAATTTCGTTTTCGGCTTGTAGGACGCGGGGATCATAACCGTTGATTATAGCTGTTTGTAGCAGGAGTTTCCCGCGATGGTGCAGATGTCCGGTTTGCGCGGTCAACCGGGATTGCGACTCGATTAACGCCCTTCGTAGCATGCATACGCTGAGCGAGCTCGCACTAAGCCGCGCGTGCAAGGACGCAAAATCGCCGCCGTATTTCGAGAGAACCGAACCGGCCTCGATTGCTCCAAGCCGGTTCGGTCCACGATTTAAATCCGGTCAGTTCTTCTCCGGGTGCTTTTCCTCGTCTTTCGGTGGCTTCTTCTCGTCCTTTTTTGGTTCTTTATCTTGGTTCTTAGGCGGCGCCTGTGCCGCTGGAGCCGGCTTTTTGGGCTCTTCGGCCGGCTTGGCGGCGGGCTTAGGAGCAGGCGCTGGCTTTTCGGCCGCGGGTGGCTTCGCAGCAGGCACCGGCTTCGGCGCGGGTGGCGGTGGTGGCGGTGGCTTTACGGCCGCCGGTTGTTTCGCGGGAGTAATCGGCTTGGCCGCTTCTTCGCGCGAGTTTGTGTTGTCGCGCGCGGGCGGCGCAGGCGTTGAGTTCTTCGCTGGCTGCGCGACGCTGTTCGGGTCACGCGCGGGTGGATTTACTTTATTGGGCTGCTCGGCGGCGCTCGGAATCGAAGCGTTGTGGGCGGGCGGGGCTATGCCAGCGGGCTTGCCACTCGGTGCATTGGCAGGCTTCACCGCAACGGTCGGTCGCACGGCAGGCTTAACGTTGGTGTTCGGATGCGCGTTAGGCTTGGAAGCCGGCTTATAGGCCGCAGGCGTCAACGGTGCCGAATGGCCAACTGGTATCGCCTTGGGCGACGGAGTCATCTTCGTCACCACCGGATGGCTGGCAAGCAAAGCCGGCGGCCGCGCGGAAGCCGGTGCGGCACGCGCCGGTCCCCTAACACTCTCCGCAGTTGGCGCGACAGGTTGCGCCGACATCACCTTGGGACTCGAGACTTCCGCAGCCGTAACCTTCACCGACGCAGCAGCCACCGGCTGTCCGCCCTGGAACGCCTTCTGCGGAACGGCAGTAACGCCACCCGGAGCGGCTTGGTTGGAGTACGTAATCTTCGTCACGTTGGTCGAGTTGTTGATGATCGTCGTGTTGTAGACGTTCGTAATCTCCGTCCTGTTAATCACGGTCGTGCTCGTAACATTCACGTTAGTCATGTACGCAGCACTGGTGTGGTATCCCGGAACCCAGACGTCCCGCGGTCCCAGCGGCACCCAAGCGACTCCGGCAACTCCGCCGCCAATCGCGATGGACGCGCTGACCCCCCCCACCGCCGACGAAGCCTACCAGCGCCGGAGCATAGACGGGGCGCACGCCCCAGCCGCCACCTGCGACAACCACGACTCCCGGGCGAGGCGCGACTACCGCGACGGGGCCAGGGACCCATCCCCACCCGCCTCCGACGTAAGCCCAGCGTCCATAATGGAATGGCGCGAAACCCCAGGGCGCGTCGTCAACCCATGTCCATCCCCAGGGACCGACAAAGGCCCAGTGGCCCGTGTGATAAGGCGCCCAATCAACGGCGACGCCAGCGGGAACCCATACGGGACCGTACGTTGGATCCGTGCGCCAAGTTCCATACGCATCGAGATCTTCGTAGCCGATAACTTCTCGGGAGATGTAACGTGCGGACATCGCGTTATCTTCCCGCTGATCGCGGTCCGTGCACCAACCATCGAAGTCATCCGGGTCGGGCAGGTAGTCGGCGCTATAGTTCACCTGGTCGGTTCCTGCGAATGCATACTGCTGGCCGCCAGCCAACTCATAGGTTTGGCCCCCTGCGGTTACTTCGCCGGCGCCGTTGCGCACGGTGATGATGGTCTGTGTCCCGTCCGGGTCCACGTCTACGCGGTATTCTCCGGGACGCACGATCGTGAACGCCAGATTGGCAGTGTCAATTTCGTAGACCTCGTTGTCCCACATGTGAAGAATGCGAAAATCGGCCGAGCCTTGAGCCACTTGAATTTGGACGGCTTGGTCGCCGACGTTCAGGAACGAGATGCCGGTCATCTCCGAAACGCGAATCGCGGTACTGCCCAGGTGAAGCTCGCCGCGCGCGCCTTCATCGGCCCACAACTGATCGCCCGTCGTAAGAGGGCGGTTAGGATTGGCATCGAGCCAATCCTCCGTACCGGCAGGTTGCAAAGAGACCGAGCCTTGTATGAAGTTGAGCCGCGCGACACGGATAGGTGGATCGCCTTGGCCGGCGGTGATGCCCGGTAATACCAGAAACAGCGCACAGGCTATGAACGAGAGCAGGAAATGCCAGGTTCTGCTTGATTTTGTTGGTCGCATCTTCACAAATAGCTCCTATTCTTTCGGGAGTTTGCAATCGAATTTGCGGGCCGGAGTTAATTTCCAGCCGTATTTCTTCAATTCGAGTCAGCGTGGCTGGGAGCGCAGTTTGATTCGTAAAGTCTAACACCAGTTGCCACAGAAAGTTGCAATCAGATCAGCGCGGAAAGGAGACGGGCCGCGCAAAATCACGCACGGCGCGCCGTGACTCAACAATCTTTGTAGGCTGTGGCTTCAGCCATGACATAAAACGCTCAATAATCCGAGCGGCTTCAGCCGCTGAAGTACGGCCTTCGTTCGCGTGCGATAGACCCGTCAGGGTGCAGCAGTTGCATCCGGTATCAGCGTGATTTCGGATTGGGTTTCCACTTGACCGGCGTAGTGCATTTTCGACCCTGAAAGCGCGCTGACGATCTCGAAGTCCATTTTTTGCGTGCTGCTTTGCGTGGAGCGCAACAGCATGCCGGTCTGCAACGAAATCGTGTCCAGGGTTTGGCCTTTGCCAGTCCACGTGCCAGAGGTGCGCAGCCCGTTGTGACGATAATCTTCCGGCGTAGTGTCAGCATTCGCGGAGCCGTGGCGGAGGATATCGAAGCTGGTCAGGATTACGGCGCAACGCGCCTCAGGCAAACTTGCGCGCGGGGCAAAATTAGCCGCCGAGCTCGTGGAAGTCGCGAAAATCGCAAGCGTCGAACCAGGCGCGACGGAATTCTGCGCGGACGATGTCGCTTGCGCCGGCAGCTGACAAGCCTCATCGCGCAGATAACTGGAGGAAGTGCGCCACAGCAAATTCGCAAGCGGCGTATTTTCCAGCGGGTGCTCGGCTGACCACTTCTGGCCGAGCGCGATTCCTTCCGGAGGCAAATTCGCGCTGGGAGAAAATCCGTTGATCCATGCGCGCACTGCCGCGGCGGCGGAAGGATTGGAGACAGCCTCATCAATTCCGGCAATGTGCGAAATTTTTCCGTCAGCTTCGATCGTGAATTCCATCGAGCGGCCTTGCAAATTGTTGTATTGCGTGTCGAGCGCAGCAGCCGCGGGATCGTACGCGTCTGTTTCCGTCGCCGCGTTGACTTTATCGTAGGTAACGCGCAAGCGTGCGGCGCCAAGCGTACCGTTCGCGGCAGGTTGCACGCCGACGACGTCCAGACGAACCTCTAGGTCCACCACTTGCTTCAGCTGCGACGAGCCTTCGGGATTCGCTATCGGGGTGGTGGCGGTGCCCTTGGTAGTGGTGCGCGATTCGATGTGATAGTGGAACGATTCGCCCATCGTGAAATTCGGAGTCAGATGAATGCGCGGCGAGGCAGCCTTGCCGACGAACGGTAGGAGCAGCATCACAATTGCGCCGCACGCCACCCAAAATGTGAAAGGATTCGGATGTCGCCTGATCAATTCCTCTGCTCCGTAGTTTCTTGCTCCCCGGCGCTGGGCGCTGGAGGGCTCACCACCCGGATATCGGGCGAGCGAACAGGCCCAGTGAGATTGAAAGGCTGCGCGGCGTTTGCGGCGGGGTGCGGCGTGCTGGTTCCACCGGCGAGAGGAACCGTGCGCAGTTGCAGATTAATGTTGCGCGAGAAATCAACAGAGCCGCTCGCGGCGACGTCCTGCGCCGCGCCGGTGAAGCGCAATCGCTGGACAACAATTTTTCCATCGCCGCAGGTGAATACGGCGGAAGCCACTGGGAAGGAACTCATGCCCGGCCGCCGCTCCGTTTCGCGCATCGATTCCAGCAGACTGATATTTTGCAGCCTAGCGTCGGTGATGTGCGCGGTGCCTCGGCATTCGAGCGAGGCAACCAGATCGGCGCGCGTGGCGCCGCGGGAATCGAGTGTAAATTCGCCGGAAGCCGAGCCGGCAAATAAATCGGCCAGTGTCGGAAAAGCCGCCGTAAGCGCGGCAATATCCACACGCGAATAATCGAGATTCAGGCGGTAAGCAGGCGTCGCGGTGAGTTGCGCATCAAGCGAGCCTGCCAGCGCGCCACCAAAAAATTGCGCCGTGGCGCGCGACACTTCGATGTGGCGTCCGCCAATCTTCACGTCGCTCTCCAAATGATGCAGCACCAAAGGCGCAAGCGCGAGACCTTCAACATTGATGCGGCCTTCAGCCCGCAGATTTTCCGGCACAGCATTCGCCGGCGAACTGGAATTCAGAAATGGCAACATGCGGTCGAGAAAACTTTGGCGCCAGCGCGGATTAAGCCAGCGATCCAGGTCCGCCACGGAAAGCGCCTCAGTAGACAGCGCAAACTGCCACGCGGCGGCCCCCGCATCCGCGTGACGATCGTCGTGGCGATCGTCATAACGGTCGAACGTGCCCGTCCAGCGCGCGCCGAAAGCATCGGCGGAAGCAAGAGCGATGTGGCGCACTCCAGGCTTCAATTCCGCGCGCGCCTTGATCTGCCTCACCGGCTGATTCAAGAACGGCGTCAGCAGCGAACCGCCGCCCGGTTCCCCTCCCCACTCAATGCTTCCGATCGGCTGCGTTTGCCAGGGAAAACGCGCGCCCTGCCAATGCAAATCGCAGCGCACCGGACCAGCAACATCCCAGCCGCGCGAAATATTCCATCCAAGCTCGCCCGCGGTGGCCACCAGATCGCGCACTTGCGCCAGATTGCCGGACAAACGATAGACAGGAAATTCGCGCTGGCCCGGGCTGGCGACAGCTTCGACGTGAAACGAGCCGTCCGCCACGCCGTACGAAACTGTTGCGGGCAGCAGCGAAAACAGTTCGTGCTCATAACGGAATTGCGCCTGGCTGAGGTGCGCAGGCACGCGCAGCGCAGGCCCGGACAGATTTGCGTTCGCGATTGCGCCGGCTGCGGACGTCAAATGCAGAGGCCACGCCGAAAATCCCGCATGTACGCTGGCGGAGCCGCGCAGAAAGACATCGGCGGCAACATTGGAGTGAAACGCTCGGATCCAAGCGAGCACGTCGCTCAAATCCAGCAGCGATTGCGTGATTTCAAATTGCGCTGGCGTCAGCGCCAAGCTCCTCGGCACAAATTCCGTTTCCGCCTCAGACGGCCAAACGAAGTGCGCATCCGCGCGCGCCCAGGAATGCGGCGCCTCAATCGTAGCCTCAGTGATATCGAGTCCAGAAGCGAGCGGATACAGAATCATTTTCGCGTTTACGTTGACGGCCGGATTGTCCGGCCGCGCCGCGAAATCCCAACGATGCAAGCGGCGCAGCTCGGCACGGCTTTGCAGCACCCAATTATCGCCTTCCGTTTCCGCGTGAACAACGAGCCCTAAATCGCCGCGCACGCCAAAATCATAACCGTGCGCGAGATGCAGCAGATCGGAAAGCGAGGCGTCATCCCAAGCCATATCAAGCACGGCCGGACGCAGCCGCGATGACGTACCACCCACGTGGCCGGAAACGCGAATCGTGCCAGCCTGCTGCAGCAGCACGGCGGCGCGCGCGGGAACTGCTTCCAGGTTCAGAGTCCAGCGGCCGGAACTGTCCGGTTCGATGTAGCCGCTTACATCCGTAAGGGCGAACGGCAGTTTTTCGTCGCTGCGTTTAAAATTGATGCGCCCGGAAGTTACATCAATGCGGCCGAAGCGCACCGCAAGCGCCGTTGATGACGATGACGACGGAGCCGCCCCTGCGGCGGACTTGGGCAGCCATTCGGCAACGTTCCAATCACCTTCGTCATTGCGCACCAGATTCAGGCTGGGATGCTCCAGTGCGATCACCCCCAGTTCCATGTGCCCGCGGAAAAAACTTTGCCAGCGCAGACGCACCGTCAGCGAATCGGCGCGCAGAAAATATTCGTGCCCGAAGCGCGGGTCTTCGCCGAATGTCACCGATTGCGCTTCGAGTGTGGGCCCGCCCCACAAAGAAAAATCGTAGCGTCCGACTTCGACGCTGCGGCCGAATACGGATTCGAGGCGCCCGGTCAATCTCCGTTGCAGGCGAGTGTGGCGGATCAGGAGCGACACGCCGAAATCCGCGAGCCACAAAAGTACCAGCACCAGAACGATCCAGCGCGGCCAGCGAGCCCAGGAACGACGACGCGGACGCGCCGGATCCAGCGGCGGCGTGTGCAGGACGGGTTCTGAAAGTGTTTGCGACATGACTAACGACGGCGCGCGGCCATCGTATTAATGAACCTCGCGCAGCATGCGATTCCAGCGCGTACGGGCGCGTAGGTGCAGCAGAGTCTGGCCGATGCCGCTGAGAGCGCTGGGAACGCCGCGGTCGCGGTAATCCTCAGACGTGGCGCGCACCGACCAATAAATCAACATCGGCTTGCCCATGATGGAATCGCGATCCACAAATCCCCAGTAGCGGCTGTCTGCGCTGTGGTCGCGATTGTCTCCCATCGCGAAATAGTCATTGGCAGGCACCACCAGCTCGCCATTGTGCACGTGATCGAAAAGCTGAGCGGCCCATTCGCGCCGCGCGATGAATTCCAGGGCATCGCGATTGGCGGGCGGAAAATTGTCGCCATATGGATCCTGGTACGCAGGGTCGCGCACCACGTAGGGTTCCTGCAACAGTTCCCCGTTCACATAAACTCCGCCATTCACCATGCGCAGCCGATCACCCGGCAGTCCGATCACGCGCTTCACGTAGTGCGGATGATCGTCGAAGGGAAATTTGAAGACGATAATGTCGCCGCGGCGGATATCGCGATAGGGCAGAAATTTCTCGTACCACGCGCCGGTGCCCTCAAAGATGAATTTGTTGACGAGGACGTGGTCGCCGATCAGCAGCGTCGGCTCCATCGAGCCCGAGGGTATTTTGAAAGCTTGCACAATGAAGGTGGTGCCAAAGAGCGCGAGCAGCATCGTCACCAGAAGCATTTCCAGAAATTCGGCCACGCTGCTGCGGCGCCGTACGAGTTTCTGCGGCGTGGCGGTTGTACGCGGATCGGCGAGCGCTGCGACGTCCGGCGCGGCCGCAGGTAGCGCCGTGGTTTCAGATGCCATGCGTTCACTTTAGCAGCTTGGGGAAAAAATCAGCAAGGCCGCTTCTGCGGCACGGGCGAGTCTAACGAACGTGTAAGAACCTGAGGGTCTTTGTAGGTCGTGGCTTTAGTTCATCGCGAGAGCCTGCCGGAGGCAGAATCGAAGGGCCACGACCTAAACCATGAAGACCACGGCGGATTCCGCCGGTGAAGCACCGATGTTGCATTTCTCAGAAGCCCCGCGGCCCAAGCCTAGGAAGCACTCGGCGCGGCGCGGGATTCCAGGATTTCCAGGGCGGCGCAGGCCGCGTGTTGCTCGGCTTCTTTTTTGCTGCGACCTGTCGATGCGGAGAGCCGTTCGCCGCCGTGCCACACCTCCACTTCGAAAACTTTCTGATGCTCGGGTCCGGACTCGCTGCGGATGCGGTACTCAACCGGCGAACGCGCGCGTTGCTGCAGCCATTCCTGGAGCGCCGATTTGTGGTCCGCGCGTTCCAGACCTTCACCGTGACCGGAAAGCGCAGGGTCAAGCACCGTGCGCCGCAAGAACGAAGCTGCGGCGGCAAGCCCGGCATCCAGATAAATCGCGGCGAGCACGGCTTCGTACGCGTCGGCGAGCAGCCGCTTCTTATCGCGCCCACCGGTCTTTTCTTCGCCCGGGCCCAGGCGAAGGAAGTGCCCGAGTTTTAATTTTTTCGCGGCGGCATGCAGAGAAGTGGCACTGACGACGCGCGCTAGTCCCTTGGAAAGCTGGCCCGAATCCCAATCAGGAAACGAACGGCAGAGATGTTCGCTCGCTATTAGTCCGAGGACGCGGTCGCCCAGGAATTCCAGCCGCTCATTGTCCGTGCCATTCGAAGACTGGCGATGCGAGCGGTGCGTAAGCGCGCGATCGAGCTCCTCGGGGCGCTGGAAATGGTGGCCGAGGATCGCTTCGAGTTCGGCGCGCTCCTCTGGTGTCATGACGCAATCACCTTAAACCCTATTTAGGCGCAGCGGGCGTGGCGGTAGCCTGCTTCTTGGCGTCGGCGCCCATTTGCTTGCAACGATCCTGCATGCCGCCGGGTATCGCGGCGCACTTCTGGAAGGCGTCGGCGGATTCCGAGAAACGTTTCAGCTGAGTAAGATCCAGGCCCAGTATGTAGTAATCGACGGGATCCTGATTCGCGGGGTCCGTGGTGGCTTTCTTCAACTCCTCAACAGACTCCGCGTAGTTCTGGCGGCGAAAATAAATCAGGCCCAGCCCACTGTGCGCCTGCGATTCGCCCTGCGCCTTCACTTTCGCGAACTGTTCGTCGCTCAAGTTCGCGGGTTTGGGAAGGGTCGCGAGAACTTCCAACGCGTGCTTTTCGTATTTCTCGCCCTTGTCAAGCGTGCGATCCGCCGCGAGATCGTTTGGATCGAACTTGCGCGGGATGACCCAGCCGACGAGAACGAGGACATTCACATCGTCTGGATTGAGAGCCAGCGCTTTGTCCGCGTCGGCGTACATCTTCGGGAGATCCAGTTTGGCATATTCAGCGACGGTCAGTCCTGAGTACACTTGCGCGTCGTACTTGCCGCTGGGATATTTCTCGACGTACTGCTCGCCGAGCTGAATGCGCTTGTCCGCGTCATCCGGTTTTGTATCGTTGAAGGCTTTGTAGGCAGCCTCTTCCTCCGGATCGGCTTTCGGTGCCGCTGGTGTGGCAGCCGCTTGCGCCGCCTTCTGCGTTTGTTGCTGCGCCTGAGACGCGGCTGCGGCCTGGGTGCCCGGACTAGACGGAGGCGCGCCCGACTGGGCTTGCAGAATCGATTTCGGCGCCGCAAAGAACACGGCGAGAAGCACCACAAGAGCTGCCCGGCGACTTCGGATTGAAGGGAGAGTCATTTTTGTAGCCTTCCTTTTTAGAATTGCTACGAACCCGCGGCCGGCTGATAGCCCAGGTTGAAGCTTATTGCTTTGGTGGCGCACTCGCGCCACTTCCACCGCCGGCGCCGCTCGCACCGTGCGGATTGTACGGCGCGTCAATTCCCCGCTGCGCGGCCACGCGCGCTGCCTCCGGCGCTCCGTCAATCGCCAGCGCCGCGCGATATTCCACTACAGCCTGGTCGCGCTCTTCGGCGAAATCGTGCAAGCGCCCCAGATACACGTGCGACCAGGAGACGATGCTCGGATCCGGAGCCGCATTCGCTTCCGCAGGCGCTTGGCCTTCGGCCGCTGCCGCGTGCGGGGCGGCTACCAATTTCTCGAAAAGCTCTTGCGCGCGGTCCGCGTCGTGATTCAGCAACGAAGCGACGGCCAGACCAAAATTCGCGCGGGCGTTGTCCGGATATTTCGCCAGAATCTTCTCAAAAATCTTTCCGGCCGCCGCGGCATCTTGCAGCGCGATCTCATGATCACCCTGCGCCAAGGCGCTTTCCAGCTCCGATTGCGGACTGGCTGCTTGCCCAGGCTGCAACCCGCCGCGCGCTCCGCCCGGCGTCCCATTTTTCGGTTCCGCTTCGGGCAACGCCGCGAACTGGAAATTCTGCAGCCGCTTTTGCTCCTCCTCCAAGTTAATCCCGTCAATCAAATCGGGGAAATAATACGACATCGCAGGCTCTGCTTTCTCAAACTTTTGCAGTTGCACAACGAACGTGCGGACCATGATGAATCCGGCCTGGTCGTCTTCCACCAGTACGGCTTCCTCTTTATCCGGCTTGAGATGGCGAATGCGCAATTCGACGGCCTTGATGAAGCATTCATCTGCATAGGCCATGAAGTCGTTCTTATATTCGGCGGTAAGTCGCGGCGCGCGCGCGGCAATATTCAGCAGGCCGCGCTTCTTCATCACAGCTTCGCGGTACTTCAGCGGAAGCGGATCCAGCATGAAATGCAGGTACGCGTGGCGAACGTCGGCCTCTGGAAATTGCGGACCGCCGTCAACTACGATCGCGTAATGATTGCCGTTGTTGCGGAAATTGGTGCGATTGCCCACCAGCGGCTCGATGTACACCGTAAACGAATGCGCGTAGCGAGGCGTGTAAATCTCGCGCAAGTAAGCGTTTGAAACGGTGACGACGCGCCGCACGGGAGACTGGTAACGCTCGACGGCGCGATTGTATTCCGGTTCCACCGACGCCCAACGCAGATCCAGATGCGCCTCGTGATAAAAATTGGTGAGCACTTCCTGAAAACCTTCGATGGCCAGCACGTCGGGCGGCAGCACGTCGTGATCCAGCAGAAAAGTAAAATTCGGCGGCGGGCCAATCACCAGCGCAAAAGTAATGTAGCGCGAAAGCGTCTCACCCGGATCGGCCAACTGGTAATCGCGATAGAACTGGCGCAGCGCGTCAGTTGCGGGCCCTTGCAGCCTCAGCAATTCACCGCGCAGCGCCAGGCGCGAAGGCATTTCGCTCAGCGTGCTTTCGTCCGCGGCGAATCCTGCGGCATCCAGTGCGCACATCACGGAAAAAATCTGCTGGCTGGCCTCCACGCTCACTCCGGTCTGGGCGCCTTCAGGGACGCCCTGGCCATGCATCTGGGGGGTGACGGCGGTGCCGAACAAGATGATGATGGCAGCGAGAAATACTTGCGCTGAAAATCTCTGGGAACGCTTAGAGATGATGAAACTCCTCACCAATTTGGTCTAATTGGCTGCATTTGAATCGGAAACTCGCGCGCCGCCCCGAGCAGCGCGCGTGTTCTTGTATAAAAGATGCAGAGAGACTCTAAATGGCAGCCTCAGCAGAGTCAAGGAGGCAAGAGGAGGCAAGAGGCATCGAGGCCGCGTGAGAATTCGGGAATCTTTGTAGGTCGTGGCTTCAGCCACGACGTAGCCGCCGCAACATCCGAGCGGCTTTAGCCGCTGAAGTACGGATTTTGCAGTTCTCACGCAGGCTCTATCGCCATACGTTGAAGCACGTCAAAGGATTTAACACAGAGGACGCAGGGCGCAGAAGAGCAGAACGAAAGCGGGCGCAGGTTAGCCCCGCACGCGCACTTCGCTGAAGCTCACCAACACACGCCCACCCGCCTGCGGACGTCCAAAACTGAATTGCGGGCGGAAGCGCGAGAACAGCATCACCTGATCGAGCTGGTGTTGCACAGCCTGATCATTCGGGCCAGAGAGAATCTTGTAATAGACCACCTCGCCAGAAGCATTCAGGGTGGCCTCCAGCAGCAGTTGGCCGGATTCCGAATGCGCGGCGGAGCCCACCACGCCGGGAACCGGAAACGGCGCCAGACTTTCCAAGCGCGCGGGCTGCACCAGATTCAGAGGCAAATCGTCGGGCACGATTCCGCCCATCGGAACGCCGACCAGAATATTTTGCACGATCAGCACAAACGCAACCAGCGCCGTCAAAATTCCGCCCGTAGCCGGAACCGCCAGCGGCTTCAGAATGTTTTCGAACGAGACGACGGTGCGAGACCACCAGCGGCGAACATCGGCCCACGGCGCGCCAGACTGCACCGCACGCATACGAATGCGCACTGCGAGATCAGCAGGCGGGGGCGCAGGTGCGACGGTCGCGAGGCAAACCGCCAAGCGACGGAAGCGCTCCAGCTGCACGTTGCAATCTTCGCAGGCGACCAGATGTTCGCGGACCAAGCTATGTTGCCGCGGCGAAATCGCGCCGTCGAGATATCCCGGGAGATAACGTTCAGCCTGGCGGCAATTCATCGGAGACCTCTCAACGACCGTGCGGAAACGTGAGCGGCCACGGCAGAATGTGGCGGCGCGGATGTGGTAACAGACGGCGATGGGTGCTGATGTGAATGCATTTCAGAGGACGCTGGATACGACAAGCTCGCATGCTCCCGAGAAGCGGAAGGGGTCCGTTCAGGAGCGCGCACCAGCGGATCGAGAATTTCCTTCAGCAGCCGGCGACCGCGAAGTATGCGGGATTTCACGGTGCCGACGGAAACTTCAAGCACTTCAGCCACCTCTTCGTAGGACAAGCCTTCCAGATCTCTTAAAATCACAGCGCTGCGGAAAGCATCCGGCACTTGCGAGAGCGCGCGGCGAACCGTGGCTTGCATTTCCCGCGTCTCGCACTGTTCCAAAGGCGATGCTTCCGAATCCTTCAGATCCAGCGCGGTATTCTTGCCTTCTTCTTCCGCGTCAATTGAAACTTGCTGCCGGTGATGCCGCCAGCACCAGCGGCGATGATTCAGGGCCTGTCGCACTGAGATGCGATACAACCAAGTCTTCAGCGAACTGCCTTGCCGGAAGCCGCGAATCCCGCGAAAAGCGCGCAGGAAAACTTCCTGCGTCACGTCGGCGGCATCAGCAGAATCTGAGAGAATGCCGTAAACCAGGTTGTACACCCCGGCGTGATAATAGGTGACCAGCCAGTCGAATGCCGCGTCCGAGCCCGCTTGCAGCTCGGTGACTAATTCTGATTCGTCGCGGCCCCACGGCAGTGATTGCGCAAAGTCGGACATGCCGTTCTGTTTACCCTCCCGAAGCGCCGAGCTTCAGGGCGTGTCCTTCTAAACAGTTAGACACCAAACGCCCCGATTCGCTGCAAGCATAGCAGAAAACGCGGGGCCTAGCATGTGACGAAGGTACTGGCACTAGCGGCATCGGTTTGAGACTGTAAGCGGCTTAGATTGAGAGCGGTAGCGGCGGCCTGGCAATTTCAGGAGCGACGGTGTTTGACGCCGCGCGAGCCGGATGCTATAAGTGAGTTACGTCGCACGACAGTGGGGCCGTAGCGCAGTTGGGAGCGCGCATCGATGGCATCGATGAGGTCACGGGTTCGAACCCCGTCGGCTCCACCACTTACTCCCTTCTGAATGCGCATCCCTAACGCGCTGGACGCCGTAGAGTCGGGTCAACTCGGCTCGGCCTTCAGCCATCTCCAGGGACAAACGATGACTCGCAAATCTGCGGACGGAAAATCAGACGCTGTTCGCCCCCTCGAAATGCACCGAGGTTCCGTTATAGTCTCGGATGATTTCAATGCGCCGCTGCCGCCTGATCTGTTGGCGCTTTTCGTCGGAGAATCAGAAACGCCGAAAGCGAAGTCGTCCAAGAAACCAGCGGCCTCCAAGCGTCGAAGAATCAGCCCGCGAAAATCGCGCGGAAAGTAGTTCGTCTTTCCCCGATTTTCCTCTTCGCCCTCTGTGTTAAATCTTTTGACTTGGATTTTTCGCGCGGCGATTTCAGCGTCCAGCCTTGTACCAACTATAGCCGACAGTGAATATAAACGTGGCGTTATATCCGGGGTTATGGCGACCAATGCTGGCATTCGACAAATGTCCAAACGTGGCGTCGGCGGAAAACGCGCGCCGCGGCTTCACAAACATGTACGTGCCGAACGCCAGCCCCTCCGTGAAATTTACGGCCGCCGTGTTCCCCGGAGGAACATTGCTGGTCGTGAATACCGTGCCGCCTACGATCGCAACGTACGGCGCATATTTATTCCAATTGGTGAAATTCCACTGCCAGATCGCCGGCCTGACGCTGGCGCCATACACTCCGCTAGCGGGCGGAAGGACGGCGTAGAGTGGTAGCACATCGACAGCCCATTCGAAATTCCCGCGCAGGATCCCAGGCAGATGGTTGCTGGTAAGTATCCAGCCCGCGCGCCCACCGCCAAACGCAAACTGAGTGCCGTCCGATTTGCCAAGACCGGTTCCGCCGCCGGCGACAACACCCAATTCCCACGTGTGCTTTTTCAGAGATTGCGCAACCCAGTCTTGCGCCACGGGCGTCGCAGGCGCGACAGGCGCGTCCTGTGCGGCAACAGCTGCGGCCAAAATCAAGCTGCAAACAAATGCGGCTGACAATTTCATATAATTTCCTACCTACTATAAATTTTTCCCGTCGGTATCAGAGCCTTGCGAATTCGTGAGCCTACGTGCGGATGGCCAGCAGGTCAAGCTGAAATCGCGAAAAACAAGTCTCACAATACTTGCAGCCGACAAACCACGTGGCGTCGCGGCGGCGAAGCGTCTAGAATGCTCGGGCCATGGCGAAAATTACTTTTCTCGGTGCAGCAGGAACAGTAACTGGATCGAAGTATCTGCTCGAAGCAGGCGGCAAACGTTTGCTGGTTGATTGCGGCCTCTTCCAAGGCTCGAAAGAACTCCAGCAGCGGAACTGGAATCAGCTGACGGTGGATCCTGCAACAATAGATTGGGTGCTGCTCACTCACGCGCACATTGATCACACCGGCTACCTGCCACGCCTGGTGGCTGCGGGCTATCGCGGTCTCGTCTACGCCGATGCCGCCACGCGGGAGCTGTGCAACTTGCTGCTCCCCGATTCCGCGCACCTGCAGGAAGAAGACGCGCAATTCGCCGCACGCAAAGGTTACAGCAGCCACAAACAGCCGCTGCCTTTGTACACCGTAGTGCAAGCTCAGCAAGCCCTGGCGCGATTTCAGGAAATTCCGCGCGAGGGTGATTTCACCGTCAGCCCGGAATTTTCTGTGCGCACCCACGATGCCGGGCACATCCTCGGGTCCACGTGGATGGAATTGACGATCACTGAAAACGCCAGGAAAACGCTGGTGGTGTTTTCCGGCGACATCGGCCGCTACGATCAGCCGATTCTGAACGACCCGGAACCGCCCACGCGCGCGGATTTTCTGCTCTGCGAATCCACCTACGGCGATCGCGAGCATGGCACAGGTTCCGTGCCGGACGCGCTGGCGGATGTGATCAACCGCGCAGCCAAACGCGGCGGCGTGGTTGTAATTCCCTCCTTCGCCGTGGGACGCACGCAAACTCTGATGTACTACCTGCGCGAACTGGACGACGCGCAACGCATTCCGAAGCTGCCCGTGTATGTGGACAGTCCCATGGCCATCAGCGTCACCGATATTTACGCGCGGCATCACGAGGACCATGATCTGGATTTTTCGAAGCTCGAACAAGAAGGCGATCGCGACCCGCTGAATCTTCACGATGTGCACATGACGCGCGCCGTGGAAGATTCCAAGGCAATCAACAACGTCACTTCGCCCTGCATTATTATTTCCGCCAGCGGAATGGCCACCGGCGGCCGAGTACTACATCACCTAGCGAAAAGGCTGCCGGATTCGCGCAGTGCTGTGTTGCTGGTGGGCTACGAAGCGGAGGGAACCCTCGGACGCGCTTTGCAGGACGGCGCGCAGTACGTCCGCATCCACGGACAAGAAGTGCCGGTGCACGCCGAGGTCGTGACGCTAGACCAACTTTCCGCGCACGCTGGCAGAAGTGAGTTGCTTCGCTGGCTTTCGGGATTCGCCACGCCGCCGCGCCAAACATTTTTGGTCCACGGCGAACCAAGCGGTCTGGAAGGATTGCGCGCCGGAATCGCCAGCCGATTTCACTGGCCCGTGGTAGTGCCGGCGTACTTGCAGAGCTTTGATTTGAATGCGTAAGAAGCCGCCGCGCCGGGTCGGCGTTTCCAGATGCATTTCAGCGCGCGGCGGTTTGCGCAGTAAATTTGGGGATTTCGCTCACTTGAAATCCCAGAACGAACATGGGATGCGGCGCGACGCGGCCCCAGCGTGCCAGCTCGTATTTTGCGCGGATGAAACGAATTTCCGGCTTCAGCGAAAGATCCAGAACCTGGCGCGTCTCGCCGCGATAAAAACGCTGTGGCATTTTCAGCAGCGGCATTTTTCCGAAGTCCTGGCCGTCGGCCGATCCCCAAACCGAAATATCCACAGATTCCTGTTCCATCTGATCTGTGATTTCCATCGAGCACAGGAACGTGCGCGTCAGGCTGGAGGAGATATCGAAGGGCTGGCCTTCGCCGTTCGATGTAAGGCGCGTGCCCGGCGCTATCAAGACGAATTCCACGGCCATGCATTGGCCTCCTCAACGAACTGGCGGATTCTAGCACAGGTCTGGGTGCGTATTTTTTCGCGTCGCAAAAAACTAAATCTGCAACAGAGCCGCAGAGATCGAAAAATGAACCGCTAACTGCGATGTTATCCGCGGCGGCTGCCCACAGAGACGGGTTACGCGGTTTTCTTGAGTTTGGCCAATCGCTCGGCGGCGGCTTGGAATGTTTTTTCGGTCTTGCAGAATGTGAAGCGGAGATGCGTGCGGCCATCCGCCGGATCGCGATAGAAACTGGAGCCGGGGACAGCTGCAACGCCGATTTCAGTGACAAGATATTTCGCGAACGTCACGTCATCCGGGAAACCAAATGCGGAAATGTCGGTCATGATGTAGTAGGCGCCACGCGGTTTGAAACATTTGAATCCAGCGGCAGTGAGAATCCCCAGCAGCCGCTCACGGCGTTGCGCGTATTCGCTCGCTAGCGTCGTGTAATACTCCGGTGGAAATTGCAGCGCCACAGCTCCCGCTTCCTGCAAAGGAGCCGCGGCTCCCACCGTAAGAAAATCGTGCACTTTGCGAATGGCTGCACTCACTTCGGGCGAAGCAATCGCCCACCCAACACGCCACCCGGTGACACTGTAAGTCTTCGATAGCGCGTTGATGGTGATGGTGCGGTCGCGCATGCCATCGAGTGTGGCCATGGAAATGTGCTGCGCGCCGTCGTAAAGCATGTGCTCGTAAATCTCGTCGGTGATGGCGTAAGCGTTCCAGCGCACGCACAGATCGCGAATCAATTCCAGCTCGTCGCGCGCGGACACTTTGCCCGTCGGATTATTCGGCGTATTCAGAATGATGGCCCGGGTCTTGGGTCCGAATGCAGCCGCGAGTTCTGCCGGATCAAAAGTCCAATCGGGCGCGTGCAGCCTCACAAACCGCGGCGTGGCGCCGGAAAGAATCGCGTCCGGTCCATAATTTTCGTAGAACGGCTCGAAGACCACTACTTCATCGCCGGGATTGATCACCGCCAGCATCGAAGAAATCATCGCCTCTGTCGAACCGCAGCAAACCGTAATTTCGCGCTCGGGGTCAATGCTCATGCCAACATTCGTGCGCGAAAACTTCTCGGCAATAGCGTTGCGCAGGGATTTCGCGCCCCAGGTAATGGCGTATTGATTGATCTCTGCGGCAATCGCATCTTGGGCAGCGGTTTTGATCAACGCTGGCGCGGGAAAATCAGGAAAACCCTGCGAAAGGTTTACAGCTTTGTGCTGCAAGGCCAGGCGCGTCATCTCGCGGATCACAGATTCAGTGAACTGCGCGGCTTTCCACGAAAGTTGCGGGCTAGTGACCGGCGCTGCTTGCGGCTTTGCGGGATTCATTCTGCGCGCCTCGCACGGGTTGCGTCCCGTATAACTTACGATAAATATCGGCGTTGCGCGTAACGATTTCCACATATTCGCGCGTTTCGGTAAACGGAATGGAATCCACAAACTCGGCCGGCTCGCGATAGGTCTGGCCGCTGGTCCAGAACGCCACGCGATCTTCTCCGGCATTGTAAGCAGCCAGCGCCGATTCCACGCTGCCGAAACTGCGTTGCAGTCCGGCGAAATAAATCGTGCCGATATGAATATTGTAGTCCGGCTGATACAGCATCGGCGTCGAATAGCGCATCTTGGCCTGCTTAGCGAAGCGCTGTGCCGTCTTCGGCAGCAGCTGCATCAGTCCGAAAGCGTTGGCGTGCGAGTGAGCTTCGGGATCGTATGCCGACTCCTGGCGGATCAACCCTGCAGTAAGCATGGGATCCACCCCGGCGGTGGTGGAGCGCGCCACGATGAAAGATTCAAACGGCATGGCGTAAGCGGTGAGCCAGACTTCGCGAGGAACTTGCGCGAACGGCCGCCATTCCAGCTGCGGATAAATCTGGCGCACAGTGGCGATCGCCGTTCCCACGTGTCCGGCATTCACCGCTTCCTGCGCGGCTTCCAGCAGCAGCCGAGGCTCGCCGGTCGAAGCGAACGCCGCCCGCAATTCGAGTTCAGCCGAAGCATCGAAACCTATCGAGCGAAGCGCATCGGCGCGCGTCTGGCGGCTCGCGGCGGCTGCGGGAATTGTGTCGCCAAGCAGCAGCGCGGGCGGCAAGGGCGGAATCATCGCGAGGACATCCGCATCGGCTCCTGCACCGGGACCGAGCGCTCTCAGGCGCTTCGCCGCCGTGACTGCAAAATAATTCTGCGGGAAACGCTCCAGCAATTTCGCGTAGTAGGTGCGCGCCAGCGCGGAGTTCCCTGCTTCCTCTGACAAACGACCGAGCCAATACAGCGCGTCCGGCGAAAATTGCGAGCCGGGAAAGCGGCGCAGATGGTCGGCAAGGTCTGCGGATGCGTTCGGCTGGCGCTTCAGAATCGCCGCCCAGGTTAAGCGCCACTGCGCTGGCAGCGCGTCGGCAGCTGTCGGAAAATTGTCGGAGAGGCGCTTGTAATAGGAAGCAGCGCGATCGCGATCCAGCTGCACCCAATAATAGTTGCCTGCGAGGAACAGCGCGGACTCGGACCAGCGGCTGTCCGGAGCGCGCGCCACGGCCGATTCCACCGCGGCGATCATCTGCGATTCCGAGGGCCGGTCGCGATAATAATTCGCGATGGTGTAAAAGCGCTCGGCATCTACGTCGGGGTCGGCGATCGTGAGCGCGGAGATTCCGGATATGCCAGCGCCCAGCGCGACGCCACATTCCATAATGCGCAGCTGCGCGCGTTCGCGGTCGGCGCCGCTCAGTTGCGGTAGCAGGCGGGAATATTCGTTGCGAGCATCACCCCATTGATGCGCCATGAACATCGTGGAGGTGTGCTCGATCAGCTGCTCAATAGGAATCGCTGCAAGTTTTTCACCGTGGGCGCTGCGCAGAAAAGAAAGTTTCTCGCCGGCTTCGCGAGCCTGATCGCTCATCGGAAAGTGCAAATAAATCGTTTGATAATCGGCGGCAGCCAGCAGAGGTTGCGCGGATTGCTCCCGCGCTTCGGCGCGCAGGAAAAGCAACGCGGGCTTTTGCGCGGTTTGCGGATAAGCGTCGAGGGCCGTGAGAATTTCCGCGGGCTGACTAAGCGCCAGCGCCGCGACGCCTAACGATTGCACTGCCTGATCGGTGATCACAGAATCGGGATAATCCTTGCGAAATTTCTGCAGTTGCACGAGCGCCTCCGCGTCGTGATTGAGCGCCAGCTCGGCTTGGGAATTCCAGTAGAGAGCGTAATCGCGCAGCAGCAGATCGCTCTGCGCCGTCTGCAGCCATTTTGCTGCCTGCGCGTAATGCGCTTTGCCGTAATCGTAATATCCCAGAGCCAGTGCGGCCCGATCGCGCAGCACGCCTGAGGATTTCTGCAGCGCGAAAGCGCTCAGTTTTGTGTAGGGCGCGGCGGAATTTTTCTGTTTCAGGGCGCGCGTCAATTGCTCCAGCTGTTTCGTGGCGGCCGCGGACGCTGCGGGAGGCGCGGGTCCGGCGACCGGAGAAGCGGCAGGTTTTTTCGAGCTAGTGGAAGCCGGCGGATGGATCTGACTCTGCGAGGCATGCTGCGCGAACGCAACCGGCGATAAACATACCGCCGCCGAAAAGACGAATAGAACTGCGACTGCGCGCATTGCAGGCCCGATGAATTTCATCCTGATTTATCTTACTGCCGCAAGACGGGCGAGGGATACGGATATTCGCCGAGGGCTTTGGCATCGCCATCCGCGAGAATTTCCACCATCCAATCGTAAAAATAATCCACCGGATGCTCTTGAATCGCGCGGAAGCGGCGGTCGTACTCCTTGCGTGCTTTATCAATGTCCACGCGCAGGCGGACGCAAATGTCCTTGTGTTCGCGGCCCAGCCGAACTTCTTTTGGTTGAAGAAGTTTGATGTCTTGCATCGCGACTTTGGCTACGCGGTTCGCGCGGCGATGCAGTTCCTGTTCTTCGCGCGGAAGATTCGCAAGTTCGAAGGCTTCTTCCGCAACTTCCGCTTCCGGAGGCGGCGCCGCCGGACGGAGAGCCGCTACTTCGGGGGTCGCGTTCAATACTTCTTCAGGCTCTTCCACCCATTCCAGTTCAGCTTCGGGAGATGGTTGGACGGCAGCCTTAGCGGCTTCTCCCTCTGCCACGTCTTCGGCTGCTTCCGCAGGCTCTGCCACCGCTGCCGTTGAGGACGCGCCGGCAAATTCGTTTTCCTCGTAGGATTGCTGATCGCGCGGATTCAGAGCTACTGCAACGAAATTGGAAAGTACGGAAAGTCCGGCGGCCAGAGCCGCAGCAGCAGTTTGCGCCCGCAAAAGCGCAGGCAAAGCGTTGCTGGGGCGGCTGGAACCGCACGCGGCGACCAAGTCTGCGTACGCATGATGTAGCTCGTCCGCGGTGCGCTGCAGCGGGGCGAGGTTGTCGCGCAGTGCGCGCGAAACCGCCTCTTCCAGGGCTTGCTCGAGCGACGTTTTCCTTGGAGTCAAAGGAATATCTGCCTCTTTTGGATTATGGAAACGGTAACCTGGGGTGTCAACGGACATTACAGAAGTGCGTTCCTGCCATGCAGCGGCGACGCGGCGGCCTTGATGCCATTGCGAACCATCTTTTGCTAGGCTGCTTTGCGGCATCGCCAACTGCGGGCGTCCTAGGGCGCAGGGCGACGCCACCGCAATTCCCGCCCGATGCGGACATGAAAGTAGGAGAGTGGCGAAGATGCTGACAGCGGAACAGATTCGAGAGTTGTTGCAAATGCGGCCGCATCCGATCGAAGGCGGATATTTTGCTGAGACCTACCGCGGTGGGCAAGTGATTCCGCGGAGCTTGCTGCCCGGCTACCCCGGGGACCGCGCAATCTCCACGGCGATTTATTATTTGCTGACGCCGGACACGTTTTCGGCGATGCATCGGGTGCGCGGCGATGAAATGTTTCACTTTTATCTGGGCGATCCGGTGGAGATGTTGCAATTGAAAGCGGATGGCAGCGGCGAAATGATACTGCTGGGGCAAGACGTCGCAGCGGGGATGCGTCTGCAGCACACAGTGCCAGGAGGGGTCTGGCAGGGTTCGCGGGTACGCGCCGGCGGGAAATACGCGTTGCTGGGCACGACCATGGCGCCCGGGTTTGAGTACGAGGACTACGAAACGGGAAAGCGGCAAGAGCTAAGCGCGCAATTTCCGCAGTATTCCGCGATGGTAGCGGCGTTGACGCGTTAGGTCGCCGTGGCGCGACGATTTGGCGCGGTATTCGCCGAAGTGATATTCTAGTGGGGACCTACGGGGGCGCAACGGTTTCGACGGAAACTGTAGCGGCTCGAAGGCATGCCGGGACCCACCTCCCCGAAACATGGTGGAACAACACAACTGGCAACTCACAGTTGGCACTCGCAGCCTAACTTAAATTAGGCTACGCGCTCCCCCAGGCGTTACCTACGCGCGTGGGTCGGGGCGTCACACAGTAGGCTGGCTGACGCGTTTCGGTCCGCAATGCGGCGGCGAGATCATCGGACTAGTTGCTAGCACGTCTTGCCTGTTCTGAGCGCTAGCAGCGAAACCAATGGAACGGGATAAGCATGTAGGCTTCGTGTTGCAAGGTTTCTCGGACGGGGGTTCAACTCCCCCCGCCTCCACTTTTTGTTCTGTTGGACTTGGCTGGCGGGCCGCCGGGATTGACGCGTTTGAAGGCGACGCTGTCAGTAGTTTTTGGTTGGGTTGGCTGGGTTCGTTGGGCGCGTCGCCGTTCTGGGGCGCGATTTCTGCAAGATTACTGTCGATTAGAAATATGTAATGGTGATTTTTTTCAATCACTTACGGCGATTTCTAATCGCCGCTGCGACGATTAGAAACTGCGATCGTTCGCGTTCCGATGGGCGTAAAACTACGTAGTGGGGTGATGGTTGGGGCGCGGCTGGGAGCGTCTGCGCGGGGGTGCGGAGGGCGCTGGGTGGATTCTGTTGCTGCGAGCCGCCGCAGTTTCTGAAGCGGCTAACTATGCGCCTGGCCGCGCCAATGCCACTTGCCCCAAGTGATACGCAAGGTGCGCTGTTCTTCCGAGCAGCACCCCAAATCGATTTCGATGCGGTTCGCGCGTGAAATCCTCTTCCGACACCGCGGTATGGCGCTGCACCCAGTCGGAGTCCTCGAACTGCGAGAAACCAATCCACAGCTTCTGGTTGATTTCTTGCCATGCGGCTTTGAGCGACTGTTCGGAGACAGTCAGCGGAACGGACTTGTCTGGGTTCGAGATGAACATGCCGTCGAGTTCGGGATGAAGTCTCTCTCCGATTCCGAGCAGCGGCAAGAGCCGATCGTTCACCGCGGTAAGATGGCCCCAGAGATAGATCAGGCGGTTTTTTCCTGGAGCGACTTCTTGCTCGAGCTGATTCGCCGACAAATCCCCAAACAATTTCTCCGCTCGCTCCACGTTGGACTTCCACCCGCGCAGGGCGGAATCAATCAGCGACTTCTCTGTAGTCATAATCCTCCTCTCTTCCATTTGCACGAATCACTTGTCCTCAGCGGCGCTTCTGCCGCCCCTTCGGTTAGACCTGCGCCCTGCCGCCGTCAACGAACAGTTCGATACCCGTAACGAAACTCGAGTCATCCGAGGCAAGAAACAACGCAGCCTTGGCAACTTCTTCAGGCTTCCCCATACGTCCCATCGGAATCGTGGACACAATCCGTGCGATGACTTCCGGAAATTGCCGATTCACGAGCGGCGTATTGATTGGACCCGGACTCACAACGTTTGAGCGGATACGACGGTCCTTCAGATCCGTAGTCCAGGTTCGTACGAAGGAGCGGATCGCAGCCTTACTCGCTGCGTAAACGCCAAAGCCGGCGGTGCCCTTAACGCTCGCGACAGAGCCGTTGAGAATGATCGAGCCGCCATCCTTCAGCAGCGGCAAAGCCTTTTGCACCGTGAAAAGCGTTCCCCTGACATTGATGTTGAACAGTTTGTCGAAATGCTCTTCGGTGACGGCGCCGAAGGGAACAAATTCGCCGACGCCGGCATTGGCGAAAACGATATCGATTCGCCCCTCCACCCTAGAGACGGTCTCGTAAAGACGATCCAGGTCAGCCAACTGGGCAATGTCTCCCTGAACGCCAGTAACGTTGCTGCCGATTGCCTTCACGGCCTCGTCGAGTTCTTTCTGACGGCGGCCCGTGATGAAAACGTAGGCGCCCTCTTCAACGAATAGTTTTGCGGTAGCGAATCCAATCCCTTCTGTCCCGCCGGTGATAACGGCGGTCTTGCCTTCGAGCTTTTGAGTCATTGTCTTTCTCTTGCGCCGTTCAGGAAAAAGAGCATCGTGACGGGCTTGGTGCCTTTGTTTCGCCATGCGTGGCGCGTACCGTTTTGCACGACCACGTCGCCGCGCTTCAAATGGAGAGTCTCGCTGTCGTCCAACTCCAGCCAAATCTCTCCGTCGTAGACAACTGAGTAGTCCACGGTGTTTGTTTTGTGCATCCCTGGATCTTCCTTTTCGAAGTGATCGGCCAATCCTGGCAGGCGAAGCAACGCTTCTTCTTGTGCGGCCGTGGCATCGAAGGACGGGTCCGTGAAGACCGAACCGGGGGGAAAGGTCACGAAGTGCAAACTCGTGCCCCCAGGCCCTGGAACGACGGAGTCGGGATAGCTGTCAAGCCTTTGCTCCTTGCTGAGATCAGGGGTCGCCACGTTGACCCAGATGAGCGTGTGCTCATAGCCGGGAACCGTCTTGAACTCGTAGGCGAGCAACGGCTCGTCACTTTGAACGACGGCCTTCCCGTTTACATTTCCCGTGACGACCCGACGGTAAATTCTCGGTTTCTTACCACGCTTGGACAACTCTCTCATGGTGGATGCTGTTCCGTTCATGACTAGATCTCCACATCGATAACTTTCAGAAGCTGCCTCCCGAAACTCTCGCCTGGCAACAGACGCAACCCGTGCCGCTGAGCTTAAGCGGCGGAAGCCTTCCCGTGATACGCAGGCGCAAAGACATGCTGCACAAATTTTTCAAACGACGTCGCTGTAGTGTTCTCCGGCGAACGACGCTCCAGCGCGGCGAGGACTCCTGCGTTGATCGCCTGGAACATCTCGATGTACACCGCGGCTTTCTTCGACGGCATACCCATTTGTGTCAACGCCTGCTGCATCTGGTCATACGGAAACTGCTGGTAACGCAGATCCGGTTTGCCAATGCCGCGCGCGATCGCCGCGGTAGCTTCCGTCATCGACAGGTCGCGTTCGCCAAGCAGCTCGCGCGTTTGTTTGCCGGAAAAATCCAGGTCGAGAAGGCGCTGCGCGGCGTAGTCGCCGACGTCGCGCGTCGCGATCATAGGCATCTTTAGGTCGGGTAGCAGCGCGTGTCCGAAAATTCCCATCCTATGAATCATGCCGATCGCCGCCAGATTGTTCTCCATGAAATACGCGGCGCGCAGGTGTAGAACGTTCAAATCGGTGATCGCGTTCAGTTTTTGCTCTGAAGAATGCAGCCCCGCGACGGGCCCGGTGCCTTCCGGGACATGCGCGCCGTAGCTACTCAAGTACACCGCGTAGCGCAGGCCGGACTCCTTCACGGCTTTCGCGATCGCATCGCTCTCTCGCTCTTGGACTTCCCGGGAGGTGATCGGCGGCAACAACAAGTATGCCGCGCGCGCCCCACTGAAGGCTTTCGTGAGCGCAACCGAATCGCTTAACTCGGCCGTGAACGCTTCCGCGCCTTTGCGCACAAAGCGTTGCAGTCGTTCGGCGTCCCGCCCAACAACGCGCACCTTCTCGCCTTTCGACAACAGGAAATCGGCGATGATTGAGCCGGTGTTACCGCTCGCACCCAAGATCACATACGTGGTATCCGAACCAACGGTCGAACTCATAGCTACGACCTCCTGATTTGATGTATTGTTCTTTTTATTTGCACAGTTAAAAAACAAAAAAATCAACGTCCCTTTGCGCGAATCTGCCTTATCAGATCCGCCAGCGTTATTTTCGCCAGCGACTTCTCAAAACTCGTCTGAGTCTGCGAAAGCACCGCTGACATGCATTCCTTGAAGTTGCAACTAACCGCACACCTCTTTTCCACCGGATACGAATGAATGACAAACGCCGGCGGCGCTCCGCTAGCACGGTATATATCCAACAGCGTGATCCGTTGGGGAGGACGCGCAAGTACGCTGGCTCCGCCTTTTCCGCGCGTGGTCACAACCAAGCCCGCCTTGGAGAGTTTGGAGAGGGACTTCCGAACGAAGCTGGGATTTGCGTTGACGCTGTCAGCCAGAGTCACCGAAGCGATCTCCCCGCCGGGGTAAATTCCGAGCGCGGCCATAATGTGCGTGGCGACGGTAAACTGGACGCTCTTCACTGACATCAGGCGCCTCCCTCCGATATGTGATGTTAAGAGTCACATTTGGATGCAGGCTTTCTTCTAAGAAACTGAAACGCGTGGCGCGCCAGGAACCCTAGCACTCATTGGGTACTCTTATAGGTCGCGAACGAACTGCCGAACATTGGCTGACCACTTTTTGATTGCTCTCGTGTGGCTTCGTCTTGGATCACATCCCAGTGTTCCACCAGAATACCGTTCTCGATGCGGAGAATGTCCGCCGCGATCCAGTTCACGGGAAGGCCGAAATCCGAGAATCGCCCATGCACGATCACGAAATCTCCTTCGGCCACGATTGTTCCTGACTCGTATTTTAGTGTTGGCGGAAGGCTCTTGGTGAGATTAAACAGACCCTCACGACCTGGTGCAATATGAGCGCTGTGTTGTATGTAGCGAGGGGACCAGTAGCGCTCAGCGGCTGCGTAGTCCCGTTTGTTGAAGAGAGTGTCAAAGGCCTCGAGCACGAGTGCCTTGTTCTTTTCCTGTGTAGTCCGGCTCATCGAATTTCTCCTTGTAGGTAAACTTATACCTTTCGCTTTCTCAGAGTCTCGATCCGCCGTCCGCTGTCCCCACGGCGGAACCTGGAATTAGTGAGCCAGCTTTCCTCCATCCACCGGAATAGAAGAGCCAGTCATGTACGACGCCTTTGCCGAACCCACAAAAGCGATCACCTCGGCGATCTCCTCCGGTGTTGCCAGACGCTTGAGCGGTACGGTCGTGACGAGCGCCGCCTTATTCTCATCCGTGTTGGTGAAGCGTGTCAGCATGCCCGTATCCGTAGCGCCCACAGCGATTACGTTTACACGAACTCCAGTCCCCGCGACTTCCAGTGCAGCGGACTTTGTCAGCCCCTCCACTGCATGTTTGCTGGCCACGTAAAGGGACGCGCCGGCAGCGCCGACATGCCCGTAGGTCGAGGAGATATTGACGATACTTCCGCTCCCCTGCGGCAGCATCACCCGCAGTTCGTGCTTCATGCTTAAGAGCACACCCAGCACGTTGGTATCAAACGTGGCCGCATAGCTCTCTGTGGTCTGTTCTGTTACCAGACCCCGCAATCCTTCCGTCCCGGCATTATTCACTGCTATATCCAGACGACCAAAACGCGCGACCGTCTTGTCAATGAGTGCCCGGACTTCATCGTCGTGTCGAACGTCGGCTTTTACGAATTCTGCTTCTGCACCAAGTTCGCGTAGTTCCTTCTCGAGCTTTTTGCCTTCCTGCTCGCGACGGCCGGCGACAACAACGCGTGCGCCTTCTTTAGCGAAGGCCACCGCGGTGGCGCGACCGATGCCTGTCAGTGCGCCGGTAATTAAAACAACTGGTGAACTCATGACGTTACCTCCATGATCTCGACCCATGCAGGGTGGGCATGACTTAGAAGTGCGCTACCCACCTTCTGATAGATCGGATCACTTCTTTAGATGGGGAAGGCCGGCGGAGGTACCGACTTCGAGCATACTTTGTTAAGCTGGCGGCGATGCTCGGCAAGCATGGGAGCGGGAATGGAATTACGACATCTTCGATATTTCGTTGCGGTGGCGGAAGCGGGGAGTTTGACCGTGGCAGCACAGCGAGAACTGCACACCTCGCAACCTTCCTTAAGCCGGCAGATCCGCGATCTTGAGCGCGAAGTAGGGGCTCAGCTTCTGACGCGCCGTGCTCGCGGTATCGAACTAACGCCGGCGGGTCGCGCGTTTCTCGGGCACGCGCGCTCTGTGCTGTCGCACATTGAAGCGGCAACCGCAGCTGTTCGGGGGGTCGCGCATGCCGGCAAGCCATGTTTCTCGCTGGGCTTTCTCACCGGACACGAATGGACGTGGATGCCGGAAGCCTTGCGGATCTTGCGCGATGAACTGCCGAACATTGACGTGATGATATCGAGTCAATACTCACCGCGCCTCGCGAACGGCCTCGCGCAAGGAAAAATCGATGCAGCCTTTCTTCGCCGGGAAAAAGGCGTTCCCGAGTTGGCGTACCGTGTTCTCGTCAAGGAGCCCTTGATGGTGATCTTGCCGAGTGACCACCGCCTTGCTGCGCTCAAGGCCATCGCACCGAGGGACCTGGTAGATGAGACGTTCGTGACCGTGTCGGACACGGCTCCTGTGCTGCGCGTGGTGATCGACAATTATCTGAAGCGCTCCAGAACGAATATCAGGCCAGCCCACGAGGCTGACCATCTCTCTATGGGAATATCCTTAATAGCGTCGACGGGTGGCGTGGGGCTCTTACCCGCTTACGCACAGAACTTTCTCCCGTCGTCTGTGACGAGTCGTCCCCTGAAGGGAGACGCGCCAACTGTCGAGCTGGTCCTCGGCTACAAGAAGTCGAACAAGTCTCCCATCCTAAAACTTTTGCTTTCGAGATTGGACGAGTTGGTCGCACGTGTCTCGAAGAAGGCGCATTAAAGCCTTCGCGTGTGGCACAGATAGGTCAGCAGTGCTGCGACTCGCCTTCGGAAGTTTTGCCTGAATGACAGGCTATTCAGTAGTGCGCTCCGTACGCAGGGAGATGCATTCTTGCGCGGATTGGCAGGTGGCCACGCTTCCAGAGCAGCTCGGTGTGCGCATTGGATTTGGCGGGCCCGCGGACTGATCTTCGGTCGCTCAGGATTGGGTGATTAGGGCGATATGGATTGCGGAGCCATCGAATGGATAGAGGGACCGTTAGGGATTCACTGGGTTCGGCGGATTGCAGGGCGTAGTTTTCGCCGGTGATTTCTGTGGAGACTGAGAGCATGCAGTGGTCGGAGAGGGAGGGGATCTTGGCTTCGAAGTTGCCGACTACCATGTTGCAGAGTTCGCCCAGGGCATCGCTGACGATGTTGGGATCTTTGGCGGCTTCGTCGCTGGCCATTTTGGAGGCGAGGCGGATGGCGGTGTCCGCGGAGCGGTGGATGGTGGTGATGCCGCAGAGAGCTCCGGCCATGCCGACCATGGCGGTGAGGCCGCGTTGTTTTTGTGGTGGTGCTGATTCGGAGATGGGATCGTGCGCGGGTGGGAGACGCGCGATCAGGCGGACTCCGGGCATCATGTGGAAGACTTCGACGGTGGCGCATTCGGGGACTTCTTTCCACGCGGGGTCGAGCGGGACGCGTTTGAGCGTTGCGAGAGCGGGCATGTGCGCTACGAAATGCCGGCCAGGAGCGGGCCGACGCGTTCTTTGACTTGCTCGGGGGTGAAGGGCTTGCGGAGATAACCTTTGGCACCGGCGGAGAGGGCTTCGACGACGCGGGCTTCGCTGCCTTCGGTCGTGATCATGATTCCGGGGACACCTTTGGCTGCGGCGATGGTGGGGAGAGTTTTGAGGAACTCGAGGCCGTCCATTACGGGCGTCTGGATGTCGCTGAGGATGATGTCGAGGGAGCCTTTTTGAACTTCGAGGAGGGCTTCGGCGCCTTTGCCGGCTTCGAGGACTTCGCCGAGATCGAGGCCGGCTTGGCGGAGGGCGCGTTCGATGATTTTGCGCATTACAGCGGAGTCGTCGACGATCAGGATTTTGAGTTTACGCATGGTGCGCTCCTGGTGGAGTCGTGGCGTTGCTGGTGCAGATGCAAAGTCAAAGGCAACGGCAACAGCGCACAGGCAAGATTGATTTCCTATGCTACCTATATCGGCTGGGGGGCGGCGGGGCGTTACAGGTGCGCGGGGGGCATTTTGATTCGCGAGTGCGGGAGGAGCATACTAGGCGGGTTGTGGTAGAGAGAGGGCCATGAAAACAGGGGAGTTTGGGTTTCGGAGCGTGCGTATGGTGGTGGCGATTGTGTTGGTGGTGGTGGGATTGATCGTGGTGGCCGGGGCTTATCGGATGGTGAGCGCGTCTTCGGATAAGGCGCCTGCGGTGGGAGCGGTGGCGCCGGATTTCACTTTGAATTCGCAGGAAGGTAAGGCGGTGAGTTTGGGGGAGTATCGCGGGAAGTGGGTGGTGCTTTACTTCTATCCGAAGGATTTCACCAGCGGATGCACTACGGAGGCGCACAATTTCCAGCGGGATATGGCGCAGTATGAGGCTAAGAACGCGGTGATTATTGGCGTGAGCGTGGATCGTGCGGATTCGCACCAGAAATTTTGCGCGAAGGAAGGGTTGAATTTTAAATTGCTGGCGGATACGGAGCATAAGGTGTCTGAGGAGTACGGGTCGATCATGAATGTGATGGGGGTGAAGAAGCTTTCGGCGCGGCATACTTTCTTGGTGAATCCGCAGGGCGTGATTGTGAAGGAGTTTATGGACGTGAAACCGGCGGAGCATAGCGCGGAAGTGTTGGCGGCTTTGACGGAGTTGCAGGCTGCGGCGGGTGGGAAGTAACGGTGGCGTGCGGAGGCGCTGGCGTTGGTCGCTGCCCGGGTTGTCCCGCTGTTGCGTGGACTCGAAAGCCGATGGAAATAGGGGAGTTGAGGTCTGAGGGGGAGTTTTATGAGCGTCATTAATAAGGATACGGTTTTAGTGGTGGCTTGCGGGGTGGTTTTGAGCTTGGGATATGCGGGGGCGGCTCAGGCGCAGCAAAGTGGCGGATCGGCGGCGGGTCATCCGACTGGTGGTGCGGCGGGAGCTATGAGCGCGGATACGCCGGAAGATGATGCGGCTCTGAACTTGACGGACCAGCAGAAGGCACAGATCAAAACGATACGCGAGGATGGTAAGTCGCAGATCGCGGCGTTGGGGAAGGACGCATCGTTGAGTGAGGAAGCGAAGCAGCAGAAGTTGAAAGTGATACGGAAGGATATACGGCGGCAGGTTTGGGGCGTGATGACGCCGGAGCAGCAGAAGCAATGGGCAGCGGAGCAGCGCGAACTGCGGGAACACAAGTATGGCGCGGGCTCGGGAGCTGACGCTAAGCCGCAGAATTGAATCTGACTAATCTCGCCGGGCGCTGCTGCGGTTTGTGGCGCGCCTTTGGACCTTCGAACTTCCTCGAAACACCTCCCACAATCTCTCCTTGGCACCAGCTGGTATGCGTTGTAACCGCAAAACCTGTACTGCAGCGGCTGAAGCCGCTCTTCGTTTGATTTGATGATGTCGTGGCTGAAGCCACGACCTGCAAAGATTGTCGGGAGGCGACGCGGAGTCCAACTGTTTGGATTTCTGGCCGGGGCGGCGACTCGCGCTAAGAGAGTGACGGAGCGGCGGACGTCGGTGGGCGCGCGGCGAGATTTGAACTGGCGGTGCGGCGTGAGTTCGAGCGTCCGCGAGCGTACAGAGTTTGTGGCAAGCGCGGCGCGGGAAAATATTTACATTTTGGCGTGGATTTTTCTTGCATCGAGATTTTTTTTCCGTATTCTGCAATATGCAAACTCGCTCCAGGTATGCTCCGACTAGAGAGCGAGGATTGCTGATGGAGGACGCGACAAAAAATTGAGCACCTTATCCCTCCCAGCCCAATTTCCTGCCCGGGCAGTCACTTCCACAAAAAGAAATGCAAAGCTAACACTCTGGCCGCTGGTGGCCGCGACATTTTTCATGGTGTCTGGCGGAACCTACGGAACCGAAGACATCATTCACGGCGCGGGCTACGGCCTGGGAATTTTGCTGCTGCTGGTGACGCCGCTGATCTGGAGCCTGCCGACTACTTATATGATCGGCGAACTTTCCAGCGCGCTGCCTTCGGAAGGCGGATATTACGCGTGGGTGCGGCGCGCGATGGGAAATTTCTGGGGATTTCAGGAAGCGTGGCTGTCGCTGGTGGCGAGTATTTTTGATATGGCGATTTATCCGACGCTTTTTGTGGCGTACCTGACGCGGCTGATACCGTGGTTTGCGGTGGGGCATCGCGGATGGATGGTGGCGATGGGCGTGGTCACGGTGTGCGCGCTGATGAATATCGCCGGGATTCGCGTGGTTGCGATCAGTTCGCTGTGGCTGTTCTTTTTGTTGTCAGCGCCGTTTGTGCTGATCGTGCTGATTGCGCCGGCGAAAATTGGGACGTTGCAGGGCGCGGTAACGGCGCCGACGACATCGAGCGTGGGGCTGATCGGCGGATTGCTGATCTGCATGTGGAATTATATGGGGTGGGACAACGCTTCGACGATTGCGACGCAGGTGAAGCGGCCGCAGAAGACTTATCCGACGGCGATGATTGTGGCGGTGATTGTGGTTTCGCTGACGTACGTACTGCCGTTTGCGGCGATGTGGTTGACGGGAGTTCCGGCGGCGTCGTTCGAGACGGGATCTTGGGCGGACATTGCGGGGATGATGGGCGGACTGGTTGGCGGTCCGTTGATCGCGCGGGGATTTCGCGTGGCGTTGGTGCTGGGCGGAATGATGAGCGCGTTTGGGATGTTTAATGCCCTGGTGATGAGTTATTCGCGATTGCCTTTGGCGATGGCGCAGGATGGGTTGCTGCCGGCGGTGTTTGGCAAGCTGCAGAAGAGAACGCAGGCGCCTTGGGTGGCGATTACGTTTTTGGCGGCGTGCTGGGCTTTGTGTTTGGGATTGGGATTCGAGCGATTGATTACGATTGATGTGCTTTTGTATGGGATGAGTTTGATGCTGGAGTTTGTGGCTTTGATTGTGTTGCGGATACGGGAGCCGGAGTTGCGGCGTCCTTTTAAGGTGCCGGGCGGGATGGCGGGGGCGGTTTTGATCGGCGTGTTTCCACTTTTGTTGCTGGGATTTTCGATTGTGCATGGGGCTGGGGAGCAGATTTTGGGGATTAGTGGGTTGGCGTTTGGTTTGATGCTGATTGCGGCGGGGTTTGTGGTTTATTGGGCTATGACTGGAGTGCGGCGGGTGAGATGGAGCGCTGGGGCTTTGAAGGATGAGCAGCGGGCGGCGTGATTGGTGCGTCTGTTAGGTCGTTCCTAGATTTTACCTCTTGAGCCAGTTCCGAACAATTCACTATCAGTGTGCGACGGCAGCTTCCGGGGGCTGAAGCCCTTCTTGTTTCGTGCGCTTCACGGCGGGGCTGAAGCCCGGCCCTTCCAAGTCCCCACGATAATTCGATTGCTGCGCGGCGTTGCATGGCATTTAATGCAGTGCGCGTTCTATGACTGTTCAATCCAAAACATACGATTACATTGTGGTGGGGGCTGGGTCGGCGGGGTGTGTCTTGGCGGCGCGGTTGACGGAGGATTTGCGGACACGGGTGTTGTTGCTCGAGGCGGGCGGGGTAGGAGGCGCGAAAGAGATACGGATACCGGCGGCGTTTTCGAAACTTTTCAAGACTGGGGTGGATTGGAATTACGCGACGGAGCCGGAACCGCACTTGCACGACCGGCGATTGTATTGGCCGCGGGGGAAGGTGCTGGGCGGATCGAGCGCGATCAACGCGATGATTTATGTTCGGGGGAATCGCGCGGATTACGATTCTTGGCGGGAGCTGGGCAATCTTGGGTGGGGATTCGCGGAGGTACTTCCCTACTTCAAGAAATCGGAAAATCAGGAGCGGGGAGCGTCGGAATATCACGGCGTGGGCGGGCCGGCGAATGTGGCCGATCCGCGGTATGTAAATCCGTTGACGCGGGCGTTTCTTGCGGCGGCGGAGGAAATCGGGATCGCGGGTAGTCTGGATTTTAACGGCGCGGAACAGGATGGTGCGGCGCTTTATCAAGTAACGCAGAAAAATGGGGCGCGATGCAGCGCGGCGGATGGATTTTTGCAGCAGGCGCGCGGGCGCAGCAATCTTACGGTGGTTACTGGGGCTCATGCGGCGCGAGTGTTGATGGAAGGAAGGCGCGCGGTGGGCGTGGCTTTTTTGCGCGATGGTGCGATGGAGGAGGCGCGGGCGGACGGCGAGGTGATTCTGGCTGGTGGGACTGTGAATTCGCCGCAGTTGCTGATGTTGTCTGGGATCGGTCCGGCGGATGAGCTGAAGGCCGCGGGAATTTCCGCGATTCATGATTTGCCGGGCGTGGGAAAGAATTTGCAGGATCATCCGATGGTTTCGGTAGGATATTTGTGCACGCAGAAAATAAGTTTGGATGGCGCGGAGACGTTGGGGAATTTTTTGCGTTGGCTGCTGTGGAAGAATGGGCCGCTCGCGTCGAACGTGGCAGAGGCGGGATTATTTCTGCGCACGCGCGCGGGATTGGCTGTGCCGGATTTGCAGCTACTGTTCGGGCCGGCATATTACCGGGGTCACGGATTAGTGCGGCGCAAGGAGCATTGCTTCGGGTTTGGGCCGACTCTGATTACGCCGGAAAGCCGGGGGGAGATTTCGCTGCGGTCTGCGAATCTGCTGGATGCGCCGGCGATTCGCGCGAATTATCTTTCGACCGATGCAGATTTGCGCACGATGATCGCCGGTGTGCGGCTGGCGCGACGGCTGGCACATGCGAGAGCGTTCGACGCGTATCGCGGAGAAGAACTGCATCCGGGAGCGGCGCAACAATCCGATTCTGAAATCGAGGAATTTCTGCGAAACGAGTTAGAGACGCTTTATCACCCTGTGGGAACGTGCAAGATGGGAAATGATGCGCTGGCGGTGGTGGATGCGCGGTTGCGCGTGCATGGAATCGAGGGGCTGCGGGTGGTGGATGCGTCTATCATGCCGCGGGTGCCGGCGGGAAACACGAATGCGCCGGTGATGATGATCGCGGAAAAAGCGGCGGAGATGATTCGGGAAGGTGCTTAGTCCTGCGCGACGGTTTGAGTTGTTCGCGGCTGCGAGTTGCGGCATTTCTGCTATGCTTTTTGCCGTGCGACGCGTGCTATTTATGTTTCTGATTCTTGCGGCTGGCGGGCTGGTAAACGTCGCCGCGGCATCCGCCTCGCCCTGGCAAGAGGACGGGCAGACGCCTGCGCAAATTCCTGCACCGCCGCCCGCGCAGCAAACGCCTACCCCTCCGCAGCAGCCCGCACCCGCGTTAAATCCGGCACCTCCGACGACTCCCGTGCACACCGGACCGGTGATCGTAATCAATCCAGCGCATGGCGGAACGGACGAAGGGGCGCACGCGGACAACGGGCTACTGGAAAAAAATGTGGTGCTGATATTTGCGCGGATGCTGCGCAGTGAATTCGAGCGGCAGGGATTTCGCGTGGTGTTGACGCGGAACGATGATTCGAATCCTTCTTACGAGGATCGCGCGGCGGTGGCGAACGCTTACCGCGACGCGATTTTTATCAGCTTGCACGTTTCGTCCACGGGGCAGTTGGGCGCGACGCGGACTTACTCTTATCAATTTTCAAATCCATCGGCGATGCTAAGTGCGGCGACGACGCCTGGTGCGACGAATGTGGTTGCGCCGCAGACTGCGCCGAGCAGCGGATTGTTGCTGTGGGAAGAGGCGCAGCGGCCTTTCGTGGAGAGCAGCCATCGCGTAGCGGATCTGCTGCAATCGGCGCTGGCGCAGAAATTCCCCGGGTCGCCAGCGACATCCACTCGATTCGCGGTGCGCGAGTTGAGGTCAGTGGCGGCACCGGCGATCGCGGTGGAAGTTTCGAGCGTGACGGCCGCGGATTCGAATTCCCTGCTGGCGATTGGGGCGTCATTGACAGGCATGATCGAGCGGACCATTCAGGCTATGCGTCCACCGGGATCGTTGCCGGCGAACCCGAGCCTGGGCGGGACGGCGGGTGCGAAATAATGCCGCGGAATCTAAAAATAACGCTGGGGATTTTATCAGTGGCGGTGCTGATTGGATTGATCAGCCTGCGCGGATTGCACCAGCGGATTGAGCAATTGTCGCAACAGCAGGGATCCGAAGAGCAGGAACGGCGGGAATTGCTGAAGCCGGAGCTAGCGACGTCCACGGACGCGATAGCGAACGCGAAGATTTTCTGGGCGACGGGAGCGGATCGGATTGCGCCGGTGGAAATGCAGCTGCCGCTTTCGGCGGACCCTGTGAAACGCGGGCGGCAGGTTTTGGATGCGTTGATAGCGGATGCGCCGGGCGATGCGCAGAGAACTTTGCCCGAGGATGCGATGTTGCTGGGATTTTATATATTGCCGGACGGCACGGCGATTGCAGATTTTTCGGAGGAGCTGGCTTCGGAGACGCCGTCTGGGATTTTGAGCGAGGAGATCGCGGTGGATTCGATTGCGCGGACTTTGGAGAGCAATGTGGTGAGCGCGCGGCGGTTGAAAATTTTGATTCATGGGCAGGAAGTGGATACTTTGGCGGGGCACGCGGATTTGACGGGATTTTTTGATTTGAATCCGGCGGTGGCGGTTGCGCCGGCTGGATCGGGGACGCCCGCGGTGGCGCCGGGAAGCGCTGGCGGAACACCTTCGCGTTGAATTCTTCGGCGCCCGGACGCTTGTGGGTCGCGACTACTCAGTCAATGCTGCAATTTCCTCGGCTGAAGCCGCGCCCTGACGAAGCTGACGCACTAAAGTGCGCCGCTACGAAAGCCAAGCGGCGAAGGAGGCGGCGATGAAGGCTTGTGTGCTGTGCGATGTGGGGCGGATTGAGGTGCGCGAGGTGGCCGAGCCGCAGGTGGGTGCGCGCGATGTGCTGCTGCGGATTTCGGCGGTGGGGATATGCGGGACGGACGCACATATTTTTTCGGGGCACGCGAATTACAACACTGATGCGGCTGGGAAATCGGTGCCGCTTTCTGTGCAGCCGCAGATTTTGGGACACGAGATCAGCGGCGAAGTCTTCGAGGTGGGTGCGGAGGTTCGCGACCTGGCGGTTGGCGACCGTGCGGTGATTGATCAAGGATTAAATTGTGTGAGCGCGCAGCGCGAACCGCGGTGCGAATATTGTTTGAGCGGCGATTCGCATCAGTGCGCTTTTTATACGGAGCATGGGATTACGGGATTGCCTGGGGGGCTCGCGGAATTTATTGCGGTGCCTGCTGGCAACGCGGTGCGGCTGACGGCGGATCTCGAAATGCGGGAGGCGGCGCTTTCGGAGCCGCTGGGTTGCGTGATTCATTCTTCGGATGCAGTAGCGCGGGCGCATGGGCGGTTTGCGATTGGCGCGGCGGCGGAGCGGCGCGTGCGGCATGTACTGATATGTGGAGCTGGGCCGTCGGGGTTGCTGCATTTGCAATATTTGCGGCGGGTGTTGGGGTATGACGGGTTGTTGATGGTGAGCGAGCCAAATGAAATTAAGCGCGGGCTTGCGAAGAAATTTGGCGCGGACGTGGTGTTGGATCCGAGCGGCGGCGATTTGGGCGTGGCGGTGCGTGAGCATACTGGGGGCGGCGGAGTGGAATACTTGATTGAGGCTTCGGGACAGGGGCGCGCGTTTGCGGCGATTTCTTTGGTGATACGAAAGCAGGCGACGGTGCTGCTGTACGGACATGGTCACGCGGGATTTGAACTGAGCTTGCTGAACAATGTGATGTTCAAGGAGCCGACGCTGGTTACGCCGGTGGGAGCGTCTGGAGGATTTGAGGAGGATGGGCGTCCTTCGACTTATGCACGGGCTTTGCGGTTGATTGAGCAGGGGACGATTTCGGTTGCACCCTTTATTACGCATCGGTTCGAGTCGTTGGGAGATGTGCAGGGGGCGTTGGCGGGCGGGATGAATGCGGCGGACTATGTGAAGGGCGTGGTGGCGCTGCAGTAGAGTTGTCGCGCGGCCCGAGCGATGTGCGATTGGGCTGCAGAGATATTTCTTTTTACTTTCACCTGCCGTTGAGTCCTCGTGATTGTTGACAGTTGCGGGGGTAGTCGGCACACTGAGTGCGCCGATTTTGCGTGAAATCCACTGTAGAAACTGGAAGGGAGAAATATTCTTGCGAGTTGACGGACGTACGGCCGACCAATTGCGGCCGGTGAAGATTACGCCGGATTTCATTCCTCATGCGGAGGGGAGCGCGCTGATTGAGGCGGGCGACACGAGGGTGATTGTGACGGCGACGGTGGAGGATGGGGTGCCGTCGTTTCTGAAGGGCAAGGGGCGCGGGTGGGTGACGGGCGAATATGGGATGCTTCCGCGTTCGACCGAGAACCGCACGCCGCGGGAATCGAGCCGCGGGAAGCAATCAGGAAGGACGCTGGAAATTCAACGCATGATCGGGCGGACTTTGCGCGCGGTGACGGATTTGAAAGGGCTGGGCGAGCGGACAGTGTGGCTCGATTGCGACGTGATTCAGGCGGACGGCGGAACGCGGACGGCTTCGGTGACGGGGGCGTTTGTGGCATTGGCGCTTTCGCTGGAGCGGATGGTGGCGGCGGGAATTTTGCGGAAAGTGCCGTTGATTGATTTTTTGGCGGCTACGAGCGTGGGGATTGTGGAGGATGAGCTGCTGCTGGATCTGGCGTATGAAGAGGATTCGCGCGCGCAGGTGGATATGAATGTGGTGATGACCGGGAGCGGGGAGTTTGTGGAAGTGCAGGCGAGCGCTGAGGGGCGGCCTTATACGGATGTGGAGCTGCAGGATTTGTTGAAGCTGGCGGCGGGCGGGATACGGACGCTGGTAGCGGCGCAGCAGGAATTGCTGCAAATTAAATTTGTCGCTCGCAGTAAATAACGCGGCTTCAGGCGCTAAAGGCCTACTCGTTGCGAAGGTTTACGGCGGGGCTGAAGCCCCGCCCTTCCGAGTCTTCCACACATGAGATTGTTTCTGGCGTCTTCGAATTCCGGGAAATTGGCTGAGTATTTAGAATTGGCGCGGGGTTCTGGCTTCACGGTTGAGTTGTTGCCACGGTTTGGTGAGTTCCCTTCCTTCGAGGAGGCTGCTCCCACTTTTGCTGAGAATTCCGCGGGGAAGGCTTTGCATTACAGCCGGTTCACGGATGAGGTGGTGCTGGCGGACGATTCCGGGCTAGTAGTACCGGGGCTGGGTGGCGTGCCGGGAGTGCATTCGGCGCGGTATGCGGGGCCGGGGGCGACGGATGCGGACCGGGTGGAGAAATTGTTGCGCGAAATGCGCGGCAAGGTTGGCGCGGAACGGCGTGGGCGGTTTGTGTGCGTGACGGCTGCGGCGAAAGCAGGGCGGGCGATCGCGGTGGTTTCGGATCTGGCGAACGGGGTGATCACTTCGGAACCGCGAGGAGCAGGCGGATTTGGGTATGATCCGGTGTTCTTGTTCGAAGAGCTGGGACGGACCTACGCGGAACTGGCGCGAGACGAGAAGAACGCCTACAGTCATCGTGGCAAATCTTTCAGGAAGTTACTGTATATGATTTCCCCGGGCAATGTTGCACCCTCCCGAAGCGCAGGGGCATCCAATCCGCTGCTGACGAAATAGCTTGCCGCGAGACCGACGGAAGAGGTAGAAAGGAAGTCCCCCCTCTTCGAGGTGAACCTTGACGGCTTCCCGAGTACTGACCAAGCTAGAACCATCGTTGCTCATGCGACTGGAGAACGCGCGCGCGAGCACGGACGCATTATTTGCGTTGCTCCCACCGAATTCTTATTACGAACGGCCGATTCCGGAGCGGCACCGGCTGATTTTTTATTTGGGCCACCTGGAGGCGTTCGACCGGAATTTACTGAGCCCTGCACTGGGGTTGGGTTTGGAAGACTCTCCATTCGACAAGCTATTTGCGTTCGGGATTGATCCGGTGGGCGGCGGGTTGCCGCAGGATCAGCCGAGCGAATGGCCGGAGATCGGGCAGGTGGAGCGGTACAACCGGCAAGTGCGCACGCGATTGGATGAACGATTGCGGGATCCTAGCGTGGCGCGGGCGCTGGCAGCGTCGCCGGAGATCGGTGCGCTACTGAACGTCGCCATCGAACACAGGCTGATGCACGCCGAGACGCTGGCATATTTGCTGCACAATCTGGCAATCGAGAAAAAAATTCCGCATGCGGGGCCTGCGGCTGATGAGCGGCCGGCGCCCGATGCAAAGCTGATGACGATTCCTTCGGGGATCGCGACACTGGGACAGCCACGGGATAGTCTGGCGTTTGGCTGGGACAATGAATTCGGGATGCAGCGCGTGCTGGTGCCGAGTTTTTCGATTAACGTGTTTCCGGTGACGAACGGGGAATATTTAAAGTTTGTGCAAGCGGGTGGATACCAGAGCGGAAAATATTGGCGGACGGAAGATTGGGAATGGGTGCGTAAGGCGAAGCTGGAGCATCCGCGTTTCTGGACGGAGGCGGGGAATACGCCGACAGACGACACGGCGACGAAATGGGAATATCGCGGGATGTTCGCCTCGATTCCCTTGCCGGCATCTTGGCCAGTGTATGTGAGCTATGCGGAAGCGGCGGCGTATGCGAAATGGGCCGGGCGAAAACTTCCCACAGAGGAACAGTGGCAACGGGCGGCGTATGGCACCCCCGAAGGACGCGAGCGAGCGTTTCCGTGGGGCGATGAGCCGGCGGAATTCTGGCGCGGAAATTTCAATCAGGACCGCTGGGACCCGACGGGCGTGGATACGCATCCAGAAGGCGCGAGCGCGTTTGGAGTTTACGATTTGCTGGGGAACGGATGGGAGTGGACGTCCACGACATTCGGGCCGCTGCCGGGATTTGAGCCGTTTGATTTCTATCGTGGATATTCGGCGGATTTTTTTGATGGAAAACATTATGTGATGAAGGGCGGCTCGGCGCGCACGGATGCGTGTATGCTGCGGCGTTCCTATCGGAACTGGTTCCAACCTCATTATCCTTATATCTACAGTAGCTTCCGCTGTGTGGAGGAATAACCATGTCATCCGCACCACGTATGGTAAGAGCGGGCGTTTCGCCGGCTGCAGCGATTGCGGCGGCGGAATTTTCAAGCGACGTGGTGGTGGGATTGAGCAACGCGGGTCAGAAAGAGCTGCCTTCGAAATACTTGTACGACGAGGTGGGGTCGGCGCTGTTTGATGTGATCTGCTTGCTGCCGGAGTACGGGCTGAGCCGCGCGGGAATGCGATTGCTACAGCGAGACTCGCACGAGATCGTGTCGCTGCTGCCTACGCCGGCGCTGGTGGCCGAACTGGGAAGCGGCAGCGGACAGAAAACACGGCTGCTGCTCCAGGCGCTCTCCAAGCGGCAGAGGGTGAATTATTATCCGATTGACATTTCCGGGAGCGCGCTTTCGCGGTGCCAGCAGGAAATCGGGCAGATGGATCGCGTAAGCATTGTGGGATTCGAGAGCGCGTACCTGGAGGGATTGCAAGAAGTGGCCGCGCGGCGGCGCGAAGGCGAGCGCATCCTGGTGCTGTTTCTGGGCAGTACGATTGGGAATTTCGACCGTCCGGCGGGCGATCAATTTTTGCGCGAGGTGCGAAGGATTCTGAGCACGGGCGACGTTTTGTTGCTGGCGACGGACTTGGAAAAGCCCATCGCGCAATTGCTGCTCGCTTACGACGACCCGGCGGGAGTAACGGCGGCGTTCAATATGAATTTGCTGGCGCGGATCAACCGGGAGCTGGGAGCCGATTTCGATCTGGGGCAATTTGAGCACGTGGCGCGGTACGACGAATGCGAGCGGCGAGTGGAAATGCATTTGCGGTCGAAGGCCTGGCAGCGGGTGACGATTCAGGCTGCGGGGCAGCGATTTTATTTGGGCGAGGGCGAGACGATCTGGACGGAAAGTTCGCACAAGTACAATCCTGCCGAAGTGGTGCAAATGGGAGAGCGGACGGGGTTCCGTTGCGAGCAACAGTGGTTTGACGCGGAATGGCCGTTCGCGCAGAATTTGTTTTTTGCAGTATAGCCGGTTTGAGAAGAAGGCAGTGGCTAGAAGCACCTGCGCCGCCAGAAGTCCTCGCGGGACGCGAGGGGCACTCTTCGTGTGATATATTCTTCGGCTTGATGGTCAAATCAAAAAAGAAAAACGAGAAGAAGAAAATCGCTGCGGCGGGAAAGAGTGTGGGTCCTGCGGCGAAATCGGCGCGCGGCGGTCCGGCGCTGGGGCGCGGAGTGAATCCTGCTCGAGTGAGCGGGATACTGCAAGGGTTGGATGAGGCGTATCCGAAGGCGAGTTGCGAACTGATTCATCAGAGCCCGTTTGAGCTGCTGATTTCGACGATTCTTTCGGCGCAGTGCACGGACGTGACCGTCAACATCGTAACCAAAGAGCTATTTCCGAAGTATCCAGATGCGCGAGCGCTGGCCTTTGCTGATCCGCGCGCGCTGGAACAGGAAATTCGTCCGACCGGATTTTTCCGCAACAAGACGAAGTCCATCATGGGCGCGAGCAAGAAAATCGTGGAGGAATTTGACGGGAAAGTGCCGCAGACAATGGAGGAGTTGCTGACACTGCCGGGAGTGGCGCGCAAGACAGCGAACGTGGTGCTGGGGTCGGGGTTCGGGATCGCGGCTGGAGTGGTGGTAGATACGCACGTGCAGCGGCTTTCGGAAAGATTGGACCTGACGAAGCACACCGACCCGAAAAAGATCGAGCAGGATTTGATGAAGATTATTCCGCAGGACAGATGGATACTATTTTCGCACCAGTTGATATGGCACGGGCGGCGGGTGTGCAACGCGCGCAGTCCGAAGTGCATGGAGTGCAACCTGGAGCGATTGTGTTATTCGAAAGATAAGACGAATTGAGATCGGGCCGCGAACGGCGACAGCTAGAGCTTCCAGGAGATTTCAGGGTCAGGGCATCACGACACAGGTTAAGCGACGCGGTTTTGAAATAGTTTTGCCGCAGGATTCCAGCACAAAGGGGGTTGTGTGAACGTAGCTGTGAGCGGGCGCGAACGAGCGTGGTGGATCGCGGGAGCTCTGCTGCTAGTTGTCACCATGGCAGTTTTCTTGTTTGCACCAGCATGGACGCAGCACCCGAATATTCCCACTCAGCCGGAGATGACGGGGATGGGCGACATGCATGACATGGCGGACATGCCGGATATGTCCGAGATGCAGCACGGCGCGGCGGTGCCGGAGCCGACGCCGGAGGTTCAGGCGAAGCAACTTGCGGATAAGCGCGAGAGCGAATTTAATCATCACTTGGCAGGGGCGCTGTTGATTTTGGCGGCTTTGTTTTTTTTGGCGCAGAACCGATTGACTCGCAGTTGGCCGGCTGCAAATTACGCATGGGCGGCGTGTTTGCTGTTTGCCGGATATTTTTTGCTGCTGTTCAGCGATACGGAAATCTGGCCGTTCGGATACCAGAGTTTTTACTACGCGCTGACGCACAACCCGGAAGTGATGCAGCACAAAGCATTCGCGGCGATTCTGCTGGCACTGGGCGCGGTGGAAACCATGCGCACTAGCGGACGATTGCGCTCGGCGTGGAGCGCGTGGATATTCCCGGTGCTGGCGCTGGGTGGCGCGATACTGCTGCTGTTCCATCATCACGGAGGCATGCACGGGCCGGAAGCGATGCAGACGATGGTGCGCGTGCAGCATCAACATTTGCGATTTGCGGGAGTGGGCGCAGGAGTGGCGGTGGCGAAAGGCGTGGCCGATTCGAGCGCAAAGGCGCGTCCGGTATTCGACAAGCTGTGGCCGATTTTCATGATCGCGCTGGGCGTATTGCTGCTGCTTTACACCGAGTAGCTCCCGCGGAAGGGCCGGAAATTTGCGCGGACGCTGGCGAACGTAAGATTCCTACCGGTGGGCAATAGAACGTTCTATAATCGGCGACGGGGAAACTTGGGATCGGACCAACCATTATTTGGGGGAACGCACCGAATGACGGTGCGTGCCGATTGGTTTGCGGTCAGATTCGGATTGACGTTGCGGAAGGCCCACTGGTTTTCCACTCGCAGACATCCTTCAGCGACCGCGAGCACGCGGCGCAAACATTAAGCACACCATAGAAAGGCCATACGTTCGAGGCACGGCGGGAGAGGATCAACCTCGATGTACACTTCGGAAATTATTCAGGCATGGGGAAAAATTCTTAAGGGCGAGCATCCTTCCCTTTCGATTGAGATTACGCGCGAGTGCCCATTGCGGTGCCCCGGATGCTATGCGTATGAGGATGGGCATCTGGGCGGCGGGCAAACTTTGCGGCAGCTGATCGACCACAAGGGGCAGGCGCTGGTGGATGGAGTGCTGGAAATTGTGGATCGACTAAAGCCGTTGCATTTGTCGATCGTGGGCGGCGATCCGTTGGTGCGTTATCGCGAATTGGAATTGCTGCTGCCACAATTATTTGCGCGGGGAATTCACGTGCAGGTTGTGACCAGTGCTTTTCGCACGCTGGGAGCTGGTTGGGCGAATATGCCGCTGCTGCATGTCGCGGTTTCGATTGATGGATTGCAGCCTGAACACGATGTGCGACGGGCGCCTGCTACTTATGAGCGGATTCTGAAAAACATTGTGGGACAGAGTGTGACTTTGCATTGCACGGTGACCGGGCAGATGATGAAGCGTCCGGGATATCTGGCGGAGTTTTTGGAATTCTGGACGCCGCGGCCGGAGATCAAGAAGGTGTGGTTCAGTTTGTTCACGCCTCAAGTTGGAGATGATTTGCCGGAGATGTTGACGGGGGCTGAGCGCGCGCAGGCGATTGCGGACATGCTGGTGCTGCGGAAACAGTATCCGAAGCTGGATATGCCCGAAGCTTTGATTCGGCAGTTTGCTTCGCCGCCGCATTCGCCGCAGGATTGTGTTTTCGCGCAGACGACTCGCACGCTGTCGGCGGATCTTACATCGGAGATCACGCCGTGCCAGTTTGGCGGGACGCCGGATTGTGGATCGTGCGGATGCGTGGCTTCGATGGGATTGGCGTCAGTGGCGGCGCACAAGCTGGGCGGGTTCATTCCGGTGGGGGCTATATTCAAGGCCTCGATCAGGATTGGGCGGGCGCGGGCGAAATCTCGGACGAAGCATGAGGCGAAAGAGACGCAGCGGCGATTGCGGGCTAATGAAGAGGCCTGGGCGCATCAGGATGGGCGAGGGGCTTGAGGGCGGCCAGAAGAGTTTACGCGGCGCCTGCAAAATCCCTACTTCAGCGGCTAAAGCCGCACTGACCTCTTGAAATTTATGTCGTGGCTAAAGCTAAAGCCACGACCTACAAAGATTCCCGAATTCACACAGACATTCGATCTTTCCACGATTCCAGGCGGTCATTTGCGAGAGGACTTGAGGGGGAGCCGCAGAGCTATTCGCCGCGGATCAGGTCGCTGCGGGATTCGCGTTTGCGGACTACATGGAATTGTTTTCCTTTTACTAGAATTTCGGCGGCTCGCGGGCGCGAGTTGTAATTGGACGACTGCGCGAATCCGTAGGCGCCGGCACCCCAGAGGACCAGCAGATCTCCCTGTTGCGATAATTCCATTGGCCAATCGTGAAGGAAGCAGTCGCCTGTCTCGCAGACGGGGCCGACGATGTCTGCTTTTGTGACCTGGGTGTTGTCGTTTCGGATGACTGGCGTGATGGGGTGGACGGCTTGGTAGAGCGCAGGGCGGATGAAATCGTTCATCGCAGCGTCTACTACGATGAAAAGTTTTTCGCGATTGCGTTTGATGTGCAGGACGCGTGTGAGCAAGACGCCGGCGGGGCCGACGATGGCGCGGCCGGGTTCCAGCAGCAGGCGGCATTTCAGATTGCGAATGTGCGGGAGGATTGCGCGGGCGTAAGCGTTGAGGTCGGGCGGACTTTCGTGGGTGTAGCGGATGCCAACGCCGCCACCCAAATCCAGATAGGATAGAAATGTATTCCGGCTTTTGCTAGTTCGCAGACGAAGGACGAGACACGAATTACGGCGCGACGAAAAGGCGCGAGGCCGAGGATTTGTGAACCGATGTGGACGCTGATTCCCTGCCAGGAAATGTGGTTCGCGCGAGATCGCTCGAGATAGAGGCGGCGGGCGTGCTCCCAATCGATGCCGAATTTGTGGCGATGGTGGCCGGTGGAGATGTGGGCGTGGGCGCCAGCTTGGACGTCGGGATTGACGCGGAGGGCGGCTGGGGCACGACGTTTCAAGCGGGCTGCTTCGGAGGCTAGTGCGTCGAGTTCAGATTCGGATTCGACGTTGAAGAGAAGAATGCCAGATTGGAGCGCTTCGCGAATTTCTTCTATTGTTTTACCGACGCCGGAGAAAACGATGCGGTTGGCGGGGACGCCGATGTGGCGAAGGCGATAGAGTTCGGCGCCGGAGACGATATCGAAGCTGCTGCCTGCGTTCGCTAGTAGTTTGAGGATTGAGAGATTTGAATTGGCTTTCACGGCGTAGCAGATTGAGTGCGGGATGCTGCGGAAGGCGCTGGTGAAGCGGCGATAGGCGTCGAGGATGCTGGCGCTGCTGTAGATGTAGGCGGGGGTGCCGCATTTTTCGGCGATGCGGGCGAGGGGGACGTTTTCACATTCCAGCGCGCCGTGGCGATAGGTGCAGTGCGGCGTGAATTTCGTGGGGTCTGTTAGGACGATCCGTTTTGAGCGCTTCAAACAATTTCCCCAGGCCTAGAGCGCCTCTGCGACTACTGCAAAACTGGTACTTCAACGGCTAAAGCCGCACTGCCTTCGCTTAGTTTGTGTCGTGGCTGAAGCCACGACCTACAAAGATTCGTTAGCGGAGTAAATCTTCAAGTTGGGTGCGCAGATCGGTTTTGGCATTGCGATATTTTACGATTATTGGGGCGTAGAGCGAGAGGCCCCAATCTTTTCCTTGGCCGCGATTGATCGGGCGCGTGCCAGGCACTACGACTGCTTTTTCCGGGATGATCAACGGCTTATCTTCGGCGGCGATGTAGACTTCGCCGCGCACTACATCATAGACCGGAGTAGAGTGATTGAGGATCACGCCCGTTCCGAGTACGGCGTCGCGTTTGACGATGGTGCCTTCATATACGCCGCAGTTCCCTCCTACTAAAACTTCGTCTTCGATGATTACGGGCATGGCGCCTACTGGTTCGAGAACTCCACCGATTTGCGCGGCGGCGGAAATGTGACAGCTTTTTCCTACTTGCGCGCAACTGCCTACCAGCGCGTGGGAATCTATCATGGTCTGGTCGCCTACGTACGCGCCGACGTTGATGAACATCGGCGGCATGCAGGTGACGCCTTTGCCGATGAAGCAACCGTCGCGAATGCTGGAGCCGCCGGGGACGATGCGCACGCCGCTGGTGGAGGTGATGTGTTTCGGCGGGTAGGTGGACTTATCGAAAAAGGGCTGACGCAGCGGGTCAATGGACATGTCCGCGATGGCGCCGATGCGGAATCCGAGGAGGATGCCTTTTTTCACCCAGGCGTTGACGCGCCAACCTGACGGGGATCTTTCGTCTGGTTCGGCGGCGCGCACTTCGCCGGCGTTCAGCGCGTCTTTGAACGACTGGAACAGCGCTGCGTACGCGGGGAGATATTTTGCCGGCGGTTGATCGAAGAGCCGCTCAATTTGTTGCTGCAGCATGCACCTTCCCCAGCAGACCGGCGGATTCGAGTACGCCGCGGATTTTTTTCAGATTTTCTGCTTTCGGAGGGACTAGCGGGAGACGCCAGACGGGTTCGAGCAGACCCATTTCGGCCATGGCGGCTTTGGCGGGGCCGGGATTGGATTCGATGAAATTCATTTCCATGAGCGGGAGATATTGTTTTTGGAGTTCGCGGGCGCGGCCGAAATTGTTGTCGAGGCAGGCGTGAATTAGGGCCGTCATTTCTTTTGGAACTTCGTTGGCTGCTACGGAAATTACGCCGTGTCCGCCTAGGGCGATTACGGGGAGAGCGATGGCGTCGTCGCCGGAGAGGACGGAGAAATTTTCGGGGGCTTGGCTGACGATTGTGGCGATCTGGCCGATGTTGCCGGAGGCTTCTTTTACGCCGGCGATATTTTCGATTTGCGCGAGGCGTTTTATTGTTGCTGGCTCGACGTTGACGCCGGTGCGGCCTTGAACGCTATAGACGATGATCGGGATCGAGATTGCGACGGCGATTGCTTTGTAATGTTGATATAGGCCCTCTTGCGTGGGCTTGTTGTAGTAGGGCGTGACGGAGAGGATGCCGTCTGCGCGGACGGATTCGAGGTCTTTGGCCAGTTCGATTACTTCAGCGGTGTTGTAGCCGCCGGCGCCGGCTAGGACTGGGACTTCGCCGTTTGATTCTTCTACCGCGATTTCGACTACGCGCAGATGTTCGGCGCGGGTTAGGGTGGGATTTTCGCCGGTGGTGCCGCAGGGGACGAGGAAGTCGATGCCTGCGTCGATTTGGCGGCGGATCAGGCGGCGAAGGGCGGGTTCGTCGAGGGAGAGATTTTGGCGAAATGGGGTTACTAGTGCTGTGCCGCATCCTGTAAACATTTTTGGCTCCTTTGGTGCTGGTTCGTGCTCGTGCTGCTTGTTGCGTTCCGAATTTCAAGTGGCAGCCGCGAAATCGGTACTTCAGCGGCTAAAGCCGCTCCGCCTTCATGTAGGTCTATGTCGTGGCTGAAGCCACGACCTACAAAGATTCTCCGAATCACGGTGGGGCTGACGCCCCGGCCTTGTTGATCAGCGGTTCCGCCGCTTGCGTTGAGCCTTGAGCGAACAAGACGTCGCGGAACTCGAACCAGCCTTGTTTGCCTACTACCCAGCGGGCGGCGATTAATGCGCCGCGGGCAAAGCCTTCGCGGCTGCGGGCTGTGTGGCGGATGGTTAGCGAGTCCGCGGCGGAATCGAAGCCGATTTCGTGCGTGCCGGGATGGGCGCCGGCGCGATTGGAGCTTACCGAGACTTCCCTTCCGGGATCGGCGCGCTGCATTTCGTCTACTACTTTTAGCAAGGTGCCGCTGGGCGCGTCTTTCTTGGCGGCGTGATGAATTTCCCAGGCCCAGGCGCCGTATTCTTTGTAGCTGGCGATACGGCGAGAAGCTTCGGACGCGAGTTGGAGAAAGATATTCACGCCCACCGAATAGTTGGGACTCCAGACGAGGCCGATGCCGCTGTCGCGCACCCTGGCTTGAACTTGCAGGAGCTGTTGCGTCCAGCCGGTGGTGCCAACGACGGAGTTGATTTGCAGAGCGGCGAGACGCGCGATGTTCTGCGGCGCGGCAGCGGCTGTAGAAAAATCTAGCGCGACGTCAACGCCGGCGAAATTGTTACCTGTAATTCCAGTCGCGTCGCGATTGTTTGTGCTGTTCAGGCGCTGCGCGACGACGAAGCCGTATTCGGGGGCTAGTTGCTCGATGAGGCGACCCATTTTGCCGTGTCCGATGATGGCGAGGTTCATGGGCGTGGAGCCTGTGCGGCGCGAGTGAGGAGTTGCGCGACCATTTTTTTGTAGATTTCCGCGGCTTCGAGCAGTTCTTTTTTGGGGACGCGTTCTTCCAGTGTGTGCGCTACGTGGATGCTGCCGGGGCCGATCAGGAACGGTTGGCCCCAGGCGTCGGCGAATGCGGGGACATCGGTGGTGTAGGAGACGACGGTGGATTCCACGCCGTCGAAGGAAGTGAAACGCATCGGCGAGACGGAGAAGGCTTCTTTGGCTGCGGCGCGGTTGGCTACGGCGCGCGTGACGGCTTGGCGCAGAGCGTTCGCGTCATCCACCGTGCGGAAAGAAATATCGGCGCGGGCTGAGTCGGAGATAACATTGGGAGCTCGGCCGCCGGAGATTACGCCGATGTTCAGAGTGGTGTGGCCCATGAACGCGTCGTGGGGCAGAGGAATTTTGCGAATTTCGTTCAGGGCATCGAGAAGCTTGTCGATTGCGGATTCACCGAGCTCGGGGTAGGCGGAATGCGCGAGGCGACCGGTGGCTTCGATTTCGTAACGCAGGATGCCTTTGGCGGCTAGGACGAGCTTGTTGTCCGTGGGTTCGCCATTGATGAGGAAACGCGAGCCGCGTGGATCGCGGGCTGCGGCTAGCGCGCCGGAACTATTGCGTTCTTCGCCGACCACGAAAAGGAGGCCGAAATTGCGCGCGCCTTCGGCGAGCAATTTTTCAGCCGCAACGATCATGCTGGCGATGATGCCTTTGGCGTCGGTGGAGCCGCGTCCCCAGATGAATGCGGGATCTTCGCGGGATGCGAAGAAGGGCGGGACGGTGTCCATGTGCGTGGAGAGGGTGACGAGCGGGACGCCCCAGTGGGCTAATACATTGAAGCGATTGGCTTCGACGGGGCAGCGTTCGACTGTGCCGCCGCTGCGGGAAGTGAGGTCCGAGAGAAGGCCGATGAGGAAGGAGCCGACCGCCTCTTCGTTGTTCGTGGTGGACTCGATGTCCACAAGCGCACGGGTTAGTTCGAAAAGATTCATCGTTTCACCGAATGATCACCGTGATGAAAATGTGTGCGGGCGAATTACGGCCGCGTTCTTAGGTCTTCTGGTGAAAAGAGAATGGAGGGATGAAAAGAAAGGCCGCGAGCGAGTGGAGGCGGCTTCCTTCCCAATAGCGCTCCATCCGTTTTTCAACGGATGACAGTGGGCAGGTATTAGCCTGGTCCCCCAACCGTCGCGGAGTGAGCTTCCGGCGACGACTTCGGCGGAACTTAATACTTGCGCCCTTTTCGCTAAAGCCCCCGAAGCGTCTCGGGAATTACGGCTTGGCTACTGGTGGCTTCCGCTCCTCTATCAAGAACGTCTCAACGTAGCAGAGGGGGGCGGAGAGTGTCAAGGGCGGCGTGTTGGGTGTGTCAAACCAATTTAGAAATGTCCCCTTTTTGTGTTTTGCGTTTTGTTTCTCTTTGCTGTTTTTTTCTGTTTCCGCGGATTTTTTAAAAATTTCGCGTCCAGAAGCCCTAGGAGCGACGATTCGCGTTGGGCTCGACCGGTGCGACATCCTGGTTTTTTCCATCCGTTGGCTTGGACCGGAGCGGAGCCCTGCGGAGCCCGAAGGGCGGAGCGTTTAGCGCGAAGCGCAGGACTAAGCCCACCGTGCTCGGGCCACCTCCCGCAGCGCTTTTTGCTGCACGGCGCGCCGGGCGGCGTGTTGGGCGGGGCGTGTTGGGTAGTGGGTCAGTTTCCGATGACGGCTTTTCAGGACCTGCGAATTCACGCTGGTTCCGACCTTCGGTCATCGCCCTCTTCCCGGTTCAGACCTCAAGTCTGGCACCTCAAGTCTGGCACACCTCAAGTCTGGCAACCTCAAGTCTGGCCGTGTTCGTAGCAAGTTAAAAGGTCCGGTTTTTGTAGTAAGTGAGTTGTCCGGTTGACTGTTAATCACCCGCCGCCGTCGCGGCTGTGGGGAAGTGGGAATCCCGCGCTTTGGGCGGGATTTCCAAGCGCGGTGGGAAAGTCGGCTTTGCGACTTTTCCACCGCGCGGCTTCTCCACAGCCTTTTGCCGATCGCTACCGATCCAAGGCAGTCCCTCGGCGTTGTAGCGCCCCACGCAATGCGGCCCATAGCGCAGGCTCAGCGTTCCATCCAGGTGCTGATGCACGGTCACCGTACAGCCTGCCAGGGTGGCTCGCCAGCGTACCGGCTGGATCTGCAAAGACAGATTTTGAAAGTTCACCGTGTTGTCGTGGTTCACCGTGCGTTCAAATTGCAACGAAAAGATCCCTTCCAAATCTCGCTGCCGACACACCGTAAAGGCACTGCCCGCCTGCGTCGCTGGCACCCCAAAGCGCAGGTTAAACGCCGCAATGTACTCTTCCTGCAGAAAAGCGTTCGCCGCCTGCACTGTCGTGATCGCCCGCAAGCGCAACTCTTGCGGCAGCCGTCCCTGCCAAGTCCCGAAATTACGCTCGCTGCGTCCCCGTGCCTGCGGCGAGTAGGCCGGAATCATCCGTACCCCCAACTCGCGTAGCGCCCGTCCTACCTGCGTCACACGCGCGTGGTCTACCTTCTGGCCCGCCTTGGGCGTCAGCCAAAAATGGCTGCCCCGGTCGCTGTACAAGGCGCAGAACAATCCCTGCTGCTCGATCACCTCGCGCAAAGCGGTCATCACTGTTTGCGTCGATTCCTCCTGCACCAGTTGTGCGTAGTAAATCTCACTGGTGGCATCATCCAGAATCACAATCAGATCGTGCCAGCGCTCGTCGCCCAACCAACGGTGCCGGCTGCCGTCGATGTGCAACAGCATCCCCGGCAAGGGTCGTCGCGGTCGTCGTTTGCGGTGTGTTCCGCGCTTGCGCCCACGGGCCACCATCCCCGCTCCTTGCAGAATCCCTTTCACCCAGCTGTAGCTGAGCCGAATCTGATGCTCGGCCCCCAGCTTCTCGTGAAAGTGCTGCACATTCAGATCGAAATAACGCTCTCGGTACAGCTCCAGCACCCGCTCCACGGTCGCTACCGCCACGCGCTTGGGCGAGGGCCTTCCTCGCCTGCGGTCGAACAACCCGCGGAATCCGAACTCCTCATAACGCTCCCGCCAGCGCCGCATGTGCCGGTCGCTGATGCCCAGGATCTCGGACGCTTGCCACCAGCTGATCTTCTTGGCCATCGCCTGCAACATCACTTCCTGTACTTTCATCGCCCGCTCCATGGCGGCTTGTGTGTAGGAGTTCATGCTTGGCATGCTCCCCTACCACCGCCCGAAAAGCGGACATATCACTTGCTATCTCAACCGGACATATCATGTGCTACTGACACACCTCAAGTCTGGCCGTTGACACAAGCAAGGTTGTAACGTATCGTTCCTGCCATTCCTTGGGCCCCAGCAGTAATTGTGAATCTGATTTTCCGCGCAATCGAGGTCGGGCGGTTCCACTGGAGTTTTGTGACGATGAGCGAAGTTCCCATCTTAGGTTCCTCGACAAAGCGCGTTTCGCAATTCAAGTTTGAGAAGGAGAGCTGACATGAAATCGCAGATGACAAGCATCTTGGCATCGTTTGCAGTTCTGGTACTGATCGTGATCTCTTGGCCCCAGTTTGTGTCTGCCCAGGATCGTGTTAAACCGATACCACACCCCTTCGATATACCCCAGCACGCACCCGCGGGCTTCGACTCGTTCCCAATCACGCGCCGCCGTTAAACGCGCAAGTTCAACAAGCAATGCTGCCTCTCCGTGGACGCCGCTGACCAACCAATCACCATCGGGCCCTAACGGCATTCAAATCATGATTCAAGGGACGGACGGATCAATCCTGGTACAGTCATATGACGGCCAGAGCTGGATGAAGTTGACGCCGGATGCTAAGGGCAGCTACATCAACGGTACGTGGAGTACGCTAGCCTTGGAACCCGTTGCCCGGCTGTACTTTGCCTCCCAAGTTTTGACCGATGGCAGGCTCTTTGTCGCTGGCGGAGAGTACAGCGGACCTGGCCTGCTGCCAAACTGGTCGAACACGGGTGAGATCTATGACCCACTTGCCAATGCGTGGACCCCTATTAGCCCGTACCCGAATCAGCCCAATTGCCCTTTCATCTATTATGTTTCCGGGAACACAACGAGTGGCAGCGCCGAGATAACCGGGATCTATCCGTACACAACCGGGCTTACTGTGGGTGAGCAAGTATTCGGCACCGGGATTCCATTCCCGGCGACAATCGTGAGCGTGGATTCGCCCACGCAGATCACAATTTCCTCAGCCGCGTCGCAGACGGTTACCGCCAACGTCATTACGTTCGATCAGTACTATCAACTTACTGGCTGTCTGGGAGATGACCCTTCTTCACTGCTGTCGAGGGGAAAAATCCTTGTGGGTGATCTGATCAATCTAACACTTACATCTTCAACGTTGCCTCGAACTCCTGGACTGCCGCAGGAACAAAAGTGTACCCGGACGACTCGAGCGATGAAGAAGGCTGGACCAGAACCAGCGAGGGCACGATCGTTACCTACGATCTGTTCCAGAGCATTGCGACAAATGGGAGCTACGCGGAGAAGTACAATCGCAAGACCGGGAACTGGCGCAGCATCAGCCCCTCGGATGGCACAGCAGAGGGAACGATTCCTCAGTTGAGCAGCGTCAATCTAGGCTACGAGCTTGGCCCATCGCTCAGACTTCAGGACGGGCGGGTACTCGAAATTGGCGCCACGCAGCATACCGCCCTCTACAATCCTATTTGGAATACCTGGACAGCCGGACCGGACATCAGCGGCACGCTGAACGGGATCGCATCCCCGTTTGGCGCCGACGACGCCCCGGGCGCCATCCTGCCCAACGGCCATGTGATCTTTGCCGCCGACGCGGGTGCCTCTCAATTCACGTCTTCAGGAAATATCACCGCGGGCTCCTCCGTGATTACCGGCATTCCCTCCACGGCGCTCTTCCAGGTTTTCTGGAGTGTGAGCGGCACAGGAATCCCGGGCTGGAGCCTATATTCTGAGTGTGGACTCTGCCTCCCAGGCGACCATCAGCACTCCGGCAACAACAACGACCAGCAGAGATGCGATCACTTGGGGAGGTACGTTCAGCAATCCCACGGAGCTGTTTGAGTTCGATCCGGTGATGAATACGATTCATCAGATTACTTCGGCCCTGCCTGATGGCAACCTCCCATTTGAGGGCTCCTATCCCACGCGCATGCTGATTCTTCCCACAGGCCAGTTGCTCTTCTCCGATAGCAGCTCGCAGCTTTGGGTTTACACCTCGGACGACGGGCCCAATCCGTTCATGCGGCCAGTCGTTACGCAACGTCAACTATCAGGGTGGCGGCAAGTTCCGCCTTTCGCGGCCTGCAGCTCGATGGGCAATCGTCGGGCGCTGCCTACGGCGACGACGACCAGATGGACTCCAACTATCCCATCATTCGCATGGTGGACTCGCACGGAAACGTCCTCTACGCCCGGACGTCGAACTGGAGCAAGATTGCCGTGGGCGAAGACGGAATCGAAACTGTCGACTTCAGGCCTAATCCTGAAGTAACACCCGGCAACTACTGGCTCATCGTGAGCGGTGCCGGAATATCTTCGTTCCCCTTTCCAATTGAGATCAAGCGCGATGAGCTGAAGGGCTCGGGCGACTGACGAAACTCAGAGATCCCCATTTGGCCGACAGCCCAAACGCTCATAATGGCCAGTGGCAATCATGTGCGGGTAGCAGGTCACGAACTGAAACAGCAGGGCGCCAATGTCGCTGCTTGGCCTTCGTCGCGTGATGGGCTTTGCGGTCTCCCGCGTCGGCGAGAAACAAGCTGCATTTACGCGAGGAAGCGCTGCGTCTGCAGGAAGGGTCATCCGGGAAGTCAAGATGGAAACCCCGGTTATCGAAGACTGACCCGCCCGGGCGTGTTGACGCGGGCACGGCACTCCTTCGGCGGGCAGGCATGCGCTACCCCTCGACTGCAAGGTCAAGGGCCACGGCGCGTTCAACGACAACAACAATGCATTGGCCCTAGCGCGAAATTCCTCCCGCACAGCCTGAAGACCGTGCCACGAAAACCGAGCGACCGCTACCCTTCGATCCCGCGCTGCGGGATCTCAAGACGAATCGCCCAGCAGTGCGAATCACAAATTCAAATGCAATGGCGAATTCGAACGCGACTGACGAGGACGCTTGGTCAATCGTGCAGCGTCTAAACCCCCACCCTTCAGAAAGCGAAGGGTGGGGCACCCGCTCGCGGTGATTTGACGGCGAGGGGGCGGGTTCTACGCTTGTTTGGGAGCGTCGGGTGGAGATTGCAGGATTGGTTTGCCTTTGTGGAGGCGGGTCCAATTTTCTAGGGTGGTGAAGGTGCGGGTTAACATGCGGTCAATGTAGAGGGCGCCGCGGAGATGATCAATTTCGTGTTGGAGGATGCGGGCGTACCAGCCGGTGGCTTGGACGAATTGGGGTTCTGCGCGCTCGTCGAGATATTCGACGCGGATGGTGCGCGCGCGTGGGACGACGGCGGAAAAACCGGGGAGGCTGAGGCAGCCTTCGTAGAAATTTTTGTTTTCGTCGCTGGAGTACGTGATAACGGGATTGATGATGACGTGAAAAGGGACGGGGCGGCGCTCGCGTTCGGCGAGGTCGTCCGCGGAGAAACCTTTGAGCAAATCTTCGCGGTCTTCGATGACGGCGAGCTGCAGTGGCAGGCCTACTTGGGGTGCGGCGAGGCCCACGCCGGGCGCGTCATGCATTGCGTCGCGCATTTCGTGGATGAGGCCTTGGGTGTCTTCGCTGAGAATTTCTTCAGGAGTAAGCAACCGGGCCTCTTCGCGGAGAACTGGCTCGCCCGTTTGCATGATTTTCAAACGCATTCAGAATCCCCAAGGCGACGAGGCCTCACAAATTCGATCGGTGGCGAAGATGCGGCCGCCTAAAATTTAGCGCAAATTGTTTGACACCATCGTGAGCTCCGAAGCATCCAAGGCTTGGAATTATGCGCGAGGAAATTCTACAACACCTCGAGGGCTGAATTGTGTGCGGCCAGTAAAGATTATGCTTGAACCAGTGCGTATGGGAAGCGCGCTGACGCCACATGAATCTGCCTTGACAAGAGAATCAGTAAAGACATAGAAATAGTTGTTCGCCTATTGGCAATCGTTGGCCGAATGCGGAGGACCGCGCATGCAGACGTCGCGCAGAGATTTCTTCAAGGTAGCCGCAGTCGGCGGAGTTGCCGCCACAATCTTCGGATTTGACCTGAAACCTGCTTACGCCCAGCTGAAAGAATTGAAAATTGCACGCGCAGCGGAGACACGCTCGACGTGTCCTTATTGCGCGGTTGGTTGCGGCGTGATGATTTATACGATCGGAGATAAGGCGAAGAACGTCACGCCGCAAGTGATTCATGTGGAAGGCGATCCGGATCATCCGACGAATCGCGGGACGCTGTGCCCGAAGGGATCTTCGCTGGAGCAGGACATGCTGAATCCGCGGCGGCTCACGAAGCCGCAAGTGCGGCGGCCGGGCGGGACGGAGTGGGAAGACATTTCCTGGGACACCGCGCTGAATGAGATTGCGCAGTGGACTAAGAAGACGCGCGACGCAACGTTTGTGGAGAAGGACGCGAAGGGGCTTCCGGCGAACCGCTGCGAGGGGATTTCGTTTATCGGCGGATGCACGGACACGAACGAGTTTAATTATCTGGTAGTGAAAGCTATGAGGAGTCTGGGCTTGGTGTATTTAGAAAACCAAGCCCGTGTTTGACACGGCCCCACGGTCTCAAGTTTGGGACCAACATTCGGACGCGGGGCGATGACGAACGGCTGGATCGACATCAAGAACACCGACATGATGTTGATCATGGGCGGGAATCCAGCCGAGAACCATCCCTGCGGATTCAAGTGGGCGATGGAGGCGAAGCGCCACCGCAACGCGAAGATTATTTCTGTAGATCCGCGATTCACACGTACTTCCGCTACTGCCGACCTGTTTGTGCAAATTCGCGCGGGGACTGATATTGCGTTTCTAGGCGGATTGATCCGCTATGCGATCGAAAACAACCGTTATGCGAAAGAGTATTTAGTCAATTACACGAACGCCGCGTTTATCGTGAAGGAAGGATTCAAATTGCCGGAGGATGGGTTGTACTCCGGATTTGATTCCGCGGCGGGGACTTACGATAAGACCACTTGGAATTATCAGGAGGGTGGAGATTTCAGCGGGAAGGCGGATGGGGCTGCGAGCGCTGCGTCTTCTTCGACTGGCGCTGCGGCAGGCGGGGCCTCTGGCGCTGGTGGAGCGTCGGGTCACGCGCCGGCACCCGAACCCGGCAAGCCTGCGGCACCTGTGTTGCTGCCGCCGGATGTGGCTTACGACTTGACGCTGCAACATCCGCGCTGCGTTTTCCAATTGATGAAGAAGCAGTATTCGCGGTACACGCCGGAAATGGTGGAGCGGATCACGGGCATACCGAAGGAACAATATTTGAAGGCGATTGGCATGTTCACGTCCGTGCGCAAAGACGGGGACATGAAGAAAGTGGCGACGATTATTTATGCGGTGGGCTGGACGCAGCACACTTTCGGGACGCAAATTATCCGCACGGCGGCGATGATTCAGCTGCTGCTGGGAAATGTGGGAAGAGCGGGCGGCGGAGTGAACGCGTTGCGAGGGCATTCGAATATTCAGGGCGCGACGGACATGGCGGGGCTTTTTGATTCGATGCCCGGATATTTGAAGGCGCCGATTCCCGCGGATACGGATTTGGTTACGTTTTTGAAGCGCACGACGCCGACTTCGTCGAAGCCGACGCCGTGGGGCTCGTGGAACTATTATTCGAATACACCAGCATTTTTCGTTTCGCTCCTGAAGGCGATGTACGGCGACGCGGCGACGAAAGAAAACGGATTTGCCTTCGATTACCTGCCTCGCGTGGACCGGGATTATTCGTGGACGCATATCTGGGAGGATATGTACAACGGCAAGGTTAAGGGCATGTTCGCCTTCGGAATGAATGGCGTGATGATCGGGCCGGATACGAACAAAAATATCAACGCGTTGAAAAAGGCGGACTGGCTGGTGGTGGGCGAGATTTATGAGGATGAGACCAGCGACTTCTGGAAGGCTCCGGGTATCACGAAGGACGAACAGAAGACGATTAACACGACGGTGTACCGGCTACCGTGCGCGGGTTTCGCGGAAAAAGATGGGAGCATGACGAATTCGGCGCGCTGGGTGACGTGGAAATATGCGGCAGTGCCGCCTCCGGGACAAGCGCGGCTCGATCAGGACATCGTGGCAGACATTTTCCTGCGCGTGCGGGACCTGTACAGGAAAGAGGGCGGAAAATTCCCAGACCCGATTCTGAATTTGAGCTGGGCGTATGCGGATGCGGCGCACCCGTCGCTTGCGCAAGTGGCGATGGAGCTGAACGGCAGAGCGCTGGCGGACTTGAAGGACGACAAGACCGGGCAAGTTGTGCTTAAAGCAGGCCAGCAGCTTCCGGGTTTTGCTTTGCTGAAAGATGACGGCAGCACGATGTGCGGCAACTGGATCTACTCGGGATGCTGGACGGAAGCGGGCGCGCAGATTCAGCGGCGCGGCACGGAAGATCCCTCGGGCATGGGAGTATTTCCAAACTGGTCGTGGTCGTGGCCGGCGAACCGACGAGTGTTGTATAACCGCGCGTCGTGCAATGTGGACGGAAAGCCATGGGATCCGGAGCGCAAGCAAATCTGGTGGAACGAAGCGGCGGGCAAATGGGTGGGTAGCGACGTGCCGGACTTCAAAGCGGACTCCCATCCGAAAGAACACTTGGGGCCGTTCATCATGAACCCGGAGGGCGTGGGGCGGTTGTTCGCACCGATCGGAGTGCTGGCGGAAGGGCCGTTCCCGGAACATTACGAACCGATCGAAAGCCCGACGAAGAATCTGTTCCACCCGGAGCAGTCGAATAATCCGCTGGTGAAGAAATTCAAATCGCCGTACGACAAGTTTGGCACGCCGGAAGAATACTCGATCGTGTGCACGACGTACCGGCTGACGGAGCAGTATCACTACTGGACGAAAAATAATCCGATGAACGTGCAGCTGATTCCGGAGCCTTTCGTGGAAATACCGGTGGAGCTGGCGCAAGAAAAAGGCATTCGCGGAACAGATATGATTCACGTGATCAGCGCGCGAGGAACGTATACGGCGAAAGCATTTGTGACACGCCGGTTGAAGCCGATGATGATTGACGGCAAGAAGGTTTATCAGATTGGATTGCCGATTCATCAGGGTTACCGCGGGATCCAAGAGGATGCAGGACGGGACGCGCGGACGCCGGCGAATTTGCTGACGCCAGCGGTGACGGATCCGAATGCCCATACCCCTGAATCCAAGGGCTTCCTAGTGAGAGTGGAAAAGGCGTAGGGAGCGGACGATGAGCCAGGCGGCGACGGAACTGATCAGGATATCGGGACATACCGGGACGGTGCCGGGCGCTGGACTGAACCGGGAGTTCCAGGTTTGCAAGCTGGTGGACACGACTACCTGCATTGGATGCAAAGCGTGTGAGGTGGCTTGCCTGGAATGGAACGGATACACGTTCAGCGAAACCACGTTTGCCAACTCCTACCAGACGATGCCGGAGACGGCGTGGAATTACTGGAACCTGATCAAGTTCAACGAGCACGAGCGCGAAGATGGCAGCATGATGCTGCTGATGCGCAAAGACCAGTGCATGCACTGTGAGGATCCGGGTTGCCTGGCAGCTTGTCCGGCGGACGCGGCGATCGTGCAGTACGCCAACGGGATTGTGGATTTCCAGGAAGCGAACTGCATCGGTTGCGGATATTGCATGACGGGTTGCCCGTTTAATATTCCGAAATTCAGTCCGACAGCGCGGAAAGTTTTCAAATGCACTTTGTGCAACGATCGCGTTTCTGTGGGATTGGAGCCGGCGTGCATCAAGGCATGTCCTACGGGCTGCCTGCATTTCGGGACGAAGAAAGAAATGAAGGAGCTGGCGCAGACGCGCGCGGATCAACTTCGCGATCGTTTCTGGATTCGCAGATGCGGGAGTTTACGATCCTCCGGGAGTGAGCGGAACGCACGTGATCTACGTGCTGCACGATGCGAAAAATCCGGAGCTTTATGGCGGGCTGCCGAAAGATCCGCACATTCCGTATTCGGTGCGACTGTGGAAAGGACCGCTGAAGTGGCTGGGAAATTTGGCGATGATCGGCGGCGTTGTGGGGCTGGCGTGGCATTACCTGCGATTTGGGCCGAAGAAGGAAGAACCGATTCCGCCGGGCGACGGGAACGGTAACGGTATGGGTAGCAGGAGCGAGAGACGGCCATGACGAGCAATGCGGTATCGCATCCTACGGCTGCTGATCACGACGAGGAACTGATCCCTCGGTATTCGTTTGGTGAGCGCGCGAATCATTGGATCGGGGCGCTGACTTACACATTCGCCCTGATCACGGGGCTGGCGTTCTGGTCTCCTTACTTATATTGGTTGGCCGCGATTGTGGGAGGAGGGCCAACGGCACGATTCATACATCCGTGGTTCGGATTGATTTTCTCGGCGTCGTTCTTCTGGACTTTTAAGGAATGGCACCGGGACATGGAAGTGAATGAGGACGATCGCGCCTGGGCCAGGGCGATGCCCTATTACATTCAGAATGAGGATGAGAAACTGCCGCCGGTGGGGCGGTTCAACTTCGGACAGAAGCTTTTCTTCTGGGGCATTTTCTTTTGCGTGATTCTGCTGCTGCTGACAGGCGTGGCGCTGTGGTACACGGAAGCGCTGCCGTGGAGTTGGCGGTACTTGCGCTATGTGGCGATACTGATTCACGCGAGCGCGGCGCTGATCAGCATCGGGCTGTACCTGATTCACGTGTACATGAGCACGATTCTGGAAGAGGGCAGTTTCGGCTCGATGATTCATGGATACGTGACGCGCGCATGGGCGTGGACATTTCATCGCACGTGGTATGAAGAGATTAAAGGCGGATCGCGATCCAAGTAATGGCGCAACGGGAGTGGGATCGGCGCATACGCCGTGCCAACGAACTGACTTCCTCGTATCCGTTTGCCGCTGAAGGACTGCGTTTCTACTCACGCGTGGCAACATTTCAGAGAAGCCTGTACTCGGACATTCGGCAAGCATTGGGGGATTCGCCTACGGGTGAATTCACTGGGAGTTTGCGGGATGAACTGGATCTTTTCCTGCTGCTGCCGAATTTTTCCAGATTTTTGGCGCTGATCGAACAGGTTGCGCCGGCACCGCTGGCGCAGGCTGCCGCTGGATTGGCGCGGAAAGGGACGGCAGGATGGCAGCGCGCGATTGAAGATTTCTGGCACGGTGATCTGGATACGGCTCTGGCGGTCGGCAGGATGGACCAGGAATGGGAGGGCGCGGCGGGCGCGATTCAGCCTCGGGAACGCTTGCTGGCGTGGATTTTTCTGCAGCCGTACGCGGAGTATCTGGCCGATCAGCGCGTGAACACGATTGTGGATGGAGCGCCTTCGACTTGTCCATTGTGCGGCGGGAAGCCGATTGTGGGAGTGCTACGAAGCGAGGGCGATGGCGCGAAAAAATCGCTGATTTGCATGTTATGCGCGCACGAGTGGGGATTCCGCAGAGTTTATTGTCCGGCGTGTGGAGAAGAGAGAGAGCCGCAGATGGCGTTTTATTCGGCGCCGGAGATTGCGCACGTGCGGGTGGATGTTTGCGATACCTGCCACATGTATTTGAAGAGCATTGATTTGACGAAGACGGGCCTGGCGGTGCCCGTGGTGGATGAGTTGGCGACGTTACCTTTGGATTTGTGGGCGCGCGAGCACGGGTACGAAAAACTGCAGATTAATTTACTGGGGACTTAACGGGACCATTCTAATTGATGGCTGTGCGTGGAGCGGCGGGCTGCTGCGCTTCAAAAAGTCTTGTAGACGATGTCGGGCGGCGGAGCGTTCAGGAGCGTTATTGTTCCGATCGAGATGACTACGAGCGCGGTATTCCAGGCTGTGCGGACGTAGCGCGACAGAAGCAGGGGCCGACCCTGGAATTGAATGGCGAGCAGGCGCGCGCGGATCGCTTCCCAGAGCGCGAGGATGACAGACGATCCAACGAAGATCAGGAGCCAGACGAGAGCCATCTCGAATGGGTGAAAGGCGCGCGCCAGGGCGCCGAGTTGTTTCCAGTTCGACCAAAACCAAAGCAAGGTGAATGCGAACCAGGTGAAGGTGAGGCCGCGCGTCGCGACGTTATAAACGCCATTGCGCGCCAGTTCCTTGTATTGTTTGCGTCCCGATCCATTTCGCCATCATGACCTGGTAAATCTTCGTGATGCTCACGCCTAATCCTTGAAGGACGCCGAAGAAAATGAAAACAGAGGTTTGGCCGTGCCATACGCCGATTAGAAAGAATGTGACGAAGAAGGCGAAGACTCCGAGGAAAGGCTCGGCGGCGGGGGAGGGCCAGCGGCGCATGGTAGCGATCAGCAGCGGATTGTAAACGTAGGTTTTCAGCCAGGTGGACAGCGTGATGTGCCAGCGGCTCCAGAAGGTGATGAAGTTGTCCGAGGAGAAGGGGCGGTTGAAATTTTCGGGTAGCTCGATGCGGAGAAATCGCGCGATGCCGATGACGATGTCGATGTAGCCGGAGAAGTTGCAGTAGAGATAGAGTGGGTAAATCGCGGCGATGATGACGCCGTTCAGAATGCGCGCGCTGGCGGGACCATTCTCATTCAGCGAATTCAGCGCATTCGTTTGTAGCATCGAGAGAAAAAGCGAGAGCACGTTGACTTTGAAGAAGCCGACGATGATGCGCTCGAGCGCTTCGCCGGCAACGATTATGTTCAGCGGCAATGGGACCGGGGCGAGCTGCATAGCGGCGAAATCTTCGTAGCGCTGAATGGGGCCGGAGAGGAGGGTGGTGAAATTCAACGTGTAATTCAGGTAGGAAACGAGCGAAATGTTGGGCGGAAGGTCGCCGTTGCGAGCGTCAATGATCAGGTGGAGGGCGCGGAAAAAGATGTAGGAGAGGCCCAGCGTGAGGTAACGGTGATGGAGAAACAGCGCGGCGGGTATGAACGCGTATTTCTTGAGCCACATGAACGTGACGATCCCTACGATTAGCAACGGGGGGTATAAGCTTGTTTTCTTGGCCTGCATCAAGCGCAGGCTTATGAAGCCGTACGCCAGGAACGCTGCAAGTGGGAGAAACGCGAGTGGGTGGAGGGAAAAGAAGCCGAGAAATCCTACGCTGGCAGTGAGGAGGATGAATTGGCGCCAGGCTACGGAGCGGCCGAAGCTGATAACGAGGACGACCGCGAAAGCATAGGCGAGAAAATGTAGAGACGCTGAACCCACTGTCAGTGCTCCCGAGCCACGCTCTGCTGCTGCATAGCGCAGCGAGCAAGCGCTGGAATGCCGCCATCCAGCGGTCTTCGCGACGGGATTTGCGCGATCACTGTTTGCCTGCCGGGATTAGCGTGGACGTCCATAACGTAAGACAAGCTTTCTGAATTCGGGATATCACGGAAGGCTGCCGTCTGAGCCACGTAAATCGCACGGTGATTAGAAGCGATCATGTCGGTATGATGGCCCAATGCATATGAAATAGACGCTAACAACATCTTTCGGAGTTGCAAACTCCCCGCAGAGATGATTCCAATGACCTGGCCAACAAACTTCACGCCGAACCGAGCTGTCCTGTCGAACTATGGAGCCTGTTGCTCGAGTTTAGCCAAATTCCGAGAACGTGCCGTGAAGAAAGCAGCGCCTCTCGATGCATGAGCAGTGAGAAGCGGAAGCGGTTCAGAATGTCTTGTAGACGATGTCGGGCGGTGGAGCATTCAAGAGTATGAATGTCGCCACGGAGATTACGACGAGTACGGTGCTCCAAGCCGTCCGCACGTAGCGGGATGACAAGACGGGCCGACTCTCAAACTGAACAGAAAGCAGCCATTCACGAGCAACTTCCCACAACGCAAGTGTTATCGAAGATCCAACAAAAACAGCGATCCATACAAGCGCGATTGCCCTGGAACCGAGGGAGCGCGCCAGGAAGCCAAGCTGCACCCAGTTCGACCAGAACCAAAGCATCGTGAGCGCGCACCAAGAGAAGGTGAGGCCACGGCCCGCAGCGCTGTAAAGCCAACTCGTGCCCAGCGCCCTATATCGTTCCCGACCGATCCATTTGTTCATCAGCACTTGATACAACTTCGTCAGACTTACGCCAAGGCCCAAGAGGGCGCCAAAAAAAACAAACTCAGATGTCTGGCCATGCCACAAACCGACGAGGAGGAACGTAACAAAGAGTGCGAAGACACTCAAGAACGGTTCGATGGCCCGCGATGGCCAACGGCGAGCGGACTTGCGCATCAAGGGCAGAAAAACGTAGAACTGGAGCCAACTCGAGAGGGTGATATGCCAACGGCTCCAAAAAATTATGCAATTTTGCGAAGAAAAAGGCCGATTGAAGTTTTCAGGGAGCTTGATGCGGAGAAAGCGCGCGATGCCAATCACAATATCGATATAGCCCGAAAAGTTGCAATAGATATAGAACGGATAGACGGCCAAGATCGTGAAAGTCGTGAATATCTGGCCGGTAGCGGTGTGGACCACAGCGAGTGAATTCAGGGCACTGGTGTGGATCATCAACAGGAAGAGCGAGAGCACATTCACTTTGAAGTAGCCGACGATGATTCGCTCGAGGGCTTCACCTGCAACGAAAATGTTCAGCGGCAGAGGCGCCGGCGCGAGCTGCATGGAAGCGAACTGGTTGTAGCGCTGGATGGGACCAGAGACCAGAGTGGTGAAGTTCAACGTGTAGTTCAGGTAAGAAACGAGGCTGATATTGCGATGCAGCGTGGTATGAGGCGAGCGCGCGTCAATGATCAAATGAAGGACGCGAAAAAAGATGTATGACAATCCCAGGGTTAGGTAGGGAGCGCGGAGAAACAGCGAGGATGGTACGAAGGCGTATTTTTTCAACCAAACGAACGAGACGATGCCGACGATCAGGACGGGAACAAACAATCGAGTTGCGCCGGCCTGCATCAACCGCAGGCTTAGGAATCCAAACAGTAGAAAGCCTGCAAGCGGAACAAATGCAGCGGGGCGACGGGAAAAGAATCCGAGATATCCGATGCTGGCAACTAGAAGGACGGACTGCCTCCAGGCGACGGCGCGAGAGAGGTTGAAAATGAGCACCGCCGCGAAAGCAAAGGCAAGAAACTGCAGAGAGGCGGAATCCACCGTCAGCGCTTCCGCGCTACGTTCTGCTGGAGCGTGCAGCGAGCGAACGCTGGAACGCTGCCATCGAGCAGTTTTCGCGAGAGGATTTGTGCGATCACTTTCTGGCCGTCGGGAGTAGCGTGGCCATCCACAACGTAAAACAAGCTCTCTGAATTCGGGATATCGCGGAAGGCTGCCATCAGATCGACGTAAACGGCACCGTGTTTGGAAGCGATCATTTCAATTTGACGGCCGAATGCAGACGGATCAACATTCGGACGAAGCTGGGGCGAGCTAAGCAGGGCTGCTTCCGCTCGCGATGGTGCAGGAATAACGACGAGCGGGATGCCGGCGGCACGCAGCTTGTCCGTCATGTCGCCAATAATGAGATCGAGGTCCGCGAAGCGTTGCTGCCAAGCGGGAGTAAAGGGCTGCCGGAGAAAGTCGGCCTTATCGCCGTAGAGCATGTACATGCGGATAAACGTGTCGCGGTTCTGAAACAAGAAGTGCTGCGCCACCAGCACGGTTCGGCTTTCCACAAGCGTTGCCTCCATCCGCTTCATCGGACTTAAGGTCAACTGCACTGCGGGTTTGTTTGACGTTTGGTCGCGGTCGGGATTGTTGCGTGCGGCAAGCTCCTGCGGGTCAATGCGTTGTTCGAGATCGAAGGGCGCGAGAAGATAAAAGACAACATCAGGGTGGAGAGCCATAGCTTCCGGGACGCGCCGATAGGCATAGATGGGGCTGGAGCCGGGCACGCCGAGATTTTGCACGTCAATGGGGCGATCGCAACTGCGGCTGAGATCGCCGGCGGTCTTAGCAAAATAGGTTTGATCGTAGGGGACGTAGAGTGCCTGGCTCACGGAAGAACCTAAGATGGCGATGCGGAGCGTGCCGGGAGGTTTCGGTCCACAGGACGTGGCGCTGCGATATCCGCATTCGTTGTACTGATACGTAGTCCAGGGCCCCTCGGCGTTTTTTGTGCGGATCGTGCAGTTTGGCTTGAAATGGTCACCGGCGACCGGATCAACGACGGTGCAGGAAGCCTCCTTGTGCTCCGCCCAAATGACACGAGTGAGAAGTTCAGAAGCTCCGAATATGAGCAGAATCGTGGCGAGGCTGACGAGAGGGAGACGGATATAGTCACGCTTCGGCAGGCTTGCGGGAGCGAAAACGGACGATCGTGCTGGCGAGTTATTTGGAAGTTCGTTCATGGGCGATGTCACTGGTTTCTTGCATGAAGCCGATGGAACGCACTGTCATCGGGGCTGCAGCGACGTTAGCGCGGTCGACGTCCAGTTCCCAGTTCGTCGTGGCGTTCGCGTCCGTGCTGATGAGCGTGAAGCCCAACTTGGAGTAGTGATCCTCGACGAGCTTGTTGCGATCGGTGGGGCGGTACGCGCCAATTAATTTGCGAATTCCGTGGCGGCGGGCGTGTTCCAGAATTTCGCGCAAGACCATTTGCTCGATGCGACGGCCGAGAACGCGGCAGCTCATGAGCCATGTGTCAATTTCCCAAGTGCTGTGGGATTGCTGACGGCAAATGATCACGCTGATCATCCCGTTGTCGCCAAAAGAGTCTGAAAGACGAACCTGGAGAGTGAAACATTGCGGATCGTGCTGCGCGGCGGCGACTTCGGGTTCGGTGTAGCGTTTCGTTGCTAGATTGTATTGGTTCGATTTGTTGATCAGCTGGGTGATACGCGTGCGGCCGATTTCGTCAAAGGGCTGGAACGTGATTTCCATTTGCAGGGAGGCGAGATAGGCGTCGAGGTCGCCGACTTGATTCTGCAAGCCGACGCGCTTGGCGTTGTCTTGATAGAAGCGGGCGCGGGCGACGTCTTCATCCGAAAAAGAGATTGATTCGAAATATCCTGCGGCGGCGAGAGTTCTGGCGTAGAGCGCGGGGTCCGCGGGAAGCTCGGGAACGGCGACTGTGGGTAAAAGCTGACGAACGAGATTGCGCTCGACGGGATTATCGTCGAGGAAAACGATGGACTCGAGGCCGAGGGATAATTCCTTGGCGATTGCGGTGATGTTGGTGGCTTTGTCGTTCCAATTTGCCTGGAACACGGCGATGTGTTCTTCCTTCAAGCAGCATTTCGGGATGTTTGCGGAAGGGCAGGCGCGCGATTTCGTCTTCGTTTTTCGAGGAAACGGCTAGAACGACGCCTCGTTCGCGCAGTTCGAGCGCCAGGCGCTGGACACTTAGATGGGCTTCGCCGGTGGCGTCACCCTGCGCGCATTGAATGCCTTCGAGGCCGTCGTCGCCGATCACGCCGCCCCACACCGTGTTGTCCAAATCTAGAACCAGGACGCGGCGACTTTTACCTCTGCAGCGCGGCGAGGAGGCGGGCGACGTGATCCGCGTACAGAGGCAGGTAGGCTATTGGAAAATGGGAGCTTCGCGAGATTCCATTCAGTTGGTGAATGCCACTCAGCTAGGCCAACTGTTTCGGCGAGGCCGGCGACATCGAGGAGAATATCTTCCGAGCCGAAAATGGATTCCGCGAGGCGGAGATTTACGCGGTGGATGATGTTGGGGGTGGTACCGGGCAGGGCGCGATCGAAACTGCCGAAGAGGCGCTCGGGCGGAGGGGCGATCGTTTGCAGGATACAAACTGTCTTGCTGTTGGCTTTGAGTCCGGCGCGGAGGTTTTCGATATAGGCCAGTGACTGGCTGACAGTGTTCTCTGCTTCCGCGGCGTCACCTTTTTTGCAACGCAGAGGGAGCGCGCGGTAGTCCATGGCGACTAAGACCGCGTCTGGCTTGGCGCGATTAATTGTGGAATCGGGCGAGAGCGCTTCCTGCACGGCCTGGTCGTAATCGGCGTTGATACATTCGAGGGCAATGCCGTAACGCGCGGCAGTGGCTACGAGCGCGGGCGACGATGAAATCGAGCGTGGAGTTACTGAGGATGCCCAGGCGAAACGGGATGAGTGGGTTCAGCGAGGCGTGAGACTTCTGAGCTTTTGATATTACGCGCGCGACATGGTTCAGCTGATTTTCATTCAACGCGAAAGATGCGAGCGACTGGAGGCGCAGGCCTAGAGCGGTTTCGGTATTTTGATCTGAAACCGCGCGACAGCGTGCGCTGAAGTCTGCCGGAGGCGCAGGCAGCCAGGAAAGGGATCGGAAGAGATCGAGACTCATTGTTGGTGGCCGAATTTCTCGGGGTCAGTTGGCTTTGGAGCGAATCAATTCGGCAAGACCTTCTACATTTTTGAGTTTGCCGATTTCAGAGGCGGAGAACTTTACATTAAACGTCCGTTCGACGGTGAGTATCAGGCGGATGTGGGTGAGGCTGTCCCATCCGTCCACGTCGTCCGCCGAAAGCTCGGGGCGGACGACGATGGTGTCGTCATCGAAGACATCTTCGAAGACGGTATTTAGTTTTTTGTAGATCTCTCCGGTTTCCATGGTTATCCCTGTGGGTGAAAGACGAATTTAAGATCGCATGACAAGCACAAATTCGGTACTTCAGCGGCTAAAGCCACTCGATTTTGCGTAACGTCGTGGCTAAAGCCACGACTTACAACGACTCCCAGGTTCGTACACAGATTCTAATTCGTTGCAATCGCGCTGGGTTTCTGCAGAGCCCCACACGCGGATTCCAGCCTACCGTGCTGCGGAGGATTCTCGCACGACGCCTGCTTCGCCTCTTTCGCGTGCTTGATACTGGTCGTAGATCCACGCGTAAGTTTTTTCGAGGCCTACTTGCAACGTGGTGTCCGGCTCCCAATACAGATATTTCTTGATTAGGGTGTTTTCGCTGTTGCGGCCGTTGACGCCTTTGGGAGCGTTGAGATTGTAATTTCTCTTCAGCTTGATGCCGGCGATGCCTTCGACGATGTCCACCAGTTGATTGATGCTGACGGCTTCGGTGGAACCGAGGTTGATGGGCTCGAGGATTTGCGAGTCGGTGATCATCCGGATGCCTTTGACGCAATCATCGGCGAACATGAAACTGCGAGTTTGGTCTCCGGAGCCCCAGATTTCGATTTCGTGCGTGCCCTGTAATTTCGCTTCGATCACCTTGCGGCAGATCGCGGCGGGAGCTTTTTCGCGGCCTCCGAACCAGGTGCCCCAAGGGCCGTAAACGTTGTGAAAGCGGGCGACACGCGTGTAGAGGCCGAAATCCTCGCGGAAGTGGCGGCACATGCGCTCGGAGAAAAGCTTTTCCCAGCCGTAACCATCTTCAGGCATCGCGGGATAGGCGTCTTCTTCCTTGAGCGAAGGCGCTTCGAAGGTTTTTTGCTTGTCGGCGTTGTAGACGCAAGCGGAGGAGGAGTAGAAAAATTTCTGGCAGCCATGATCCAGCGCGGCCTGGAGCATGTGAGTATTGATCAGCACGGAGAGCATGCACAGGGCTTTATTGTGCTCGATGAAGCCCATGCCGCCCATGTTCGCGGCGAGGTTGTAGATTTCGTCCACGCCCTTGGCGGCGATCTCGCAGTTTTGCTTGGCGTTGAGGTCGAGGCACAGGTTCTCGACATCGTCGAACCGCTGATACCATTCATCGAGCGGCTTCACGTCCGCGGCGCGAACGCGATTCCCTTGCCTGCGAAACTCGGCGACCAGATGGCCGCCAATGAATCCACCACCGCCCGTTACCAGAACATGTTTTTGCATTCTTGCCTCTCCCCATTTTGGTATGAAATGCGAACTAATTAGATCCGGAATATTCAGGCACGACGAACGGACAGCTTCGAACGAACTTCGCGCCATTTGCCCTGCGACAGCCAGCCGCCATTTTGCGGCCGGTAGTGCGTGCCGGCGCGCACGAGCTCGGGCTCGTCCCAGGGAACATCATGGAAGGCGGACTTGATGAATTCGCTGTCGGGATCTTTTTGCCACTCTTGCGGAAACAAAGCGATGACATTGTTGTCCGTCGCGCGCGGGACAGCTTGCAGCGGCTCACCTGAAATTTTAGAACGCAACGCAGCGACCAGATCGCGCCCTTCGCCCAGACGTAAGTGGCACGTCTGTGTGGAGCGCGGATTTAGCTCAATGAGGTACGGACGGCCTGTTTGCTCTTCAAGAATGAAATCAAATCCTACGAGACCGGAGAGACCGAGGCGTGACACCATTTTCTTCACGGTCGCGGATATTTCCGGAATATCGATCAAACGCAGGACGCTGGCCGATCCTTTTGAATAGGTTTTTCGCAAGACTTCGAATTGAATCATGGCCACGACTTCGCCTTGCCAACAGGCAACAGAGGTGCTGGCATCCGGCCCCGGGACAAAACTTTGGATGTTTACGACCGATTTATGGTTCTGGAACCAGGAGCGCGCGCCGCTGAAATCGCCGGCAAGTACCGCGTGTTTCGCGACACGCGACACGAGAATTCCGGCATCCAATTTGTGAAAAAGGCTTTCCGCATCGCCGACGCCGTGGACAATTTCGGTGCCCGCACCACCGTGCGTACCGTCCACTTTCAGGACTGCCGGCAGGCCGTTTTCCTTCGACCAGGACAATACATTAGCGGCACTGGTTACGATTGCCGTATTAGGCGCGCAGACTCCTTCCTCGCGGGCCAACGACATGAATGCGTTGCGAGTGGCTACGGCCGAAAAATATGCTGGATTGCCGAGCGAACGTTCGAGCAATGCCACGATTTTCGGCGATGCCGCAGCTGCTTGCGCCGTCAACGCGTGCAGGTGATGGAGGTGCGAGGCAGCCAGATCGTCACATGGGATAACCAGATCTGGCTGTACCGCGTCAATCGCGGCACGCAGCGATCTGATGGGCAGAAGTCCGGAGTAGTGGTAAGTTGCGCGAACGGCCCGCACTTTCGTGAGCAGGTGATCCGAGGGACATATCGCCTGGACCTGACAGTCAGCTTGCGCGAGGGCCGACCCGAGCCGGGCGGTGGCGAACCACCGGCGCGTTGCGACCAAAAGGATCTTAGGCGTCATTTATTGTTTTCGATTGGAGCTTCGTCAACTACGCGCACGCGAAATAACTGTCTCGTAGAACTGGACGGTGTTGGAACGGATGCTGCGCCAATTGTACTCTTCGGGAACCGGACAGACGGCGGACCTGGATTGTTCGGCCCATTGCATGGCTTTTTCCAAAATGTGCTCATCAATTGGTCCACTGAACGTGCGGACCCACTCGTCGCCGTAGTCAGCTTGCAACTCCCTCATGGCGCCGAGATCTGGAACCAGAATCGGACGATTGCAGGAAAGCGCCAAGAGGGCGGAACCGGAATTAAGCACTTCACGATACGGCAACACGACCAGATCGGCAGCGCTGAGGTTGGTGGTAACGTCGCGCACTTTGACGAATTCAAACTTCACGCGCACTCGGCTGTCTTGACCAGCCTCCTTCATTATCGCTTCGGCAAGGGCCCGAGAACTGGGCACTCCTGACACATAGAGAAACGCGTTGGGTATGGTGACTTTACGAAAGGTGCGAACGAGTGCGTCCACGTTCTTGTAATCGCGGACGGCGCCGAAGAACATAAACACTTTGGCTTGCTTGGGAATGCCGAGCGTGCGCCTGGCATCCACGGAGCTCGGCGGATACTCGGCGCGATAATGTCCGTGGGGAATAATCGTCGTGGGTATTTCGCGCAGGCGCGGAAATTGCTTCATAGCCAAATCCAGGCCTGCGGCGCTGAGGCTGATGGCGCCATCCACGCGCGGAATAAAACGGCGCCAGAACATGCGCTCCAGCGTGGGATGGAAAGATTCGTGCGAGTGCAGATTGTGCATGGTCCAGACGACTTTGGTTCCGCGCAGACGCAAATAATCTATGGCTGCAAACATTCCGGACGTCTTGTAAATCGCGCGCACGAGATTGCGATCGTTCAAGAGATGGTCGGGCCAATGCATGTGCCAGACGGAATATTTCTTGAGAAGATTGCCCGGCCATTCGTCCACATTGACGTTGGTGCCCATATCCTTATGGACCTGAGTGGTGTAGGGATTGGAGCCGTTGTCAACGGGCCATGCTAGGACCTGCATTGCGCTCCTTCTTGGATCGATTCGCATGGAACTGAAAAGACGTGGAGAATGGCTGACGAGTCCGTGGGCTACAGCTGCGCCGAATTGCGCGCATTTGTCACAAGCGCTGCGAAGTGGCCGTTGCTGACATCGTCGCCGTAACGGTCGTAAATGATTTTCCAATTCTTCCTGGCTTGCTCGGGAAGTTTATCGGCATTGAAGATGCGCATGCCGCCCATGCCGACGTCGCGCACGAAATCCGTGGAATACAGGCCCACTTGAAGTCCCGCCTTCCACGCGCGCAAACAGAGGTCCACGTCGTCGCACTGATAGGGCGCGAAAGTGTTGTCTATGCCGCCCAGTTGTTGAATGGCGGTTTTGCGTAAGATAATCGGCGCGCGGTTGACGGTGTCTACGAAAGTGAAAGGCAGGCGGACGGGCTGGCCTTTGCGATGGTTCACGAGATCGTACGCGATAGCCGAACCTGAGCCATTTCCACTCGCGACTTTCAACGAGAGACCGTCGCGACCGCCCAGAACGGCAAGTTTGGGATAGCGATCGAATAGCGCGAACGCTTCTTCAACCCATGAACCGTCGGTGGGCGGAATGTCGTCGTCCTGGAGGAGCGCGACGAATTCACCGCGGGCGAAATCCAGGGCGCGAGAGTACGTTCGGATTTCGAATATGTCGTTGGAGCGGATGATGAAGTGATTTTTGCCAGTGAGCATCCGCGCGAGGACTTCCAGAGCACCGTCGCTGGAACCGTCGTCAACCACGATGATTTCTTCGATGGGCGAACTGAGGAGCGCTCCGACGATCGCCTCAATATTCTGGCGCTTATTGAACAGCTGAAGAACCGCGGTGAAGCGCGGATGCTCGACGTACGGGGTCTTAACGGTATTCGACTGTTGCTCGAAGAAGCTCTTGCCGAGGCGCTTCCGGTGATAGATCCTGCGGAATTTATTTACGGCCTTCAGGACAATGTTGCTCATGCAGACTCCTTCAACCCACGACAACGACGGGAAATCCGGCGATGACGCGCGCTAGTTATTCGCAGCCACCGCTTGTTCATAAATTTGCATAAGGAGCGAGTAATTCCTTTTTGCGGTGTAGTCCGTTTCGTATTTGGCGCGAGCGGCGCGGCCCATACGGGCGAGGTCGGCGGGATGCTGCCATGCCCATTCGACTTTGTGGGCTAGGTCCTGCGCGTCGCCCGGAGTGAAATGCAGGCCGGTGCTTTGATCCGTGACGATTTCCGCCATTGCGCCGAGACGAGAACACAGCACCGGAGTGCCGCAAGCGAAAGATTCGGCGATGATCATGCCGAACGTCTCGTACCAGGTGCTGGGAACGACGATGAAACGCGCATTTTTTATGGCCGCCATTGTTTCTGGGCGCGCGAGCCGACCGCGAAACGTGACGCCGGAGAGTTGCAGGTCGCGCGCTTGCGCTTCCAGACCAACGCGCTCGGGGCCGTCTCCGACAATTTGCAGTGAATAGGGCGTGCGGAGCTGCTTCCATGCGTTTAGCAGGACACGCAGGCCTTTATCTTCCGCCAGACGTCCGACGTACACGGCATATTCGCCGGCGGTCGCTCGTTCGCAGGGATCGGGATCCACGAAGTTAGGCTTGACTGTGAATTTTTCGAACGGAAACCCCGAGGCGACGAATTTCTGCTTCTGGAATTCGGTCAGGGCGATAAAACGGGTGACGCAATCGCCCCAGGTATTTAGTTTGCGATGGACCGCGATCATCAGCGCGACGCTTGCTGTGGCTGCTCTGGAATCCCGATAACAGGCGTGTTGGACACCGCGGAGCAATCCGTGATCCACGCATTCTTCGCAGACGTGACCATCGCGATAAAAAGTCGCGGATGGGCAGAGCAAGCGAAAATTGTGGAGCGTCTGCACCACGGGAATCTTGCGCTCGAGGCACGCTGAATAAATTGACGGCGAAATAACCATAAACGTGTTGTGAATGTGCACGACATCCGGCCGCTGCGCGTCGAGTAGCGCGACAAACTCGCGGCGCGATTCCGAAGACCACACCATGCGTGGGACAACGGCGATTCGCGGGAGGGCGGAAGCGTTCTGCAATTCCATGTTGCTGCGGAAGTATGGAATCACCTGATGGCCTTCGCTTTCGAGCAGGCCCTTTTCGCTTTCAACGACGACGTCTTCACCCCCGGGCTGCTGATAGGTGTTGTGCACCAGAACAATTTTCATGATGTTCGAACTGCACTGCGCGCTGTCTTCGCGCCCCTGTACGGTCGTAGCGACGAGCTCACTCGCTGGTCACCAAGACCGGGTTCGTCCCCACGTCCAAGTTTGAGCCATTGAACGGCTGGGCTGCTTGCAGCAACGGAGTAAAGTTTTTGGCGTGCCAGGACGACGGGATTGAGATTGTTTTTGGTCCGTCCGAATTCCAGACGATCCATTGCAGCGCGCCCTGGCGATTCAGCTCGCACGTCCAGGTATGGCTGTTGTCCTGGCTGCACCAATCCATGCGCGCGCCGACGAGCCATGTCTGAATGACTCCGTAAGCGCGTCCAGTGGGCTGCAGAACTTCCTCGCCCGGGCGCGGTGGAATCCACCGTCATGTTGTGACTGTCCCAGGAATACCAATAAAATCTTTGCACGCCAACGGCCCACTGCAGAATGTAAGCTCTGGCGAGATACGCGGCAAGCAGCTCATTGTTCGGATATGGATTTGGGTCGAGCCAACCTGCCTCGGTATCCCAGAGCGGCTTGCTGCCAGCCCCGTTGTCCGCCATGGTCTGCTGAATTTGTTTGATCAGCGGAAGCATGGATTCGGGCGGTTGTTTGCCGACGTAGAAATGGAACCCGATCACGTCCACGAACTGGCCGCCGCCTTTGTGCAGAAACTCGGCTAGCCACCGCACGCCGTCAGCGCCTTTGGTGGCGCTGGGAGAAACGATTATCGCCGTTGGATCGATGCCGTGAATGATCGGCGAGGCTTCGCGAACGAGCGCGAGCATTTGATCCAGGCTGCCAGTCCAGAACTGGTGCAGATTGGGCTCGTTCCCGATTTCATATTCGTGGACGCGTCCTTTGTAGCGCGTCGCGACGGCGGTTACGAAATCGCGCCAATCTTGAATGTCCACTGGCTCAGCGGCGTAGCCGGGTTTATATCCCGATGGCTCTTGAGGACGCGCCGACGCCCAAGTTGGCGTGAGACCTAGCGTGAGCAGCACGTCTGTGCCGCGCGCTTGCGCCTGCTGAACAGATTTATCGAGAGTGTCGAATTTCCATACGCCTTTTGTAGGCTCGATATCGGGCCAGGTCGTGTGAGAGTCCCACAGACGCCACTGCGGGATATTCACGCCCGGCCACTGAGTGAGCGGTTCCTTGCCCTTCGGACTGACTAAGTGATGGATGTGCATTCCGAAGAGGCTGGCCGGAATCGGTTGCTGACTGGGAACAAGCTTGGTCACGTCGCCGGTCAGTAGAGAAAATATTGCAAGAAAAGCTCCCAGGAATCCGAGGCTATTGATATCCCTCAGTACCGTCATAATTTCTAAGTTCATCCTCGCGTGTTGGTTGAGATCAAGTTTCGCGGACTTTCAGATTGCGACGCATTGGAAACGACGGGCTGGAGATTCGATGATAGATGACAGTAAACCTCCTTGACTAGCTCGCTGCCCAGTGCGTCGGTAGTTTTGAGCCGCGCGGGATCTGTTTTTGGGAGCCGGCCGGAGACTGCCTGGCGGAATTTTTGCGCGAATTCGTTTGGGTCGTCCGGCGAAAAAATATTCTCTGGTGCGAAAAGTTCTGGAGCGCAGCCGGCATATTTCGAACAAAGGACTGGAACGCCGGAGAGGATCGCTTCGTTTGCTACCAGGCCCCAGACGTCTTCCAGCGTGGGAAAGACCAGGACGTCCGCAGAGCGATAGACCGAAGGCATTTTGTCCGGAGTCTGCGCGGAACGAAAGTACACGTTTTTCAAGCCGAGCGCGGCGACGCGCTGCTCGAGGGCTTGTTTCTCGCGACCGCTGCCGACCAGCAGCAGCGAGAATTCACAACCCTCTCGCTGGAGCGTGGCGACTGCGTTCAGAAGCGCCCCCAGGCCTTTGCGTTCGATAAGCTGGCCGGCATGCAGCACGACGGGCCGCGGTTGAATCGTCCAGGCAGGTTCGGCTGGCGCCTGGAAGCGGTCTTCATCCACGGCGTTTTGCGATTCCAGAATTCGCTCGCGCCTTACGCCCAGGTGCTCCAAATATTCCGTGGATGTGCGGCCGTAGCTGATCCAGTGGCGCGCGCAAGACGTGACAACTTTTCGAACGAATTTGCGCAGCAGACCGACTATTGCGCTCGGTGTGGGCTGTGCCGCCCCACCAAACCCATACGGGCTTGCGGAACAGCGTTCCGTAGGCCAACGCGGCTAGCGTGCGCAGACCCATCTCATTGCTGATGACTGCTTCCGGCCGAAAACGGAAGAGGTGCCAGGCGAAACCGGGAGTTACATGGATAAACTTCTCATCGAACACTTCGCCATCAACTTTTTTGGTCTGATGAAGCTGCCAGCCCCAGGCGCGAACGACATGCGCGTTGGGGATGGCTTTCTCCAGGCCCTGCCAGGAATCGCGATTCGCTTCGGTGCCGCCGTGCAAGATCAGGAGATCAAAATGGTCCGCCAAAAAGGAATAGAGGCGAAGGCGCGCAGGCGCGATGATGTTCAGCAGGAGCGCGAGTTTAGGTTTGGCAGCGAGCGAAGTCATATCAGGGACAGATTGCCTAGCTGGTGGCGAAAGAGGGCCCAGGATCGCTTCCGGGATCCGTTTCACGTGCGCGTTCGTCAGCCGGCTCCATAGCAAGAGCACCCATGGGCTGCGCGGCGGTGCACGCTGCGGCTACGAAAAGCATCCAGAAAATCGAGCCGGGGACCAGCACAGAGCTTTCGGTAAAACTGTAGAGCAAAATGAAGCAGAGGTAAACCAGCGGCCACTTCGAGTCGTGTTCGGAATCCGTCCGCATATATGCAACTGCTCTCAACAACGCGACGATGTAGGCAGCTACGTAGCACGCGAGACCGATCAGGCCCAGCTCCAGTGCCAAGTCAATGTAGGCGTTGTGCGCGTGTGGAACAGTCCAACGGAGCAAGGCATTAATGCGCAGAGCTTCCTGCGACACCATCCAGAAGGCGCTGTAACCGTAGCCCAAGAGTGGTTTCAGTTCGATGCTGGAAAGAGAAATGGCCCAGAGCTGTGCGCGACCGGTGAGCGTGCCGTTGCGGCCGAGCAAATTGGTGAGAAGGCCCCAATAGTGGACCAATAAGAAGATTGCTGGGACGACCATCACCAAGCCGCAAAACCTAATCAAGGTTCGGACGTGTCCCGTCCAGCGCAAGGCTGGCGCGAATTGCAGAACCAGAATTAGGCCGAGCAGAGCAACGACTGCGGTGATCGATTGGGTGAGGACAATCAACGCGACCGCCGCCAAGAAGGTGAAGACGGCTGTGAGGATGCCGCCCATCGAACGACGAACAGACGCGAGCACCACAATTGCGGTGAGTACGATCACTCTGGCAAATACATTCTTCTGGTCGAACAGGCCGACCCAGGCGTTGGGGTAGGCTTTATCCACGACCGGAACCAGGCCCGCGAAAAATACCTGCACGACGACGCTAAGCGCGACGATGGCGCTCAAGGCAATCGCGACCAACTGCAGTTGCTTGCGGATCGGATAGCGAACGGCGAAATCCAGGCCGAATAACGTGGTGCCCAGCAGCGCGACGCCGCGACGGAGCGTGAGGCCCGGATCCTCGGACCACAAAACGGAAACGACTGCGAGAAACACCAAAGCGATCAGGAATTTGTTGGCGCGAACGGCCGCGACAATGGGGCCGAAATTCTGGACCGCACGCACGAGCACGACCAGGTAGACCAGCGCCCAAATAATCTGTAGCAGCGAATTGCCTTCGCTGACGGTCTGGGTGGTGGAGGTGGTGGATTCTAGGAGTAGTGACTGGAATGCACCGGTGGCCAGAGTCAGCACTAGAATGGTGAAGACATCGCCGAGATATTTACGAGAGATATTCATGGTTTAAATCTCCATCCGAACTTTGAGCGATCCGATTGCAACGTTACTGCTTGATGCATGGGAATGTTTGTAGGCTTGTCAGTCCGATTCGGCATTTGCGGTCAACTTGCCCAGAACATTTTGCGAGCGGCGCAACAGGATGAACGACGCCGCGCCGATACTGCACGCGAGCAGAGCGTCGGAAGCGATGCTGGACCACGCGGCGCCGCGCCAGGAATACGCGGGAATCAACCACAAGTTGAGCAAGACGTTGAAAATGGCCACGCCTACTTGAATAGCGGTTCGCACTACCTGATGCCCTGCTCCGGTGAGCGCGTCCGAAAGAAAATAGTGCACGGCTTTCAGCATCGGCAGAACGGAGAGCCAACGCAATGCTTCGGCGGAACGGGCGTACTCCGGACCCAGAATGCGGGGAATAATTCCCGCACCGAGCAGAAGGCAAATACATGCCAACGCGGTGTAGCCCAAAGCGCGGGGCAAGAGCGAGCCGGCATAAGTGAGGTTCGAGGAAATGCCTCGCGTACCGCGGCGGAAAAAACTGGGATAGGTGGCGGCGAGCAGGGCCGACACGGGAGAAAAGCTGACGTCAATGATACGGTAGGCCGCGCCATAAATACCGGTGGCGTCCAGCGTGCCCATGCGAGCCAGCATGGTCTTGTCAATGTCGTTGTAGATGGTTTGCGAGCTCAGGCCAGCGGAAAAGTAAAAGCCTTCGCGAAGTTCGCGCATCGAACGGCGCCAAGTGAGCTGCGGTGCTCCTAGTTTTTTGGAAACCAGCAACACGGAGACGGCTACGGATAACGCTGTGCTGCCGCAATAAATGTACCCCCACTGCAACGCGCTGGGGTGGGTGTAAACCGCGGCAAGACCCACAGCGCCTGTCAAACGAAATAGGCTGATCATCACGTTCAGGCTCGCGGTCCAGTTGAGCTGCTCGGAAACTTGAAAGGCCTGGCCGCTGATGGTGATGATGTTCAGACCAAAGAGATCCGAAGCCGCGACGAGAAAGACCAACAAAATTGGAATGGAACGCGGTAGCGCGAAGGAGGAGACCAGCAGGACTACGACCAGCAAGATGGTGCTGAACGTCGTGGTGGTGGCCAGCGCCTTACCCCAATATTTGCGAAACTGGTCCGGCTCGCGTGCGACGTTCTGGACCAGAAGATTTCCGCTGCCCATCCCTCCAAACGGGAAAAATATTCCGACCAAGGAGACAACGCCGACGAAAGCGCCGTAATTGGAGACGCCCAGCGAGCGGGCGATCTCAATAAAATAGAATGCCTGAAGGACGAGCCGCAGGCCCTGGCCTACAAACATCCACGCGGCATTGCGCGCCAGCGGACTTTTGAATATGGACTTGAACATTAGATTTGGGGTTCGGGCCGAATCGCGCTGAGCGTTGCGAATCTAGCTTGCTGAAGCCGCGCCAGTGGCGAAGTCTTTTGCGGGAACGGGCAATTCCATTTCTCCCGGCTGGACGATCTCTGACAAATGTTCTGGAACTCCGGTGGCGCGGCCGATGCTGTGATAAATAATTCCAGCGCTCGCCATGAGGCTGGGCTCGTAGAGATTCCGTCCATCAATGACGATCGGGTACTTCAGGAGCTTTTTCAGTCGCGGCAGGTCCAGACTCGCGAATTCCTTCCACTCCGTCAGGATTAGCAATGCGTCGGAGCCGGTGGCTGCGTCGTAGGAATCCTTGGCGTAGGACACGCGATCAGTAGGGAGAACTTTTTTCGCGTTGGCAACGGCCGCGGGGTCATAGACGCGGACGTGAGCGCCTTCTTTCAGGAGCACCTCAATGATGCCAATCGCGGGCGATTCGCGGATGTCGTCAGTGCCATCTTTGAATGCCAGGCCCAGAACGGCTAATTTTTTGCCTCGCAGCGTCCACAGCGCGGCGCGGACGCTTTTCACAAAGCGGCGACGTTGCTCGTCGTTGATGCGCGTGACTTCGCCGAGAAGGCCGAAATCGTAACCGCACTGAGTGGCGACGGCGTGGAACGCGCGGACGTCCTTCGGGAAACAGGAGCCGCCGTAGCCGATGCCTGCGTTCAAGAATTTTGGTCCGATGCGGGAATCGGAACCGACGCCGGCGCAAACTTGCTGAATATCCGCGCCGACTGCTTCGGAAATGTTGGCGACGGCGTTGATGAATGAAATTTTCATGGCGAGAAAGGCGTTGGAGGCGTGCTTAATCAGTTCGGCGCTTTTGGCTGTGGTCAAGATGAGCGGGGCCTTGGCGTGCGAGTGGCCTGAATGCGGGATGGCGTGGGGCTGGGAGTAGTAATCGCCAGAAGCGAGCGGCTGGTAGATGGCTTGAAGGAGCGAAGAGCTGAATTCATCGTCCGCGCCGACGACGATGCGATCGGGATACAGAAAATCGGTGACCGCCGTGCCTTCGCGCAGGAATTCCGGGTTCGATGCCACGGAAAATAGGCCCGAGGGAGCGCCGTTCAGGAGAAGAGTCTTGCGCAACGATTCGCAGGTGCTTACGGGCACGGTGCTTTTTTCGATTACCAGCTTCGGGCTTTGAATCGCAGAGGCGATTTCGTAGGCGACGGCTTCGACGTAGGAAAGATCCGCTTCTCCGGTTTCGGATTGCGGAGTTCCCACAGTAATGAAAATGGCCTGCGATTCCTGGACCGCTTGCGCGATGGAGCTGGAAAATCGCAGTCGCCCGCCTAGGTGGCGTTGCAGCAACTCCGGGAGGAAACGCTCGTGAATGGGCACTTCGCCGCGTTCGAGGGCGGCTATTTTTGCGCTGTCGTTATCAACGGAAATAACTTCGTGGCCAATTTCAGCGAAGCAAACGGCCGATACCAAGCCGACGTAGCCCGAACCGATTACGGCAATTCGCATAATGCAGCTCCCCCTGTATTTATGAAAAGTGGCGCGACGAATGCCAGGAGCACCACGCGATCATTGACACGAAAACCTTGAAGCGAAAATCTCCCTGCTGAAACTTAGTCGCCAGTGACGACTCGTGGCGTTAATTCGTAACGCTTGATACCGGTGCATTGCAGCGCAATTCGCAGCAGGAAGGCCGAGTTATTGAACAAATATCGTTTCCAGAGGCGCGACGGTTCCTGGCACAAGCGATGCAGCCATTGCACGCCGGCGGTTTTCATCCACTGCGGTGCGTCTTTCACGTGGCCGGTGTGGATGTCGAATGCGGCGCCAACTCCCACCATCACTTTGCAATTCAGTGAGCCCATATTCTCAAACATGAACTCTTCCTGCTTCGGCGTGCTGAGGCCTACCCAGACGACGTCTGGCGAAAGCCCTGACAACCTTGCTTGCAGGTCGGCCTTTTCGATTTCGCTGAGCGGGCGAAACGGAGGAGTGTAGGTCCCTACGATGCGAATCCCCGGAAAGCGACGTTCCAGATTTTGCCGCAGCGCTTCAGCGATGCCCGGCTTGCCGCCGTACAGGAAATGCGTTTGTCCGGAAGCGATGGATCTACGGCAGAACTCGAGCATCAGGTCGGGGCCAAACACGCGGCCCATGTTCTTGAAGCCTTCCCAGCGGCCCAGCCATACGGTGGGTACGCCATCGGGCACGACGAGCATAGCGTCGTCCAGAATTTTTTTGAAGCGAGAGCTACGTTGCGCTTCCATGATGCCGTGCACGCCGGTGACGCAGACGTATCCGCCGCGGCCAGACTCTACAGCGGCTTCGAGCATCTGCGCGGCGAGAGGAAGATTCACCGCGTGAACGCCGACACCGAGGATGTTTGCGCGGGCCATATTAGCTTCGTGCGACGCCACTGACTGAATGCTCCTGTGACTTTGAGAGGTCTTCGAGAGCGAAGACACCTCATTTCAGAAGATGGCTGAGCCGAGAATTAATTCAAACCAGAGTTAAAGTAAAAAACCTGTGATCGGAACGCGATCACGGACGATAGATTACGCGGCGCCTGAGCCTCTGAGCACTGCCGGAATGGTGCGCGCCAGGATTTTCAAATCGAGCCAGAGCGACCATTCGTCCATGTACTGCAAATCCAAGCGCATCCACTGTTCGAAGGGGATGGAGCTGCGGCCGTTCACTTGCCAGAGGCAGGTGATGCCGGGGCGAACGGTGAAGCGACGGCGCTGCCAATCCTGATTGAAACCTTGATAGTCGCGCACGGGAAGCGGGCGCGGACCGACCAGGCTCATGTCGCCTTTGAGAATATTGAAGAGCTGAGGCAGCTCGTCAATGCTAGTGCGGCGCAGGAATTTGCCGATGGGAGTGATGCGCGGATCGTCCATGATCTTGAATACGGGTCCTGAGACCTCGTTCAGATCCTCGAGCGATTCCATCATCTCTTCCGCGTTCGGAATCATGGTGCGGAATTTGTAGATTACGAATCTGCGCTTATTGATGCCCATGCGCTCCTGACGGAAGAAAACAGGGCCGTGTGAACTGAGTTTGATGAGCGCGGCGATGACAAGAAACAGCGGCGCCAGCAGGACCAGAAGCGTAAAGGAAATCGCCAGGTCGAGGATTCTCTTCACGAGCAGCGGCCAGCCATCGCGCACACCGGTGTAAGCCGCGATGTGATGATCGCCTTCGAATTCTTCGGTGCGCGAGCGGGCGGTCTTGAGGCCGAAGATATCGGAGGCAAAACGCATGACCATGCCGTGCTGTTCGCAGAGCGCGGCGACTTGCGAGGAGTGTTCGTAGAACGAGCGCAACGGGAGGTAGATCGCGACTTCATCCACCACATTGCGGCGCAGGTACTCGGCGAGACCTGCGTAGTCGCAGCAGACTTTGTAACCGGTGGCGTTGAAATCATCCATCTTGGCCCAGTCTTCGTCGACAAAGCCGAGGAGCTGGTATCCGCGCTCGGGGGTGGCTTCAATTTTTCGCGCAAATTCGATAGCGCGAGAATTGGTGCCGAGGATCAACATGTAACGCAGGTTGTGGCCGTGCCGCCGAACGATGGCGAGCCAGTATTGCATCAGGAAGCGCGACGCGACTACCAACAGAGAGCTGATCGCGTAGAAGGTGATCAGAAAGGGCACGGTTATCATGCGCACCGAGAAGAACACCGCGACCAGCGCCAGACACACGGTGGAGAGCGAAGTGGCTTTCAGGGCGTCTGTGCTTTCGGCGAGCCTGGTGGACAACCTTCTGGACTGATACAACCCGCACATGGAAAAGATGGCATGGCAACAAAACAGAGCCAGTGCGAAAATTACGCAGTTGGAAACCTTCACACGCATGGCCAGAAAATCGTGCAGGGAAACTTTATTTTCCGCATGCACGAGCAGGAAAGTAGCCAAACCGAATGACACTATGATTATTCCGAGGTCATACAGCTTCAGCGCATTCAAAAGAAACCGACGTTTTGCTTCGTTCACTGTTTCTCTCTTCGGGCTGGGTGGTAATGCAAAAAATGGGCCGAACTGCTTGTTTATAAACTTTGTTGCGAACGAGGCTCGTCACACTAAATAGTTACAGCTTGATGATGAATTGCACGTTGTGGATCCGTTACGATTTGCTGCCGAGAAGCGTTGCGCTCTCGCTACACCGGCTCGATTGAAAAACCCGCAATGCGGATAGCAATCGAGCGCTGAATCAATTCTACTGAGACGACCAAGGTCTGATCGCCGTTCACTGCGGTAAGAATTCCCTGCAGACCGTCGAGTGCGCCGCCGCGAATTCGGATGCGCTTACCTACATTCAGGAACGCATGAGGAGTCGCCGGGATGCCGTGGGTGACGACCGCCTGTACGCGCTCGATCTGCTCGTCGGGAATCGGAACGCCAAGCCCGCGCGTCCCTACAAAATTGGTGACACCGTTGGTGCGCAGGACGGAAATGCGCGTCTGGAGCGTCTGCGCGATTCGCACGAAGACGTACTGCGCAAACAACGGCATCTCTACTACGCGCCTGCGATCACTCCATTGCCGGGTGGAGGATACCAGGGGAAGAAAAGCGCTGACGCCTTTCTCCTGCAGCTCGGCTGAGACTTTCTTTTCGTGGCGCGGCCGCGTTTGGACGGCGAACCAAGCCGGCGCTTCGAGTTCGCCCTGTGGATTAGCGGTGGTTCGCTCGTCTGTGATGGATTCAAGGCAACTCAAAGACAGGGCTCCGCCACTCTCAGTCACATCCGATGGTAACTAACTCGCCCACGGAGACTGCCCGCTTCATTCGTGCCCAACCAAAAAATCCGGCTATGGCTCTTGCGCTGCACTAAGATCCCTACTGCGCCTTCGCGAACGACTCGGTTCGCTTACAACCTGTTGTAGAGCGTCTCCGGAATCGGGAAGGTGCGCTTGTTGAGCACCGCGCCGAGAATCCGAATGTTCGCCGCGCGCAAGCCCTCCGCAACCTGGAGAGCTGCTTCGCGCCGAGTGGAATTCGCTTCGAGAACGAGAATGAAACCGTCGGTCATTTGGCCCAAGCCGATTGCGTCGGAGTAACGCGTCAGTGGCGGCGCGTCGATCAGGACGAAATCAAACTCCTTGCGCAATTCCGCGAGGCGCGTCTTCAGCTTTTCCGAATTCAGCAAGTTCGCCGAGTCCACCGCCAACGCACCGCTGGAGAGCAGCCAGAGATTGTCGCCGCGAACGGGCTTGGTGAAGGAGCGAATCGGCCCGTCTTGCAGCAAACAATCCGTCAAGCCGTGATGGTTCGTGGTGCCAAACATTGCGGGCAGCGCAGGCGAGCGCAGATTCGCTTCGACCAGGCAGACCGAGCCCCGAATGTTTTTCGCCAGGGTCTCGGCGACGCGCACGCAAACGCGGCTGACGCCGTTACCGTGGTCAATGCCGGCGAATGCGACCATGTGCGGCGGTTCCTGCGCTTGCAGCAGGAAAACGCGCTGCACCAGGCGCAGCGCTTCTTCGCCCGCCATCTGATCCAGGTCCGGAGCTTCGGTTTCGCGATGATGACCGTTGCCGCCGCCATTCCCAGAGTGCGCCGGCGCCGGTTCCGGTTTGTGAATTGGACGAAATTCCTGATCCTTCCCTGCTTGTTGCATCAGTTCAAAGTTCTTGCTCATTGTTTTCCTGCCTCTGCGGGTGCAGCATTGGAAGCCTGCTGGGCCGCTCGCTGTGTCTCTGTGGAATTTGCTGCCGCTGTTGGTACACGAATCTTTTGCCCCGGGTGAATGCGATCGGGATCGCTCAGCCAAGGGTTCAGGTCCTGCAATTGCGAGAGCACCTTGCCGTTGTACTTGCCAAGGTTCTTGACGCTGATTTGATAGAGCGTTTGACCGGGCTTCACCTGTACGTCTTCGGATGCCTGTTCTAGTTTCGGTTCTGGTTTGGGGTCTGATTTGGGCTCTGGCGTGGGTTTTGCTGCGTCCGGCTGCATCAATGAAACCTCTGAAACGAAAGTTGGAGCCGGTGCAGGTGCCGGCGCGGCTGCCACGGCCGCAGTGGCTGGTGTAGATGCGGCGGTATGAGATGCATCACGGTCCACGTTAAGGAAAAACAAAGCCACAGCGAGCGCCACAACGCCGGTCAGTGCGACCTTGGGAATCCAGCCGCCGCCGACCGAGTATTTTTTGGGAGCGACAGAAATGCTGGGCGCCGGCCGTTCAGTTTTCTTTTCTGGACTCTTTGCTGATATTGGCGCGACGATATGTTTCTCGCGCAACGGTTCGAGATCCAAATCAGCGATCACGTCCTGAATGATGTCGCGGTCAATCGCCTTGCGTTTGAGGGCGCAGGCCAAAGACATCGCGTTGAAACACAGGTTATTGATGTTGCGCGGAATTCCTTCGCTGTGTTCCGCAATCAATTTGCGCGCGCCAACGGTGAACAGGGTTGGCTTTTCACAACCGGCGACCCACAAGCGGTGGTCAATGTAGGCGTTGACGTCGTGGGCTGTGAATGGCTCGATGCGGATGACCATGGAAACGCGCTGGCGCAACTGCGCCAGCGAAGGGCTGGCCAGACGGTCAGCCAACTGAGGCTGTCCAGCCAGGACGATTTGCATCAGCTTGACCCAGGGAGTCTCGAAATTCGAAAGCAGTCGGACGGATTCGAGGACTTTCTCATCCAAGTTCTGCGCTTCGTCTATCACTAATACGAAACGGCGACCAGCACGCATTTCCTCGGTGAGAAGGCGGTTCAAACTGTCGTGCATGGCCGGCAAATCCATTCCGGCGACGTCAATGCCCAGATCAATCAGCAGATGCCGAATGAATTCGTGCGAATCGCAATCGGTACGGAAGATGAAAGCCGTGCGGGCCTTGTCGCGCAGGTAGGAAAGATAGTGATAGAGCAAAGAGGTCTTGCCCATTCCTGGCTTCGCGATCAAAGCGAGGAATCCACGATTGCTTTCCGTGCCGTACACGAGCGAGGCCAGCGCTTCCCGGTGCTTGGGACCGAGATAGAGAAAGCGCGAATCCGGCGTAACGCCGAACGGCTGCTCGGTGAGTTTGTAATACTCCAGAAACATTTTGGCTACGCCGCCCTCTTCGGCATCGAGGCAAGCACCGGCATTTTCAGAGTTTCCATCACTTCTTCAGGAGTGCGGAAAGATGGGTCCAGATACTCCGCGATGAAAGCCGCCGCAAGACCGACAATGGTTGCGCCAATCAACCCCAAGAACATGATTAGCCACGGGCTGTGCGCCGGAAGTAAAGAAACGACTGCGGGAACGGCAATCGCGACGTTGGCAATGCGCTTTTGATCGAGTGCGTCGGAAGTGCGTTCCTGCTCGCGCTTGGTGAGATACAGCAGATAATTCGCCTCGTCGGCTTTTGCTTCGCGGAGCAAAGCGCCTTGCTTCACTGCATCTCCGTCGAAGGAGACCATGTCTGAGTTCATGCCCTTGAGACTGGTGACTAGTGCGGCGGCGGTGGCTTTCTCGGTAGCCAGATCGGCTTCGGTTTTCGCTTTGTCCGCGCGTAGCAGTTCATAGGTTGGATCGCGGTCGGTGGCTTGATTGACGTACTTGGCTTTCTCCGCGCTCGCGATCGCTGCCTGTGTTTGCGCGATCTCTTCGTCTGTTTCTTTGACCAGCGGATAACTCGGGTCGTACTTCATGGTCAGTTGGCTGCGCTTGTTCTGAGCGGCCAACAAAGTGGCGTTCAGGTTTTCCAGCAATAGATTAGCTGCTTCCGAAGATTCGACTGTGGCGGATCTGGCTGGAGTTGCGGCCATCTGTGCGTTGAGATTTTCAATGCGCTTGGCATCGGCAGCAATCGCTTGGCGAGCAGTGTAAAGCGCCGCCTGGGTTGCGGCGACTTGTCCGGCCATATCGGTGCGCAGAATATCCGGAGCGGCAACTCCCGAGGTGCGGCTGAAATCGGCGAGGCGGGTTTCGGCGTCGTCAAGAGCTGCACGGTATTTGTCTGTTTGCTGCGCGAAGAAATCGGCGGTACCGACGGGACGTTGCAATTGCAGATGCTTTTGCAAATACAGCGTGCCGAGGGTTTGCAAAACGCAGGCGGGGACTTCCGGTTCGCCTGTTCTGCCGTATTTCACGTCAATGACGTCTGAAGTCGAGGCCGCTTCGACCTTAATTTTCTTGGCGAGGCCTCGGGCGACGCCTTCTTGCCTCATGGCCAAGCGTCGTTGGGAATCGGTGAACATGTCGAAGGGCGACCATTTGTCATCCACCAGTTTGCAGGTAGAGACGATGGTGCGCATCATGTCGTCACCCTGAAGCAGGGCGACTTCTGAGGCGACTTGATCGGTGGTGACCGCGCGATTGTTGTTCACGTTGGCGACTTGTGCGGTGGTGATGGCTGGATCGGAACGATCCTGTTCCACGACGACCTGCATCGTGGAAACGTAATAGCGCGCCGCCCAGACCCAGGCAACCAGGGTCGCGACGATGAACACGGAACAAAAACTGATGATCACGACGCGGCGGTGCCGGAAAATGGGCGACAACATATCCCTGAGCGTGACTTCCGGCATTTCCTGGCCCGATCCATCCCTGCGATTCGATGTAGTCATGTTGGTTTCGCCTTTAAACTTGAAATTGTCCGCGCTGCGAACTAGTAAACCGGGAAGTACGCGCCAGTTCCGATTCCGTATGGGACGTATTTTCTGAACTTAGTAATGAACTTCTCCGGCACAAAAATCATGTCGCCGGGCGCTAGATGAGCGTCTTCGCTTATGTTCTTGCCGGTCAGCATGTCATTCAGCTTCAATTCCTTCACTTCCGCCCATTCGTTGTTCACGCGGTGATAGAGAAACACCTGAGTTTTAGCGGTAGCCAGAAAACCGCCAGCCACGCCGATGGCTTCGGTGACCGTCATGTCGTAACGGAGGTCGTATTGACCCGGCTTGCCCACCTGGCCCATGGCGACGAAATACGGACGCTGGAAGTCCTTGAGGTCTACATCAATAATTGGATCGTGCAGCGTCTGCGCATAGGTTTTCTTCAAAGCCACGACGACTTCTGGCACCGTCATTCCCTGGACGTACAGGCTGCCGACGTTTTGTAAATTGATGTAACCGTCGGGCTGTATCGTCACGGTCTGATTGAGCTCCGGGGCGATGGGGAACGAGATATTGAGGACGTCGTCTCTTTGCACCTGATAGCGCGGGTTGCGCTGTTGCAGAGCCGGCCGGTCATCGCCGGGTTGCGTCTTGCTCGCAGCAGAGGCAGAAACCGTACCGGCAAGAGCCGAGACCGTGTTGTTCTGTTGACCCCACAGGCTCAAAGGAGCTGCGGTAAGTAGAATCGCCAAACTCAGTGCTTTGATAGTAGCCATTCGTTTTCCTCACCAGTCGTCAACAACTTAAGATCTTCGGACACCAGTACAAATGTACTTGGGCGGGTACTACGCAGTTCGCAAGTCGCGGGCCATTTTGGAACAAATCTAAGTGCTTATTAATGAGCAGATTGCGGAATACCGTTAAAATCAAAGGAGCAAGATTTCCACAATTAGTACAACAATTTTCACTCTTTCGGCGTACCGGCTTAACGCTGGGGTAATGGTACTGAGTGTTTACGCCCAGCGGGACCGTGATCGTCTGTGAGCGCAAAGGATTCCGCGGAATTATCGTCTCAACACGAGACAATTTCTGGCATGAACCAGGGGCGCTGAATCCGAGTCCGAAATTTTCCGCTCCACTCATTTTCGCTCCAATTCGCCGATTACCTACACCCGTTCTCCGATCGCGGCCTGCCGTCGAGAAAAACGCGGGGAAATCCTCTCTTCAGAGCCGCACCCTCAGCTCTTGCATACGAGGCTACGAACTTCGCAGTGATCCGGCCCCAAGACGCCTTTGATGCTTCACCGCTGCTGCGCGGCTTTCTTAAGGGGAAGATAATATAAGAGGAAGCATCGCTGACTTCATTGAATGTTTGAGGCAAGTGCATCGAAAAATCCGATGAGGTGACAAAGGTGAAATGTGCTACAGATAATTGCTTGCGAGCAGGCGCGCGGTACTAGGTGTAACCGTTCGCTCGAATTTCGCGCTCAGTTCCCTACCGGAACGCGCAACTTATCGGTTGCGAACGCGACTGGCCCCGCATACAAACCACGGATTGATTTGCGCACGGCATCTTCCTGGCTTTCGACGTCGGGCGCGGTATGGCTGAGCAGCAGACTCTTCACTCCGCTCTGGTGTGCGGCTTCGCCAATTTTCTTTGGCGGCGTGTGCAGGTCGAAAAGCTGCGAAGGTGAATTTGGAGGGTCCAGCACAGCGCAATTGAAAATCAGCAGATCCGCGTTCTTGGCTAATTGCTCCAGGTTGGGTAACGCTGACGCGTCCATGTCTCCAGAAAAAACCAGCACTGCACCTTTATAGGAAATGCGGTAGGCCACCGAGGGGCAATCGCCGTGATGCGTGGCGATTTCCTCCACGAGCAAACCATCTTTATCCACGATTGTGGTGCGCGGGGAATCCAGGCGGATGGCCAGATCGTGAACCGCGAAGGTTTCGTCGGCGCCAAAGGTCTTTTGATATTCGAACGCGCCGCCTTTACCCACCAGCAAATCCACGAATCGCGAGGTTTTGGGAAATAGTCCGGCGCCGTCGGGGCCGAAAATGTGATAGACGATTGGTCCATCAGCGCTGAGAGCGCGCGCATTGAAGAAAGCGGCGAGGTCTCCGCTGTGGTCAATGTGCAGATGCGTCAGCAATACCGTATCCACGCTGTCCAGGTCCAGATTCAATTCTCCAATGCGCAGGAATGCTCCCGGGCCGGCATCCACTAAAATCCGCGGAGTGCCATCGAGTAGCACGATGAAGCTGGTCGCGGCCCTACCAAATGGCCGCGGACCGCCGGAATCCGAGCACCACCACTTCCAACGCAGGCTTTGGAGGTGCAGCGCAAACGGGGAACAAAAGTAAAGTGATGGCGGCCAATCCAAGCGACAGCTTTTTCATGTCTTTTCTCTCCCGGCGAGAGCAACATTCGCCGCAATCGTTCGTACGCATTTCTCCTGAGTGGCCGTGTGGTGGTTGTTCTTTGCAACCGCTCGCGCTTGCGTGCTATCACGAGCTTTGTGGCGTGGGCGTCAGCTGGCCGCAGAGTTAACCAGCGCCTCGACTTTGGCGTCCAGATCGTGCGCGACCCTCATGGCTTCCGGGCTGCCGTAGGAATTCAAGAAACTGGCCATGGTGTCGTAAGAAAGATGCACTCCGTCCGGCCGCTCGTCGAGCAGAATCGTTACCGGCGCATACGAACCGGCGTCTGGAACGCGCTCGACCATTTTCTTCATGATCAGCGGATTGCCGATGACGAAGCGCACAATTTTTGGCGCTGCAGTGCCACTTTCTTTGCGCAGAAATTCACCCAAGTCAAAACGCGCGAACTCCATGAACCCCGATGGACCGGCGGCCTTGTTAACAACGCTCTCGACCTCGGGATACGAGTTTGCGGCGGAGATATCTTTTTGAAATGCGCGCAGATCCGGCCGGCCGACAGCCGCTTCCAGACGTGACACGACTTCCTGAAACGATTTGGATGAAGTGACGCTGAAGCGCTGCACGCTGATTTGCCTCGTCGACATATATTTTGTAGCTCCTTGCAGCTGATCTGCGCTGGAATCGTTAGCTGGTTGCGGAATTTGCCACGGCGTGTGCGATCAACTCCGCGACTTCACTGGTTTGGGGAGCATGGTGATGACGAGAGGCCTCGGCAGAAGCGGACATTTCACCGGACGTGTTCGGGATCGTTACGTCCATCTGTTTCAGGCGTCCGTCGCGGTGGTTTCCTTGGATGTGATCTCGTACTTGAAGTTGTCGGGATCGAGGCTGTCGAGACGGCCTTCGGCGGTTTCCGCTTGCGGGTACATGAGGAAGCCGACCGGCGCGCCGTGCGATCCGGGCAGAGCGACATCATGCGCAAAGTTATATGCCATCCAGTTCATTTCCCAAGATCCGAATAGCCGCGCGCGGGCACTCTTCACCATGGCATCGTCGACCGGACGATTGCCGGGCGGTTCTTCCAGCACAACTTTCCGCACGTCGGCTGGATCAACCGGCACCCAGCCAAAGTCGTTCAGGTAAACTTCCGCGCGACAGTGCTGGGATTTAGTGACAGTCTCTGTGGAAGCGCCGAGGCTCTTGTAACCCAATTCTGATTTACCGACGCGGATGCCGTACACGTCGCGCGCGGGAAGGCCGGCCGCCATTGCCAGGCCCACGTAGAGAGCGTTCAGATCCGCGCACTTGCCACCGAGGTCGCGGGATTCGAGCATGAAACGAATGTCGCCGACCCCGCAGCCGCGCGTTTTAGGATTGCGAAAGGTGTTGTCAACGATCCACTCGTAAATGGCGCGTGCTTTTTCGACGTCCGTTTTCGCGCCGCTGGTGATTTCTGTCGCGGTGGTTTTCACGATGCCATCGGTTGGCAGAAGCTTCGTCGGCTGCAGAAAATGTTGCAAATCCTCGCGGTCCATATTTGGTGCGTTGCTTGGCGCGGAGAGATCCACAGCGTAGTTCTTGGTGGTGATGCGGGTGGTGAAGGTTAGGACTGGCTTCACACCAGATGGATATTCCGCGGCGATGATGCCGAGCGAGTCAGGCTTGCTTGCTATCATTCTCGCGGCGCCGCCGCTGTCAGGCTGAAACGTAGCGGAGAGCGTTTTCTGAAAGGGAGATTCACTGATGAGCGACGCCGGGAGCCAAATGCGCGTGGCGCCGGAAGGTTTGAGGACTTCGGCGCGCGTGGTGACGTCGAACGTGCGCCACTGGTCATTCGTGGGGTCATGCGTGGCGTCGAACGTTGTGTCCCGCGCGATAATTCGCCCGGGTGTCGCGAACGCGAGGCTTGCTGAAAAGATTCCTGTGGATCGCAGAAAATCGCGTCGCTTCATATCGTACCCTTTAAATCAGGAATTCTGCGCTTACTCGCCGGCCGAAGGATAGCGTACACTCGACTCGCTCGACAGGCAACATACGAGGCAGATATTTGGAGTTTGCGATCGGGATGCCGGATACGTTGCGGTTCCAAGACGCGGAAAAATACGCCGCTTATTTGAAGACGGCGGCGGGCAGGCTGCGCTCCGAACTGGCATGGGAGAACTTGCGACGGTTCCTACCGCGCGATACAGCGAAACAGTGTGCGCTGGATGTGGGCGGTGGCACGGGCTTTGCGAGTATGCAGCTTGCGCGGTTGGGCTATGAAGTTGTGCTGCTCGACAGTTCTGAACAGATGCTGCGGATTGCGCGCCAAGACGCGGACACCTGCGGTATGACGCCGCGAACTAGTTTTTGCCACACCGAGACTGGTCAACTGCGCGGACTTTTCGCGGCTGCGTCGTTCGACCTCGCGATTTGCCACAACCTGCTCGAGTATTCGGAGGATCCGTCCGCGATTGTTCGCGACATCGCTCACGTCCTGAGGAAGGACGGCGTGATTTCCGTATTGGTGCGGAATCGTGCTGGAGAAGTGCTGAAGGGCGCTGTTCGATCGGGCGACTGGAAACTTGCAACTGCTAATCTCACCGCGGAGACGGTGGTGGATAGCCTCTACGGGAATCCCATACGTTTATTTGCGCCGGCGGACGTACGCGAAATACTTGCGCGATCCGGATTAGAAGCTGTCGCCGAGCATGGTGTCCGTGTGTTTTTCGACCATGTGGGGATGGAGAATCCGACGGATGAATCGTACTCGCAAATCTTCGAGTTGGAATCGAAGCTGGGAGCGCGGCCAGAATTCTTCGCGATTGCGCGCTACATTCAGGTAATCGCTCGTCGTACTAGCGCGGCTTCCAACGAGGTAAGCGGCCTGTGACACAGCCAAGCACGCATTCTGGTTTAGAGTCACGCATGGTCCGTCCCGCAGTGGCGGGAGGATTTGCCCTGGGCCTTGGACTGACCAATGAGTGCAACCTGGCTTGTTCATTTTGTTACCGCGATCCGGCGCGGACGGACCGGCTTAGCCTGGAGCAAGTAAGGTCTGTGATGGAAAGCCTGCCGATCCGTTCGGTGAATCTGGGAACGGGTGAGAACGGAATGCATCCACAATTCCGTGAGATTTTGTCCTATCTCCACACTCTGCCGGTGAAACTAACCATCACATCGAATGGCCACAGCGCAGCGGTGCTTACTGATGACGAGCTTCGTGCTTTTCACGATATCGAGTTCTCGTTGGATTATTCCACGGAAGAAAAACAGGACACCCAGCGCGGCCCCGGCAATTGGGCGCTGATCCACCAGCAGGCGGAGCGTTGTGTGCGACTGGGAGTTCCGGTCACCTTCATTGCGGTAATGATGAAGGCGAATTACATGGGATTAGCGAACGTGGCGAGGGTGGTGAAGCGCCACGGAGCGCCGTTGCGCGTGAATGTTTATCAGGCCGTGCGTTCTGATCTGTATGCGTTGAGTTACGATGAGTATTGGCGAGGCTTTCGCGCGCTGTTCGCGGAGACGGACGTGATCGCCATTGGCGAACCGTTGGTTCACGCCATGGCTGGTCTGACTCCAAGGACCGGGGGCTGCGGGGTGAGCACTGTGCGGATTACTCCGCGAGCCACGACGCAACCTTGCGTGTACTGGCCAGGAGCGGGAGAGCCGCTCTCGCTGTTGTGCACGCTGGGCTCGGCAGTTGTGGAGACTTCTCCTTTCGTAGAGGCGCGCATGGTGCCTGAGGCTTGCCGCTCGTGCGCGTATCTGCAGAATTGTTACGGCGGATGCGCCGGGCGGCGACGCCTACAGAGCGCACTGGATCAGCCGGACTTTTATTGTCCGGTTGTGAAAGGACGAGTAGAAAAGTTAGAGGTTCGCATGGCTCCGGCGCGCGAACTGCCCAAGGGCGAAAGCGCGTGTACGACGATCGTGATCGCGCGCGATTAATTTTTCATTTCGGCAGGAGTGAAAGGGCAAGTTGCACCGCAGTACGAAAGAAAAAATCCTACCTACGGAGACGGAGTGAACTTTTATGACGACCAGCAGCAACTCACCACTCGACAATTCCCAAGACGTTCCGCAGCCGCAAGCTCGCTTCGGATTGGCCATCGTGCGGCTGACGATTGGCGCAATGTTCGTGTGGGTCTTCTTCGAGAATCGCGGGAAGGGGCTCTACACGCCGAGCGGCTACGCCGGATTGATCAACTATTACCTTCAACATGATCACGCTCCGGCCATATGGAAGGCCGTTATGGCGGCAGCGGCGAGTCACGCCGCGATGGCAGCTCCGATACAAGCGATCACGGAAATCGCTCTCGGCGTCCTGCTCGCCGTCGGTCTGCTGACGCGCCCGGTCGCCAGCGTAGCGTTTCTTTACCTCGCCAGCCTTTGGGTGTCTGAATGGGGCACGGCATGGATTTGGGAGCTGTTGGTTCCGGTGCTTGCATCACTTGGGCTCGCGGTGGGCCGGGCCGGTCGAACCTGGGGCGTTGACGCCTTGCTTGCGCGGCGCTGGCCGTCGTCGCCGTGGTTCTGAGTTGAGCCTCGGTCCGGTGCGAGTGTCGGTCGTCATTCCCACGCACAATGAAGCGCAGTCCATCGGCCGCGTGTTAGCTGATCTTCCGGCGGGATATCGTCACCGAAGTCCTGGTGGTGGATAGCAATTCAACCGACGGGACTGCCGAGATCGCCGCAAAGATGGGAGCCCGCGTGCTTCATGAACCTCGCCGCGGATACGGGCGCGCCTGCCTTGCCGGTATCGCCAATGTGCAGAATCCAGATATCGTGGTGTTTTTGGACGGCGACTACAGCGACCGCCCCGCTGAACTTCCGCTATTGCTCGCTCCAATTATTGAGGGCCGCGCGGACATTACATTAGGATCGCGCGTGGTAGCGGAACGAAACCATGCAGATCTTCCGTGGCATCAGAGGTTTGGCAATCGCTTGGCCGCAACATTAATAGGGATTCTTTACCGCGTGCAAATCACCGATTTAGGACCGTTCCGGGCGGCGCGTATTGACGTGCTTCGCGCGCTGGACCTGGAACAAGCCACCTATGGCTGGGCCGTGGAGATGATTCTGAAAGGCGCCAAGGCCGGTTTCCGCATTGTAGAGGTTCCCGTGAGTTATTATCCGCGCATCGGAACTTCTAAAATCAGCGGGACGCTGAAGGGCACGATTGGCGCAGGCTGGTACATACTCACGCTCATCGCGCGCTACTATTTCTGGCGCAGACGGCCCGTCCCGCAGCACTCGGCATGAATATCCCCGGAGCTATGTCGATGCAATCTCCCGCTCAGCGAAGTGATGCGTGCACGTTGGTTATCATGGCCAAAGCGCCCAGACCGGGCATGGTGAAGACGCGTTTGGCGCAGAGGATTCCAGTGAACGCAGTCACTAAACTTTACCGCTGCCTGTTGGATGACACCATGTCACTGGCGCGGTCGTTGGGCACCGTGGAAGTCGCGATTATGTGCCCTGCATCGGATTTGGAAGCACTGACGGAGGTGGCGCAAGGTGCAGTGCGCGTGGTGGCGCAGAAGGGCGAGGGCCTTGCGGCAGGCCTCACGTCGGTGTTTGCGCACTTCACAGCGCGCGGCCCGAAACGCGTCGTTGCATTCAACAGCGACAGCCCGCATTTGCCGGCTTCGGTTCTTGCGAGCGCGTTCGAGGTGCTCACTGATCACGACGTAGTTATCGGACCGACAAACGATGGCGGATATTATCTGATCGGTGCGAAGGCCGTCCATGCGTCGCTTTTCGATGGCGACAGCATGGGCACACAGACTGCGCTGGAGGCACTGCTGGCGCGCGCTCGCGGACTGCAGCTTTCCGTTGGCTTCACGGATCCCTTTTACGACATTGACGTGCAGGGCGACCTGACACGGCTCGCCGCTGAACTGCGGATCGCACCGAACAGGGCGCCACGTACTGCAATGTGGCTGAAAGAGTGGGGACAGACGCTGGCAGAGTTGCGAACGGGCACGGAAGACTTGTGAAACTCACGCCATCCCACAGGTTGTACGGGCTTGGTGGGGTCATTTTTGTGGGGCTTGTGGCCTGCGCCCGAATGCCGGGCGCCGTTGGAGCACCTCCGTACCTCATTACGTTGGCTGTTGCTGGCATCGCGTATCTCCTTGCCGTTCGAGAGTTTTTCTCCACGCACAAATTCCCGCGCCGCGTCATCGTCATTGGCCTTGCGTTGGCCGCTCTGTGGCACATTCCATTTCTATTGCAGCCTCCGGGGTCAGATGACGATGTTCATCGCTACATTTGGGATGGCCGGGTGCAGCGGCTCGGCTACGACCCTTATATTCTGGTTCCCAGCGATCCTGCGCTCAGCGCGTTGCACACAGCGGAAACGCGCACGCTGAACAACCCGGACGTCTCGAGCCCGTATCCGCCGGGCGCTCAGCTTTTCTTTCGGGCGGTGACGGCGATCCATGAGTCAATCATTGCTTTCAAAGTTGCGTTCGCGGCGTGCGAACTTGCGATCGTCCTACTGTTGCTCGCCGAGCTTCGTCGGCTGGGGCAGGGGGAACATTGGGTCCTCGCATACGCGTGGAATCCTTTGCTGGTCACATGCGTGGCTTATAGCGGTCACGTTGACATCCTCGGAGCGCTGCTTCTGCTGCTTTCCGCGGCAGCGCTGCAACGCCGCTGGCGAAGCGTCGCCGCCGTGGCATTTGGGCTAGCCATCGCCGTGAAGTTTCTGCCGATCGTGTTGACGCCGCTCTATTGGCGTCGAGTGCGTGTGCGCGACGCTTTGCTGGCGGTTTTCATAGTAGTGCTGCTGTACGTACCGTTTCTGCAGCGCGGATTGGCTCCCGTGGGATCGCTGGGCGTGTTCGTGCAGCGGTTTCGCTTTAACGACCCGGTGTTCGCGACGCTCGCGCGAATCGCCAGTCCTCAAATCGTAGCTGGTTTGGCAGCCTTGGTCGGGCTAGCTATTTCTGTGTGGCTGCGAAGACGGCACGAAGAGTACACGCCGGATACATTTGCATGGCCGATGGCGGCATCGCTTCTATGCGCACCGGTCGTGTACCCTTGGTACCTACTCTGGTTGCTGCCGTTCGTGCGATCAGTCTCGACAGTGCCGCTGATGATCTGGACCATTAGTATCATCCCGACTTACTACGTTTGGCATCTGCGCAGGCTTGGCGGTCAGTGGTTCGTTCCTGACTGGATCATGTTGCTGGAATTCGGATCCGTGGCTGTGGCCAGTGGAATTATATTGTTTCGCCGGTTCTCCCGACCGGCGGTAGCCTGATGCTCATCGGAGGAAGCGCCTCTGGCGAGTGTGGTCTGTAACCCTGTGGCACGAAGTTGGAATGGCCGCAGCGGCGAACGAGCGGACGATCACTCTTACTGTGATGTATAATCCGCAACTGAACCAGAAGGGGTGCGACTGGCTGGCGCGGGCGAACATCATTTTGCTGAAATTTTTTCCTGTATCCCGAAGCTTCTGTCGATCATCCAACCCCGAATCAGTTCAATTCATAGAGGAGCAAACTTCATGACGAATACGAAGCGCTTAACGATGATCGGTCTTCTGGCGTTTGGGGCGCTAATCCTTGCCGCAACCACCGAGGCTCAGACCCGCCCGCCAATTCTCGAACAGGTTGCCAAAGCCTATGGCCTGGATTCGTGGGACAACATAACGGCAATCCGTTACACGTGGCATGCACAGTTTCCCGGAGTGGATGTCTCCCGCACGTGGACTTGGGAGCCCAAGACCAACAAAGTTTCCTACGAGGGGAAGGATAAAGAGGGCAAGCCGGTGACGGCTACCTACTTGCGCTCGCAGCTCAGCAGCCAACCTGAGAACGTGCAGAAGGAAATCGATCCGGCTTTCAATAACGATAATTACTGGCTTCTGTTCCCCTTGCATGCGTACTGGGACACCAGTGCCACCGTCACTGATGAAGGGATGAAAAAACTTCCCATAGGCGCAGGTTCGGCCACGCTGGTCCCGGTGAAGTATGGCGGAGGCGGTTACACGCCGGGCGACACATGGGACCTCTACATCGGCAAAGACAACCGCGTCGTGCAATTTGTGTATCACCGCGGCGGCCCGGTGAAGCCGAGCGTCGTGACCACAACGTGGACAGGGTACAAAAAGGCTGGCGGTTTGGACATCTCAACGGAGCACCGCGGCACCGCCGACGGCAAACCGTTCCACCTTTGGATTACTGACGTGGCCGTGAAGCTGACGGGGTCAGACGCGTGGGTGGAAGCGAAATAAACCGCCGACGGGTTCGTTCGGACGACTGATGTACCGATTTGCCTGCAACCCCATCGACACGCGTAATGAAGTGCAAGGCCATCAACGAATAGAAAAGATTGGTCGGGGCGTGGAGATTTGAACTCCAGACCTCCTGCGCCCAAGACATGAGCCGTACTTCGCGTAACATGTTACAACTCAACGGTGCCTGTGACGATAAAGCGTTTAGTTCCAAGCGCAGGGTGTGCGCAGCTGTGTCCGGATGTCTTCGTATGATCGTAGAGTCACTACAAAAGTCACTACAGTGCATCTGATGTGTTTTTCGTTCCGTTAGCCTCCTCTGCAACGTCTTCTTCGTGCCCACATCTCCGGTCTTCCCTGCCACAAAATATCACTGAAGCGGCGCATGACTAATGCCACTTTTGGGTTGCGGACCACTCGGCGCGGCTGTAGAGATTGAAGCAGAGGGCAGGCTGACAAATGGAAAGAGAACAACTGAAAAATCGCGATCTACGCACGTGTTTCAACCAAAAACGGCCAAGACCCCGAGATGCAGCTCGCAGAACTCCGAGAATATATCCGCAACCGACGTTGGAAAATCTTTGGCGAGCAAGTGGACAGAGGAATTTCTGGCGCGTCCGATTCTCGACCAGAACTCAACCGACTGATGGCAGATGCCAATCGCCGTCGTTTCGATGTGGTCGCAGTTTGGAAGTTCGATCGATTCGCTCGATCGGTCTCTCATCTGTTGAGAGCACTAGAGACCTTCCGCACACTTGGAATCGAGTTCTTATCGCTCTCAGAAAGCATCGATACGACTACGCCGACCGGAAAAATGGTATTCACAGTGCTTGCTAGCGTGGCGGAACTGGAGAGAAGTTTGATCGGCGAACGCGTTCGAGCAGGTCTTCGGAATGCGAAAGCACAAGGAACAAGATTGGGCCGACCGCCATTTAAGGATCTCACTGCGGCAGAGATGCAGCGACTGCGAAGCGAAAGACGGCGGTCGAGAACTAGCTTCAAAGAACTCGCTAACACGTACGGCGTCTCGGTGTGGACGGCGATTCAGCTGTGCAAGAAAGCAACCGCGTAGAAAATAGATAGAGTCACCCCATCCTCCACGAGGCACTGAAGATTTACAGTGGTCGAAACACCGCAGTCCTGCCACCGGCAATGCCAGCGAACGACTAGCAAGTTGTTGCATTAATCAGACGTGGAGTACCGTTACGTCAAATGTCCGGTAACCCAGTAAACGCCGCGACGCGTCCATTGTCTTCTCAAATCGTCGGAAGTGACATTGAGCGGCAGCTTTTCGCTTATTCCATCGTGTTTGTCACCGTTTGCTGAAAAGCGTTTTCCAGTGCCCAGTCCATTTCTCTGACCCTGTTATAGCGGGTCCCAAATGAGTGCACCATTTCCACAATGACTTCAAGGGACTGCCCTGGTGAGCTTGACAAAGGGCTGACAACTGAACCGGTGACACAGTGAAGGAGTTCGTTATAGGCACGCAGCGTTTCAGGATCGAGAACGTGTTCTGTTCCAACTTCATAGGTATCTCGCGCGCAAATCGTGAGCGTGTGCGCGATGCGAGTCAATAGCTCGGTCTCCGCACTATCTGGAACTGATTCTAGATTTATAGCCATGCGGTTCTCCCATTTAGCGACACAGTACAGTATTGGGCGAGATTTAGGTCGTGCCTGGTTAGCGCCCACATCGTACATGTCGCTTTCAAGTTTCCGGTTACGCGACGCAATATAAAGGGCGCCCCTTTTGGAGTAGGTTTTGAGTGTTCGGCTCAACCCCTACAGAAAGGAGCACCCTTCTATGACTAGCACCAAATATATCGGCATGGATGTGCACAAGGAAAGCATTTCGATGGCGGTGAGGAATGCTGCAGGAAAGATCGTGATGGAATGCGTGATCGAGACCAAAGCCAGCATGATTCTGCAGTTTATCGATGGGCTGCGTGGAGACTTGCAGGTGACGTTTGAAGAAGGCACCTCGGCGGCCTGGTTGTACGACCTGCTGAAGCCCCACGTCAGGAAATTGGTGGTGTGTGATCCGCGCAAGAATGCCTCCATGAGGGAAGGCAACCAGAATGACAAGATCGACGCACGCCGTTTGGCCGAATTGTTGCGTCTCGACCATCTCAGCCCCGTCTATCACGGGGAACACGGCCTGCGCAGCCTGAAGGAACTGGTGCGCAGTTATCTGACCATCACCAAAGATCTGGGACGGGTCATGTCGCGGGTGAAGGCCATCTATCGCAGTTGGGCCATTCCTTGTAGCGGCAAGCAGGTCTATGCACCGCGCCATCGGGCCGAGTGGCTGGGGAAGATCACGGAACCGGGAGTGCGCCGGCGGGCCGAGTTTTACTACCAACAACTGGATGCGCTGCGGACGGTACGTAAACAAGTGCGCCGGGAGCTGCTCGCGGAAAGCAAGAAACACCCGGCGTGGAAACGGCTGTGTCAGATTCCGTCGATCGGTCCGATCCGGGCCGCCGTACTGCTGGGTATTCTGCAGACCCCGCACCGTTTCCGCAGCAAGCGGCCGCTGTGGAGCTATGGCGGATTGGGCATCAAGACAGAAAGCAGCGCCGATCACCGTAAGGTCAACGGGCAGCTCGAACGAGCGAAGAAACAGGTCGCCATTCGCGGACTGAACCGCAACTGCAATCATGACCTGAAGAATGTGTTTAAGGGTGCGGCCATCGTGGCCTCCAGCAAACCGGGTCCGTTGCAGGAGTTCTACACAGCATTACTGGCCAAGGGCATGCGGCCGGAGATGGCGCGTCTGACCTTGGCCAGGAAGATTGCCACCATCGTGTTGATCGTGTGGAAAAGAGGAGTGTGCTTCGACGCCCAACATCTGAAACCACAAACAGCTTGAGTGTCTCTGAGCGCTTCCGCTCCATCTCTGGGGATTTCTCTGGCGGTGGCCGTCAGGTTCTCGAGACACTCTGGTTCGAGAGCGAGTCTCAGCTGGTAAGTTAGGCGCTGCGTGCCTCGGGCACCCAGTCTCTCACGCGACTCTAGGCCCTCTCGGATAACCAGAAAAAGCTATGGGCCACGAGTCCCAAATAGAACTATGGTCGCCAAATTTGACCACGTTCTGCTTTGTTGGTTTCGGAACAGACCGGCTTCGTTGCCAAGAAGCGATGAAAACCGCTGGTAGAGAAAACCCCAACCGCTGGGCCATAGTGCCCAGCAACCGAGCACTTGGTGCGGGCGGTCAGAACAGATCCTGCTCCATTACGTGGGCTGAGAAGCAAGAAAAATTCCGGCCGGAGGAGAGGTGTTTTTTCTTGACTTCTACCTTTATAGAACCGGGGAGCTGGACGCCAAGGAACTGGCGCAATCGCAAGTGGGTGTAAGGCGCGTTGCCGCTGTTGGGAAGTAACCTCGGCCCCTCGCTCGACGGGAACGCCGCGCTCTGGCTCAATGCCCCTTTATTACGTTCGCCGAAGACTCCGCGTCATTCAGCGGACGCGGTAGGGACGATCATTACCGATCGCCCCCCGCACAGATCCGTACGAGCGCTTCTACGCATACGGCTCCCACCTTGGATGAGTGGCGAGGAAGCGGGCTGTAGGATAAGGATGCAGAACACGTGGAGCTGGAACCCATTGCGTGAAGATCGGGAGGTACCGATCCCACGCTACGCGTCGTTGGCTGCGGCGGCCGAGAATGAGCCACCACAGTCGCCGCACTCGTTGCCCGAAGATTCTCAACCGGTCGATGTTTCCCGGGACGGCATGGTAGCGGTGATAACCGGTTACAACCTTTCGTAGCCATGCACCGACGTCGGCATTCGGCTCGTGCATGCGGCGGCGCAGTTCTGCTTTAATTGCCTGCAGCTTGGCCACCATGCGTTTCTTCGCCGTTTTCCGCCATACGATGAAGGATCCATCGCTCCGACGCTTCCCGCAGTAGTGCGTGAAGCCCAGGAACGTAAAGGTCTCCGGCTTCCCTTCACCACGTTTCTCCCGATTTTGCGCGGCGAACCGCCCAAACTCGATTAGCAGCTTGTTGAATAATTCGGTTTTTCGAGCTTTTCGTTCTGAAGTTTTGAGGTTTTGCTGATTTGTGAAGGAGTGCTTTGGGTTGTTCTATCTACTCAGCGGATCCGAATCGAAACTTCCTTCATGCTCTGGCCATCAGGTTTCGCAAGCGGCACAAGTTGTAGGCGGCTCCGGTGAAGATAAACAGCCACCCTACCTTCTCGATTCCTCGCAACTTCACTTTTCTTAGCATCCCCACCATCTTCATCCACCCGAACGATTGCTCCACTCGTTTTCTCTTCCGCTGACTCACCTCATACCCCCCATGCCGCGTGGTCCGCTCATCCACCGCGCTCCTCCGATTGGTCGTGTTCTGCGCCACGTGCGGCGTGATGTTCAGCCCGCGGAGTTCTCTTACGAATTCCTGCGTGTCGTAGGCCTTGTCCCCTCCCATGGTCACTCGCTTTCCCGGCGGCAGGGCTTCGGCCATCAACAGCGCAGCATCCCGCTCCGCTCTGCCGTTCGCCTCCGTCAGAAACGTTTGCAGTAAGAGTCCGTTGCGGTTTTCCATCATTACATGCCCCATATAACTCAGCTTCGCCTGGCTCCCTCGCGACTTCGTCCACAATCGGGCATCGGGATCGGTGCTCGATTCATGGGTCTGGTTCTTTCTCTTTTCCCCTTTAAAGTCGACCTCTCCTCCCGCTCCAGCAGGCTTCCCGGTCCCGTCCTTGGGCCGGAAACTCTTCTGACTGGCCCAGGCCTCAATCAGCGTTCCATCCACCGTGAAATGTTCATCGGACATAAACGGCCTGGCTCGTTCCAGCACCCGCTGGAAAAACGTCTCGGCGACCTCTTCATTCAGCAAGCGCTCCCGATTCTTGCTCTACACCGCGTGATTCCATACCGCCTCGTCCATCTCCATTCCTACAAACCAGCGGAACAGCAGGTTGTACTGCAGTTGCTCGATCAGCATGCGTTCGCTGCGTACCGAATAGAAGATCTGCAACAGCAGGGACCGAAACAGCCGCTCCGGTGCTATCGATGGTCTCCCCACGTCCGAGTACAACTTCGCAAACTGCGGCGACATTTCCTTCAGGATCTCATCCACCATCTTGCGGATCGGCCGCAACGGATGGTCCGCTGGGACTCGCTTCTCTGGCGAAACGTAGCTGAACATTCCTTCCTGCTGGTTATCGTCTCCGCGCATTCACTCGCCTCCTTGAGCTTCTGTACTTCAGACGAGTTTTTTCAATTAAAGTTGCAGAAGAAACGGGTTTTTCAACAAGCTGTTAGTCGTGTTTTCTCCGGATGTAGTTCCAGTTCGAACTTGGCCAATCGTTCCCGAAACGCTTCCAGGAATCGCTCGGCTTCCCTTCGGCTTTCGAAGCCCACTACCAGGTCGTCGGCATAGCGGATGACGATCACGTCACCCGTAGCCACTTTCTGGCGCCAGGCCCCGATCCATAGATCGAAAACGTAATGCAGGTACACGTTTGCAAGTAGTGGAGAAACCACTGCTCCTTGCGGTGTACCTACCTTACTCTCCGACCATTGGCCGTCTTCCGATACTCCCGCCTTCAGCCATTTCTGGATCAGGCGCAGAATCCGGTGATCGGCCACGCGGTGCTCCACAAACTTCATTGTCCATTCGTGGCTCCTGTTGTCAAAGAAGCCTCGAATGTCCGCATCGAGCACCCAGTTCACGCGCTTCCTTTGGATGCCCACTGTCAACGCGTCCAGCGCTTGGTGTGGGCTGCGTCCGGGCCGGAACCCATACGAGAATCCTTGGCAGTCCACCTCATAGATCTGGTTGAGGACGGTCACCACGGCTTGCTGTACGATCTTGTCTTCCAGCGCCGCAATGCCCAACGGTCGTTGCCGTCCGTCGGTCTTCGGTATGTAGACTCTTCGTGAAGGCTGTGCCCGATACGCTCCTCGGTGTACCCGGTTGTGCAGATCACTGAGCCGATCTTCCAACCCGGTTTCATACTCCTGCCATGTCACGCCATCTACTCCCGGTGCTGCTTGCCGTTTTAAGGCGTAGTAGCTGTCCCGGAGTAAATCCACGCTCACATGGTGAAGCAAAGCCGTGAACCGTTCTTGCCTCCTTTTCCTTGCTGCTTCTCGCACACCGCTCAATCCCTGGGACACTCGTTCCCCGCTCTGTGTCGGATGGGTGTTGGGTTGAACGATGTTCTCCTTGGTCCGCACCCTTTTCTCCCCAGGCTCCGCCGAAGATTGCTCTTCTTTGTTCGTCTGGTTCATCGATAGTATGGTGCGGTCCGACTCCTCCGGAGCGTGCGTGTCCGCCTTGTGGCTTTGCACCTTCGCAGACCGGCCTCGTGCCCTTGCGGGCCGAGGCGCTCCAGAGGTCTCCCGGTTCTCGTGCATGTTGTTTCTCAGCGTGCGCGGGTTCTCCGACTACGCAGGACCGTCTGCTCGCTCGCGTCTATCGCGAATCAGCCGTGGTGCCTTCCTCCATCAGGAAAGAGTCGGCGTCCTGGTTTTGCGTTTTTCGAAGCTCAATAGCCCGGCCCACCGGTACCCCTGTCTACGCTTCAAGAGTCATCTCGCGATGCCTCCTGCAAGACTCGGGGCCAAGATGGAGTCGCTGTCTCCTTTCTTGTAGGACTCTTTCATTCCTTACAACATGCCGGTTTAACCCGGCGCTTCCTGATTAACGCTTATCAGTTGAGGTTGCGCTAGCATACGGCGTCGTCGTGAGTAGAGTGCGAGGCGAGGTACGCGTTCCACGTGACGCGTGCGGCGCGCCACCTCTAAACCGGCACCCTCGCCTCCGGCGAGAGTGCGGCTCCCTGAAAATCTCAAGGCTTATGTCTTGACGGTGCGCAAAGGTGGCCCGCCCGCCACTGGATTTTGCGGGTGGCGGCCGGACCAATGTTAAGCGCGGGCGTGTGTTGGCGCCGAACCGGGTTTGCCATCCGCCCAGCTGCCCTGTACATTTTTCATTCGTTAGGCGTAAGTTCGTACGATCACGGCTTGAGAGAGATACGCATGGGTCAGCTCGTGCTTCGAGTTCGCTCATCGCAAAAGGGAGCCGGTGACATTTCATGCCGAACAAGCCCAGGCGGTTCTGGATTCTCATAATCTTGCTCGTATTGGCATTCTATTCTGCTGTGGTGTTCCGTGGATTAACCGAGAGCACGCGGCGCTCACTGCAGCTTCGAGACGAGACCGAAACAGCGGATCGCGTGTCTATTTCGATCGTGACCACGAACGCTAACCCGGCAACTCACGAACTGACTGCGCAGGTAAGCTTTCGTCTTTCCGGAAACATAGCCAAAGACGAGGTTACTCCGGCCGTTGATCTGCACCTGCTTATCAACAATTTCCGTGGCGAGCAGGAGTTCGATTTCCCGAAGGATAAGCGAATGAACCGGATCGAGGCAGTGTTTCCTCTTAACGGTGATTTGAATAAGTACCCGTTGGACAGATATGACACGACTGTGCGGCTGCTAATAACCACGCCGGCGCGAAATGCGCAGCTGGAAGTGCCGAAGATACCCGCAAGTATCATCCAACATACGCACCCAACGGATGAATTGGCGGTTAGCCCAAGTGCGCTGCTTCAGAATGCGCCGGTCGCGCTTTCGATTTCGTTATCGGCTTCCGTACCGGGCATCCGCTTCGAAGGGAATGTCTCGCGGGGCAGCAGCCAAGAACCTACGGGGATTGTCCTGCATCTCACGCGAGCGACTAATGTGATTGCGGTCTCGCTGATCGTAATGTTAATGATGACGGCCTTGTCTATGAGCTTGCTGGCGATGGCCATAAGGGCAATTACGACAGCGGAGCGGGTGGACCTATTGCCGCTCTCAGTTTCAATTTCGCTGATTTTCGGATTGCCGGCACTTCGCAACATTCAGCCCGGCGTTCCGCCAGTGGGAGCTCTCGTTGACTACGTTACGTTTATTTGGGCTGAGCTGATCGTTGCGGCGTCGGCCGTCATCATCGTGTGGACTTGGCTGTTGCGGTCGAGGCCCAAATCGTAATGCTTGGCCGAGAAACTTAGAGCTCTCGGGTGGGCTCTGGCGAGGAATGCCAAGCCCTTGCTCATCTTCCTTCGGAGCTTCCCACCGTTCTTCACCTGCGGTGAACCAAAGTGCGATCGTGGCTTTCAATCGCGCATCCCAAAATCTCAAGGGTGGTGCGGCGTTCTTCCGGAACAGACTCAGTCAAATCCGTAACGAGCGCGTTCGTACGCCGCATCACCTATACGCTGGTGGCACGATAACCACCGCTACGGACATTAGAAGTCCTAGCCCACCACATGTCCGATTCCGCGACTTATCACGAACTAGCCCCGCTCGGTCGGGCGGAACATGATCGTGCTGCATAATTAACGGCCTCACTGCGTCGGGAATAAAAAGCGCCCTGGTGAGCGGAAGAAGCTCTTCATGACGAATTTCAGCAATTGTACTTGGTCGCTATAAGGAACGGCGTAAGCTCGCAATGCCACCCAAGAAGCAATTCCAAAACTAACTCCGAGATTCAGCACGAAGATAATGGCGATTCCGAGAAGGGTATGAAAGAACCAGTTCTTGTACAGCCAATCTTTCCCAAGGCTGGTCGCCGCCAGCGCTAAGGTGCCAGTAGATAACGTTACGTGCCGCACCTCCAGGGGGACGCCGAAGTAGTGTCCGAATGTCGGAATAAATCCCAACGAATAGCCCAGCACGATGCTGGCACTCCATCCGGATATGTTCTTTTCGAAAATATCGGCAATACGCCGCATTCTATCGAATCCGAAGCGCAGGCCCAACGGGTGATCGGCAATTGCATCCGCCAGCCGGTTATATGTCGCAAAATTTTCTACCCAGCCGCCGGCTAACGCCGATGTCCACAGAATTACTCCGGTCAATGCGGCGTAGAAACCAGTTCCCGAGGCGAGAGGATTGAGGGTCCGGTACACGTATTGAGAGCTCGACTCGGGAAGGAAGGGTGCAGAGAACCAGCGCAACCACAGGCTAGCGAAGAGGATGCCTCCGATTGTGACCGTCAGCAGATTTCCTAACGCGGCGGCGAGTTGCGTACGAGTAATCCGGCTGATGAACACCGTTAGCTTTTCCCAGCGTTCGGATCCTTGTGTTGTGCGGACGATGTTGGCGTATGTGGCAGCGGTCATTGAGGGTTGTTTTGTTGCCAGCGCCAGGCCAAGAGCTTGTAGTACGAGAAAACTGATCGCATAATCCGTGCCAGACAGGAAGCCTTCGACAAAGGGCGGGAAGCCGGCAGTTGTAATCCTTATTTTTACGGCGGCCGTTGCAACCGTCAGCAAACCACCTCCCAACGCCGCCCTCCACATGCTCCAGTATTCGCTTCGCGTATTGGCAATATAATGTTCGCCGGTTTTCCCGGTCCTCTCGACAATCTTTCGTGCCAGCAGTCTGGTATTTTCGCGAACTAAAGCCGACAGGCTGAGGTCTTCCAGGCGGCCGCGCAGTACGTCGTCGAGCAGTCGTTTGACAGTCTGACCGTTATCTACACGCTCGGGAAATAAGACATCGGCGATGCAGGTTAATCTCCGCAACGCTCGTTCGATCGTGGACATGTCGAATTCGAGCGCAGTGCTCACGCCGGTGTGCTCCATCCGCTCGTGCATGTATTCGATTTCCGCGTGGCAACTGATCGTCTCTTCGCGCAGTGCCTTCTCCAGGTCTTGCGTCTGCGAAGTTGAACTGCTGTGGATGAGTTCGCCGACCAGCTGCTGAACTCGATAGAATGGCGAGTCTTCCACAACGTAAGGATGGCACCGCTCGCGAAATTCTGGCGACAAGCCCACCCCTGCCACGTGAGTTCCTAGCAGAACGGCGGCTTGTCGAAGATCATCCTTTTGCCGATCCCATGAATGTGGATCATTTTCGGGCGAGAGCACTCGCACCGTGCGCTGAATGAGATCCTCCGGCCAATCGAGAAATCCTGCGCTATAGCCATCGTCAGGATGTAGCCGAAAAAGAAGTTTCGAGAGATCCGCATCCGCTCGAGCGGAAGGTAAGATTCGTTCTACAAGTCTTCGTGCTGCCTCGGACCAGAGGCTCTCGCGCGGGTGCAGCCCAGCCTCCGCAAATAGCCCTACAGCTTGCGTTTCTCTGAGCATTTCATGAAATGCTTTCTGAAACGGGACGCGCAGGGCGACATCTGATTCCAGCATACACAAAAGTTCATTCACGCGCCCGTTGCGTTCGGACACAGAAGCCAACCTGCCAGCAGACCTGCTCCAATCTACCAATCTGGAAAATGAGTAGAGACGATGATCAAGTTTCGATTGTGCGGAGAATTCTTGCAGAAGCTGGTACAACCGATTTCGCTCAGTTTCGAGGCTGCTGTTTGTAGGGGGCGAATCTTGGCTCGAAGCCAACAATACTGCCTTCTTCTCTTCGAGGTTGGAGCCCATGCAGTTTGTTTTTGGCACCTTGGATGCGAGGCAAAGTCTACATCAAGCTCACTCGGCAGGGAAATTATCCATCTGAAATTAAGTCGTTAGCAAAATAACAGGCAAATTCACGCGTACACCAAGGCCACGCGACTGTTCGCTTGTTCCACGGACCTTGCCCAATGATTGCATAACAATGCCGGCCCCTCGGACCCGAGTAGACTATGGTTGTTCGACGACCAAAGGCTCGGAGAAAGGAGCCAGACATGTTAATAGGCGTAGATTATCACCCGAGCTTTCAGCAAATCTCTTGTATGGACCAGGAAACTGGTGAGTGCGGGGAACGGCGATTGAATCACGGCGATGGAGAAGCCGAGCGGTTCTACAGAGAACTAGCCCAGAGAGGAGTCAGCGTGCGCGTGGGAATGGAGGCCACCGGCTATTCACGCTGGTTCGAGCGGTTCCTGGCAGAATTGGGAATCGGGGTGTGGATTGGCGATGCGGCGGAGATCAAGAAGATGCGAGTGCGCAAGCAGTAGACCGATCGCCTGGATGCCCAACTTTTACTGCAGTTGCTGCTGAAAAATCGCTTTCCTCGAATCTGGACACCGGATCCGGAGAATCGGGATCTGCGGCAACTGCTCTGGCACCGGCATCGGCTGGTGCAGATGCGCGCGCGGATCACGTTGTGGTTTTCGGGTCTCCAACCCCGTGAAACACGTTACATTTTTCCGCGAAACAGGCAGAACCCGGATTATCTCTCCAGAAGAAGAGCAGGTCTATCTGACTGCCGCAAGTCAACCCCTTCGCGATATAGCTAGGATTATGCTGGACACGGGGATGCGCCCCGAGGAAGCTTTTCGCATCGAAACTGCCAATCTGGATTTCGGCCAACGCACAATTTTCAACCCGTCCGGCAAGACCGTGGCCGCCAGGCGTAAACTCACGATGACGGACGAGGTGTGGTCGATCCTGAAGGAACGTACGGTGTCATCGAACAGCCCGTACATATTCTCGTCTCCCGACAAGCCCGAGAAGCCAATCGGCAGCGTGCGAAAAGCACATGATGCTACCGTTCGTCGGGCCAAAATAGTCCCCAGCTTTAGACTTTACGATCTCAGACACACGTACGCTTCCCGCGCCGTCATGGCGGGCGTCGACTTACCGACGCTTTCTGCTCTGCTCGGACACACGAGTGTCCAGATGACCATGCGTTACGTGCATCCGGCTGAGGAACACAAGCGTGAAGCGGCGGCAAAGATCGAAAGGTTCAAGACTGCGAGTGCGATTGAACTGGCGACTAGAAATCAGGGAGTCACTACAAAATTCACTACAGTGGAGCGAGTGCAGTGATCCACTATGTCGCTAACTTATTGAAGAGATTGGTCGGGGCGTGGAGATTTGAACTCCAGACCTCCTGCGCCCAAGGCAGGCGCGCTACCAGGCTGCGCTACGCCCCGACACTATGCACGTTGATGATTCTACTGTACTTTTTGGCTTTCCTCCCAGCGATCTAAAGAGCGACTGTGCACGAACTGTACAAATATCTCTCGCATTTGAGTTACTGTGCACAATTGTCCGTGGCCCAAACCATTGAAAACAAAGAAATGCATTTCACCATGAGATCTGTTGAGAGGAGCGCTGCTTGCCCGAAAAGCAGGTGCGCTCTTTTTGCTGAGGATTCCAAAACCTCCATATATTCGATATTTTCTGAGTCCACACGCGAGACGAGCAAAGAAACTTCCACGCTCGAACTAGCGCGGGAGTCTTGAGTAATTCACCTGCCGGAGCAGGGTCTTCGCGTCAATATTAATATATTTATTAAGGATACAGCCCACCTGCCTCGTGAGCAGGGGTTCTACATCCGCAATCGGATACAACGGTCTAGAGAATCGTCATCTTGTGGCGTCCAAGCTGCGCGGCAGTTTGGAAAACCGTTGTGACTTGGAACTATTTGTGATCCTAGTCTAGGAGCGTGTCCGAGATTTAGCATTTTATAGCGTCGGGCTGGGCTTTTTTGATTCGTGTGGCTATTGGAATCCGGTGGATCAGGTTTCGTGAATTACTTGCCTTCCCAAATCTCTCCCGGGAACCGCATTTCTGTCGCTGACCTCGGAAAGTTCTGTGCTATCCACTGCAGATGACCTTGTGAAACTTCAAAAGGTTGTGGGTCATGCAGATCAGTGCCCACTCGCCCCGTACTTTCTCCAGCCCGCGTAAGAGAAACTGGCGGAAGCCGCGTGCCTGTTTGATCTGTCCGAAGGCTGGCTCCACAATGCATTTGCGCCTCGCATACACCGCTGCCCCAACCTTTGTCTGTAATTTCCGTTCCATCCTCGCGACACGGCTGGCCCCGATGGGCAACCGCCCTGGTTTGCATGATTCATTCCGCGGAGCCTGTTTCTGCTTTTCTGTCGCTACGAACCCTTCGATCCTTCGCTTGTCCAGGTACTGCAGGTTCTCCTCCGAGCAATACCCACTGTCGACCACGACTGCTTGCGGCTTTTGTCCCGACGGTTGTTCGATCGTCTCCACCAGCGGCACCAGCTGCTGTTTATCATGCGCGGCTTGCCTCACCCGCTGCCCCACGATCAACTGAAAGGCCGGTTCCACGGCGATCTGCGCGTTGTAACCCTGCACAAATCCATCCGCCCCTTTTAGGATGCGCGATTCCGGATCCGTAAAGTTGTATTGCATTTTTGCGGTGGGCTTCGCTTCCTCTGCATCCTTCCCCTCTTTCCTGGCTTGTTCGCGCGCTCGCTCCTCCAGAGCTCCTTTGGCTTCTCGAATCCGAGCGATCCGCGTTTCCCGTCGCTGCAACTCTTCCGGCAACTCGTCCCCCCGGCGATCCCGACCGTATCGCTTGTCCTCTTCTTGATCCGCGGCCTCTGCTTGGCTCAACAACTTGCGAACTTCCCCCCGCAGTCGCTTCTCCGTCTCCTCCATCCGTCCGTAACTCATGGCTTTGTGCTTGCTCGCGTTGGCCTTGAACTTACTCCCATCCATGGCCACCTGCCCCAGCTTCATCGCTCCCGTCTCCATCGTCAGTCGTAACATCTGCTGGAACATCTCTGCCAGCGCTTTTAGGTGCAGCTTCCGAAAATCTGAGATGGTCCGGAAATCGGGTTGATTACCGGCCGCTAGCACCCGAAAGGCGACGTCTTCCAGCAAACGCTTCTGGATCTTGCGCGACGAAAAGACCCCCACACAGTACCCGTAGAGCAGGATCTTGGTCATCAGGCGCGGATGATACGGCGGTTGCCCCCGGTCATCCTCTTCATACACGGACTCGATCGCCCATAGGTCCAGCTCGTCCACCACGTCGGACACGAAATAAGCCAGGTGGCCATCCGGCAACCATTCGCGAAGGCTCGGAGGTAACAGTAAACTTTGTTCTGGAAGGTAGGATCGATATGTTTTCGCCATGACTCCAAATAATTCGCACACCACTACGCAACTTTTCAAGTGAATTCAGCAGAAAAAAGATGAATTCTCGGACACGCTCCTAGGCCGGCACGATCTCTACAAACAGTTTCTAGCCGAGGACGTAGCCGGAAAGCGCGGTCTGTAACTCGCGGGCGGGCGGGTGGCCCACCCTTCCACACCAACCAAACGAACGCCGTTGAATTTCCGGGTGGCGCATCCTTCGGTTTTTGAAGGGTGCAGGTCTAGACGCCGGGTCGTTCGAGCCGCCTCCGCCACGCTATCCGTGTCCCAGTCCTTGTAGGTCGGAGCTTTAGCTCCGACAAGAAATCAATGCCACGAAACGGCACACCATCTGCCATTGACACGGTTTTCTCCGTACTTTAGAGTTTTGCGTCATGGATTGGAAAGAACACGGAGTGAAGATCGTGCGCGCCGGCGAACTCGACACCAACACGCCGCAGACGCCTGGCATGACGCGCGCCGCTGCCATCACCCACGCACGCACGGGCGCAAACCAACTATGGGCTGGCACGGTGGTGGTGCGACCGGAAGCCAAGACCGGACCGCACCATCACGGGGCGCTTGAGACCGTGCTCTATATCGTGCGGGGCCGTGCGCGAATGCGCTGGGGAGATCACCTGGAACTAAGCGGAGAAGCTCAGGCGGGAGATTTCATCTACGTGCCGCCTTACGTGCCGCATCAGGAGATCAATGCCAGCCCGGACGAAATTTGCGAGGCAGTAGTGGTGCGCAACGGGCGAGAACCGATTGTGGTGAATCTTGATATGGAAACGCCGGAACCAGCGAGCGCCGGAAATCCCGGGATGCCGTTCCATCCCAACGGCTGAGGCCGGGCCACCTAATTTACGGCGAGCAAGAACATTCCTGCCGGCGGGTGGCGCAGGCTTCCACACCAGCCAAACGAGCGCAGTTGAATTTCCGGGCGGAGCACCCTTCGGTTTTTGAAGGGTGCGGGATTAGACGCCCTTCGAACCGGCACTGCCGGTTTCTCAGGTTGAACTGCGCTGCAGCGCAATTCACGAGTCACGCGAGGCGCTCCATCGAATGTTCACCTCAACTCACCTCGCGGTCTGGCGTCCTCCGTTTATTGTCCCATTGCTTTTTCGATGCGCGGGTCAGGCAGCAGCCACATCACCGCGACCAGAACGTAACAGGCGCAGGCAATCCACGGCCGCTCGAACGCCAGGGGAATTGCCGCTGCGTAAACCACGATAGAGAGCTTGCCCTTCTGGTCACTTCCAATCGAAGCCGCCAGAGTTGAATCGGTTCCCTGGTGGGCGATGAGCGCCTGCGTCAAAAAATAATAAGCGGTTCCGGCGCAGAGTAACACCACGCCGTATAAGGCCACGGGCCAAGCCGCAAAATGGTTCTCACCCATCCAGGCGGTGATGAACGGCGTCAACGACACCCAAAACAACAAATGCAGATTCGCCCACAGGATGCCGCCCGTTACATGCTTCGTCGCCTGCAGCAGGTGATGATGATTGTTCCAGTAAATTCCCACGTAAACGAAGCTCAACACATAGCACAAGAAAACAGGAAGCAGTGGCTGCAAGGAAGCAAGACCGGTTCCTTGGGGAGACTTCATTTCCAGCACCATGATGGTGATGATGACGGCGAAAACCCCGTCACTGAAAGCTTCCATGCGGCCCTTGGTCACGCTTCCTCCTCCGCTATCTGGTCTGGCGCGCGGCCCATTCTTCCACACCGGCAAGACGAAAGCCGCGCGAAAACTAACTTCGTTCTAATCGACAGTATTTTGTGCTTCCCGCGCCCCGCTGGGGCACCACCCTGCGGCTCCTACGCACGCGCCGATAAGCGCGATCGCGAACTGTCACATCTGATGGTCTATGGGGCACCCGACGGCAAACGGGCGTTGACCTCAGGCATACCCGGCACTAAGATTTAAGTCCTCTTCCAAAAAATACCGTCCTGGCCACAGACTGTCCTCTTACAGCCTTCAGGGTCATGTGCGGAATAGCAGTTCCCTTCCCAACCTGGTGTTAGCGGAGATAACGCGGATGAGCAACAAATCGATCAAAATACTCCTGGTCGAAGATAACGCCGGCGACGCGGCGCGCCCCGGAGCGGGCAGAGTTCATGGTGCACTACCAGCCCAAGGTCAACCTGACGACCGGGGAGATCACTGGAGCCGAAGCGCTGATCCGCTGGACACACCCTCTGCGCGGGTTGGTGCCTCCATCCGATTCTATTCCCATCGCGGAAGATTGCGGCCTGATCGTGCCCATCGGCAACTGGGTCCTGCGCGAAGCCTGCAAGCAAGCACGGACTTGGATGGATGCCGGGCTTCCGCTGGCGACGATGGCGGTAAACATTTCCGCAATGGAATTCCGCGACGAGGACTTTCTGGACGGCGTATTCAGAGTCCTGCAGGACACCGGCCTGGATCCCGGAGTGCTGGAACTGGAACTTACCGAAAGCGTCTTGATGAAGCGCGCCGAGTCCACCGAGGCCATCCTGATGGCACTGAGAGCCAGGGGCATACAATTAGCGGTGGATGATTTCGGCACGGGTTATTCCAATCTGAGCTACCTGCGGAAATTTCCGATTGACGCGCTGAAGATTGGCCAGTCGTTCATTCGCCAGATCACCACTGCTCCGGACGAGACCACCGTCGTGACGGCGGTGATCAGCATGGGCGCAGCCTGAAGTTGCGCGTAGTGGCCGAGGGAGTGGAAACTCTGGAAGAACTGACGTTTCTTCAGGCTCACCACTGCGACGAGGCGCAGGGCTACTATTTCAGCCGGCCCGCGCTCGCCGAGGATTTCGCTAAGCTACTGACGACCGGCATACCGGAAGCGATACTCAGCTGAACGCGGCGATTCGCTGTCGAAAAATTACGGCGACGCGGACTCAGCTTTGCCGGATTGTTTGCCGGGGGCTGCCACCTTGTCCGGACGCGCAAACTCGTAAATCCCCGCGGGATCGGAAACCAGCAGGATGCGATCGGGCTCCACTAGAATTCCCACGGGTTGCAGCGCGGCGCCTTGGGTGGTCGCCACGCGGTAGGTGTCCAGCAAATTTCCGTCGCGATCGAAGCGCAGCAGCATGTCGCCGATCGCGGCCCACACTTGCTGGCTCGCCCGATCCACGCCCAATGCGCGAATCACCGGTGTAACCGAGGTATTCGGCTCGCGCTCGGTAATCTTCACGACTCCGGCAAAGCTGTTCAGGCTCTCCTGCCGGTAGCCGCGGCCGAAACGCTCGCCGTATTCACCGTGGCCGGCACCGGGAGTGTTTGCGCCGCCGCCCGCCGCAGGCCCACCGGTGGCATGGACGCCGAGAGCACCTCCCGCGGCACCTGCGCCTGCTGCGCCACCCGTAGCGCCATGACCGGCTGCGTCTACTGCGCCCTCTGCGCCTGCGCGACCCGCTGCGTCGGCGCCGATCATGTGATGTTCAAATCCGCCGCCAAATCCGGGAAAGGCTCCAGGGCCAAAAATTCCTGGCGCGCCGAAACCTCCGCCCGGTCCTCCTATGCCGAGCAGCGCGTTGAAGTCCGGAGTGTTGGTGGAGTACGAGTTGTGCGACGCGATGTTGCCGCTGTTTGCCGATAATGAGCCGCTGAAGTCGGAGGCATCGCCGGTTGTCGCATCGTTATCGCCACCACCGCTGTTGGCGGAACCGCCGGAGCCCGCAGTACTGCCAGGCGCTGCACCGCCGGTGCCGCCAGGCGCCGCCGAGCCGCCGCCGCGACGGCCGCCCTCGCCATGCCCGCCGTTCACCGCAAATCCAGGGGCGCCGCTCCCTAACGAGTACATCGTGCCGAACGAAAACATTTCGCCCGGCCCCGCCATTCCCGAAACGCGCATGCCCAGTTGCACTTGGGAATTATCGTGACTGATATCGGGAATCAATGCATTCGCGGAAACGTCGGCTTCGTACTCCGCGTAGCCAAAGCGATCGTATTTCCTGAATTTTGGATCTTTCAGCAAAGTGAAGGCGAAATATATATCGCCTGGCGCGCCGCTGTAGAGTTTTCCGATATCCATGGCGTAGGAGGGCGGAGCGCTGGTGGAATAACCCGCCGCATAACCGGCTGCGGAATCCTCGGAAGCGCTCAGGGCGGGAGCCGTTAGCTGGCTGGGATTGCTAACGGCATCGGAAATGTTGCCGAAGCTGCGCAGCAATTTGCCGTGCTCGTTCATCACGCGCACCAGGTGGTCGCTGCGCAGTGTGACCACCGCGAATTCGCTGTTCGCCAGCGCCACCACGGACATCGGCGCGTTCACCGGGACGCTGGCTTCCAGCGCGCCCTCCGCGGTGAAAATCTTCACGGCGTTAGCGCCGCGATCCGCGACGAAAATGCGGCCCGACGTCGCGTCGCGATCGAAATCCACCGCGTATTTAATGGTTGCTTCGCCCACGGCCTGGACGCCGGGAATTTGGCCGATGCGTTTTCCCTCTGCGCTGTAAATCCAGATGACGCTGGCCGGGGCAGCCAGCACATAATAATGTCCAGCCGGATCGCGCTCGATGGCTTCCGCGCCGCGACCAACGTCTGGAAATACCCTGCCGCGAGCGTGCAGCACGGTTTGCACGCCCTGGGCTTGTGCGGGGCCGTCCACACAGCCGAATAGGAGCGCGGATGCGCAAGTCAGGACGGCTGTTGCGGAAGTGTATCTCTTCGTTAACCTCTTCTTTATCAATCGCTGCCACATCACCCGTTTTTCCCCGATATTTTTACCGAACAGATGCAGCTGGAATTCGTAAAGGTTGCCAGCAGCGCTTACAAATCTTTGACTGGTGGTGCTGCCCGGCTGCTGTGCCGCCCTACCTTTTCCCCAGTTCTGTTTATCACCCACAAAAGTTCCGTAATTTTTGGGCGTAGTTCGCTTGCGCCCGTTTTGGCAGGTCGCGGGCGTTTTCCTCCGAGCGTCGCCTCCGGAATTCTGGAACTCTCTTTCGATTGAAACTGAATTAGTTAGCGGCGCGGGAATTTAGAATTCCTGAGAAGTGCCATGATTTGCCCATTACAATTGCGCTGTCTTACCAGTACTTCGCGTAAGGCTATCGGCTCGAGGGAACGTCATTTTTAACCGCCACCAAGGGAAGGTGCTCGCGCTGTTACTTTTTTGGCTCGCCTGCGGACATGTGAGTCGGGCGCAGCAGCCTGGCGGTGCGCCGCAGCTGGTTAGTGGAGTGGTGCGCACCCCAGAGGGCACGCCGGTGCCCGCCGCGACGGTGCGTCTGGTAAATACCGAGACGAAAAAAGTCTGGCTGAGTTGGACGGACGAATCCGGCCAGTTCGAATTTCCGCAAATTCCGGCGGGGTCTTATCGCGTGGAGGCAAGCCAGCTGGGGTTTGCGAACTCCTCCCTAGTCGTGGAGATTCCGGTGGTGCCGCCCGGCCCTATTCCGATTGTGCTGCGCGTCGCAACCTTGGCGGAGCTGACGGCGAAGCCCGAAGCGACGCGGGCGCCGCGAAATCCACGGCCGTCGGGAGGCGCCGCCAACCCCAATGCAGGTTCCGGCGGGAACGAGGGCGCAAATGCGGGCGGCGGCGGTCGCAGACAGGGAGGCGGCCGAGGCCAAACGTCTGCGGGCGTCACTAATGCGATTCGCGCCGGACTTGCCGGCGGCGGTTTCGAACAGACCGATCTTACCGACGAAGGCGCTGGCGGCGCGACCGGCGCAAACAATACTCCCGCGAATGAAGGTACGCAAATCGCGGCCGAGCTGCTCGGCGGCGCCGGTTCCAGCGCGACTTCCGATTCATTTCTATTGCAAGGAACGGTCGGCCAGGGCGTCTCCGGGAATGGCCCGGGAGGATTTGGCCAGAACGGATTGGTGCCCGGCAACCCTGCTGGAGAAGGTGGGCAAGGTCCGGGTGGCGGACGCGGAGGCCCGGGCGGCGGTGGACCCGGAGGTGGGGCCGGCGGTGCGGGCGGATTTGGCGGCCCCGGCGGCGGGGGTGGCGGTGGCGGAATGTTCGGCGGAGCTCCTGCTGGCGGAGGAGCAGGCGGAGGAGGAGGAATGTTTGGCGGCCGCGGCAGATTAAATCGCCAGGCGGTAAATCGCATTCGCTTCAGTTTCTACAATCGCTACGAAAATTCCGTGTGGGATGCGAAACCGTATTCGATCACCGGCAATCCCGTTCCCAAGCCAAGTCATTACGACGAGCGCTTCGGCGTCAACCTGGGCGGGCCGCTGAAGATTCCGCACATTTATAACGGCAGCGACAAGACGTTTTTCTTCGTCAACTACCAGCACGAAACGCAATCGAGCGCGCTAGACACATATTCGACGGTGCCCACGGCCGCCGAACGCACCGGAAATTTCTGCGGCCTGGGAATCACGCTGTACGATCCGCTTTCAAATTTCACCGGACCGCGAACGCCGTTGGGAAACGGCTGCCAGGTTCCCACGATTAATTCATCCGCGGCCGGCCTCCTGGCATTCTATCCACTGCCAAACCTGCCCGGCACCGTGCAGAATTATGTGCTGCAGACCACGGCGCCGGTGAACAGCGACACATTGAACCTGCACGTGCTGCACACCATCAATTCCAAGTTCAGCCTAAACGGCGGGTACAATCTGAATTCCCAGCGGCAGAATACGTTCGGCAATTTTTTGAATACCGCCGGCAATTCATCCACGCTGAGCCAGTCTGTGACGCTGGGCCTCGCGCACAACTGGACTTCGCACTTGGTGGAAACCACGCAGCTGAACTGGAGCCGCAGCCGCGCGCAGGTGTTGAGCGACAATTCGTACGTGAACAACGTGGCGGGAGACCTGGGAATCACCGGAGTTTCCACCGAGCCGATCACCTTTGGCATTCCTGCGGTCAATTTCACCAGCTTTTCAGCGCTGAACGATCCCCTTCCCTCGCTGGTGCGCAACCAGACGCTGCGCTTGAGCGACAGTTTGAAGTGGATTCACGGGAAGCACACGTTTACATTTGGCGGCGCGATGCGCCGCATCCAGCTGAACTCCGAAGCCAATCCGCTGCCGCGCGGTTCATTCAATTTCACGGGCGTGATGACGTCGCAACTGACTGCGACGGGCCAGCCGGTCCCAGCGACGCCGCAGACCGAGCCTTTCTACGAGCTTGCTGATTTTCTGCTCGGCCTGCCTTACAGCACCACCGTGCAGTTCGGTCCGAACATTTATTTGCGCAGTCGGGACTTTATCGGTTACGCACAGGACGATTGGCGCATTACCAAGCAATTTACGCTGCTCTACGGGCTGCGCTACGAAGCCGCGACGCCACCGGTGGACAAGTACGACCAGATCGCGAATTTGGATATGAATTCTACGGCCACCGCAGTAGACGTCGTGACGCCCGGCGGCGTGGGAACTTTCGATGGCGCGAACCCGCGCGCGCTGGTCCATGGCGATTACGGGAATTGGGCGCCGCGCATTGGCTTCGCCTGGCTGCCGCGCGGAATCAAACCGAAGACGGTGATCCGCGGCGGCTATTCGATTTTCTACAATGTGGCAATTTACAATACGCTGGCGCAGAAATATCTGTCGTACGAGCCACCCTTCGCGACTTCGGAAAACCTGATTACTTCCGGCACGCAAGTGCTGACTCTGGAGAACGGCTTTCCCAACACGAGCACGATTATTTCCAATCGTGGAGGCGTGAATCCTTTTTACAAGGATGGCTACGCGCAAATCTGGACTCTGGGCACGGAAACTTCCTTTTCGCAGAATTGGATCCTGGATTTGACTTACACCGGGACGAAAGGCACGGACCTGGATTTGTTGCGGGCTCCGAATCGCGCGCCGCTGGGCACCAGTCCACTGGACACGCAGGACTCGCTGCAAATTCCTAACGCTAATAGCTTTTATTACGATCAATCCGGCGCGAATTCGATTTATAACGCGCTGCAGGTGCGCTTGGTGCATCGCTTCACACGCGGCGTTTCGTTTCAGGCGTTTTACACTTTTGCAAAATCGCTCGACAATGCCAGCAGCATCGGCGGCACCTCGGGCATCGTGGTGCAACAGGACGGCAACTACGCCGCGGAACGCGGGCTTTCGTCGTTTGACGTGCGGCACCAATGGCGATTTTTGAATTTATACGAGCTTCCGTTCGGTGAACATCATCGCTTGGCGACGCATGGCTGGGCCGAACACCTACTGAGCAACTGGCGGCTGCAGAATATTGTGACGTGGCAAACCGGAACGCCGGTTACCGCATATCTGGGCGGAACGGCATCGGATAACGGCACGGGCGCCAATTTTTCGCTGCGCCCGAATCAAATCGCTAATCCAGATTTGGGGATCTGCGGCGGCTCGCCTCTTTCGTTTTTCAATACCGCTGCTTTCGCCACGCCACCCACAGGGCAATATGGCAACGAGCACCGCGGCGCGATTGAGGGGCCATGCAAATTTAATTGGAATATGTCGCTGGCGAAATCTTTTCGTTTCGGGCCGCGCGAGCGGCATCATCTGGACATTCGCTGGGAAGTTCAGAATCTGACGAATACGCCCGTGTTGTCCGGGGTTTCGGCTACCTTGGGGTCGTCGTCATTTGGACGCGTCACGAGCGCCGGCTCGATGCGCACGATGGACGTGATGGCACGGTTTAATTTCTGATGCGAGAGATTTTCTACAAAATCGGGAGGTTGTGGCTGGTGGCCGCGCTGGCTGCGGGACCGAGTGCGGGCCAAGCTACGCAGGCGCAGCAACAATCCGGCGACCAGTCTGGGCCCGTGGTCGTCGCGACGCCTGCACCCGCGCCAGCGCGCGCACAGCAAACCCCGGCGCAACAGGCCTCTCACCAGCCGTCCTCCGTGCTGCGCAGTTCGTCTGATCTGGTTCGCATTGATGTCGAAGTCGCCGACAAGTTCGGCAAACCAATCAAGAACTTGTCCGCAAATCAATTTACGGTGACGGACGAAGGCAAGCCGCAGGCGATCACGTCTTTTTCATATGCCGACATCGAAGCAATCGAAACCGCGACAGCTGAGGATGAAAAGCCAATCGTCGTCTCGGTTGATGACGAAGGCCCGAATTCGCCTTCCCCGGACGCCATCAGCGATATGCTGCGCGACCGCCGCCTGATCGTGCTGTTCTTCGACCTGACTTCGATGCAGACCGACGACCTGATTCGCGCGCACGATGCGGCCGACAAATTCGTGAAGCAACAGATGACGAAGGCGGACGTGGTTGCCATCGTCGTTTTCTCGACACGCCTGAATGTGCTGGCTAATTTCACGAACGATCGCGCCGTTCTGGGCAAAGCGATCGCGCAGCTGACACCGGACAACTCCGCGAACCTGGCGAGTCCTCTCTACGCCGCGGCCGCCAATGGAGAATACGACGTCCAGGAATATACCGGCGCGGCGTACACGCCGGATGAAACTGAATTCAACGTGTTTAACACGGACCAGAAGCTCGCGGCCGTCGAAGGCCTTGCGGACGTGCTGGGCGGAATTCCCGGACGAAAAGCGATGGTGGAATTCACCGGCGGAATCACGCAGACCGGCGAGGAAAACCGCACGCAACTGCGCGCTGCGACGGATGCCGCGAATCGCGCGGATGTCTCCATTTATTTGATTGATTCACGCGGACTTCTCGCCGCGCCACCAGGCGGCGACATCGACGACGAATGCTGCGACGGGGACTTCGATGTTCAGCGGCGCGTCTGTATTCCATCAGACCGATCAGCGCGAAGATTCGCGCGACACTCTCGCAACTCTCTCCACGGATACGGGCGGAAAAGCGTTTTTCGATTTAGGCGATCTGAGTGATGCGTTCCCTGCCATACAGAAGGATAACGGAGGATACTATCTGGTCGGCTACAATCTCGGCGCGGACGTAAAACACGATGGCCGGTGGCGAGAAATTCGCGTGAAAGTCAATATTCCCGGCGCGCACGTTCGCTATCGCGATGGTTACTATGCGCCGCGCGATTTCCAGCATCTGGAAAAAGAGGATCGCGATCAGCAGCTCGCCGACGCGATTAATTCCGATCATCCCGTGGTCGAGCTTCCTGTAGCCGTCGAGACCGGCATCTTCCGGCTGAGCGCGACGCAAAGCTACGTTCCCATCGCGGCGAAAATTGCTGGCAGCGCGCTGGATTGGGCACAAAAACACAGTAAGCAGCACGCGGAATTTGATTTTGCGGTGGAAGTGCGGACGGCGCCGGGTGGCCAGATCGTGGCGCAACTGCGCGATACCATTACAGTGAATCTGGAGGCCGAACATTTCGCGCAGGTGCGGCACAGCAATCTGCTGTATCAGGGCGCGATGGTTCTGGTGCCGGGCAATTACCGGCTCAAATTTGTGGCGCGCGAAAATGAATCGGGAAAGATCGGGACGTTCGAGCAGAATCTGGTGGTGGCGGCAGCTCAGCCGGAGAAAGTGACGCTTAGTTCGGTTTTGCTGTCGAGCCAGCTGGTCCCGATTGAGAAATCATCCGAGGTCACCACGAAAGGGCAAGGCGTGCGCGCGAAAATCACAAGCTCGCCGCTGGATATGGAAGGACAGAGGATTATTCCCAGCGTCACCAACTATTTCACGCAGGGGCAGACGCTGTACGTCTTTCTGCAAGCGTACTATCCGGAAAAAGCGGATAAGAACACGCCGTTCGATCCGAATTCGCTGCGCGCCGGCCTGGTATTTCTACGCAATGGGATTCAGATGAACGCCACGCCGCTGATTGCGCCTGCGCAAGTGGATGCGAAGACGCACGCCGTTTCATTCCGCATTAGTTTGCCGCTGCAGAAGCTGCCCACCGGGCGATATACCGTTCAGGTAGTCGCCATCGCGCCGGGCACGCAGCATTCTGCGTTTGGCCGAGCCTATCTCGCACTGCAGCAGACTCCGGCGGCGGCTACGCCGAGCCCGTGAGGGCGCGATTAACGATTAGCACGCGATCAGTTAGCGATCAACGTAAAAGCCTTCGCGCGTTTGCACTGTCGCGTCCCTCTGTTTTGTCGTCAGTTGGATCTTGTGATATCCCACGACAGCGTCGGTTTTGTCGGGGGTGTAGCCCAGAGCATATTGATTGCGCAGCTCTTCATCGATCTCCGCGTAAATCTGATCAATAGTCTCCTTCTTCGTGACCTCGAACAAGCGGCCACCGGTTTCCTTCGACAATTGTTGCAGAACTTTTTTTCCATCAGGGCGCGATTCCTGAGGATAGTGCCGATGGCCGCCGCCTCCCACGCCGCCTCCTCCCATTCCTCCGCCACCCATGTGTCCGCCGCCGTAGCCGCCTCCTCCATTCCCGTATCCTTCCTTGTCGGCGAAGAGAATGGAATAAACCAGAGTGTCGGCGCGCTCGGCCGTTTCGATGGCGTCGCGCAAAGTTTCTTTGCTGCCGCGATCCACGCCATCGGAAAGAATGATGAGCGCTTTGCGGCCCTGCTGCTTTTTCATCAGCTCATCCGACGCCAGGAACACCGCGTCGTACAGCAACGTGCCACCTCCGCCGTAGTCGCGCGAGCCGCGTCCGCCTCCGCCGCCACGACTTCCGCCGCCTGCATCGGAATCACCGCCGGACGAGCCGCCGCTTGCGCCCGTTTGCGAGAACTGCGGCCGACCCAACTGATCGAGTGACGCTTCCAGCTTTTGGCGCGAGGAAGTCAGGTCCTGCAGCAACTCCACTTCGTGGTCGAAGTGAATCACGAACGCCTTGTCCTTATCTTCGCGCAGCATATGATCGAGGAAAGCGTGGCTGGCGTCGCGCTCCTGATCCAGCACGCGTCGCTGGCTCATGCTGGTATCCACCAGCAGGCCCAGCGTGAGCGGAAGATCGGAATCAGGCGCGAAATAAGTGATCGTTTGCGGATGGCAGTCCTGCTGCAGCGCGAAATCATCCTTGGTCAAGTTGCGGATCAGCGCGCCATGTTTATCGCGCACGGTGGCGAACATCGTTACCAGCTTCACGTTCACGGAGATGGTGGGGCCTTGCTGCTGGCTGAGCAGTGGCGCACCTGCGAGCAACAGGAGAGCTGCAGAGGAAAGCAATCCGAGTTTTCTGGCGTCGAATGACTCCCACGTTGCGAAGCTCGACAAAGGCGTGCGCGCCCTTTCGCTTGTTGGTCGTGCACTGGACATGAATGAATCACCCATTGCCGCGTTCGCCTTGAATTGCCCGGTCAGTCGCCGGACGCAGTTCGACCCGCGCAGGTTCCATGGGAGGATTCAGCAGCCGGAACCGGGAAGTTCCAACTTTTACGGTTTGAAGATGCTGGATTTAAGGAGGATTCGCCTATACGAGGCGCCAGCTCGGGAGAAACAAAGGCCTAAAAACGAAAAGAGCCTGCGTCCTTGGGGGAGGCAGCAGGCTCTTTTTCAGGGTGGACAAACTAGAAAGTGAATCTACCGCCGATCTGCCACCACCGCGCTAACAATTGCCCGGTGGCCTTGCCAAAATTTGCATCTAGTGGATCCGTGTCCATGGTTTCCAGATTCGTTCGGTTAAAGATGTTGTAAAACTCAAACCGAATCTGGAAGTTGAATCTTTCTTTGAACCGGTTGTCCTTGTAGATCGCGAGGTCCGTCTCGGCGAAGTTCGGCCCGCGGAACGCGTTTTGCTTCTCGTTCCCCTCGGTGCTGATCGTCGGCTGCGTGAATTGCGTCGCGGGGCTGCTGAAAACTCCGTTTAGGAACGCGGACTTGGAGTTTGCTTGCGTGTAGCTCGCAACGTTCGGGTAGTCGTAATTATCTCCGTCCGCGTTGTAATCACCGCTGTTTGCGGCCAGCCCGGTAATCGGGTTCGTGCCCGAAGGGCAGGTGCCGGTGCCGCCAACCGAGCCGCAAACAGGAACGAACGGGTGCTGGTTTATAACCGTGAATGGGTAACCGCTCTGGAAAATGCTGGTGCCCGTGACCCCCCATCCACCAGTCAAATGGCCAAGCAGGTCCTTCCCGCCGTTCATTCCCGGAATCTGGTAGTTGAACGTGAGCGAGAACCGATTCGGCGCGTCCCAAGGAGAAGGCCCGTAGTATTGGCCTGGGTTCGCCGCCGTCGGATACACGCCGGCGTCGTCCTTCGAAGCTGAGTGCGTGTAAGAAGCGTCAAAGAACCCGTGCGAGAACCGGCCCCGCAGATCGAAAATAACAGCGTCGTAATTCCCGTAGCGGTTGTTGTCCGCATACGTGATCCTGCCGAAGCTGGTATTGAGCCTGGTCGGAACCAGGCTATTGTTCTGCACGAGATCGCCGGCGAAGGCATTGATGTCCGCGCCGTAGGAAACGTTGCCGGCCACATCGCCGCCGGCGACGAGATTGTAACTGTGAGACCCGGTATAACCGACGCTGGCGACCAGGTTCTTCGCGAAACTTCGCTCCACAGTTGCAGACCAGATGGCAGCCTTCGGCGAATTCAAGTTCGGATTGATTCCTCCGATATTGAAATTGAGGCCGGAAACGCCGCCTTTGCTGTCCAGACCCGCCGTAAACGTCGGAGCTGGAAAATTGAAGGGCTGCGTGTTGCTGGCCGCCAGCGCGAATATGGGGGGACCCGAAACGCCTGGCACACCTCCCGGAACAAAAGTCGGTTGAACCAGCCCCGGAGGATTGCCGCGGAATTCTTCCTGAACGTTCGCCGAGGTCAGCCAGTTGTTGTAGATCCCGAACCCGCCACGAACCGCCCACTCACCTTTGCCCGTCGGATCCCACGCCACTGCGATACGCGGACTGATGAGATCATTTACCGCATGATTCAGCGCGTTGTGGGTTTGCTTCGCGAAGCCATTGGCGACCTGATCGTTGAATGTCGAGCCGGGACCAAGGTAGAAATTTCCGAAGACGGTCGTTGGGCTGTTCGACCACGGGTTACCCGAGTCGTCGTAGCGAACGCCGAGCGTCAAGGTAAGATTCGATTTGACCTTCCACGTGTCCTGGGCAAACACTCCCCAGGTGCGCGACCGCGCATTCCACGACCATAATTCCGGCAGGCCGGTCGCCGGGTTGTACATCACATTGCCCTCATTGCGGGGTTGGTCCTGAATCAGGGTGGTCAAGTCTGCAAAGCTGAAATTCGGCGTGGAATAGGGCCCTTGAAAGGGCTCGACGTCCGTCCCAAACCATCCTTCGTAGCCAAACTTCAGCGTGTGCACCCCTTGAACATGCGTGAGGACATCGCGCCAGTGATAGTTCTTCTGAATAAAGTCACCTTGCGCAAAGCCGGCGCCGAATGCTTCGCCGTTCTCAGTGTTAATTCCTCCCACCGAAATATTTGGCACCGTGTAAACCGCAGCGCCACTCGCCAACGTGCCCTCGATGCGGCTTACGCCAAAAAGGGCTTCGTTCAGCGTATTCGGACTAAAAGTGTGCGTCCAGTTCGCCTGCACCGCATATTCCCAATTTTGATTGCTCGCGGCTGAGAATTCCGGGATCGCACCCGGTTGACCGTAAGTGAGAACCGTCCGATAGAAGCTGCCGTACACGCGATCTTTGCTGAAATACTTGTCCACGCGGCCGAAATACTGCGTGCCGTTACGGACTGCCTTGGCGCTCAAGTTGCCGGTGTCAATAAAAGGCAGCGTGCAGGGCATTGCCGCGGCGCCCACCGCGATGGTGGTCTGGCCGGCTGGGCATCCGCCAGCAGGGTTGGCAGTCGTCTTCGGAAAAAAGAACTGTTGGGCAGTCTGCGACAGACTCGTACCCGTCAGATTTGTGGGCAAATACGTGCTCAAAATACCGGTCCCGACCGTACCCGGGAAATTAGTGTTAGCAAAAGCTACGAACGCGGGGTCGGCGAAGGTAAGCCCGCCAGTGACGGTGGAATTGGCCGAGCGCAACGGCTCGACGTCGAAGAAGAAGAAAAACTGGTGATGCGGGATGATCGGACCGCCGATGCCGAACGACATGTTATTGCCGTGAAACGGCAGGTACTCGTTCGGGCTGAACTTCGTCCGAGCGTACATGTTGCGGTTGTAATAATAGTCGGCGGCGAAACCGTGGAATTGGTCGGTGCCTGATTTCGTTACCATCACCGTCTGCAGGCCGCTGGCACGGGAATATTCCGAAGAAAAGGTGTTCACCTGAATAGCCATTTCCTGCACGGAATCGGGATTGGGAGTGAGGTTCAAAATGCCCTGCCTGATTCCGCTCGTGACGTCGAGGCCATCCACCACCCACATATTCGACATTTCGCCCTGGCCATTGGCGCTGGCATCCACTGCGGTTTCGGTGGAGTAGTTATCCACGTTCGAACCAGGGGCATTGGCGGTGCCCGTGCCCAATCCCGTTACGCCGGGCGCCAACGTCGCCAAGCCCACGATGCTGCGGCCCGCGACTGGCAGCGCGTCAACCTCGATGTGTTCCAGCGTCATCTGATTGCGACTCTCGTCCGGGTTCAGGACCGGCGCTTGCTCGGTAACCTCCACCGAAGACGTTACCGATTTCAACGAAAGAGTAACCGTAACCTGGAGAAGTTGGTTTGAAGTTAAAACGAGGTTCTCAACGGTCTTCGCAAAGCCTGCCGCGTCAGCGCTCAATTCATAGTTCGCGGGCGCAAGGCTGACGAAGTTGAAAGCGCCGTTCGCATCGGTCACCGCGGAACGAGTCACTTGAGTGCTGACCTGTACCAACACGACGTTGGCTTTCGGCACGGCCGCGCCGGTGGCGTCCTGCACCACACCAGTGACGCTGCCGCTAAACTGTGCGAAGGAAACGCTGGCAGACAAGGCAACGAAAACGAACACGCAGAAGCAACGCAATGCAGTTGTGAATCTCATTCAAATCCCCCCCACCTAGCATTCTCACGAATTTGACCCACTCGGAAAACGCATCCCGCAGACCGCACCGCTGAGCGCTGGTACCTGCCCCGACTGCATCAGCGAGACGCCGACCCGAGAAAGAAAATGCAAGTAGCTCCACTACTATCAGAGAAAACGTTTACTTATGTCTTGTGCGGAATTTACATCCGTTTCTCAAATGCTGTCAAGAAGAAATTTGGATGCAATAGTACTTTTAGGTTACCAGGACGTCTGGAATCGCTCAGCGGAGGGTGTTGCAATCGCTGCAGCGTTACCGAAACTCGACACTGGCAGGTCGCGCGGCTCTCACTGCTGCTGGCCAACGGGTTTGGACCAACCTTGCCCAGAAACGATCCCCCTTCCCTCTTTCACCACTACTAATTGGTCGGCAGCGACATCCTTCAGCTCTTCGTGCTGCCCGCTGGGCCAGCGTATGGCGATGTCCGCGGTCTTTTCGGCGCCGAGGCCGAAATGCAGTCGGGAATCGTTCGTGGAGTAGAAGCTGGATTGGCTCAGCACCTCTTGCGCCTGCGATTTCTTCCCGTAGCGCGCCACCACACGTGTTCCGATGGCGCTGCGATTCGATTTTGTGCCCACCAACTTGAGCTTCAGCCAGTGGTTTGAACCGCGCAAATCATTTCGCAATAGAGACGGCGGCTCATTCAGGTTGACGATCAGCACATCCAGGTCGCCATCATTGTCAAAATCACCAAACGCGCATCCGCGGCTGCAATGCGGCGCTGCAACCCCTGGGCCCGCTTCGTCCAGCAGCTCTTCGAACGTCCCATTTCCGAGGTTGCGAAAGACGACGCGCGGCGTCTTATTGGGGAATTGCGGCATCGTTTTCTCAAGTTCAGGGTAAACGCTGCCCGTGACCATGAAAATATCGGGGAAGCCATCGTTGTCCAGGTCCAGGATGCCCGCGCCCCAGCCTACATAGCGGTTCTCCACGCCGATCCGAGCCACGCGTGTCACGTCCATGAAATTCGCTTTGCCGTCGTTGTGGTATAGGCCGTTCGTATCTTCGCTGAAGTGCGTCTTGAACAAGTCCAAGTGGCCGTCGAGATCGTAATCGCCCACGCCGACGCCCATTCCCGCTTGTTCTTCGCCATCTTCGCTGAGCGCCACGCCTCGAATCACACCTTCTTCGCGAAAAGTTCCATCGTGATTGTTCATGAAGAGCAGGCTGGGCGTGGAATCGCACGCCAGGAAGATGTCGGGCCAGCCGTCCTCGTCGAAATCAGCGGAAACCACCGTCATGCCGTAGCTGCCGCGCAGGGTGGAGATCCCAGCTTGCACGCTTACGTCGGTGAATGTGCCGTCGCCATTGTTGCAGTACAAAGAGTGCACACCGTGCGGCAGGCCGCGCGGCCCGCACTCCACGTCCACTCCCTTCCAGGTGCAATTGCTGTTCTGCCCGGGCTTGGGAACGCGCTTCAGGTCAAATTGCACGTAGTTGGAGACGAAGAGATCGAGGTTGCCGTCACGGTTGTAGTCGAGGAACGTGCAGCCTGCGCCGAAACGCGGCGTATCGCTCAGCAGGCCGGCCTGCTTGGTGACGTCGGTGAACGTGCCGTCGCCGTTGTTGCGATACAGCTTGTTCTGCCCAAAATACGTGCAAAAGAGGTCTTCGAAGCCGTCATTATTGTAATCGCCGACGCACACTCCCGACGCCCAGCCCAGATCGTGCAAGCCAGCTTTTTCGGTTACGTCGGTAAACGTGCCGTCGCGATTGTTCTTGTAGAGGCGATTCGTCGCTCCGGCAGGCGCTGCATTCATGCGCGTGCCGCTCAGCACGAAAATGTCCATCCAGCCGTCGTTGTCATAGTCCAGGAAAGCACAGCCACAGCCGACGGCCTCCAGGATGTAGTCCTTATGGTCCGGGTACCCATAGACCGTAGGCGCCGCTAGCCCAGCCGCGGCGGCAACATCCGTGAAATGAGCGTAAAAAGGACGGCCCGAGGGCGCCGAGCGGGGTTGCGCCTTGGTGGCATGGGGCGACATCCCTTGGCCGAAGAGGCGGGAGGCCGATGCGCCGAGCGACAAACCCAGCGATAATCGAAAGAATGAGCGGCGCGTGAATTTCATCAGTCGGGCGTGTACGTTAGCATTATATCCGGGTTTGGGCGTTGTTGGGGCGTCCGCTTGACACCTGCAGCGGCGCGCAGTATAAAGCGAAGGAAAACGTTTACCAAACAAATTTGAACCCGCGGCCGATTTGCATACGACGCAATTCTTGGGGATGGCCCCGACGCTTGGCTCTTCCGTTGTCCGTGCCAGGCGAAACTTTCCCACCAGCCGCACCGTAATGCTCGGGTCACAGACTACGCATTCTACGAGTTCTTTGCCAACGATTAGCGCTAGTGTGGTCCGTAACAAGAAGTCTGAGGAGACAATGATGGCACGACGGAACGCAAGAATTGCCGCGATGGTCGCAGCGCTGCTTTTTCTGGGCGCCATGACGATGCTGCCCTATCCCACCGCAGAGGCGAAATCGAAAATGCAAAACCAGGCATTCGGCAAAATACAGGATGGGCAGAGCGTGGATTTGTATACCCTCACGAATAAGAATGGCATGACCGTCACGATCAGCAATTTCGGCGGCACGCTCGTCTCGCTGAAGGTTCCGGACCGTGACGGAAAGCTGGGCGATGTGGTGCTGGGTTACGACAATCCTGCGGACTACGAGAACGGCAAAGCCTATTTCGGCGGCACCATCGGCCGCTACGGCAACCGCATCTCGCACGGTAAATTTACTCTGGACGGCGTCGCGTACACGATTCCGCTCAATGACGGGGAGAATACCCTGCACGGCGGCGTGCGCGGATTCAACAAGCGTGTTTGGACGGCGAAAGATGTCTCGAACGATGCGGGCGAAGCTCTGGAGCTTATTTACGTCAGTAAAGACGGGGAAGAAGGCTATCCCGGGACACTGACCGTGAAGGTCGTCTACACTGTGTTCACGAATGAGAACGCCGTGAGGATTGATTACACTGCAACGACGGACAAAGACACCGTGCTGAATCTGACCAACCACTCGTATTTCAATCTTGCCGGACAAGGCAATGGCGACATTCTGCAGCACCAGCTCAAGTTGTACGCCAGCCAGTTCACCCCGGTGGATGCGACGCTGATCCCCACTGGCAAACTGCAGGACGTGCACAACACGCCTTTCGATTTCTTGCAGCCGACGGCGATTGGCGCGCGGATCAATCAGGACGACCAGCAATTGAAATTCGGCAAGGGCTACGATCACAACTGGGTGCTCGACAAGAAATCGGCAAACACTATGTCTCTGGCAGCGCGAGCGTACGACGCGCAGAGCGGACGAGTTCTGGAAGTTTCTACCACCGAACCCGGCATCCAGTTCTACAGCGGAAACTTTCTGGACGGCACCGTGCACGGCAAGGACGGAAAAGTATACGCCTACCGTTCCGCGTTCTGCCTGGAGACGCAGCATTTTCCGGATTCGCCAAATCACGCGAATTTCCCCTCGACGGAGTTGAAACGGGGGCAGACGCTGCACTCGACTTCGATCTACAAATTTACCGTGCACAAGTAGGTAGCTGCGGAAAGTGCTTCAGCGAACCATAGGGCCGGCAAGATCATCAAGCAAGCGGCGGAACCGTGTGTCTTAAGCACGCCGATAAAGTCGTCGCTGCGCGCGGGTGCTATTGTCGCTCGCGGCGGATCACGGTGCGCGATGAAGAAAATCCTTGCCTGTATTTTTCCGGCTGTAGCGCTTTGTCTGCTGTGGCCTTCTGTTTCCTCCGCACAGCAAGCTCCGGAGAGCGTAACGATCCACGTGCGCGCGGATCAGTCCGCAGGCGCCATCTGGCCGATCTGGAATTATTTCGGCTACGACGAGCCCAACTACACCTACACGCCAAACGGCAAAAAACTTCTGAGCGAACTGGCGCGCTTAGTTCCGTGCCTGTGTACGTTCGCGTTCACAATCTGCTCACCACCGGCGACGGCTCAGCGTCGCTGAAGTGGGGCTCGACCAACGCGTACACCGAAGACAGGGACGGCAATCCGGTTTACAGCTGGACGATCATTGACCACATCTTCGATACGTTTCACGCAGCGGGAATCAAGCCCATCGTAGAGATCGGCTTCATGCCTGAAGCGCTCTCCACGCATCCCGAACCTTATCGCCACGATTTCCCGAAAACTTCGATCGGTTCGATCTATACCGGCTGGGCCTATCCGCCGCGCGATTACGGGAAATGGTCAGAACTCGTTTTTCAATTTACGCGTCATCTGCGCGAGCGTTACGGCGACGCGCGAAGTTAAAACCTGGCTGTGGGAAGTCTGGAACGAGCCGGATATCGACTACTGGAAGGGCACGCCCGAAGAATATTTCACAGCTTTACGATTACACCGCCGACGCAGTGCTGCGCGCGTTTCCGGATGCGCGCATCGGCGGCCCGGACAGCACCGGGCCGGGCAATCCGCACGCGGCTCGATTTCCTGCGCAAGTTCCTCGACCATTGCGCGCATCAGACGAATTACGCGACGGGAAAAATCGGCTCGCCGCTGCAGCTTCGTCAGCTTTCATCCCAAGGGCTCGCCGAAATGGCTGGGCGATCATGTGCAGATGGGCATCGCGCGGCAGCTCAATTCCATCAAGAGCGGATTTCAAATCGTCGAGTCTTTTCCCGAATGGCGCGAAACGCCTATCGTACTGGGTGAATCGGACCCTGAAGGCTGCGCCGCCTGTTCCGCGCAACAAAATCCGCAGAATGCATATCGCAACGGCGAACTGTTCGCGTCCTATACGGCAGAAGCGATGCATAGCATCTATGCGCTGGCGAGCAGCGAGCACGTAAATTTTCGTGGCGCGGTCACGTGGTCATTTGAATTCGAAGACCAGCCATATTTCGCCGGCTTCCGCGAGCTGGCTTCCAATGGCTTAGATAAGCCCGTGTTAAACGCGTTCCGAATGTTTGGAATGTTGGGCGGCGAGCGCGTGCAAGTGACCAGCTCCGCCGCGCTGCCAACCGACGACGTGGTGCTCAACGGCGTGCGCAACCAACCGGACATCAAGGCGATCGCCACGCGCGGGGATCACGAAATCCAGATTCTGATTTGGAATTATCACGATGACGATCTTCGGGCTGCCGCTGCGTCGATTGACCTGACAATCGAAGGCCTGCCGCCAGACGCCAAGCGAGCGCTGAGCGAGCATTTTCGCATTGACGCGCATCACAGTAATGCGTTCACGGCGTGGAAAGAGATGGGCTCTCCTCAATCGCCGTCGTCCGTCCAATATCAGCAGTTGGAAGCTGCAGGGCAATTGCAGCTGCTGAGTTCTCCGGCATGGATATCACTCGACCAAGGCGCTGCGCATTTGCAATTTTCGTTACCCCGGCAGGGTTTGTCGCTGATACGAATCGCATGGTAAACCGCATCCACGCGAGAAATCATCCGGCACAAGTCGCTTGCCGATAATTTTCGTCACTGCGCGGCGCAACACGACCGCACGTTCTGATTTTCCTGCGAAGACGTCGTCGCGCTTTTTCTTCTGGCGATTTACGCCATCGCAGCGATGGCCCAAACGGCGCCGATGCCACCAGCATCAGCGTAATCCAAGTCGGCCCTGCACGCGCACGACAACGAACAAGCCCTGACGCTGGTTCACACGCAGCTTCAAGCGTGGCCGAAGGATGTGAGGCTGTGGACGCTCGAAGGCATCGCTCTCACGCAGCTCGGCCGCAATCGCGAAGCGCTCGTCGCGTACAACAAGGCCCTCGCGATCTCGCCGGATTACCTGGCCGCGCTCGAAGGCGCTGCCGAATTGGAATACAAAGCCGGAAGCAATCGGGCCGTTCCGCTTCTCAATCGCATTTTGAAAGTTCGCCCCGACGAACCGACCACCCACGCGATGCTCGCCGCACTCGCGTACAAGAAACATGATTGCGCCACCGCAGTCGAACATTTCCAGAAAAGCGCCCCGGTGCTTTCCTCCCAGCCGACCGCACTGGAAGAATACGGCGCGTGCCTGATGGATTTACTGAAGCCGGACGAAGCACTGCCCGTTTTCGAGCAAATCTTCGGCTGCTTCACCAACGATCCGCATGCGCGTTACAACCTCGCCGTCGCGCAATTCACCGCGCAACACAGCACCGATGCCATCACTACTCTTCAGCCGTTGCTCGAAGCGAGCGAACCCGACCCCGATGTTCTGGACCTCGCATCAGCGGCCTACGAGGAAACGGGCGACACGCCCCGCGCCGTAAATCTGCTGCGGCAGGCCATTGTGGCGAATCCTCGGAGGGTGAAGTACTATGTGGATTTTGCCGCATTGTGCTACAAGCACGAATCGTTTCAGGTGGGAGTCGAAATGATTGATGCCGGCCTCACGCAGTTGCCGAAAGCTGCGCCTCTCTATATAGCGCGGGGCATTTTGTACATTCAAATGGGACAATTCGAAAAAGGGCAGTCCGACTTCGAGGCCGCTAACCGGCTCGATCCCGGCCAGGCTTCCGCAGCCGTCGCCGAAGGCCTAGCGCAACTGCAGGCCAGCAATCTGGACCAGGCACTGATAACCGTGGAGACAGAATTAAAAGCGCATCCCAACGACGCGTTCCTCCACTATTTGAAAGCTGAAATCATTTCACAAGGCGGCCCCGCGGTGGGCAGCCAGGAATTCAACGATGCGGTGAAAGCGGCGTCCCGCGCGGTGCAACTCCAGCCCGACTTCCCGCTCGCCCGCAATGTGCTCGGCAATCTTTATCTGCAGTCCGGCCAAAACGAAAAAGCCATCGAACAATGTCGCGCGGTGCTCCGCGAAAATCCCAACGACCAGATCGCCGTGTACCACCTGCTGCTGGCATTGCGAAAAATAAATGATCCCAAAGGCGAGGTTCCGGCGTTGGTGAAACGCCTAGCGGAACTGCGCGCGCAATCGCAAGAGCAGGAAGCTTCCACGAACCGCTACAAGCTCTACATCCAAGGCGAGCAGCCGCCCGATCGCAGCGGAGCCGCCGCAGCAGTAGCCCATTTTTCGGCGTAACGGTTCGATTTTCGGGCGAAATTATTGTCGCGTGATGATTCACGGACGGAAACGCCGCACCAACCGCCCGCTTGACAATCTGCTTTCGCGGGCAGTATAAGCGATAGGTAAACGCTTTCTCGACAGTGCTCATCCAGCCTGCTCCTGCGTCAAAACGGAACAGGTCTCAGGCGAACTGCGGCACCGCAATCCAAGGGAGACCACATCATGAAAAAGACTTCGAGGCGGCAATTCCTTACGAATGCTGCGGTTACCACGGGCGCGGCGCTCGCCGCGCGCTCCATCCCCACTTGGGCGAAATCTTCGGCTCCCGTCGCGCAGGTGGCCATCACACCGCAACTCTCGACCTTCGGATACTCCCAGGTGCAATTGCTCGATAGCCCGTTCCGCCGCCAGTTCGATCACAATCACGATCTATATCTGCATCTCGACGAAGACGCGCTGCTGAAACCGTTCCGCAAGCGCGAAGGCCTGACCGCAATCGGGCCGGATATGGGCGGCTGGTACGACGACGCCGATGATTTCAGCGCCATGGACAATTTTCACGCTTTCATCCCCGGACACAGTTTCGGCCAATATCTTTCGGGACTCGCGCGCGCCTACGCTGTGACCGGGTCGAAGCCCACGCAGGAAAAAGTGCAGCGCCTGGTTCGCGGCTACGGCGCGACGGTGGATCCCGCCGGAAAATTTTATGTGGATTATCGCCTGCCCGCATACACCTTCGACAAAACCTGCTGCGGCTTGATTGACGCGCACGAATTTGCCGGCGATACCTCCGCGCTCGACGTGCTGTGGAGCAGCACGCAAGCCGTGCTGCCGCATCTGCCGGAAAAAGCGCTCAGCCGCCCCGAACAGCGCGCGCGTTTCCACAAGGACATCGCTTACACCTTCGATGAGACCTACACGCTGCCGGAAAATTTCTTCCTCGCGTATCAACGCAGCGGCGACCCGCGTTACAAGGATCTCGCCGTCCGCTTCATCGAGAAAGAATACTTCGATCCTCTCGCGGAAGGCACGAATGACCTTCCCGGCGAGCACGCCTACAGTCACGTGAACGCGCTCAGCTCCGCCATGCAAGCATATTTGGTGCTCGGCGACGAAAAATATCTGCGCGCCGCGACCAACGGTTTTCGCATGGTCCGCGAACAGAGTTACGTCACCGGCGGCTGGGGTCCGGACGAAGCGTTCGTCCAGCCCGGCAGCGATGGACTCTGGCAGAGCCTGGGCTTGACGCACTCCAGCTTTGAAACTCCCTGCGGCGTTTACGGCCATTTCAAAATCACGCGTTACCTGCTGCGTGTCACTGGCGATTCGCGCTACGGCGACAGCATGGAACGCATCCTTTACAACACGATCGCGGGCGCGTGGCCGATCCTGCCCGACGGCACCTCGTTCTACTATTCCGATTACAACAACTCCGCAAAGAAAGTTCATTACAAGGATAAGTGGCCCTGCTGTTCCGGCACATTCCCGCAACTGACCGCGGATTACGGAATCAGTTCATACTTCCGCAGCAAGGACGGTATTTACGTCAATCTGTTTCTGCCGTCCACGCTCTCCTGGCCGCAGAACGGCACGCCGGTCACGCTCACGCAAACGACGAAATTCCCGCAGGCGAATACCACGCAGCTGGAATTCAAGCTTGCGCGTCCTGAGACTTTTACGGTGAATGTGCGGATTCCGGGATGGGCGGGCGCGAAGACCACGGTGGCCGTGAACAGCAGCCGCATACAAGGCGACGTCACGCCAGGAAAGTTTCTCGCCGTGCAGCGCACCTGGAAAGATGGCGACCGCATCGAGATGGAAATGGAAATGCCGATTACCGTGGAAGCTGTTGACAGTAAGAATCCCGACACCGTGGCGCTGCTGCGCGGCCCTATCGCGCTGTTTGGCGTGGGAAATATTCCGGAGCGAATTACGCGCAAGCAAATGCTCGCGGCCACCATTGCGGCGCAATCATCCGATGATTGGATCGTGAAGACGGATACCAGCAGCTTGACGCTTCGTCCCTTTGCAACGATCATGAACGAGGATTACAGGCTCTATCACTTGCTCGAGTCCTAGGCCTCGGCCCTCAGCCTCACTCGGAGACAAAATCAACGTGGAATATCGCGCGCTTGGCCGCACCGGTTGGAAAGTTTCGGAAGTCAGCTTCGGCGCGTGGGCCATCGGCGGCTCGTGGGGCCACGTCTCCGACGAAGAGGCCATGGCGGCGCTGCGCACAGCCGTTGATTGCGGCGTAAATTTTTTCGATACCGCCGATGTGTACGGCGATGGCCGCAGCGAGCTCCTGATCGCCAACCTGAAGAAAAATTACAAGAAGGACATCATCGTCGCCACCAAAGCTGGGCGGCGCCTGCCCCGCCAGACCGTAGAAGGCTACAGCGCTGCGAACCTCGCGGCGTGGGTGGAAGACAGCCTGCGCAATCTCGCGACGGACACGCTCGACCTGTTGCAACTCCACTGCCCGCCGACCGAACTTTATTTTCAGCCCGAAGCTTTCGACATTCTCGATCGCATGGTGAAAGCCGGAAAGCTGCGCTATTACGGCGTCAGCGTCGAGAAAGTTGACGAAGCTATGAAAGCCATCGAGTACCCGAACGTCCAGAGCGTGCAGATTATTTTCAATTGTTTCCGTCAGCGGCCCGCGGACGAATTTTTTCTGCAAGCGCAGCGAAAAAGAGTGGGGATCCTGGCGCGTGTACCGCTCGCCAGCGGCCTGCTAACCGGCAAGCTGCGCCCCGATTCCACTTTTGAAGCGGACGATCATCGCAATTTCAACCGGCACGGCGAAGCATTCGATGTGGGCGAGACTTTTTCCGGCGTGGATTACAACGCGGGCCTGGAAGCGGTGGAAGAAATCCGCGCGCTGCTGCCTCCCGGCGTCACCATGAGCCAGTTCGCTGCTGCGCTGGATTCTGATGTTCGACGCCGTGACCTGCGCCATTCCGGGCGGCAAACGCCCCGATCAGGTGACCGACAATTGCCGCGCCTCAGGTCTGCCGGCACTCAGCCCAGAGGCTATGGCTGCGATACGCCACAGTTACGACGCGCGATTCGGCGCGGCTCTGCGGCATCGCTGGTAAATTCCGGCGACAAGACTAGAACGGCGCCCTGCAATTTTCTTTTTGGGAAGTTACGAGACTTCAGATCAGCATTGGCGGTGAAAGTTCTCTCCAGGGTTTCGGGCCCGATTTGATATCCCCGACTTATTTCTTCCGCCACTTCCGCTACGACGCGCCCAACAACCATGATCGCAGGCGCCGGCAGCGTGGCTTCATCAGCAAGCCTCGCCAGAACGGTTGAGCGGATCTCCTGATCTTTGGCGCTAGCATGCGAGACAATCGCGCAAGGCATGTCGTCCGGCCAGCCCGCATCGCGCAACTGCTGCATCACGCGCGCGTAATCGGTCCCCGGCATATAGAGCACCAGCGTTGTAGTGCTGGAAATTCCGCCCCACTGAATCGAACGGTTGTCGGTGTCGCGCTGAATTGTGGTAAAGAGCACCTGCGAGGCAACGCGCCGATCCGTAAGCGAGAATCCCGCCGCCGCCGCCGCGCCGAATCCCGCTGTGATGCCCGGAACAATTTCGTACTCGATGCCCGCTTGCCGCAACGCTGCGATTTCTTCACCCGCGCGGCCAAAAAGCAAAGGATCGCCGCCTTTCAATCGCACGACAACCTGATGCGACTGAGCGTAGCAAACCATCAGCGCGTTGATTTCTTCCTGGGTGAACAATTTCCGTCCGCATCTTTTGCCAACGTCAATTAGCTCCGCGCCGGCAACTACCAGCGCCAGCACTTCGCGGCTCACCAGCGCGTCGTGCAGCACAATATTCGCGCGCGCCAGAATTTTCGCCGCCTTCAATGTGAGCAGCTCGGGATCACCCGGACCACCACCCACCAGATAAACTTTGCCCTTCATGAATTACTCCTGCCGACCAATTCCCTGTCGTTCTCTCGCAGATACTTCTCGAACATTTCCTCACTCGCGAGCTGGTGCAAGCAGCCGCTTCGTCTCTTCGGGATCTTTTCCTTCGCTGCGCAGGAATTTGCGCGCCGCGCCAAGCCATTCCAGCCACGATTCGTACTCCGGACCGAACTGCGCTTAGAGCTCCTTGCGCAACCGCTGCGCCAGCGCCGGACTCTGCCCTTCGGTGGAAATCGCTATCTGCAATGCCCCGCGCCGCACCACCGCGGGATAATAGAAATCGCAGAATTCCGGATCGTCCACCACGTTGCACAAAATTCCTTCCGTCTCGCATTGGCGAAACACTTCGTGATTCACCTGCGGCGAAGACGTCCCGGCAACCACCAGAAATGCGCCGCACAAATCTTCCACAGCAAAAGTTTTACCTGCCATTCGATCTGCCCTGCACGCGCCCACGCCGCAACAGTCTCCGTAACTTCCGGCGCGACCACCACCACATACGCCTCCGCCGCCAGCAAACTCTGTATCTTCGATTCCGCAATCACGCCGCCGCCAACCACCACGCAGAGACGCCCGCGCAATTTCAGCGAAATGGGAAACAGCGGCATCGTTTATCCCTCGATCCCGTGCGGCACCGGACCCACCGAAACGTCCCGTGCCACGGCCTCCGCAATTTGCCCCGCCAGGAGCATGCGGATCTCGTCGTTCGTATGGCGCGCAAAAAATTGCCGCAAATTTTCGCCCCGGCTGCGCTCTTCGTCAAAACTTCGCAGCAAGCGCTCGATCGCCTCCGGCACTTCCGTCGCGGCGCAGCGATAACCCACTGGGCGCGCGATCGCGGCAAACTTACCCACTGCCCCGCCCACGCAGAAGTAGTAAGCGTCCACCATCTCGCCGCCCACTTTGATTTTCTTGCCCTCGAGGCCGATGTCCGCGATCCAATGCTGGCCGCAACTATTCGGGCATCCGGCGATGTGCAGCTTCAGTTGCTCGTCGAATCCGGGAATGCGGTCCTCGAGTTCTTCTACGAGCCAGCGCGCAAAGCTTTTCGTCTCGGTCAAAGCCAGTTTGCAGAATTCGGAGCCGGTGCAAGCGATGGTCCCGCGCGCAAACGGCGAAGCCGCCACGGGCAGTCCCGCCGACATCCAGCGCGTCGCGCCACCGACGCAGCGTGTTCGCTCGGCACGTTCACCAGCACCAGGTTCTGCATGATCGTGGTGCGAATTTCGCCGCCTGCAAAACGTTCAGCGAGTTCCGCGGCGATGCGCAATTGATCGGCGCTGATCCGCCCGCGCAATACGGACGCTCCCACGTAGGAAAATCCCGGCTGTTTCTGCGCGTGAATCCCCACGTGATCGCGATAAGCGTCTTCCGGCACATGCTCCGGTTCCGCGGGATCGAGCTTGAACCCCAGGCGCTGGTGCAATTCCGCAAGAAACGATTCGGCTGTCCAACCATGCTTCAGAAACAGAAATTTCAATCGCGCGCGCTCGCGGTTCTCGCGCAGCACTTCGCTGTCGCGGAAAATCTCGGCGATGCCTCGCACCACCTGCGCCGCCTGATGCTCGGCCACGAACGCGTTCAAACGCATCGCCAGATGCGGATCGGTGGAAAGGCCGCCGCCCACGCGCACAGAAAATCCCGTTTCTACAGCGCCACCTCTGCGGCGCGTCGTCGCGGTCAAAGCCACGTCATTAATTTCCGGATACGAGCACCACAGATGGCAGCCAGTGATCGAAACTTTGAATTTTCGCGGCAGATTGTAAAACTCGGAATTTCCCACGAATTGCGCGATTCAATTCCAGCACCACACGCGAAGCGTCATGAATCTCGTCCGCATCCACGCCGGCGAGCGGGCACCCAGTGATGTTGCGCGTCACGTCGCCGCACGCACCCGTAGTCGTCAGTCCTACCGAATGCAGGCGGTCTAATATTTCCGGCAGCGCTTCGATCGTCACCCAATGCAACTGAACATTCTGCCGCACGGTAATGTCTGCCACGCCGCGCGCATGCTGCTGCGCGATATCAGCGACGGCGCGCAATTGCGCGCTGCGCAAAATTCCGTTCGGAATGCGGATGCGCAGCATGAAAAATGGCGTCGCTTTCCCTTCACCGTTCGCTCCACCAATCACACCCTGCCCGTCCCCCTGCGTGTAAATCCCCCATGAACGAAAATAGGTTCCCAGCCACTCCGGCGGAATCGAGGCGTGGCCCTGGCGAGCGAATTCGCGGATCTCGTCAATGCACTCCCACGCATTCTTGGCCCCCTTCAGCCGCTCGATGCGCTGTGCCTTGGTTTCTTTTTTCTCGCTCATAAAAAATGGCCCCTAAAAACAAAAAACCCACCAACCAGTGTTTCTGGCGGGTGGGGCTTGGAAACTTAAAGTTGGATTAGGACTTAAGTTCCAAATCTCCTATCGCCAGACTGGTGCGCCATACAACATGCGCAACAAGCGCATGGACAACACCCCGTCTGGCAACAATTCAACATACAAACAACACCTTACCCAAGTTCACCTTCGCCGTCAATCGCAAAGACGGCCCGCGTGTTTATATCAGATTCGCCTAAGCGGAATGCGATTCAATCTGCATTTAATTCGCGCACCGCCCGATAACCAATCGGTTCCAGCGCAGTCCAACACTCACCGGTGGCCAAGTACGGCTCTCCCGACGTTCGCTTGTGGGATTTACATGCACCAGGCCGCTGCCCACGGAGCGAATCCGGACATCCGGGCCGCCGCAAAAGAAGAGTTGTCAGGCCACGCCCTCGGCGTTATGCTGCGGGCGAATCCCCGGGTTACCGCCGGGGGCTTGGAACAAGCCCAGTCCGGGATAACCGTTAGCGGCAATCCAAAACCACCTTTCACAACGTAGTAGAAGCAGGTGTGGTTGAAGTCCAAACTCACAGGAGGTAATTCGGGAAAATGACAAAGTCAAAGAAGGCTCTTATTGCTGGCGCAGCACTTGCAGGATTGCTCGCCGGTACCACTACAACGATCCAGGCGTCCAACCTTCTCTCCGGCATGCATTCCGCGACCCAGTCCGATCAGGCGCCTGCCGACAAGAAGGTGAAGGAAAAGCACTCTTGCAAGGGTCAGAACTCCTGCAAGGGCAAGGGCGGATGTAAATCGAGCGACAACGGCTGCAAAGGCAAGAACTCTTGCAAGGGCAAGGGCGGCTGCGCAACCGACGGCTCGAAGATGCCCGACTAACACTCGCCGCAGCGGCGAACGTAGCAAGCAGCATCGGTCTGGTGTTGAGGGCCGGCACCCAGCGGTCGGCCCTCAACACTTTTCCGCATCATCTTTTCTTTTCGCGTCATCTTTTTGCATCAGCCAGCGGAGTGGGAAATGCCTGCCAATCGTTTTAACGGCCACACGGATTACGGAATCGGGATCGGGCTGCGCTCGCCGCATTACCACCACATTCTTGACGCGCAAGCCCGTTGTGGACTGGTTCGAAATCATATCCGAAAATTTCATGATTGATGGCGGACGCCCGCTGCGCATCCTCGATCAAATTCTGGAACAGTACAAAGTCGTGCAGCACGGCGTCTCGATGTATTTCGGCTCGGCGGAACGCCCCAACCGCGAGCATCTGCGACGCCTGAAAACTTTAGTCCAGCGCACCAAAACTCCCTGGCTTTCCGATCACCTTTGCTGGGGCAGCGTGGATGGCCGCTACACGCACGACCTGCTGCCCATGCCCTACACTTTTGAAGCGGCGCGCATCACCGCGCAGAAAATCCGCGAAGTGCGCGATTTCATTGAGATTCCCGTCGCCGTCGAAAACGTCAGCAGCTATGCCGAATTTCACGTTTCCGAAATGACCGAGTGGGAATTCCTGAATGAAGTCGCCGAGCGCGCCGACTGCGGCATTCTGCTCGACGTAAACAATATTTACGTTTCGTCGCAGAACCACAGCTTCGATCCGTTTACGTACGTCAATAGCGTGCCCGCAGAACGCGTCGCGCAAATCCATATCGCCGGGCATTCGAAATATCGCAAGTACATTCTCGATACCCACGATCATCCGGTGATTGATCCGGTGTGGAAGCTCTACGCGCGCGCCATCGAACGCGTGGGCCACACCGCCACGCTGCTCGAATGGGACGACAGTATCCCTTCCTTCGACGAAGTGCACGACGAAGCGCTGAAAGCCAATCGTTTCCTCGCCAGCGCCTCGCTCGCGGCCGCCGTATGAAACTCCTCAGCCTGCAACGCCGCATGGCTCGCGCCGTCATGACTCCGTTGACGCGCTTCCGAGCGCATGCGTGCGGTCGCGCCCGATGGCCGCTCGATGCGCGCCGTCGCGTCGCAAATCATCAAGCCCAACGACCGGCTCACATCGTTCGAGCGCCTGGAAATCTATAATCGCCAATACTGGTTCCGCGTGCTTGTCTGCGTTCGCCGAAGATTTTCCCGGGTGTGCGCGCCGTCCTGGGAGGCCGCCGCTTCGACGCTATGGCCAAAGCGTATCTGATCGATTGCCCGTCGCAATCTTTCACCCTGCGCAATCTTGGTTCACGCCTCGTCGGCTGGCTGCAAAAGCATCCCGCCTGGGCCGGCGAGCGACAGAATCTCGCCATCGATATGGCTCGTTTGGAGTGGGCCGATATCGAAGCGTTCGATGGTCTGAGGGAACCGTCGCTCAAGCCCGAAGATCTCGTGGACGTGAATCCCGCCAAGCTGCGCCTGCGTTTGCAGCCTTACGTCAGGCTGCTAGCGCTGCGCTATCCGGTGGATGAATTGCTGCTCGAGGTTCGCAAGGATTCGGACGATCTGGATGTCGCCAGCAACACTTTCAACGAGCGGCATAAACGCAAACGCGTCAGCGCCGTCGCGAAGCTGAAGCCCAGCCCCATTTTTCTGGCAGTATATCGCCTGGACGAGGACGTCTATTTCCGCCGTCTCGACCGCGAAGAATTCGCCATTCTCTCCGCTCTGCATGCCGGGAAATCCCTGAACGCTGCCATCGAATCGGCCTTGCGCAGCTCGCCGATCGCTGTAGCCGACCGCGCGGCGCATGTTGAAAAATGGTTCCACACCTGGTCGGCGCTCGGCTGGTTCTGCCGTCTGGAAAAATCCAAAAAAAATGAAAAGGCCGCGTCGCGTTAGAACGCTGGCCGGAAGAGAGCGCCTCACCCCATGAGCACAGCCGGAAGCCAGTTTCTGCGCATGTACGACGGATTCGTGAAAGTGGTCTCGAGCTTGCAATCTCCCTTCCTACTGCTCGTCCGCGTGTACTGGGGCTGGCAACTCTCTCAGAATGGCTGGGCAAAATTGCACAACCTGCCGCACGTAACCGAATTTTTCTCGAGCCTCGGATTGCCAGCGCCGCATTCCACCGCTACCTTCGTCTCATCATTCGAATTCGTCTGCGGAATTCTGCTGGCGCTGGGCCTGCTGTCGCGAATCGCGGCGCTAGGCCTGACGATTGACATGTTCACTGCCTATTGGACCGCTGATCACGAGGCGCTGCTCGCTTTCATCTCCGATCCCGATAAATTCCAAAATGCCGCTTCGTTCATTTACCTTTTCGTGGGCCTGCTGATCTTGATTTTTGGCGCCGGCAAGATTTCGCTGGATCATCTGCTGGATCGTGCCGTGCGAAAAGCGCTGCGTGGCGACGCAGGTTCGTCCTTGGCTTAAGCCTCGTCCGGCTCGCACAATGGGGTATGGACAGCGGCTCGGTACGAAGCCCAGTTCGAGCTAGGCGCAGTTCGCGACTCGCGAGAATTTTCTGCGCGGCGATTCTCGCGGTTCAATCGTCTGGCTCGGCGCCGCCACCGCTTTTCCTGCTGACGAAATGACCTCCACGATTCTCATCGGCAACTCGCGCATTGACGTCAACATCGAGTCCGGCTCGATGCAGGCCAGCAAAGCAGATTTGATGAAGTGGGTGCGCTGGGCCGCCGAATCCGTCAGCGCGTATTACGGCCGCTTCCCTGTCCCGCAGCTTTTACTCCGCATTGTCCCGTCCGACGGAAAAGGTGTGCGCGGCGGCCGAACTTTTGGCCGCGACAATGGCGGCTTCATCACTATTCACGTCGGCAAAGACGCGCAGTTCTCTGATCTCGCGCAGCGATTGGATGCTGACGCACGAGATGGTCCACTCTGTCCTTCCCTTCTGTCGCTGACAATCATCATTGGATCGAAGAAGGCATCGCCACGTACGTCGAACCCATCGCGCGCGTCCGCGCCGGCCATTTCGACGCCAATCAAATGTGGTTTGAAGTGATGCGCGACCTCCATCAAGGCCTTCCCGCCGCCGGGGACGAGGGCCTCGACCACACGCACACCTGGGGACGCACGTATTGGGGCGGCGCGCTGTTCTGTTTTCTTGCGGACATCGAGATTCATCGCGAAACTGGAAATAAAAAAGGGCTGGACGATGCTCTGCGTGGAATCCTGAACGCGGGCGGCGACATTCGCTACGACTGGGAGCTGGAAAAAGCGCTCACCATCGGCGATCAGGCGACGGGAGTTCCGGTACTGCAAAATCTTTATGACAAAATGAAGGACCAGCCTTACAACGTAGATCTCCCCGCGCTGTGGACGCAGCTGGGAATCGAACGCGATGGCAACGCCGTGAAATTCCTCGATACCGCGACGCTGGCCAAAACCCGCGACGCGATCACCTACGGTTCGGTCGGTCCTGCGCTGAAACCTGCTGCTTCCGCATCGCACAATTCCGCAATTTTCGCGGGCCGCACGACAACGCGTTTCTCATCCGACAAATCAAACGGCAAATCCAACGACTGAATTATTCCCCGCACTCGCGCGCCTCAATCGTCGCTTCCATCAAGAAATGGCTCGGCCACCACTCGCGCGCCATTGCGGAATCTCTCCAGCGCCTCCAGAATTGCTGGCCCGTACATTCCGGTCTTGCGTTCGCCGAATCCAGAAACCTTGCGGATATCCGCCAGTGAACGCGGCTGCACCTGGCACAAATGATCGAGCGACGTATCGTGCATGATGATAAAGGCCGCGATGTTCATCTTCCTGGACACGAGCCGCCGCCATTCGCGCATATATTCGCGAAGCCCCGGGTCAATCCCGGATGCAATTTTTGCGCTAGCGCCCGAAGTCTCGCGCTTCCCCGCCGATCCCCACCAGCCTCCGCCCGGCGCACTCGTATTCGCCGACGCGCTCGCCGCCAACTCATTTTCCCGGCCGGAGGCCGGACGCGGACCGCGCGTGAACGTGATTGAAGCGGCCGCGGCAACCGACGCCGCATTCGCAACCGCCGAAGACCTCAAAGACTTGCCGCGCCGCTTCGACTTTGTCGCTGGTACAGGCGCATTCAGCCATTCGATTTCGCAGCCGCACACGTCGCATGCTCCGCACGTTGCCCACTTCGGGCTTTCGCCAAAATGCAAGCAGATCTGCCGATGCCGGCAAGCGGTGGATTCCACGAAATTGCGAATAATGTGATAACGCTGCCAGCCTCGTTCTCGTTCCTGCGGGTCGGTGAGCTGCTCCATAAAATGAGTCAGCAACCCCACGTCCTTTTTCTGCCACAGCATCACACAATCAGCGGGCAGGCCATCTCGTCCCGCGCGTCCGGCCTCCTGATAATACTGTTCGATCGATTTCGGCAACGACAGATGAATCACCGCACGCACCGCCGCTTTATTGATACCCAACCCAAACGCTACCGTGCCCACCAGTACCGGCACCTCGTCGGACATCCACTTCTCCTGATTGCGCCGGCGCGTGGCGTTGTCCATCTTGCCGTGATAGCCGATCGCAGCAATTCCCACGTCCGCAAGAAGCGCCACCGTCTCCTGCACGCGCTTGATCGTCGGCGCATACACGATCACATTGCTGCCAGAATAATTTTGCAGCGCGCGGACCAGCAAATAGGATTGCATTTGCCCGCTGCATTCCTTCACCACGTAACGAAGATTCGCCCTGTGGAAGCTCGCAATGTATTTATGCGGCTCCCGCAAAGCCAGCTGCTCGATAATGTCGTGCCTTACCTGCCGGGTGGCGCTCGCCGTAAACGCCGCAATCGGCCGATCCGGAAAATGCCGCCGCAGCGAACTCAGCTGCCGGTATTCCGGACGGAACTCATGTCCCCACTCCGAAATGCAGTGTGCCTCGTCTATCGCAAACAGCGAAACCGGCACCCGCTGCAGCCACTCGATCGTATCCGCCCGCGCCAACCGCTCCGGTGAAAGATACAACAGCCGATAACGCCCCGCGATCGCATCGCGCAAAATCTCAGACTGTTCGCTCGCCCCCAGCGTGCTATTCAACAGCGCCGCTGAAATTCCCATTTGGCCAAGCTGCGCCACCTGGTCCTGCATCAGCGCGATCAGCGGCGATACGACGACCACAGTGTGATCCGCGAGCAGCACCGCCGGCAATTGGTAGCACAAAGATTTTCCGCCGCCCGTCGGCATCACCACGCAAGTATCCTGCCCGCCGAGCAAGCTGCGCACGATGCGCTCCTGCATCGGACGAAACGAATCGTAGCCCCAGTACCGACGCAACGCTCCGAGCAGTTCCGATTCCGGATGTACCATGGCAGGACGTGCAGTGGCCGAAGGCATCGCCCCAGTATAGATACTTACGCACGCGACGGTCTATGCGTATTGCTCGCACCGCCACGCACCGTTAATGTCCCAGTGAGGCAATTTGTCTTATAATCTACCCACTATGGACCCGACACCTGAACGCCCAGCTTCAGGCTCCAGCCGTCAACTTCTGCGCCACGTCGTCGCTACGCTAGCCTATCGCGGCGGAAAAGTGCTGCGAGGCGCTCCACCAAATTTCGCCGAGTACCGCGCCGGAGACACCTCACGCGCCTGTGGCCAGATCCTCGCGCATTTGGGAGATCTGCTCGATTGGGCGCTCACGCAGGCCAACGGCAAACAGGATTGGCACGATTCCAAGCCGGTCACTTGGGACGAAGGCACCAAGCGCTTCTTCGCCTCGCTAAAGGCGTTCGATGATTATCTCGCCTCGGATGCGGAGCTCTCCTGCCCGCCGGAAAAACTCTTCCAGGGCGCGATCGCCGATTCCTTCACGCATGTGGGTCAACTGGCGATCCTTCGCCGCCTGGCCGGCGCGCCGATTCGCGGAGAAAATTATGCGCAAGCGGAAATCGCTGTCGGCCGCGTCGGCGCGAACCAAACTTCGCCGCGCCGTGAATTCGATTAATCGAAATTTCGGGCGATGGATTTCAAATGAGGGATTTACGAATCGCGAAGTAAGGAATCGCAGGCGTGGACTTGCAACCGCTCCAAGGGTCTCGAACGGTGAACAAAAAAAGGAACCGGGAGGACTAGGCTGAGGGACCCGAGCCTCCCGGCATTCTCACCCATCTCCGCAGGGTCTGGGTAAGAAACTCGTTATGCTGCTGATTCGCTGCTGCGCATGAACTCGTAACGTTCGATCGCTGCTGCCACTCCCACTTCACCCGAATTTTCGGGACTCGTCCGGAGCACACGTCCCAGACAGCGGACGCGCACAGGACCTGCTTGAGTAAGTTCATGCGGCAAGGTCATTACGATCTCGACCGGTGCGCCGCTCCTCAACCCTTTGGGCAAGTGAAAATAGAGACCACGGGAACTAACTTCCCGCGATTCCGTGGCAGCTTCGCCAACGACGCTCTCGTCAGTCCAGCGAACGGTCAGCGGAAGCCGCATCAAAAATCGCCGCGTTGCACGTCGCTCTTTTAAAGCCACAGGACACTACCTCCCTAAGTACGCATGTAGAGTAGGGCCGGTGCGCCTGAGAACCAATAGAGCTAAAGCCTCAATTCTGGCAGCCCAAATTGGTACACAAGTACTAGTCCTATCCATGCTAACTTGCAGAACAATAAGGGATTGCCGGGAGAGTTCTATTACAAGTCTTCTTTCGGCGCCTTGCGGAATGCGTGCAGTGTATCGGCGAGTGTAAGGATGCCTTCCAGCTTCGCCAGGTCCGCGCGGCTGGCAACGGGCAGCACTGGCCAATCGCCCATCACTTGCAGCGCCTCGGCCAGGCTCTGATCGCGGAACAAATAAGGAACCGGGCCCTTGGATTTGGCGTGAATAGGAGTCTTCGTGGGAGCTGCGTCTGGCGCCAGGCGTATTACGTCTTCGCGGTCCAGCAGCCACCATTCTCCTGGACGCATGCGCAACAGTAGCGCCGCCTGCGGGTCCGCCTCTGCGCGCTTGGCAACTTCCACTATCGGGTCGCCCGGCTCGGCCACCAGCACGCCGTCGGTCCGCATCGCATCCTCCACCACGAAGGACGTCATCTCCCGCCGCTCCTCGATCGACGGCAGCACTAAACCGTCCTGCCGCGCGAGCAGATCAAACAGCGGAACCTTCTGATACGTTCGCGAAATCCCGTACGCGATCATCGTGGAAATAATTACCGGAAGAATCGCCGTGTAGTTTCCGGAAAGCTCGATGACCATGAATACGGAGGTAATCGGCGTCCGCAGAAATCCCGCGAACAGCGTCCCGATTCCCACCAGCGCGAATGTACCGATCGTCGCCGTAAGCGCGGGGAAAAAATGATGCTCGATGGAACCCACCGCGCCGCCCAACATCGCCCCGATAAAAATTGTCGGCGCAAACAGGCCGCCCGGCGTCCCGCTCAAAAACGAAAATCCGGTAACGAGCAGCTTTAGTGCGGCCAGCAACAGAAGCAATTGCCACACAAATTGCCCGTGCATGGCCTGGTCCACGATGGCATACCCCGCGCCCATCACCTGCGGAAAGCGAATGCCGATCAATCCGATCAGCAATCCCGCCGCGGCCGGCTGAAAATATTCCGTCCAGCCCGGCAGCGCTTGCATCTTGGGCCGCGCATAAACGATCCATTTCAGCAGCACTAGCGACGCAGCGCCACCGGCCACGCCCAGCGCCGCGTACGCCAGAATTTCTCCCGGCCCTGCCAGACGAAACGGCGGCACGCGAAACAACGAGTCCGGTCCCAGAAACGCCCGCATCGTAACCACGCTGGAAACGGCCGCCAGCACGATCGCTCCCAGCACTCCGGCGCTCCACGTTCCGATTACTTCTTCGATCACGAAGAGCACAGCCGAAATCGGAGCGTTGAACGCCGCCGCCAAACCTGCCGCGGTACCCACCGGCGCGATCAACCGCACTTTTTCTTGTGACAACCGCAAACTCCGGCCAATCAGAGAAGCAATTCCGGCGCCCATCAGCAGCGAAGGATCCTCTGGGCCCAGCGATTGCCCGCTGCCGATCGCCAGCGCGCAAACGACAAATTTGCCGATCACCGCGGTGAACGGAACGTCCCCGTTCGAAATATACATCGCTGATTTGACCTGATTCACTCCGCTGCCGCGCACGCGCGGAAACACATGGATAGCCAGCAGCGCCACCACAATTCCTGCGATCGCCGGAGCCAGCACTACGCGCGGAGACGATGGAAAAAGCGACGGGCCGAGCAGCGTGATCTGCGTCCATTCAATCGCCAGCCGGAAGGACACCACGACCAGTCCGGAAAAAATTCCGATGAGCACGGCGAGCAACAGGAAGAATCGGTCTTCGCGAAGCGTGAAAACCGCGTGCATCCAGGATTCCCAACGCGAGCGAAAATGTCTCCGCTCGTCTGGCGCGCCAATAGCAGCAGGCGCGACCGCTTCGGGCGGGGATGTCACCGGTACAACGGGCGCCTCATTCACTGATTCACCACCGACCGGCTGCGGCCCAGCAGCCATAGCGCGCGATCATCGCCCTGCGGTTCCCCGCACGCTGCAGCCGCGGCATTTTCCACGCTGAACACGTATGCCATGGCCGCGTTCAGACGATCTGGAAATCGCTCCAGGTATCGGGGAGTCCAATCCTGCTGCAAATCTTTGGCCTGCTGGTAGACGCGCTGCAGATCAGTGCGCGGCGTAGTTTGGTCGAGCGATTGGCCGGTTTGGCGCGCACAATTTTCGGCTCGCGTTTGCGCCAGCGCCAAAGCATTCGCCGCCCGCTGTGCCCGGACCTCGGCGGAAAGACTAGACAAAAATGGATCGGCCGCGAGTATTCGCCCCGTCATTTCGAAAAGGTTCGCCAGATCCGGTTGTTCACGCCTTTCGCGCGGCAAACGGTCGAAATATTGCATCGCCGTCACGTATTGGGCCAGCTCAAATGCCGCCTCCCCTGCGCCGGCCAAGGAATCTTCATCACTCGGATCTACAGCCAGCAGCGTGCGATTCACTTCCAGCGCACGATTCCATTGCTGCGTGCGCAGCAGCAGTTGTGCCACGATTTTCAGCCGCGCTGCATCGTCCGAGGACGTGTTCTGCGACAGCGCGATCACTTCCGGCGCGGCCTGTTTCACTGCGCCGCGATTCAGAAGAAATTCGCAAAGTTCGCGGCGAATCTGCCAGCGCATCCCGATCGGATCGGCATTCCACTCGCCGTAGATCGCGCCCTGGTAATAGCGCATCGCATCGGCCATTGAATTGTTGTGCGCCGCGATTCGCGCCAGTTCCAGGTTCACTTCTCCACTGCCAGGGGATTCAGAAAGCAGATTCAGCAGATACGAACGGGCTTCCTCCCCGCGCCCCGCGGCGGCGAGGGCCTTCGCCAGATGAAACTGAAATAGTGGATTAGATGGATTGTAGGCCAGCGCATTGCGGTAATCCGTAAGCGCCAGCTTAAACTGCGCAGCCTGCGCCGGTCCCGGCATCTGCTGCGCCCCTTGCTCGTCCGCTTCGCCTTGCGCGAACATGGCGTCCGCCAGCGTATGTATTTTCTTGTGGTATAGCCGCGAGAACAACGCCGTCAGCGCCAACATCACTACCAGCGCAAGGACGCATAGCAGCAGCACCAACTCACGCGAAAGCGCGTGCGGAGATTTCTCGGTCACTAAGCTCGAACTCGTCGCACTCATTAGTAATCTATTCAGCCAAGGAATATTCTAGACGCTTTTTGCGCGGAAAGGGTTGTGAGCCAAAAAAATTACGAAGGTTCGAAACAGCGGATCGTCGCAGAGGGCAGCGCAGCAAAAACAAGAGCGAGCGGACGTATCAGCGGCGAACTAAGTCTGGTCGATCAACCGGTGATGGATGGCGTATAACGCAAGTTCCAGACGGTCCGAAACACCCAGCTTATCGAAAATATTATGCAGGTGATTTTTCACCGTCTGCTCGCTGATAAAAAGCTTTTCGCCGATCTCGCGATTCCGGAAACCCTGCGCCACCAGCTGCACGATTTCTTTTTCGCGGTCGCTCAATAGCGGTTTTTCCCGCCGCTGCCCCGATTCCGCGGATTTCTTGAACGCATCAATCACTTCCGCGGTCATCCGGTTATCCAGCCAGATTTCGCCGTCGGACACCTTACGGATGCTCTTCACCAGCAGATCGCTCGCCGATTGCTTCAGCACCACGCCGCGCGCGCCTAGCCGCATCGCGCGCACCACGTCGCGGTCATCTTCCGCCGCCGTCAGCACGATCACGCGCGTCGGCAGCGAATCGAAATTCACCTCTTCCAGCACACCCAGGCCATCTTTTTCAGGCATGCGAAGATCCAGCAGCAGGATGTCCGGCTTCAGTTTGGTGAGCATCTTCACGCATTCCACGCCATTGGAAGCTTCTCCAACGATCTGAATCTCGTCGGCGGCCTCCAATAGTTTGCGCAAGCCGTCACGGAAAATGGCATGGTCGTCCGCGACCAGGATGCGAATCACCTGTTTTGCTTTCGTCATCTTAAGTTAATTCAGTGGGATTTCTACCGTCAGACGCGCCCCGTGCCCGGGATTTGACTCCACCGTCAGCGTCCCGCCCACGCCCCGTGTTCTTTCCTTGATCGAAATTGGCCCGAGCCGCAACCGATCCAGCTCCTCGCTGCTATATCTGCCGGAGAAGCTGAACCCCCGCCCATTGTCATCCACAACGAGAGACACCCTCGCCTCATCTTGCCCTAGTTTTACCACGACGTGACTCGCCTTCGCATGCTTTTTTATGTTGTTGAGTGACTCACGATATATCTGGAAAAGCTCCCTGCAAATGCGATCCGGCAAGCGCAAATTCCGGTCCTCGATAAATAAATCCACCGCCATGGCGGCTTCGTTGCGGAAACGCTCGGCAAAACCCAGCATCAGCTCCCGCATGTCCGCGCTTTCCACACGCAGGGGCCTTAGGTCTGTAACCATCCTACGCAATTCTCCGCTTTCCTGTTGCACGGTTTTTTGCAATGTTTCCAACTCTTTGCCTGCCTGCTCCGGCGTCCAGGGGAACTTGTGCCGCAGCACGTCCAGCTGAATATTCAGGCTCAGCAGCGTCTGCAGGATGCCGTCGTGCAGGTCGCGCGATATTCGGCTACGTTCCGATTCCACCGCGCGCGCCCGTAAGTGCCTCATTAAGAAGACGTTTTCCAGCGGTGGCCCCACGTGCCGGATAATCTGCTCGAACCAACGCAGCTCCCTCTTAGTGAAGCGGCGTCCCGACCCCTGCGGACTACCCAACCCCACCGTTCCGTTGATTCCGTTAGTTCCAATAGGATTGACCAGCAACACGCGCCCCGTAGGCCTTCCGCCCGCTTCAATCGTCACCGCCAGCAGGGTGCGCGCGCCAAATTCCTCGCGCGTGGAACTCGGTGGCGCCGGAAGATCGCGAAACACTTGCCCGCTCCGCCGGTCCCAGCCATACCCGGTTCCCGCGCCGTCGTTGAACTCCCAACAGAACGAACTTTCGAACCCATCCGTCAGAAATGTGTCCGAGCGGGAAAGCGGCAGCGTCTCCGGTCCGCCCAGCTCGCGGTCGCTCGGATGAATCTTCCAGACGAACAGCCGCTCCAGTTCTTCATCGCGAATCGCCAGGCAAGCCTGCTCGCATTCGAACGCCAGCGCAATTTCGCCCAGCGCCTGGCGCACGGACTCCGTCAATCCCCGGTCAAACTGCAACAGCCGCGAAACTTTTTCCAGAAATTGCTGGCGCTCCAAGTGTTCGCGTTCGCGCGCGCCTAGAAATCCCATGCCCAGCCCGGAGATCACCGTGCCCAGCCCGATCGTCAACCAATGCCACGCGCCGCGCCAGCCGGATAACTCCATCAGCGCCACGCGAAAAATAATTCCAGCGGTCGCGATAGTCACCAGCGCCAGCATCAGCCGTTTATTGCCCTGCGTCGCCAGCGCGAACACCACAAATAAAAACAGGAACCACCACGCCGATACCGTCGGCGTTAGAAAAAGAAACACAGCCAGCGCCACGAAGTCCGCCAGCAGCGGAATCGTCACGTTTGTCTCGCTCGACAGCCGCTCGTAACCCAACACCGCCAACGCCAGCAGCAAGTACACGCCCAGAAAAATCGCCGCGGCCGTGCGCGATCCTGCCACCGACATCTCAATTAAATCCACCAGTGCAAGGGCCACAAAAATGGCTCGAGCCAGGGTAACCTGGCGGTCCAGATACAATCGTTCGGCGGTCTCAAGAGGCATCGTGGCGGGCAACTGCCTATCAAAGTCTAACAAGCCCCGCACGCCGCGCAACTGCCTGTCCTCTTCTGGTTATCGGCAGCCACGAACGCCAAGCGATCGCAACTCGGTGCAGGTATCCCGCGCGGCTTTTGACTTCCCATTTTCTCTTTTCACTTTTCCATTTTCGCCTTTGCCTTTATCTGCGTTCATCTGTGGTGCCTTTGACCTTAGCCTTCGCCTCCCCGCGTAAAGTTATCCACAGCCGAGTACCATAGGCAAGAGTTGACACCAGGTGCATAATCATTCGCAGCAATCACCACAGGGCGAGCGGGGGACGAGCGGATTGGCGCAGCGATATACGCGGAATGAAGTTGGGCGCATCCTTGGTCTTGAGCCGAACCGTCTTCGCTACTGGGAACGCTTGCGCCTGGTGCGTCCCGAAGCCCGCTGGGGCGAACGATTTTACAGCTTCGGCGACCTTGTAGCCCTGCGCTCCATCCAACGCATCACTCAAAATCGCGTTCCTGCCAAACGTGTCCGCCGCGCCGTCGCACTGATGGAATCGCAATTTGGCGCCACGCCCGTGCCGATCCAGGAACTTCGCCTCGTCGAATTTGGCCGCGAAGTCCACGTCGTTCCGCCCGGCTCGGAGCGTCCCTTCAATCCTTTTCTGCGCCAGTGGGCTTTCCCGTTTGATCTGACCCCGCAGCCAGCGAAATTGCGCGCCATGGTCGGCCCCACTCCCGAGGATTTCTTCCAGTCCGCGCTCGATTGCGAATCGCGCGCCGAAACCCTGCCCCAGGCGATCGAAAATTATCAGCGCGTGGTGGACCTCGCGCCCAATTGGATCGAAGCGCACATCAATCTCGGCGTCGCGTATTACCAGCTGGGCCAGCTCACCGACGCTCGCAATTGCTTCCTCGCCGCCGTGCAGATTGATCCGCTCAACGGCATTTCGCGTTACAACCTGGGTTGCACTCTGGAAGAACTCGGCGAACTCGAAGAAGCCGTGGAACATCTGCGCCGCGCCGCTCGCGCCATGCCCGCTCATGCGGACGTTCATTTCAATCTAGCGCTCGCCTACGAAAAGCGCGGCGAACGCAAAGCCGCCCACGAACACTGGGCGCTCTATCTCCGCTACGCTCCCAATGGCCCGTGGGCCGACCAGGCCCGCGAGCGTCTGCAGCAATCCTCCGGCAAGCGCAAACGCAGCGCCCCGATTCCCTTCCGCCGCCGCAGCTGAATGCGCGTGCGCGATTGAAAGGACTCCCAATGCCAAGGCGACGCATCTCATTTGCCTGCGCTATTCTCTGGATGCATATGACCTTGCAATCTTCAAACTCGCAGCAACAACAGCGCCAGCCGTCTGATGCCTCTCATGCCGCGCCATCCCAAAAATTTGCAGCCCTTAGCGACCAGTTCATGAAAGATTCGCTCGCGCGGTCTCCAGTGAGCGCTTCAGCAGCAGGCTATCACTCGCATCTGGACCCGAGATCGGGCAGGCCCCTCGTTCTCGATGCGCTCCTCGACGAATTCAGCATCGAGTCCTTCGCCACGCAGCGCGAGTTCTACGCCAACTGGCGCGAACGATTCCACAATGAGACGCCCCCATCAGCATTGGACCCAGAAGACGCCGCCGATTGGCAACTGATAGACGATCAAATCGGCCTCAACCTTCTCGAGTTCGATCGCATTCAAAGCTACAAGCACAATCCTACGGTCGTCGTGGAACTGATCGGCAACGCGCTATTCCTTCCGCTCACGCAGAATTACGCGCCGCATGGCGTCCGTGTCGGCCACGTGCTCGCGCGCGTCGGCCAGATTCCGCGCCTCCTCGCGCAGGTGCAGCCTTACTTGTCAGACTCCGATCCCGTGTGGATTTCGACCGCGGTGCAGGAAAATGCCGGCAACATTGAGCTGATCGAGCACATGCTCGCTGCGGAAATTCCCGCCGGCTCGCCGCGCAAAGCCGAATACGACGCAGTGGCCCCGCCCGCCGTAAAAGCCTTGCATGATTTCTCCGCGTGGTTGCAGAACTCGCTCGCGAAGCAGCCGTCGAATCTCACCTGGCGCCTGGGCAAGGACCTCTATGATCAGAAATTCGCCCTGGTGATGGAAACGCCGGTCACGCCCGCCGAAGTGCTCGCCAGCGCCGAGCAGGACATGAAGTCCGTGCGCGCCGAAATGCTGCAAATAGCGATTCCGTTGCACGCGCAGATGTATCCGGACCACAACGATCACTCGAATCTCGCCGAGCACGACCGGCAAAACCTGATCATCCAGGAAGTGCTGCAGAAAATATCAGACCACCACCCCAGCCGCTATCAGCTTCAATCGACGATCGAAGCCGACCTCGCCGGCATCACCAAATTCATTCGCCAGAAGCAAATCGTCTCGCTCAGCTCACGGGACAATTTGAAAGTAATCCCCACGCCGCCTTTCGAGCGCGGCATCTACTCGGTCGCGGGATTCCACAGCGCGCCTCCGCTGGAACCGCAAGCCGAAGCGCAATTCTGGGTCACTCCCATTGATCCGCAAATGCCGGAAGCCAAAACCGAATCGAAGCTGCGCGAGTACAACGATTTCACCTTGCAGTGGCTCAGCATTCACGAAGCTCTGCCTGGCCATTACATTCAGTTCGAACACCTCAATAACATTCAGCCCGAGCGCCGCCGCCTGCTGCGCTCGCTCTATGCCAATGGCGCTTATGTCGAAGGCTGGGCCGAATACATTGCGCAGGTAATGATGGACGAGGGCTTCCTCGATAACGATCCGCGCTTCCGCATGGTCATGCGCAAAATTCGCCTGCGCGTCATCTCCAACGCGATCCTGGACATCAAGATGCACACCATGAACATGACCGACCAGGAAGCCATGGATTTAATGATCAAGGAGTCGTTTCAAACGCAGGCGGAAGCGGATGGAAAGTTGCAACGCGCTAAATTAAGTTCGACCCAGTTGCCCACCTACTACGTCGGAATTCGCGAGTGGTTCGCGCTGCGCGAAAAATATCAGGCCGCAGCAGGCAAAAACTTCAACCTACTCAAGTTTCACGACCTAGTCCTAGACGAAGGCCCACTGCCAGTCCCAGTAGTAGAAAAACTGGTCATGCCCCCAGCAAAGCAGTGATCCGCCGGAAGCGCTTGCCGTAGCGGGCCTCAGAACGAAAACCCCGCCTGCAAATAAATCTGCCGATTCGCCGAGCCAGAAGAAAATGGCCCGCCCGCCAATTGGTTGGACACTCCGAAAAACGCTGTGTTGAACGACGCGCTTCCATTCGCAACAGGCGGCGGGTTCAATACCGCGCTCGGATTTGCCAAGTTTACGTCGTTGAACACGTTCCGCGCGTTGACGCTCAACGTAATGCTGTAGCGCTTCGTCGAGGTGTTGCCACCGAACCCTCCCGGTCCGCCCCCGCCAAACGGATTCGCCCCGCCGCCGCGTCCTCCGCCCCCGCCGCGCCCACCACCGCCACCCCCTCCGCCCCCGCTGGCACCGCCCTTGTTTTCCGGCCCGAAATTAAACGTCTTCGCCAAACGCAGGTTCAACGTGAAATGATTCGGACCTGTGAAATCATTTACGGGAATCGACACCGCGTTCGCGCCTGGCAACGTATTGAAAGTGTCGAACCCCGGAACAGCGATGATCGCGCCGCCCGGCGCGGCGGATGAAAACGACGGCCGCTGGTTCAATTGCGAGCTGCCAATCAGATCCTGGCTCAAAGTCACGTTGTAAGGCGAACCGGAACTCGCAATCATGAAAGGGCTGAGGCGCAGCCCCCATCGCAACCCTATGGATCCGCCCAGAAAAAACCGGTTCCGCGTATCAAACGAAGCGCGGCCATAATCCTGCATAATATTCGCAGGATTCGAAGGAAAACTGTTTGCTCCCGAAGTGTCGCTGTTCGCATAATTCAACACGTAGTAAGCAAACAGCGTCAGCTTCTGCCCCGCCTGCACCCGGCTTTGCACGAAAAGCTGATTCTGCCGGAAGATCGCCCCCGATTCGTAGTGATAGATATTTTGAAATTGGGTCGGGCGCGTCGCGGCAGCCGGATTCAGGTAATAAGGATAATTTGCGGCGAGATTGTCCGGCGCGTTGATATTGTTCGTCAGCAGTTGGTCGTTGCCGACGGAGTTCAAGTACGAAACGCTCACGTTCGCAGCCTTGGTCAGTTGCCGTTCCAGGCTCACCGCCGTTTGCGCCACGTAAGGCGCGTGCAAATTCGGATTCGTATTATAAAACGTCAGCAATTGCGTCGGGCCGGGCGTCAGCAGCGGCGGCGCCGACGGATTGGGATTGAAAAAGTCCGGGCTGGGCACCACGTATCCGGCCAGCGATGTGCCGTTCAAGCGGTCTTCCGTCAGGATGTACGACGACTGAAAGCGATCGTAGAAAACTCCGAAACCAGCTCGCAAAATCGTCTTGGGCGCGGTCTTTCCTCCGCCGCCAATTCCCCACGCAAATCCCAAACGCGGCGCCCAGTCCGCGCGATTGCTGATATTGTTCTGCGACTCAAACCGCAGCCCGTAACTCAGAGTCATGTTTGGCCGTATACGCCAGTCATCTTCCACATACAAACCCACGTCCACATACCCTACATGCACAAACGGATTGGCAGAGAGCGTCGTGTTTGCCGGATTCGCCGTCACCGTGAACTGGTTCGCCGAAGGTATTCCTTGCAAAGTGGCTATGTACGCTGCGGTGGAGGGAAACACGTATGTCCCGTTGAAGCCACCTGTTGAGGAATTGGAGTCAGTAGAGCCACGCAGCCGCGCGCCAAATTTCAGGAAATGCTTGGTGTACTGCACCGAAGTGTAGTTCTGAAATTCGTAGCTGTTGGTCGTGTCGCTGATCATGCCGCCACTCGACCCGCCTCCATCGAACGCCAGGGGAACGTCGATGCTCGGCGCAAGGCTCAACGGAGTCTGCGTGCTCCGCTCGCGCAAGTATTGAAAGCGCGTTTCGTTCACCACTTTCGTTCCGAAGATCTGCGTGTCGCCCACTTGCAGCGTCTGCTCGGTGTTCACCGTATTGTCGCCCTGCGACGGCAAGGCAAATCCGCCGACGCCGTCGTTGTCCTCAGTATTCCGATAATACTGATAGCGCACAGTAAGCGTGTTGTTTTTCGTCAGCGCGTAGTCCAGGCGCGGCCCGATGTTGTAGCGCTTCTTTGGATTGGGCACCGCCGCGCTGAACGGCGTCACCGCGAACGTCGTCGGGTCCACCACCTGCGCGTTCACGATTGCCAGGTCGTTAATGTTGCGAATATCCTCCGTGAAAAAGAACGAGGCCTTCTTGCTCAGCGGCCCGCCGATATTTCCACTGTATTGCATCGAGTAATAGCTGGGATAGGGCGTGCCCGACGCTTCCGACGAATTGAAAAACGGGTTGCGCGTGTTGAACGCCGAATCATTTCCGTTCACCGAAAAGCCGCCGTGCCATTTGTCCGTGCCGGGTTTGGTGAAAATCTCGATGCGGCCGTAGCCCACCTTGTCGTACTGCGCCGAGAATGGATTCTGATTGATGCGAATTTCGCGAATCGCGGATTTCGGCGGCAGTTGCCCGGCGGTAAATCCATCAATATAGAATTGCCCGCCGTTCGGTCCGGCCGAAGGTCCGGCCAGCGCGGTCAAATCGGTCTGCAGCTCGTCGGGATCATCCGGCAACGCATCCAGCGCTGCGCCGTTGATGACAATCGCGCCTGCATTGTTCGTCGGGCTTACGTCCACCGCGCCCGCCTGGTCAGTCACGGTCACCTGCTGCTGCTCCGCTTCGATCGTGAGCGCAACATTGAGCTGTTGAATCTGGCCCGCCGCCACTTGCACCGCGTCATTCTTGTAAAGCGCAAAACCTGGCGCGATCACTTCCACCGTGTACTTTCCCGGCGCCACGCCTTTCAATTCGAAAACTCCATCCCGGTTCGTAGTCGCGGCCAGGCTGGTTCCATCTGCCGCCGTCGCGATGATAGACGCGCCCACCACCGCTGCGGCCGAAGGATCCGTCACCTGCCCGCGAATTGTTCCGGCGCCGTTTTGCGCGGCGGCCGGTGCGGGCTGCGAGGGAGGCGGTGCAGCAGTCTGAGCAAACGTCGCGCTGGCGCAGAAAAAAAACAGCACGATCATGACTGCAACGAACGGTGAGTATAAAAAGACCCGGGCTTTCATTCCGTCTCCTGAAAGACTACGAATCGGTGAGCTGATTATGAATTATTGATTTCCGCCCGAGTCACCACCGGGCGCGCCGCCCAGGCTCCACGGTGAGAGGGTCATTGCTTGAGCAGCGTTGCCGGCAGGCGCTGCCGCGAGTATCGCTTCCACGCCTCCCAGCATCGTGATGGCAGTGACGCCGCCTGCATCGGTGCCCTGCGTGGACACCACCATCACGGCGTCACCCTTCTGGAAATCCGCAAGCGTGCTGGCCGGGAGACGATTCACAATCTGTTGGAAGTCGCCGCGCCCGCCGCCCGCGGCACCATTTCCGGACGCTCCGTTTCCCGCTGCGCCGTTTCCAGACCCGCCGGCGGCAGCGCCCGCGCCATTCTGAGCGGATGCTCCGCCGCCCGCACCCGCGGCGCCACCACCAGCTGCGCCGGCCCCTGCCCCCTTCAACCGGAACGCAATCATCTGCGCCATCTGCGCCGGAATTTTCCGTAGTTGAGATTGCGCCGTGATTTTCACAACGACTGGCTTCTTGCTGATCAAGTCCGTCAAACTTATCGTCTGCGCGCTCGCGTCAATCGCAGTAATAATTCCAGCCAAATTTCGGAAAGTTCCGGAAACTATTTCATCCGCCGCAAATTCGCTTCCGTCCGCGCTTTTCGTGCCGCGCGCGCGAAGTTGATCGCCCGCCTTGATCTGATCCAGCGGCGCGGGCTTCGCGTCATCAAACTGCACCGAATCCGGCGCATAGCGGCGCAACACTGTATTTTTCGATGTGTGAATTGCCAGGGTTTTCGCATTGGACCCGGACCCGGTAGAAATCGTGATCGCGTCCGTCGTCGGATCCACAGCGCTCACCAAGCCGCCGATGCCGCGCTTCTGCCAGTCGTCCCGGTCCTGCGCCTTTTTCGCTTCTAGGTCCGTGCGCTTCATCGCGATCACGCCGACGGCCGTCATCGTCTTCGCATCATCCGACGCGCGCCCGCGCACCAGAACTCGATCGCCTACTTGTAAATCCGTCAAAGAGATCGGCGTCGCCGATTTCAGATCCTTTTCGCCGGGTGCGACCTCCACAATTTTCGCGTTACTCGCTACAGTTACGTCCACTTCCGCGCCGCCATCCGCCGTAAGCACCAGCGCATTGCCGTTAATGGATTTCACCGCGCCGACTTTCTGCGTCAGAGGCGTCTGCGCCGGAGGCTGACTCGGGGCCTGCTGTGTCGTAGCCGACCGCGCCGCAGTCGGCTGAATTGCAGCCCGCTCGGCCGACAATCCCGCACCAATGCTCGCGCTGCACGGAAACGAAAACGCCAGCGCGGCGATCGCCAGCGCGCCCCCCGCAAAATCTTTCGTCATCGTCCGCACCGCATGCATCAAACCCATTGCATGTTCCCCCAAAAATCCCGCCTCTTTCGTACTGCCTGCGCGACAACAAAGGCGACACGAGCACCAGCAACGCCCGGGCCACTCCTACCGATTGTATACGCACACTAACCCGCGAATATTCCTCGCATTTTAGACGTACCGGCCCCCAGAAAACGTTTCCTCAATCTTGCAAAATAATCGCCGCCGCATGCCCAAGACACAATTCCCACTCCGGAACGAAAGCCACGGGCACACGGATGCCGTTGCAGCGCCCTTCAGATGGTGTAAACTATGGGACCATACGGCGGTGAGCGTAGCTCAGCTGGTAGAGCATCGGTCTGTGGCACCGAGGGTCGCGGGTTCAAACCCCGTCGCTCACCCCAGTTTATGCGGTTTTCTTCAATACCGCGGTCACTACGGTCACTAAAAGGAACAACGATACTCAGTGTAGTCGCACTGGCTGTGGGCACTTCAAATCGGATCACGACAAAACTGTTGCTGAAAAGGCTGGAACAGCAACTACCTCAATTCCCACTATAGACCGTCGGGGTAACATCGTTTCAGGTGCGCCTAAAGGCGAATCCGCGTGCAGCAAGTGTGCCTGCGACGAATTCGTCTAGAGTGGTTCACTCGTCAATGAGAGTCTCAATGAGAGTTTCAATGCGGTTTCGGCGGCACGTAGTCGGGAACCGCTTCTCGAAAATCCTCTTCGTCCACAACGACGCAGGCTTCATCCACCACCGTGATCTCCCCTGCGTCTGCAAGCTTCTTCAAAGTCTCCCGATGCTGTCGCGGAAGCTTCGCAAATGGCGCGTGGCCCACCTTTTCGCGATGCATTATTCCATTTAGTTCGCGTGTTTGCGATTGACGCACTGAAACGGGGGACTATATCACTACGGCGGTTGCCTTAGAAGTTGATTGGTTTTTGGTGTTGCCGTCGTTGTTGAAGCTCCGGGTGCCGCACTCTCGACTGCCTGGGGTTGGCGGGCGAGGGTGCGCGACTCTGGCGCGGGCGATGCGTAGAAAACTGGAGTGGCGGTACGGATGGCGGCAGTTGCATTTCACTACGTGCGACTGTTACCGGCGGCGGCCTTTATTGGGAACGGGGCAGAGGCGCGAGGCGATCGCGATGCTGCGTCTAACCACCCTTCGCATGAAACAACGGCGCGAAGATTGGGGCACCCGGAAAACCAACTGGGTCGTGTGCAGATTGTGAAAGGCTCGGCCACCCGCCAGAATTCGCCTAGGGCGTCGCTGACGATGTTGGGATCTTTGGCGGCTTCGACGCCCGGCGCGCGGCCGCTTTTCTTGCTCCCGGCGCGCTGATTCCACAAAACGCAGTCGTCCCATTTCTCGCGCTACGGCGTCTAGCGCAGCCTTGTCCCGCTCTTTTTTTGATCTTTTGGCTTTCACTGCGTCATGTTGACACACCGCAAGCACTGATTCTGTATCCTTTAGCACACTCGCTTAGTAAGCCCTGCCAGCCCGCGCCTTACGCCGTATTTCATAGCTATCCGCGCACTTAACGAGTATGGTCGCACTAGTCTCACTAGCATCCTGCCGTAACCTTTTACGGCCTACGGCTCCTTGCGAAATCAGACGGATTCCGTCGCGCACAGGAGCCTTATGGCTACTCCAAAACTACCTCGTGGTGTTAACGGCAGCCCCACCGGCACTGCCGATGGCAACCGCAATAGCATTTTGAATTTGATCTTGCTCGGCTTGCCCGCCAACGAATTGAGCGCCGTCGGCAGGAAAATCGAATTCGTGGAGTTGCCTACCCACACCGTGCTGCATGAAGCTGGTGAGCCGCTCACGCACGCCTACTTCATCAATAGCGGTCTTGCTTCGGTGCTCAGTGTCATGACGGACGGAAAAAGCGTCGAAGTTGGCTTGGCGGGCAAGGAAGGATTCGTCGGACTCCCGCTCGTCGTCGGACTCAGCAGCAGCCCAACGCAAGTTATCATGCAAGTCGGCGGCAGCGCATACCAGATGACCGCGGCAGACTTCAAAGAGGTGCTGTCGCACTCGCCGGCACTGGAAAAAAAATTGAACCGTTACGCGCAGAGCATGGGAATGCAAGCCACCCACGTCGGTGCCTGCAACCGTCTTCATGAAGTGGACGAACGCCTCGCTCGTTGGCTCCTGATGAGCCAGGATCGGCTCGGCGGAGACGTCGTACCCCTCACGCAAGAATTCCTCGCGCACATGCTCGGAACTCGGCGCGCCAGCGTCACTGTCGCCGCGGGCATTCTGCAGAAAGCCGGCTTCATCACTTACAATCGCGGGAGCGTCCGGATCGACGACCGCAGCGGCTTGGAAGATGCCGCCTGCGAGTGCTACGCCTCGATCAGGCAGCAAACTGAAAAGTGGGAAAAAGAACTCAGCCGGCTTGGTACGGTACCGCGCTGACGCCGCTTGCACGCGAACATAGAATACGATCCCGCAGGAGAATCTCCCCAAATTTTAGGGTTCCTTGCGAAATCAGACGCTATTGGTGCGCACAGGTGCCTGATGGCCACTCCAAAACTGCCCCGTCGTTTCAACGCCCGCCCTACCGGTACCGACGGCGGCCGCAATGACATTTTGAATTTGATACTGCTCGGCTTGCCCGCCAACGAATTCCGCGCCGCCGCCAGGAAACTCGAGTTCGTGGAGTTGCCTACCCACACCGTGCTGCATGAAGCTGGTGAGCCGCTCACGCACGCCTACTTCATCAATGGCGGCCTTGCTTCGGTGCTCAACGTCCTGACCGACGGAAAAAGCGTCGAGGTCGGTTTGGCAGGCACGGAAGGATTCGTCGGACTCCCGCTCGTCGTCGGACTCAGCACTAGCCCAACGCAAGTTATCATGCAAGTCGGCGGCAGCGCATACCAGATGACCGCGGCAGACTTCAAAGAGGTGCTGTCGCACTCGCCGGCACTGGAGAAGAGTTTGAACCGCTACGCACAGACTCTAGGCGTGCAGGCAGTCCACGTGGCTGCCTGCAACCGCCTGCATGAAGTGGACGAACGCCTCGCGCGCTGGCTCCTGATGAGCCAGGATCGGCTTGGCGGAGACGTCGTGCCCTTGACGCAGGAATTTCTCGCACACATGCTCGGCACTCGCCGCGCCAGCGTCATCGTCGCCGCGGGCATTCTGCAGAAAGCCGGCTTCATCACTTACAATCGCGGGAGCGTCCGGATCGACGATCGCAGCGGCCTGGAAGATGCCACCTGCGAATGCTACGCTTCGATCAAACAGCAAACTGCAAAGTGGGAAAAAGAACTCAACCGCCTCGGTACGCTAGCGCGCTGACATCACCCGCGCACGAACATAGAATGCAGTTCCGCAGGAGGGCGCTATGTTTGAGAATAACTGGCGCATGCTATACCGAGCCGCTGTTCTCGAGACCGACATAGCGAAATGGGAACTTCGCGTAAAAGCCGTGGAACAAGCCATTCGCGCGCGTCAGTCACTGAACGGCCAGGTTTCCAGCGGAGAACGCGCCGAGATGCAGGACGCGCTGGACTCCTTGGGCGTCTTGAAAGTCGAGCTCAAACCACACAAGCGTTGAACGCCCCGCCCGGACGAGCCTGAACTTCCCGAAGCCCGCAGCAACGCCGGGCCGCTACACTGCAATCAATAAGAAATCTCGACCGCCATATCGCCTTTGAATCGCGGCGGAATCGTAACCACTTCCTGCTCCGCAGAAAAGTCCGTCCACTGCTCCCCGTTGATCGCAACCGCGCGCATTTTCTTGCTGCCGGGAACACGGCAGCGAAGTTTGATCGTCGCCGCGCGATCATCCGGCGCGTGAATCACCGCGGAAACTTTCTCGTGCTGCACATCAGAGCGCAGGTCGTACGATATTTTTCCGAAGCGCGTCGGCGCATCCGTCACCGCGATTTTCTTTCCCTCGGCCAGCCACTCCCGCGGAGTCGCCCGCGCGAGCCATACCACCATGTCGTCCGGCTCTTCAAACACCAGCATCCACTTCGTAAGCGTCGGAATCGTAACCTGCGCCGGCGTGCAGTAAGGGCCGCCGAGTGTCCCATCAATTTTCGAACTCTCTACCGAAGTCCACGTTCCTGGTGAATAGATGTGCGACATGTGCGCGTAATACAGGAGCAAAAATTCGCGCACCCAGTCGAATTGCAGCCGCGCATACGCCGGGCCGTAATCCAGAAACCCATCAACGTTCACGCCGTAGCGCAGCAGCCCAAACATCGAGCCGCCATTCGCGGCGAGATTCTTCACGATAATGTCCGCTTGATCCGCCGTCAGCTCCCCGGAATCCAGCATCTCGGAATAGGCTCGCCCTTTTCCGTATGTTGGCACGTCTCCCGCCACCGCTGGCAGATACGCGGGCGTCTGGTTGCGATCCACGGATTTTTCGATCGCTGCGTTCAGATCCTTCTTCATGTCCTCGGATTCTTGCAGCATGCCGCGCCCCTGCTGCTCCAGCTTTTCATCGGAATGCTTGCGCCCGAGTTCGATCCAGACCTGCCCGAGATCATGAAATCCCCGCGCCGCCTCGGCATTGTTCGAAAAATGCGGCTGCATAAACCGGTACGGATGCACTTTCAGGCTGCTGTCATGTTCAGACCAGCCGCGCACGATGCCGTAGGAAATGTCGCCGGCGGCAACTTGTTTCGATTCCTTGTGCAGCGAATAAAACAAATCCACGATCGCCTGAATTTTATCCTGGTGCTTCCGCAGCAGCGCTTCGTCTTTTGAATAGCTGTAATACCGCGCCGCTACTTCCAACATTTTCCCGTACTGTCCGATCTCTGGCCCGCGCGTATCTATCGACCCATCGGCGCGCACTGAATTCGTAAAATAATCATCAATGTACCGGCCGGCAATATCGAAAAGCCCCCACTCGAGAAACGCCGTCACGTCTGCATTGAACGTATCCTGGAACGTGTCTACATTGTTGTAGCCATATCCGCCGAACACATTGATTCCGCCCAGCGGCGGATATCCGTATTTCGGATGATCCTCCACGCGCGTGATCATTTCCAGAGAAAGCGATCGCTTGCAAAAATCCAGTATGCGCGCGTCTGGCACGTCCACTTTCATCGGAGGATCCAAATCGCGCTTCCACACCGCATGCACGTTCAGCAGCGCCTGATAAAAATCCGCAGCAGCCGGCTCTCCGCGCGGCGGAAAAGGAAGGTGATGGTAAAAATAGTGCGCTTCCTTCAATTGGCCGCCATCCACCAGCAATACTCGGTACCACACCGGCTGAGTCCAGAAATGTCCCCGCGCCTCCTCCGCGAAAATCGTTTCTTCCCAGTATCTTTGCTCACCCGCTGGAAAAACGAAGCGTACCACCGGAAGCCATCCACCGACGAGCCCTTCCCATACATCGTGTTTGTTCCGCGCGTCCTGTATCTCCGTGAAAATCTTTCCGGCATCCACGTAGATCTCATCGCTGAATCCGCCGTAGTCGTACGTCGGCTTCTCGTCGGAATGCCGCGTGCCTACAAACGTCGGCACACGCAAAGGAGGCAGCACCGCCGCCACGTCCGCGTAACTCGGATCAGAATTCCCAGCCAATAATTCTGCGCCTAGCACGTCCGCGCGCGCCTTGCCGATTTCATCCATCGTTCTTCCGCGATAAAGCGAAGCTTGCGCTACGCTCGTCGGTTCCAAACTCTTAGGCAGCGTCAAAATCACGCCCTGCTTTCCGACGTAAACAATGTCGCCCTTCCGCTCTTCCACGTTTTCGAATACCGCGGCGCCGCCCTGGGGTTCACGCAGCACCGCCATCAGCGTCCACACCCCGAATTTCCCATGCTTCGCGACCTTCACCTCTTTCCGGCTTGGCCTCTCGAGCATCACCGCGCTCTGCTCGCTAAAATCCAAACTCTGGAGGCGAAGATCTGCACCGATCGCATGACTTTCCGCGGCACTCTGCGGAGAAGGCTGCGCGAAAGAATCAGGCGCGGCAAATAAAAAGCCAATCGCGACACACCACCAGAACAGGGATTTACGAATCATTCGTATCCTCTTTGCGATTTTCTGCGTTCTATCGAACCAACGTTACGAATCAAACTTTCAGCAGTGGCGTCCACACCTGCATCGGAGTCGCTTCGCGATTCGCCCACGCATAATACGGAATGAACGTGAGCGCCACCGGCTTGTTCTTCGGCGCGTCCGGCGAGTACGTCGAATACAAAGCTTCGTGCGCGCTTCCGAATTCCAAGCTCGCGCCCGGATGCTCCAGCACCACCACGCCGCCCAGCAAATCTGGCTTGAACTCGCTGCGGAACTCGCCCGTCGTCTTGCGCCCCAGATCCAGCGCCACATCGTCGAGCTTCACTCCGCTGGGTTGATCGAGTTGCTCCATGCAATACATTAGCGGACCGCGCTGCACCGCCACGCGACCCGCATCTTCCACCACATGAGGATTCGCTTCGATCACCTGCGGCACCATTTCCATCTTCAGATGCACCAAGTCGCCCGCCGCCCATTTCCGGCTTATCGGCAGATATTCACCCGACTTCGCGCCTGCCACAGGTTTGCCGTTCACGGAAACCTGAGCGCTCTCGGCCCATGACGGAATCCGCACATAGAAAGTAAACTCCGCCGCTTGCGCCGGCGTCACGCCAATCTCCACGCCGCCATCCCACGGATAATTTGTTTTCTGCGTAATCTTCAAACCCGTGCCGTTCTCCAGGTGCCAGTCGAGCACGGAATTGTCATACAGATGCACGTAAATCCCATCGCTGCTCGTGCTGTAAAAATATCCCGGCAGCGCGGCGAACGTCCGCTCCAGGTTTGGCGGGCAGCACGTCGTGTCGTACCAGGTGTTGCGGATCTTGTCGCCCGTCGAAGGATCGAATGCGAGCGGATTGCGATAACAATAGAGCGTGCCGTCCAGCGACATCCCCGAATTGATTCCGTTGTACAGCGCCCGCTCGATCACATCTGTGAACTTCGCGTCTCCCGTCACCGCCAGCATCCGCCAATTCCACATCATGTTCCCAATCGCCGCGCAGCTTTCTCCATATGCCCGCGCATTCGGCAATTCGTAAGCATCGCCGAATGCTTCGCCGGCCGCGCGCGATCCCACTCCTCCCGTGACGTACATCTTGGTGCTCGTCATGTCATTCCACAAATTGTTCAGCGTTTTCAGGTACGTCGCGTCGCCCGTCTCCATGTAATAGTCTGTCGCGCCGCAGCAGGCGTACATGGCGCGCACCGCGTGGCCTTCCAGCTTGGTTCGTTGCGTAAACGGTGTGCCGCTGTACATGTAAATCGTCCGCCGCGGTTCCAGTTGCAGCCGGTCGTCGCCTGACAGAATGTATCCCGCCAGCTCCAGCTGCCGCTTGTCACCCGTGGTGCGATAAAGTTCGATTAGCGCCATCTCAATTTCCGGATGTCCGGAAACAATCGGCTTGAGCGGCGCGGGCCCGTAACTTGGCAGCAGGAAATCGTCCACAAAACGGATCCCTGCATCGAGCATCTTGGGATCTCCCGTTCCGCGATAAAATGCAATCGCGCCCTGCAGATAATGCCCCATGTTGTAAAGTTCGTGGCCGGTCGTCTGCGTCTGCACCGTCATGCTAAGCGCCGCCTTGTCGTCCACGTAATAAGTGTTCAGATAACCGTTCGCTTTTTGGGTCGCCACTACATCATCAATAAATTTCTCCGCTGAAGCGCGCAGCGCGGGATTAGGCCCGGACTGCAACACGAAACCCACCGCCTCCGTCCATTTGTAAATATCGGAGTCGGAATAAACCGGCCCGCTCTGCGCAGCGGTGCTCTTGCCGATCAGCCGGCGAAAATTATTCATGCGCCCGTTCGCTTCCAATAAATCGTGCATGCTGGGAATGCTCTTCTCCACATTAATTACGCGCCGCTTCTCCCAGAACCCGCTCTCGATCGTCACCGCATGAACCGGAATATTTTTCAGCTTTGCGTAGGGAGACCTGCTGAGATTTTCGATGCCTTGACCTTTCCACGAAGGCTTGTCAAGCAGCGTCGGCGCTGCGGCCTGCTGGCCCAACCCACTGTTCCCGCGCGCATCACCATCCACACCGGCAAATAACTCTTTCGTCGGCAATAAAAACGCCGCGGCACCCGCCGATACCGCCGAAGTCACAAACCGCCGACGCGAAATATCCTTTTTCTTATTCATTCCAGTCTCCCCGAATAATTTTCATCAGACCTCGCGGCAGGAGGTCCGGATTTCCGCAGTCGCCAAACCGTCATTCAGCTCTAATCGAATCCGCGACGCCCCAACCGCGGAGTATCTCCAAACCGAAGTAAACGTTTGCTCACTTTTCCCGCACTCCCGTCCCGTCGCGCAGACCACGCCTGCGCGCCCACAGTATCGGCGACCTTGTGCTGGATAATCAATACAATATACTATCGCCGCTCGCCGCTCACATTCTCTCCAAGGAGAACCGCATGCCATCTCGATTTCTTATCATTGCTATGTTCTTCCTCGCGCTGTCCCCCGCCGCCGTCCGAGCCCAGCAACCCTCCTCCCGTTCCATGGACGATCTAAACTGGCAGGAATTTCGCCAGCTCGTCCCTGCCAAAATCAAAACCGTCATCCTCACCGTCGGCACACTCGAAGCTCACGGCTTCATCAACAACGGCGCCGACAACACCGTGCCCGTCGGCATCGCTCACTCCATCGCCGCCGACGTCAACGCGCTCATCGCCCCGCACATTCCCTACGGCGTCACGGACATTCTCGCTCCGTATCCCGGCAGCCTGCGCATCCCTGAGGAACCGTTCCGCGTGTACGTTCGCGCGGTGCTCGTGGGCCTGGTAAATAATGGCTTCAAGAACATCATCATCCTCAACGGCCACGGCCCGCAAATTCCCATTCTTCAGCAACTCGCGCAGGACGTCGCGCTGGAATATAAAGTCAATACGCTCGTCGTGAATTGGTGGATTCTGGCCAACGACATCACCCATCAAGTTTTCGGCGAAGACGGCGGCCACGCCACAAACGACGAAACGGCGATGGTTCAGGCGATCAATCCAAAACAAGTCCACTGGGAGCTCTTTACCGGGAACGATATGGCGGAAGCTCTGCCGGTCCCGCCGGACGCCTGGTCCGCTGTTCCGTTTCCGGCAACCATGCTGCAATACACAACCGGCCAAGGAATTCCCAAAGATCGCGCGCAGGCCAAAGCCGATGAATATTACGCGAAAGTCGTAGCCAAAGTGAAAGCGCTAGTGCTGGACACCCTCCACAGGTGGGAAGTCGCAGGATTTAATTAGTGACGAGTTTTCGCGAAAATTTATTTTGCGCGGGGTGCGCTCGCAATCGTCGCTGCCTTGTCCACGGTTTGCAGATCATCATCCAAACCCAAATATTCCCAACGCAGCAAAACAATCGGCACATTGCCGTTCTTCCACAAATAATCGTCGAACGTGCGCAGGTTGAACGCGTCGCCTTGCTTCAATCGCCCGTCGGCCAGAAATCGCATGATCTGAACTTTGCCAATCTGATAGCTGATCGCCTGCCCCGGCCCGGTAGCGAAGCCCGCGGCCTCTTCCTCGGCGGTTTTTTGATCCATCGGCACGTAATGCGCCAGGTAGTCCGCAGCCTGCCCTATCGTAAACAATCCCAGAGCTAGTTTCACATCCACTTCCACACGCAGCGCGCGCAGCCGCATGAAATTGTAAATAATTTCGCGCGAACGCGGACTATCGTCGAACAGCCCCGCCTGCAGCATCATCTCCTCGACGTAAAATCCCAGCCCCTCGTTCGGCCCCGAATCATAGTAGTGCCGCCGAATCGGATCGTCGTGCATCCGCGACCACGCCATCTGGAAATAATGTCCCGGCACGCCCTCGTGCACCATGTCCGGTCGCGGATCCTTCGCCGTGGCCAGCCAGAAATATCCCAGCGTCGGCGATGGCTCGTTCGCCCAACGCACGCCAGTCGCGTGCAGAAAATCGTCCGTCTCACCGAATCCGGAAAGCGCGCTGATATATCCCGGCATCAACCGAATCGCGTAGTGCCCAATCTCCGGCGAAACCGTTAGGATCCCCTTCTTCTCCAGAAAATCGCGAATCGCCAGTTCGTCACGCTCGCTGGTGCGGATTTGCTCATCAATGTTCGCAGCGATCTTCAATTCGGGCAGCCCCTGGTTTCGCTGCTTTTCAAGTTGCTCGAAAGTCACCGCGCGTTCCCATTCTTGCCGGCTGATCGCCAGCAGCTGTTCCGGCGTGTAAGGAATCAGCGCCACATGGCTCAGAAAAAATTCGTAGTTCTTGCGTCCCACCGCCGCATTTTCCGGCATCTTCTGCAAATGTTCCTGCAGCCATGCTCGATAAGCTTCCAGCGCGCTGATCGCTTTTTCTGTCGCCGCCTTGAATTCGGCCAAGATGTCTCCGGATTGCAATGCGCCCCGCTGCAGCATCGGCGCAACTTCGCGCTCCACTTCCAGCAACTCCGGCCGTATTTGCTCCAGCGAATTAATTGCCAGCTGCGCGAACGGACGCACTGCGTGCAGATTCGCTTCGCCATCGCTGAGAATCTTAGGCATGTCCTGCATGCGCGTCACGATTTCGCGGGTTCGCGCCGCATCAAAGGGCGGAGGTTCGACCAACGATTCCAGCAGAGCCGTGAGCGTCTGGTCCAGATAAAAAGTCGGGTCGCGCTCCCATCGCCGGTTCAGGTCCAACTCCCAACGCACACGCGCCAGCGCCGAGCCCATCAGCCGGTCGTCCACTTTTTCGCTCGTGGTCCAGCCCGCGCGGTCGAGCTTTTTCCACTGCGCTTCGAATTCTTCGAGCTGCTTTCGCTGCTTTTCGATGGAACGCGCGGACCAATCGCGTTCGCCCTCCGGCCGTTCGAGTCGAGGAATATCGTCCGCGGAAAACGGTTCGTAAGGCGCGCGCCAAGTCCAAAACTCCGCCGCAAACTGGTCCAACGCCCCTGCCTGAGCCTGTGTTGGCGGCTTGACTTCATCCGCGCGAATCAGCACGCCGCAGGAAATCAGAATCAGCAACGCGAGGAAGCCGCAGCTTGTCGCAAACGCGACACTTCGCTGTGAAAAGCACACACCCCGCTCCCCAGCTCGGCGAAATCCTGAGCAATGAATCGTCACGACAACCCCTTGAAGGCCATGAAGCTAGCTAATCGGCGGGCGCATTTTGTGCCAGTCCGAATGACTCTGAAACAGCCGCGCCGCCGCGATCACCGCATGATCGTTCATAGCGCGCCCAATGAATTGCACTCCGAACGGCAGCTTGTCCTTGCTCAACCCGCACGGCGCGCCAATCGCCGGCAACCCGCACAGACTCGATACACCGTCCGGCGCTCGCTGTTCGATCGGCCCCGCCGAATCTTCTTCCGGAGGCGCGCTCAATGGCGCTGCCGCCGACGATTCGCCCGCGGTCACCAGCACATCGAATCGCTCGAACAATTTATTTACCTGCGCTTGCAAAAATGTTCGCACGCGTTGCACCTGCAGATAATCGCCCACTGAAAATTCCTGGCTCGCGTAACCGTTAATTTTCCCGACCGGATCAATCAACTCCGCGCAACGCCCCGAAGCAATCAGCTCCTGAAACGCCGAAGCGGATTCCATCAAAATCGTCAGCTCCGCCGCTTCTTCGTAAGGCCCCTCCGGCATCTCCACATCTGCAACAGTCGCGCCATTTTTCTCCAGCACCTTCAAAGCTGCATCCACTGCCGATTCCAATCCCGCCTCTTGTTGATTCCACACGTTCGTCAATCGACCAATACGCAAGGTCTTCCCGGCCTCTCCTGCTGCATCAGAATACGCAAAATCCGAAACGCCCGCTGGCAACGAATCGAGATCCAGCGGGTCATATCCCGCAAGAACCGACAGCACCAACCCGCAATCATCCGCGGTGCGCGCCATCGGACCCAGTTTATCCATCGTCCACGCAATCGCCATCGCGCCATGCCGACTCACGCGCCCAAAACTCGGCCGCATCCCGGAAATTCCGCACCACGATGTAGGACAGATAATCGAACCGCGCGTATCCGATCCAATCGCCCAAGGCGCCAGCGCCGCCGACACAATCGCGCCTGAACCGCTCGATGATCCACACGTCCAGTACTTCGTGTTCCATGGATTTTTGCAAGGTCCCGTCAGCGAAGCGTCGCCCGCGGAGTATCCCAACCCGCCAGCCAGCTCGATCATCGCCGCTTTTCCGATCAGCACCGCGCCCGCGCGATTCAATCTTTCAATCACGGTCGCGTTGTAGTTGAACGATTGTTTCGCTAGTGGCCGCGCGCCCCATGTCGTCGGATAGCCTGAAACCGCTACCAGATCTTTCGCCGCATACGGCACGCCGTGCAAAGGTCCGCGGTAATGTCCGGACGCAATCTCTTTTTCCGCCGCGTGCGCCTGCTGCAACGCCAGCTCGCGCGTGATCGTCGCGTAAGCGTTCAACTTCGGCCCCAGCGCTTCGCTACGCGCCAGAAAACTTTCCGCCAGCTCCACGGGCGAAAGTTTTCCGCCGCGGATCCGTTCGCCGAGTTCGCGCACCGAAAGATAAAGTATGTCTTCGCTCAACACGAATTAATTCGCCCTCTCGTGCACCGCAAACAGCAGCAGCCGACGGATCGGCGTACGCAACGATGTCGCCGCATCGCCGGCACTCCGCTCATCACTCATTAGTTTTTGCGCTGGAAAGTTTCAACACCGTTACCGGCGGATCCCCATTCTGCAGCGAGTACCCCCGGATAGGCGCGAGCATCGTTTCGTTGTAAGCCAGAATCCGGCGCAAATGTTTCCTCTGCTCTTCCGACAATCGCTCGCCATATTTCCGAATAATGTTGCCAAGTTTCGCGTCCACGTCGCGGTTTTGCTCAGCCGTCAGCTTCTTCCGCGCCCCAGTTTCCTGCTCGCTTGCCGGAATCGTCGGTGATATGTTGTCGCGGTCGCGCCGCGCGACCAATAATCCCGTCGGCGAAACCGCAAGCGAGAGCGCAGCAGTCACTGCGGCATCCAGCCCGAATTCCCGGCGCGAGATGCGCGGAGATTTCATCGCGGCGTGGTCCGTATCCTTAGCCTTGGTAGACGCGCCCGACTTGTCAGACTTGGAGGATGATGTCGACACGGAGGTATAGTCTTGTATATATTATCCACGCGTCAAGCGATTTCATGCGCCTCGCATCCGTTGCTCGCAAGCTTCTCGTCTCCATGAACTTACTGGACGCTTCTCGCAGTGGCCCTGCGACCGCCGCCGCGCAGTGCGCAGCATGAGCATCACAAGCACGACGAGAATCACAAGGATATTAATGACCACTGACGCGCCCGCCACTTCCTCCAATTCCTCCGCGGCCCCTCCGTATGATCCCACGTTCGCGCGCGGCCTAGGCCTCTTCGATTCCGTGATGGTAGTCGTCGGCGTAATGATCGGCTCCGGAATTTTCATCGTCTCTGCCGACATGTCGCGCCAGATCGGCAGCGCAGGATGGCTGCTCGTCGCCTGGATTTTCACCGGCGTGCTCACCATCGCCGGAGCGCTTTCCTACGGCGAGCTCGCCGCGATGATGCCCCGCGCCGGCGGCATGTACATCTATTTGCGCGAAGCGTTTTCTCCTCTCTGGGGATTTCTCTACGGCTGGACGCTTTTCACCGTCATCCAGACCGGCACTATCGCGGCAGTTGCCGTCGCCTTCGCGCGTTTTTCCGGCGTGCTCTTTCCCTCGGTTTCGGAATCTCATTACTTAATCTCGCCGATCCACGTTTCCAGCGGCTACGCTGTTTCGCTTTCGACCGCGCAGCTTGATCGCTATCGGCGTCATCGTCGTTCCTCACTTGGACGAACAGCCGCGGCCTGCAATACGGCAAAGTGGTGCAAAATGTTTTCACCGTCGGCAAGACGATCGCCCTGCTCGCCCTGATCGTCGCTAGGTCTCATCGCTCGGCTGGAACGCTGCACGCCGTCCAGTCGAAAATTTCAGCAATGCCTGGACCGCCGCGCGGTCGTTCGATCCCTCGCTCGCCGGGCTCAGCGCCGGCACCGCATTCGGACTGCTTGTCGCCATCTGCGTCGCGCAGACCGGCTCGCTCTTCTCCGCCGATTCCTGGCATGACATTACCTTCACCGCCGGCGAAGTGAAAAATCCGCGCCGCAATCTGCCGCTTCGCTCGCCCTCGGCACCGGCATCGTGATCACGCTGTATTGCCTGGCCAACGTCGCCTATCTGGTCATGCTTGCCGCTCGCAGCCATTCAACACGCGCCAGCGGATCGCGTCGCCACCGCCATGCTGCAAACAGATTTTCCCCACGCTGGGCGCCGCGCATGATGGCCGCCGCCATCATGGTCTCGACCATTGGGACGCGTGAACGGCTGACTCTCGCCGGAGCGCGCGACCTATTACGCCATGGCGCGCGACGGATTATTCTTCGCCAAGCTGGCGGAACTCTAAATTCCGCACGCGTGCCCGCATGGGCATTGCTCATTCAAGGCCTCTGGGCCGTGTTGCTGGTTCTGCCGCGCACCTATAACCCCGCCACGCAAACCTACGGCAATCTCTACAGCAATTTGCTCGACTACATTATTTCCGCCGCGCTGATTTTTTACATTCTCACCATCGCCGGCGTCTTTCGCCTGCGCATCAAAAAAGCCCAATGCCGATCGGCCGTATCGCGCTTTCGGCTACCCCTGGCTCCCCGCGCTTTACATCGTTGGCGCGGCGGCCATACTGATCGTGCTGTTCACCTATCGCCCTGCCACCACATGGCCGGGCCTGATCATCGTGATCCTCGGCGTGCCGGTTTATTTTCTGATAGCGCGCTCCGCACCAGACCGTAAAATGCCCGACGAGGAGCTACCGCAGTAGCCCACTCAGCCGTCGCGCGATCAATTCGCGCGCGGCTGCAATTCATCGGAATCGTCGAACAAATTCGTGGAGGGGTAATCCCGTGCAATTCGCTCGCATGATTTCCGCCGTGGACGCTCACGCTTGCGGCGAGCCTGGCCGCGTAATCGTAGGCGGGGTGCTGGACGTCCCCGGCACCACCATGTTCGAAAAAATGAAATATCTCGAAACGCGAGCCGACGATCTTCGCAAATTAATGCTGCGCGAGCCGCGCGGCTACCCCGCATCCAATTGCAATCTCATCCTGCCATCCACAAATCCCGAGGCCGACGCCGGATTCGTGATCATGGAGCAAACCGAATATCCGCCCATGTCCGGCACCAATACGATCTGCGTCGTCACCGTGCTGCTCGAGACTGGAATGATTCCCATCCGCGAGCGCATCATGAAACTGAAGCTCGATACTCCCGCCGGCCTCATCGAAGTCGAAGCGGAAATCGAAAATCGAAAAAGTAAAGCGCGTCACGTTTCAAAATGTTCCAGCATTCGCCGTGCACCTCGATGCTTCCGTCGAAGTAGCGAGTCTCGGCACCATGAAAGTGGATGTCGCTTACGGCGGCATGTTCTATGTCATAGCCGATGCCGCGCCTCTGGGCTTTCATCTGACTGCCCGACGAAGCGCGCGACATTGTTCGCGTCGGCGAAATCATTAAAGCCGCGGCGAACGAACAGTTCCCCGTAGTTCATCCAGAAAACCCCGCGCATCGCGGGCATCACCATCGCCCAACTTTCCGCGCCCGCCGACCATCCGCGCTCCGACCGCAAGAATACGGTGATCGTTTCCACAGGCAAGCTCGATTGGAGCCGCCGTCTTCCTGGACCGGCGCGCTTGATCGCTCGCCCTGTGGCACCGGAACCTGCGCAAAAATGGCGACGCTGCACGCCAAACGGCAGCTGCCGCTGCATCAGGATTTTGTGCACGAGGGAATCCTAGGCACCACGTTCACGGGCCGCTTGATCGCGGAGACGCGTGTCGGCGCATACGCCGCCGTAGTTCCCACAATTAGCGGAAGCGCTTGGATCACCGGATTCGCGCAATACGTCCTCGATTCCGACGATCCATTTCCGAGCGGCTACAAGGTTGGAGACATTTGGGGCAGCGCTGAATGAACACTCGCGACACCGAGGAACTTCAGAGGTGACCGACCTGTTCGCACCGGTACTCCGGGGATGTCAACGGCCACGCGCCGGTTCGTCCCGATCCTCGTGCACCTCAAAACCACTCGGCGGCGTCACACTCAATAGATGCTCCACAAAATAATCCCACCGCCGCCGCACTAAATAAGGATTGCCGCCCTCTCCGTGATACATGTTCGGTACCAGCAGCATGTCGAAGTTTTTATTAGCCTTCATCAGCGCATCGACGAAACGCATGCTCTCCACCGGGTGCACGTTGTCGTCAATATCGCCATGCACGATAAGCAAATGCCCTTGGAGCTTCGCGGCCATCGTCACGTTCGATTGGGCAACGTAATCATCCTGCAGCGGATAACCCTGATACAACTCGTTCCACCAGGCTTTATCCAACCGCGCGTCGTGATCGCCCGAAATCGTCACGCCCACCTTGTAGAATTCAGGAAATACCAGCATCGCGTGCGCCGCGCCGTAACCGCCTGCCGAAGTTCCCCATATCCCCACACGCTCGATATCCATATGCGGATAGCGCGCCGCCATCTGCTTGATCATCGCCACGTGATCTTCAAACGATCCGCCCAAATTTCTGTACGAATATTCGTGGAACGAGCGCGAGCGCCCCGTCGTCCCGCGTCCATCCACCATCACCACCACGAACCCCAGTTCCGCCACGGATTGCAAACCGCCGCGATTCGCTTGCCCGAAGGATTTCGGCACAAAAAATCCCTGAGGCCCGGTGTACACCTGCTCGACGATCGGATATTTCTTCGACGGATCGAAATTCGAAGGCCGCCAGATCAATCCATACAAATCGGTTGACCCGTCCGCCGCCTTCCCGTGAAAGGGTTCCGGATATTTCCAGCCTGTCTTCAGCAGCTCCGAAGCGTCGGACTCTTCCAGCACACGCACTTCCGACCCATCCTTCGTTCGCCGCAGCACAGCCTTTCCCGGTAGATCCGCGCGTGAATAACTGTCCACGAAAAATACGCCATCAGGCGACACGCTCGCCGAGTGATTCGCGTTTTCCGGCGTCAACAGCGTGAGCCCCTTGCCGTCAAATCCCACGCTGTAAACATGCGTCAAATAGGGGTCTTCGTCCTTCTCGCGTCCGCATCCCAGAAAATATACTCGGCGTGCTTTTTCGCCCACTGACAATATTTGCCGCACCACCCAAGGCCCCTGCGTCAGCTGATTGATCAATTGCCCCGTCTTTTCGTTGTAAAGATACAAATGATTCCAGCCGTCGCGCTCCGAGGACCAGACAATCTCGCCGCTATCGTGCGCAAATCGAGAAGAAGTCTCGCCCGGATCCACGTAGCGCTCCGATTGCTCGCGGATCAACACTCTCTGCACGCCTGTCTCGGGATCCACGACGCGCAACTCGATCGCCTTTTCTCCGCGCTCGCTGTAATCATAAAAAACACTCTTACTGTCCGGGTACCAGTCGAAACCCGGCCCGCCTTGAAACCGTATTTCCAAAGGTGCGGTCTTTATGTCCGTCCGCTTCCCCGACGGAATATCGAAAATAATCGGCTCGGCCGTCGGCAATGATTCTCCTGGCAACGGATACACCACGTCGTACGCTTTTGGCCGCAATTGATTCGGCGGCACGAATTGCAGAGTCGTAAAGTGCCCGGCATTTCGCGAATCCAGCCGGTAACTAACCAGTTTCGATGAATCCGGCGCCCAGAAAACTGCCGGACGCTGTCTCACGTCATCCGTTCCCTGCGCCACCATCGGCCGCAGCGAAGGTATCGGCGTCGCATAATCCCAGCCAGGCTCGCCGTCTCTGGTCAATTGCTGCACCGACCCCGTTGAAACATCGCGCAAATAAAGATTGTGATCCTTCACGTACGCGGCCCAAGCATTGTTGGGAGAAAACTCCTCATACGGCCCAGCCTGCGCATCGCTGGACTTCTTGCACTCGTATTTCTCCAGGCCGCACGTCCACGCCGCGCCTTCCAGTTGAAAATTAATAGACTGTCCATCCTTCGCGAACTCGAAGCTGTCGAACGGCAATTGCGTGGCCGAATATTCCCGCTTCGCCACGCGCGACAAAGACGCCGCGAGCTTCGCCTGATCGAACGCCGCCGCCCTGGTATTCTGCGCCGCGTCCACCAGAATAAATTCCGATCCGCTTGGCCCCACCTTCCGGTACCAGAACCTGCTGGTCTTCTCAATCCAGTGCGGCGTCACATCCGCCACGAAAATCTGATGCCGCGCATTTCCGGGAAGAAATTTCTCGGCGCGCTGATAGTCGGCCAGTGTGCCTTGCGCGCTAACCAGCGCCGGAGAAACCATGAAAAACACCACCGCCAAGATCCACTTCCCAGTGCCGCGCTTCATTTTTGTTCCTCCAGCGAGCACCTCTCACGCGAAACGATTTCCGGCGACGATTCGCTCGCATTCGATACGGATTTCCAAGTCGTTGCCCAATTGCGGTCGTTCCACAAAATAAACCTCACTGCGACTCTGACCAGGAATTGTCGCGCTAGGCCTCAAGGATTTTGGGACAGGGGGCCGGGGAAGCCCCGCCCTTCCCTACATCCTCCTTGCTGGCAACCGAAGCTATCGGGGTGACGACGGCTCCTGCGCCACGGCGCAAGCTCTTGAAACCGGCTTCAGCCGGAAGTCGGTTGCACGCTCCTTGCCGCAATCGGGCGCCACGCGAATACAGGAATGCTGCATGGAGATTCGGAATGATGTGACGCCACATCCGCATCTCCGCGTGAACTGCGGAAAGCACATGGGAAAGCCCAGTACGTACGGCGATCCAAAGATCGCAGTAAACGTTTTCAGCCAGCCGGATGTTTTCGGTTGCCTAACTTCGGCACGATGTATATTATATGCAGGCTGCCCCGTCAATGCCCATCTGCCCACAGCCCGAATTTACAGCACTTACACCCCTCGGTTCCTTTTTACGGATGCCATCCGCAACCTTTTCATCGCGGTCCGGCTGCGTCCTCGCAACATCTGCTTCAGAGCTCTTGCAATTTCACTCGCAAATCTTCACTCGCAAACGCGATAATCCGTCGTTACTGCGTTTCTCCCGAGTGAGGATCGGATAGCCGGCTCATGAGTCTTACCAGACCACGTGTTGAAAATATTCCCGCGAACCTGTTCGGCGCCGTCGAACGCATTCATATCGTCGACTCCCACACGGGTGGCGAACCCACTCGAATTATCGTCAGCGGCGGCCCGGACCTCGGCCGCGGCTCCGTCGCCGAGCAACTCGAATGCTTTCGCCTCGATCACGACTATCTACGCAGCGCACTGGCCAATGAACCGCGCGGCTCCGAAGTTGTCGTCGGCGGAATTCTCTGCAAGCCCGCCGATCCTACCAGCACCGCTGGCGTAATTTTCTTCAACAACGTCGGGTATCTCGGCATGTGTGTGCACGGCACGATCGGCTTGGTGATTACACTCGCGTACTTGGGAAAAATCACTTACGGCGATCATCGCATCGAGACGCCCGTCGGCACGGTCACCGCCACACTCCATGAAACCGGCGAAGTCACCGTAGTAAATGTCGCCAGCATGCGAACAGCCGCAAAGGTTACGGTCCAGGTGCCCGGCTACGGCGCCGTCACGGGCGACGTCGCTTGGGGCGGCAATTGGTTTTTTCTCGTGGACAGTAGTCCGGTGGAACTCAACACCGCGAACATTGAAAAACTAACCGAGTTTGCCTGGGCCATTCGTCAGGCTTTGGCCACGAATGGAATCAAGGGCACCGACGGCAAAGAGATCGATCACGTCGAACTGTTTCGGCCGTCGAGGAAACCAGGAATTCAAAGCCAGAATTTCGTTCTATGCCCGGGAAAGGCTTACGACCGTTCGCCCTGCGGCACGGGGACCAGCGCCAAGCTTGCCTGCCTTTACGCCGATGGAAAATTGAAGCCCGGCGAGGTGTGGCGCCAGGAAAGCATCGTGGGCAGCGTTTTTGAAGGACAAGTTCGCGTTGCAGACGGCCAGATATTGCCCATTATTAAAGGTTCCGCATTCATTACGTCGGAGGCGGATGTGATTCTCGATCCGCGCGATCCCTTTCGTAATGGCATTTACCCGTGAACAAACCGACCGAAGTTGTGATTGTCGGCGCCGGCATCGTTGGCGCCGCCTGCGCTTTGGAGCTCGCCACCGAAGGCTTGCGCGTTCTGGTGATTGACGAAGGTTTCCCCAGCAGCGGTTCCACCGGCGCAGCCATGGGCCACATCGTAGTGATGGATGATTCCGAAGCTCAGTTCGCCATCACGCGCTATTCGCAAATTCTGTGGGACGATATGCGCGAGCAACTTCCACCTGCCGTCGAATTCGACCCGTGTGGCACGCTGTGGGTTGCCACAGATGAAGAAGAAATGGCCGAAGTCCGTCGAAAATTTGATTATTACCGCGAACGCGGTGTAAACGCGGAAATTCTCGATTCGCAACAAGTTCGTGATGCGGAACCTCACCTGCGCGCACCGCTCGCAGGCGGACTTCGCGTGCCGGGTGACTCCGTCGTCTATCCGCCCTGTGCCACGGGATTCTTGCTGCGGAAAGCTCGCGACCTGGGAGCGCGCGTCATCCACGGCCAGCCAGTCGCCGCAATCGGAAAAGGCGTCGCGCGCCTCGCCGATGGCACAATCTTCGCCGCGGGTTTCATCATCAACGCCGCCGGCCAGTCCGCACCAAGGCTCAGCTCCGGAATAAATATCAAGCCGCGCAAAGGCCACTTGGTGATCACCGATCGCTATCCGAATTTTCTCCGTCACCAGGTCGTCGAACTTGGGTATTTGAAAAGCGCGCACTCGCTCACCGCCGATTCCGTGGCTTTCAACGTGCAACCTCGGAAAACAGGCCAGATATTAATCGGCTCCTCGCGCCAATACGGCGCGGAAAATTCCGCTGTGGACGAATCGATCCTAACCCGCATGTTGCAACGCGCGTTCGAATATATGCCCGACCTGAATTTACTTTCCGCGATTCGCGTGTGGACCGGCTTTCGGCCCGCCACTCCCGACAAACTGCCTCTGATCGGCCCGTCGCCGGAAGATCCTTCTGTGTTGGTCGCCGCGGGTCACGAAGGCTTGGGCATCACCACCTCGCTTGCCACAGCGAAACTAATCTGTGCGCAAATTCTCGGCCAGCGGCCCGCAATTCCCATTCAGCCTTATCTGCCGTCCCGGCAAATGGCTGCGGAGGCGCATGTCTGAATCCGTTTCCGTTCGCGTAAATGGAAAGCCGGTCACAGTTCGCGCGGGCGCAACTGTCGCTGTCGCAGTTCTCGCTTCCGGCGCAGCTTGCCGCACTTCGGTTACTGGCCAGCCCCGCTCTGCGCTCTGCGGCATGGGCACCTGCTTCGAATGCCGCGTCGCAATCAACGGAGAGCCGCAGCGCCGCAGTTGCCAGGTGCTATGCGAAGCGAACATGGAAATAGAAGCCAATGGATAGCGTCAAACATCTCAGATTCGATGTCGCCGTGGTCGGCGCAGGGCCCGCCGGAATTGCTGCGGCGCTCGCGGCCGCCGATTCCGACAAGTCCATCGGATTAATTGACGACAATTCCGCCGCCGGAGGACAAATTTGGCGTGGCGCTCAAAGCGCTCCCAAGCAATCGGCATCGTCGCCGTGGTTTCAACGCCTGAATGAATCCGCAGTTCAAATCGTTCGAGGCGCGCGAGTCTTTCACGCCGCGAATGGCGAATTAGCCGCGGAGTCCGATGATTCCGCCATTCAGTTCACTTACGGAAAACTGATTCTCGCGACTGGTGCTCGCGAACTCTTCCTGCCCTTTCCCGGCTGGACTTTGCCCAACGTCATGGGCGCAGGCGGATTGCAAGCGTTGCTGAAATCCGGGCTTGATATCGCCGGAAAACGAGTCGTCATCGCCGGAACCGGTCCGCTGCTTCTTGCAGTCGCTGCATACGCACGCAAATGTGGTGCGAAAGTAATCGGCATTTGCGAGCAAACCACTCGGCGACGCATGGTTCGCTTCGGGATGCAGATGCTCCTGGTCCCCGGAAAGGCTCTCGAGGCCCTGCGCTTTGCCTACGACCTTCGCGGCATCCCGCACTGGACAGATTGCTGGCCCGTGGCCGCATTCGGAAATCGGCGCCTCGAAAGCGTGCGCATTTCGCGCCAAGGACAGACCAGCGAAATCGAATGCGATTATCTCGCCTGCGGTTTTCATCTGATACCCAACCTCGAGCTGCCGCGCATGTGCGGCTGCAGGCTGCAACAAGGTCTTGTAGAAGTGGATGAATATCAGCAGACCTCGACCGCCGGAACGTATTGCGCTGGCGAGCCTACGGGGATCGGCGGCCTCGAACTCGCACTCGTCGAAGGCGAAATCGCCGGATACGCCGCGACCAATTGGGAAGATCGCGCCAAACATCTATTCGCGAAGCGCGCCAGATACAAAAAAGTAGTTCGCATTCTAAGAGACGCATTCCCATTGCGCCCGGAGCTGAAAAATCTCGCGCGGCCGGACACCATGGTCTGTCGCTGCGAAGATGTCCCACACGAACGAATGTGCGAACACAGCTCCTGGCGTGCTGCGAAATTGCACGTCCGCTGCGGCATGGGCCCCTGCCAAGCGCGCGTTTGCGGGCCCGCCGCTGAATTTCTTTTCGGTTGGGAAATTGATTCCGTCCGACCACCAGTTTTCCCAGTGCGGTGTTCGAGCTTGACGGCGATACCATCGCATTCTGCGGAGCCACGAATTTAATTGGAGGATTCCCGATGAAGTGGAAAGGCGTAATGCCCGCGATCACCACATGTTTCGATCAAAATGAAAAAGTTGACCACGCGTTCATGGCCAATCACAGCCGCTGGCTCGTCGATAATGGCTGCACCGGAGTAGTCGCGCTCGGCTCGCTCGGCGAAGGCGCTACACTCTCCTTCGACGAAAAGGTCGCGATCCTGCGCAACTGCGTAGACGCCTTGAAAGGTCGCGCTCCCGTGGTCGCCGCGATCTCCGCGCTCTCGACTGCCGAAGCCATCGCCCAAGCCAAAGCCGCGGAATCCGCCGGCTGCGAAGGCCTCATGGTTCTTCCCCCGTATGTTTACAAAGGCGATTGGCGCGAAATGAAAGCCCACGTCGCCGCCGTTCTGAAGGCTACGCCTCTCTCCAGCATGCTGTACAATAATCCTGTCTCTTACGGGACCGATTTTTTCCCCGAGCAGATTCAGGAGCTCTCGAACGAGCACCAGAATTTGCATTCGGTGAAGGAATCAAGCACCGACGTGCGCAGGGTCAGCGCGATTCGCGCCCTAATCGGCGATCGCCTGATTTTATTTATCGGCGTGGACGACGCCATCCTGGAAGGCATCGGCGTCGGCGCCACCGGATGGATCGCTGGCCTCGCCAACGCTCTGCCGCGTGAATCGGTCGACTTGTTCGACTACGGCATGGAAGGAAAATCCGCGCAGGCGTTCGAACTGTATCGCTGGTTCTTGCCGTTGCTGCGGCTGGACACGGTTCCCAAGTTCATCCAGCTGATAAAACTGGTTCAGCAGGAACTTGGCATCGGCAACGCTCGTGTCCGAGCGCCGAAACTGGAGATAATCGGCGAAGAATTAGAAGCCACCAAAAAAATAATTCGTCGCGCCATTCAAACTCGGCCGAAGAATGCGAGCTCAGATCTCGCGCACGCCGCAAGGTAAAGGATCTACAAAAATGGAATTCTTGGGGACTTCAATAATCGGATTTCGCGACGGCAATGCGGGCAACGCAGCGAACGGCAGGTTCCAGGCCTTCGCCCCAGCCACCGGCCAGAAAATCGAGCCGTCCTTTCACTCCGCAACGGGCGAAGAAGTTGACCTGGCCGTCAAGCTCGCCGCCGAAGCCAGCCCCTTTTTCGCGCGGGTGTCTGGCAAAAAAAGAGCGGAGTTCCTGGAAACGATCGCGTCTCGCATCGAAGCGCAGACCGAATCGCTCGTTACGCGCGCCCATCAGGAATCGGCGCTTTCGATCGCTCGCCTGCAATCCGAAACAGGTCGCACTTGCGCGCAAATCCGCATGTTCGCGAAAGTAGTGCGCGAAGGCTCGTGGGTCAACGCGCGCATTGATCACTCCGATCCGCAGCGCAAACCAGTTCCCAAGCCAGATGTCCGCTCGATGCTCCGCCCTCTCGGCCCGGTCGTGGTCTTCGGCGCCAGCAATTTTCCGCTCGCCTTTTCCGTTGCCGGTGGCGATACCGCCTCCGCGTTCGCCGGGGGAAATCCTGTAATCGTCAAAGCCCATCCCGCCCATCCCGGGACCAGCGAATTGGTGGGCCGCATCCTCCGCGATAGCGTGCGCGCCTGCGACTTGCCCGAAGGCGTTTTTTCTTTGCTCTTCGATTCCGGAATTTCCGTCGGCGCCGCCCTGGTGCAACATCCTCTGGTGAAAGCCGTCGGCTTCACAGGTTCCATTCCCGCCGGTCGCGCGCTCTTTGATTTGGCCGTTAGGCGACCCTCGCCGATTCCGTTCTACGGTGAAATGGGCAGCACCAATCCCACTTTCATTCTTCCGGGCGCGCTCGCCACTCGTGGCGAACAAATCGCCGCCGAACTTTACGCCTCCTTTACGCTAGGCGCCGGCCAATTCTGCACCAAGCCCGGGCTCGTATTTCTCTCCGAAGGACAACCCACGGACGCGCTTGTAAGTGTCCTGAAGGGCAAGGTCGCGGAATCCGCGAAGTTCACGCTACTGACTTCCGGCATCAGCGCGTCCTACAATCGCGAAATCCGCAATCGCAAGAATCACGAAGGCGTTGGCCTGCTGGCCGAGGAAAAATCTGCCGATGCCGCCACCTCTTTTCAAGCAGGCGCCACACTATTCCAGACGGACATTACATCGTTCCTCGCCAGCCCCGATCTCGCCGACGAAGTTTTTGGGCCGGAAACGCTGCTAATCAATTATTCAAAGAAGGAACAAATCCTCGAAGCCGCTCGCGGCCTGCACGGTCATCTCACTGCCACCGTTCACGGCACCGACCAGGACATCGTCGAATTCTCCGAACTCATCGCCATCCTCGAAAATAAAGTCGGGCGAATTATTTACAACGGCTACCCCACGGGCCTCGAACTCTGCGACGCCATCGTTCACGGCGGGCCTTACCCGGCCAGCACGGATTCGCGCACCACTTCCGTCGGCACCCTGGCAATCTTTCGCTTTGCCCGGCCCGTCTGCTATCAGGATTTTCCAGACGTCGCTTTGCCAGACGAATTGAAAAACGAGAATTCTCTTGGCATCTGGCGCATGGTAGACGGAGAATTGACACGCTCGCCGTCCTGATAGATGATCACGGGCGGCGCGCGCGGGCTATCCATCTCAGCAATTCCGGAACCAGGCTGTATCCCGCGCCGATCTAGTTTCAAAAGGTTACGTGACTTACGATGCCAAAACCTCAATCTAAAATCATCGCGGTGCCCACGCACGAACACACCGCAAGAAAATCCGATGCCATTCCGCGCCAATCCTTGGCCGCCGCCGTGGTCGAACGCCTGCGCGACAAAATTTTGCACGGCGAACTGCGCGAAGGCGAGCAACTCCGCCAGGACGCCATTGCCGCCGAATTTCAGATCAGCCGCATCCCCGTCCGCGAAGCCCTCAGCCATTTGGCCGCCGAGGGGCTGATCACGATCGTCGCCAATCGTGGCGCCGTCGTTTCCGCGCTCTCCCCCGACGAAATTATGCAACTCTTCGAAACTCGCGCTGTCCTGGAATGCTACATGCTCCGCCAAGCCATCGCCAATTTCACCGAAAAAGATTTTCAGGCTGCGGAAGAAATTCTCCACCAATTCGAGGAATCGCTCGAGAATGACGCCGACATAAAATCCTGGGGCCAGTGGAATTGGGCTTTCCATTCTGCGCTATACGCACCCGCGAACCGTCCCGTGATGCTCTCGTTCCTGAAGACGCTGAACAACAATTGCGACCGCTACACGCGCCTCCATCTGGTGTTCACCCGCGAATTGCACGTGGCCGGAAAAGCCCACCACGAACTGCTCGACGCGTGCCGCACTAAAAATTCGGACATCGCCTCCGACGCCCTCTGGAAGCACATCACCACCGCCGGCGCATATCTAAAAGAATTCATCCAGCGCCACCGCGAGCAACACGCCTGATTTCTTACTGACCACACCGCAGATGCCGGTTTTGAGTTTGTAGCGGCGCACTTGAGTGCGCCGCGTGTGCAACTCTCCATCCGTTTCAATCCGCCGCAGCCCCAACCCGCGCGATCTTCACCGCAACCGTCGCCGCATCCACAGAAATCACGACGATCTCTTCCTCCGCGCCTTTGGTCGAAAACTTCTGCACCGCCCGCTCCCCCGCGAAAACCTGATACGACCCAACAGGCAATCCGCTAACCCGCACGCCAGTCTCGTGCTTCGCGCCAGCCCGATCCTCCAAAGTAAATTTAATCTCCCTCAATCCATCTGTAAACGAAATCGCCTGCCCCTCGGCAAATCCATCGCGATCCAGCAAAATATGCAACCGCTCGTCACCACGCAGTACGTGAAACCGCACCCGCAAACCATCCCGCGGAATCACTTCCGTCACCTTCCCATCACGCTGCAGCTCTCCTCCATACGCATACGCCCCGAAAATCGGATCATCCACCACCACCGTCGCCGCGGTTCGCAAGGCTCCCAAGAATCCCAGATCAATCTCGCCGTCATACCACCATGGCCCGCGGCCCATTTCCTTGTTCCCCAGCCACGCATATCCCCAAGGGCGCGGCTCAAATCCTCCGCTCGCCCCGCCATCATTATTTTTTCCCGGATACCAATAGCCGTAGTTCGATTCCGCCGTCCCCGAATTCAGCAGGGCCCACGAACTTAAATACGAAGCGTAACCAAGCCGCGCATAAGGAAATGGATCCTGCGCAAAATACAATCCATAATCCAGCACCGCCCAGCCGCCCATTTGTGCCATATAACTCAATGTATAACTCGCGTTCCCCGCTCCGCGATAATCGCTCCCCAGATCGTAGTATGCCGGCTCCAGCCATCCGCGGCACGCCAGGTTCAGCGCCATCTGTTCGTTCAAAAAACTCACCGCATCGTGATATTTCACGGCGTTCCGCATGTCACCCGCGGGCAATCCCTGCGGTGCGGTCTCGCCCGGCTTCATCACATGCGCCATCGCATACTTCGCGAACGCGTGCGTTGATTCAAACCCCGTGGAATCGAATGGGTACTCCGACGCATAAAGATTCGGATGCCCATTGATGAAATGCTCGGCCTTCTTCTCCCACTCCGCTCGCAACCATTCAGCTTGGTCTTTGTGCCCGCTTTCATCCAGCGCCTGAATCAAATCCGGAATCACCAGCTCATCGTACGTTCCGGTTTCATAAGGCGACCACTTCAAGATTTCCATCGGCACAGTGAAGAACGCCTTCGCCGTGCCCAACGCCCGCTCCAAATATCCGTCCGCATCCAAATACTTCGTCATGTTCGGATAATCTTTCGCCACCCGGTACATGTTGTAGTAAAGCAGCACTACGTGCGGGTAGTCGTAAATGCGCCAGATGTGTTTTTTCCCCGCCTGGTCGTCCTTCGGGCTGTCGCGGTTCACCTTCCAGTTCGGAATCCCGTAGATCGCGTAGGGATAGGGCTCCTTGTCCGTCTGCTGCAGCCCGCCCCAGACGAATTTCTTTATGTACAATTCCACCGCATCAATTTCATGCTGTGAAGGGTAATAAATATTTTCCCCGGCAATGTACGGCGCCTTCCCTAGCGCCGGATCGTCCGAAGCCACCGCGTATGATTGCAGCCCGTCTAGATCGTCCGGGCTACGCAATATTTCGTGCTTCATGTCCCACTGCGAAATCAGGCCGTAATACCACAGCTTCGGGTCCTCCCACTGTTCGTGTGTGACCATGAACGACGCGCGCTTCTTGAACAGCGTCTCGAGCGGCTCGGTCACAAAAAAATCCAGCGATAGATACCGCCCGTCGCCGTACTTCACGTTCAGCTGATTTTCTCCCAGCCGCGCGAACTGCACCTTATAAACGTGCACATCCTTCCCGCTCTCGCCGACGTACTCAATTTTGGTTTGTTCCGGATGCTCCGCCGCAATTTCCGTGATCCTGTTACGCGTGCGCAGCGAAAATAGCGTCGTCAAATCCGTCGGCACCGTCATGCCGGGAACCACGTTCACATCGAACAGCCCCTCCTCGTACAGCACGTTGCGAACTCCGTCGTAATTAGCAGCCCAGCGAAATCGAAATCCATAACGCGCGGAATCTCCCGCCGCCCCTTTTGGCTTCAAGACCAGGTTCGTGTTCGGCAAACGCCAGTTTCCGCCTTTTGCGCGCAACTCTTCCCCACTCGCAGCCGAATGGATGTAAGCCGCGTAGCCGCGTTCCATTCGCGTCGCGTCGAAATATTCCAGCGGCGTACCCTGCTGCGGCGTCATCACCAGATACGGTCCTTCCGCGTTCGGACGCATCCAGAAAACAAAAGATCCGTTCTCGCCAATAAAATAGTGCGGAAACACGCGCTTGGTGTACGTCTCGGTCTTGTCCCAGGAATAGTTGGTGTTGAATTTCAGTGGCAGGCCTAGATCCCCGATCTCCAACTCGTGATCGGTGTTGTTCTGCAAGGAGATGCTCCACACCAGCGCGTCGCCGTCCAATCGAAATTCCTCGCGCACGTGCAAATCGTCGATCGGCGTCACCTTCTTCACTTCATCGTTTACTCGCCACTCATAAATCCCCGCCGTCGCTCCGCTCTCGAGTTGCGCTTCAATCCGCAGCGCCGTCGTAGTTATCGGCGCGAAATTGGCCTCGGAATATCGATCCGCGACTACCGGATAACCTTTCGTCGCGCTCGCTTCTTTCCAAGCATCACCATCGCGATACAGCACGTGCCAAGATTTCGGCAGCTTGATCGGCTCATCCGGGTTTTCTTCCTGCGCCCAATACACTTCCGCAGCCCACACTTTCTGTGGCGAGGAAAAATCGTACTCCACCCACTCCGCCGTTCCCTTTTTCCCGCGCCACGCAAATTTCGGCACGCCCGCCTCGTGTGAATTCGCCGGCTCGATCTGATCCTTTAACGCCCATACTTCCCAAGGCTCCACGGATGCCGAAGGCTTGCTCGACGTTGCGATCGTCGGAACCAGTTCGCCCACCATGTAATGGATAGCCGTTTGTCCCGCCACCGGCGTGCCCTCAATCACCGCAGCGGTCGCCCGCTTCCATTCCTTCTGCCCTACCTGCCGGTAGCGAATCACCAGATCGCCCAAACTCCCCCCAGGCGCGATGTATTCCGTATCGTATTCGTCGTGCACCCGCTTCACGCTCGCGATCCCAGAGTCAGACATGCCGACTTGGAATTGGTCGTTCGTCAGAGTCGTCTGTGCCGCACAAACCTCTGGAAGCACAGCCATTACCATCACGGCCAACGCGACGAATCGAATGCGCACACGAGCCTCCTTGGAAGATCCAGCATCACAATATAATTTATACGTATGCCTTACAAGCCCGCTTTCTTCGCCTGCACCTCTGTGCCGTCCGCACCTTGCTGCCGAGCCTTCCCGGCACCTTTCGCGCTTCACCGCCCTACTTTCCGCGTCTGCAAGAAATCACCTCCGCCGAAATCCCCTGTTGACGAGTAAACGTTTCCCCATAGATACTCGTGCCGCCTACTCGCCCTACGGTTCGGCTAGGCTACAAACGGAGACACTTCGATGACCATCAAGCTTCCTGCACGGCGCAATTTCCTGAAAGATGGCGTAGCGGCCGCCTTCGGCGCTGCGGCGTTTCCCCTAATTTCCTCTTCGCTCGTCTCGCGCAAATCCGCGACGCCGACGCCTCCCGCCACGCCCCAGCAAACTTCCACACCTGCAGCGAGCGCCCGGATCAAAATCGATTTCGACCGCCAAATCGGCAAAATTAATCCAAACGTCTACGGCAACTTTATCGAACATCTCGGCCGCTGCATCTATGGCGGAATTTACGAAGAAGGCTCGCCGCTTTCCGACAGCGACGGCTTTCGCAAAGACGTTCTGGAGGCCGCCCGCGGCCTGCACATTCCCTTGCTGCGCTGGCCCGGCGGAAATTTTTCTTCCGGATACAATTGGCGAGACGGCGTCGGCCCCAAGGATTCTCGCCCGCGCCGCTGGGATATTGCCTGGCAAGCCGAAGAATCCAATCGCTTCGGCACCGACGAATTTATTCAATATTGCCGCAAGCTCGGCTCCGAGCCGTACATCACCGTGAACATGGGCACCGGCACCATGCAGGATGCTGCAGACTGGGTGGAATATTGCAACGGCACCATGAACACCGCTTGGGCTAACTTGCGCAGAAAAAACGGCCATCCCGAACCATACAACGTGAAATATTGGGGCCTGGGAAATGAAATCTACGGCTCCTGGCAAGCCGGCCACAAAACCGCCACCGCCTACGCCGACCTCGCGCTCGAATTCGCCAAGATGATGCAGTGGGTGGATCCCACCATCAAGCTAATTGCCTGCGGCGGAAATAATGCCGACTGGGATCGCGAAGTTCTGGAACGCCTCGTGGACGTGGTGGATTATATTTCGCTCCATCACTACGGCGGCAGCATGGACACGCCCAAGGAGATTCATGACGCCAGCAAGCTCGAACACGAAATAAAGGTACTCGACGGCGTAATTACATCCGTGGCCGGCAAGAATGAGAAAAAGGAGCGCGTAAAAATCGCAGCCGACGAATGGAATATCTGGTTCCGCTCCTGGTTCAAGCGCGGTGACGATCACAAACTCGAAGAAATCTACAATCTGCGCGACGCACTATGGTGCGCCTCCGCACTCAACATTTTTCATCGCAACTGCCGCACCGTGCAAATGGCGGATCTCGCGCAACTTGTAAACGTCATCGCTCCTATCATGGCCAACCCCACGGGAATCGTCCTGCAAACAACCTACTTTCCGCTGCAGCTCTACGCCCAATATTCCGGCAACGTCGCTCTTGACGCCTTCGTGCGCTCGGATACTTTCCCCGATATGCCGGACACGCCATATCTCGACGTCTCCGCCACCACGGACGACAAGGGCCAAAAGCTCACGCTCGCGGTCGTCAATCGCCATCCGACGTCGGATATCACTGCGGACATCGCCATCGAGGGTTTTAAATTGCAGGCAACAGGTGATCTCTACGAAGTAAACGGCCCAAGCCTCGATTCTACAAACACATTCGCGGAACCGAAAAATGTAGGTGTCAAGCGCAGTCAATTTTCGGGCGCTGGCCCGGCGTTCCGTCAAACGTTCCCGGCACACTCGCTAACCGTGCTGACGCTTCATTCTTAGCGAGCGAAGCGCACGAATTGGCAGCGCAAATCAGGGAAGGCCCGCGCCACCGCTTCGAACCAGGCGCGCCGTCCTCCCGCAGCACCAGTGAAAGTTTCCCTTCGTGAACCGCAGAAGGATCCAGCGAAATCGCAGAACAGTCCTGCACCACCCAATCCGCGCCCGCATCTCGTATCTCGCGCAACGACATCGTCGTGCACAACCCAATGACTCTCGCTCCAGCAGCTTTGCCGGAACGCACGCCCGCCGGTGCATCCTCCACCACCACGCAATCCTGCGAGGCAAATCCCAGCAGCGCCGCGCCCTTCAGATACGGATCCGGCGCTGGCTTGCCGTTCGTGATGTCGCTCGACGTAACAAAAACTTCTGGCCGCGGCAATCCGCTCGTCTTCAATCGTACTTCCGCCAACCGCCGCGTGCAGGAAGTCACAATCGTCCAGCGCCCGCGCGGCAGCGCGGTCAACAATTCCAACGCTCCCGGCAAAGGCACGATTCCATCTAGATCTACAATTTCACCGCGCTCGATTTCTTTATTCTCCGCCAGATGATCGGCACACGGCAGGTACTCGCGAACCGTCATGATACTCGGCCGCCCGTGCGCCCGATGCACCACTTCCGCAGCATCGAATCCGTGCCGCTGCGCGAAACGCATCCACACCCGCGCCACCGCCGGAGTGGAATCAATGAGCACTCCGTCCATATCAAAAAGCAGCGCAGCACAAGAAATCCGGATCATTCGCAGCTCCACCTGCGCGCGATTGCGGCAACGATTACTCGTTTTCGCGTGTGCAGGATTCAATCAAGCATACGGATGCAAACGCATTTCCGCAAACTAACGATTTGAATTTCACACGAAGGAAAAGACTGGAAGGATGCCACTCATACTCAGCTAACTCGCTTTTTCTGCCGTCTGCGTGCGCGCCATTTGACTCGCGGAAATCCGGATCAGCGCTGGCAATACATCTCCAAAACTCCCGCCCCCCGCCGCTCCGCCAAACTCAAAATAAATTCTCCGGTACAGCGCGTACAACTCGTCGTAAACCCTCTGCGCTTCCCTCTGCGGATGGAATACGATGTGCGAAGGACAAATCTGCTTTTGCGCCTCTTCGATCGTCTTGAAAGTCCCCGCCGCCAGAAATGCAAATATAGCGGACCCCAGGCTAGTCACTTTCTTGCTCGGCACCAGCACCGGCCGCCCCAGCACGTTCGCGTAAACCTGATTCAAAACTGGATTGCTCTGCGGAATCCCTCCCGCATTGATCACGCGCTCGATCTTCGTGCCATGTTCCGCCATGCGATCCAGAATCACCCGTGTATGAAACGCCGTTCCTTCGATCGCCGCAAACAGCTCATCCTGCGCCGTATTTTGCAAATTCCAGCCCAACGTAATTCCGCGCAGATTCGGATTCACCAGCACCGTGCGATCCCCGTTGTCCCAGGTCATGCGCAATAATCCGGTCTGGCCGGCGTGATATTTTTCCAATCCCACGCTCAATTGCGAAATCGTAGTGTTCGCCCGCCGCGCGATCGCTTCAAAAATATCTCCGGTCGCGGAAAGTCCCGCCTCGATCCCGGTGTAACCAGGATGCACGCTGCCCGTCACCACGCCGCAAACTCCCGGCACCAACTGCGTCTGGCTCGAGATCCCAATGATGCACGTAGAGGTCCCCACCACATTCGCCACATCTTTTTCCTGCGTGCCCGCGCCAATCGCATCCCAGTGCGCATCGAACGCGCCCACCGGAATCGGAATCCCCGCGCGCAATCCCAGCTTCTCCGCCCAGTGGGGCGCCAATGTTCCAGCAATCTTGTCAGAAGTTTCATACTGCCCAGCCAGTTTCCCGCGCACCCCAGCCAGCAGCGGATCCAATTTCACCAGAAATTCTTCGGAGGGCAACCCGCCCAGATCCGCATGCCACAACCACTTATGCCCCATCGCGCAAATGCTGCGCTTCGCTTTGCTCGGGTCGGTCACGCCGCACAGCGTGGCCGCCACCATGTCGCAATGTTCGAACGCGCTCGCAAATTTCGCGCGCTTATCGGGATTGTGACGCAGCCAGTGAAGCAGTTTCGCCCACCCCCATTCCGAAGAATAAACGCCGCCGCACCAGCGAATCGCTTCTAACCCCTCACGGTTCGCCAGTTCCGTGATCTCCGCGGCTTCCGCCTTGGCGCGATGGTCGCACCACAAATAATAATCATCCAGCGGGACCATCTTCGCATCCACCGGCACCACCGACGACCCCGTCGTGTCCAGCGCGATCGCTTCCACGTCCTCGCCGCGCACTCCCGCTTTCTTCAGAGCCTCACGCGTAGCCAATGCCAGCCCGCGCATATGATCATCATGCGATTGCGTCGCAAATTCCGGGTCCTCGCGCTTGCGATGCAATGGATATTGGGCGATCGCGGATTCCAGCGCGCCCTTCTTGCTGTCCACGATCGAAACTCGAACACTTAACGTCCCGAAATCTACGCCTGCGACGATCGCCATAAAAATCCGCGCCTCAAATCGCTAATTTTCGTGCCAGTGCATGTCCCAGCCCATGTAACGAACCGCGGCCTCATGCACCATCCCCGCCACCGACGAAAAATTCGCCGCCACGTGATGCTCAAATCCGTTTTCGCATATGTACCGCAGCAACTTCTGCATCTTCGGGATCTCCACCACCCCCGCGCCGCCAAATGTTTCCAGCGGATCATCCGTGAAATTGCCGCTGCCCACGTAACCGCGCACATGCCCCGCACGATCGTCCGTCGAAAATCGCGCAAACGTCATCGGCCCGGACTTCACCAGGCCCACGCACGTCCCAAACGTATTTTCCTTCCCCACCGTGCCCGCAATGATCGCCTGATAATCCATCTTCACCGATTTCAGAAAATGTTTCGGCAAGTTACTGCAGTGAAAGCACACCGCTTTGTCCGGATTGTCGCCATAGTTATTGTTCCAATCCAATAGCGCGCTGGGCGTCTGCGAAGCCAGCCGCAGCGCGTGCATGCTGAGCACGCCGCAAATGTCCACCTCGCATGCGCTGGACATCAGGTCGTCGCTCATCATGCTCATTACCGTGCACGGCACCACGCCCAGATTCTCTTCAATGGACGTCCAGCACTGGATCGCGCTGATCGTCACATGCGTCTGCTTCATCCACTGGTCAATCACCGTGCCCAACTTCGCCATCTTCAGCAAAGCTTCCTTCGGCACATCATTCGTGGAAACATATTTCTCAATGGACTTCAGCTTCGCCTGCGCCGCCTCGTCCGAATCCTTCATCCTCTGAATCCGTCCGATCACCTCGGACAAATCCAGCGTCTCCACCGAAATTCCCTGCGATTCCAGTATTTTTTCGCTGTAGCGCACGGTATTGAAGGCCGTCGGACGCGCGCCAATGCTGCCGATACGCAAATCCCGCAATCCCCGCACCACGCGGCAAACTCCTGCAAACCAATTCAGATCCTTCTTGAATTCTGCCGAGTCCGGCGTCACCGTGTGCGACGTGGTCAGCGAGTAAGGAATTCCATATTGCCGCAAATTATTGCAAGCGGACATTTTTCCGCAAAAGCTGTCGCGCCGGAACGCGATGCTCATCTTCGCCGGTGTGTCCGGTGTCGCCTGTACCAGCACCGGAACTCGTAGCCGCGAAAGACGCAGCGTATCTGCAATCGCGCGTTCATCACCGAAATTCGGCAGCGTCACGATCACTCCATCAATCTGTTCGCTGTGCGTGCGAAAAACTTCCGCGCATCGCTGCGCTTCCTCGTACGTCTCAATCGCTCCGTGCCCGCTGTTCTCCGCGTCCAGCACCACCACTTCGATGCCCGCTTGCTGCAACACCTGAATCATTTCCTTGCGGCCCGATTCCGCCAAATGCCCCGGAAAGAAACCGCGATTCCCAACAATCAAGCCCAGTGTGATCTTCTTGGACGCCATTCATCCCCTCAAGAAAAATTCAAATACCGCCGTGCCCGTTAACGCTACTTTCCGACACAACGCTTGCGGTGCTCGTGCTACTACTTCAAGAGACACTCACGGCGCGCATCCCGCGCCAAACACTCTCGCAAAAACACACCAACCCGCACGACGAACACGCATACTCAGCGGACCACAGAATCGTTTGCGTGTTCTCTGGCGCGCGCTTCAAATCGCAATGTTCATTTGCTTCACTCACCGCCGGATTCGGCGGCTTTGGGTTTTCGGCGCCGCGCGGTTTTCGGAGCCAAGGCAGTGGAATCACGTAGGACCAGGCTGGTACGCAGCATGTATTCACTTCCCATAGGCGAAGGTGTCTTTCGCCGCACCTCTGCCAGAAGCGCGTTGAATGCCAGTCGCGCAATTTCCGTTTGCGACATTTTCACGGTAGTCAAAGGCGGTATCACGAACTGCGCCAGGCGGATGTCGTCAAACCCCACAACAGATAATTCCTTCGGAACATGGACTCCCTGCGCATAACTTTCGCGCATCACTCCCAGCGCCGTCATGTCGTTCGAACAAATCACCGCGGTCGGCACGTCCGCGACAGCAAAAAGTTTCTGCATCGCGGCGATTCCGCCCTCCATCGTGTGATTTCCCTCCACCAGATGCTGCGGATCCACGGCCAGTCCGATCTCTTCCATCGCCTGCATGAACGCATGTTGCCGCGCCACGGCGGTCTTCAGCGTCAACGGGCCGGAAACAAACGCAATTTTTTCGTGCCGCAACGCGGCCAGATGCTGTACCGCCTGCCGCAGTCCATTCAAATAATCAATCTTGATCGTGCTAATCCGCGGCAGCGGCGGTCCCACGTCAATAAACACCAACGGCACGTTGCGCGATTTCAGATCATCGAAAAGCGCTTCTTCCATCCCGAACGTAACGACCGCCACACCTTCCACTCGGCGCTCGATCATCCTGCGCACCGAAAGTGCCATGCGAGCTGGATCGTGCACGGTGGAAGTCGTAAGAATCTCGTAATTGTTCTGAACCGCGATGTCTTCGAATCCCTGCACGATTTCAGGAAAGAACGGATTGGTGATTTCCGAAACGATCAATCCGAAAATCCGGCTGCGTCCGGAAACCAGCGCGCGCGCCTGCGTATTCGGGTAATATCCCAGTTCCTCGATCACCTTCCACACGCGCCGCGAAAGCTGTGGCGTCACCGTCGGCACACCATTGATGGTGCGCGACACCGTCGCAATCGATACCTTCGCCATCTTCGCAACTTCGTGGATGCTCACTTCCTATCTCCCATAACGCGTGCCACGTACTATCCACTTCCATCGCGCTTCCGTCAACGTCTGCAGCCAGGACAGCACGCTCGCGAGCAGATTCTACAAATGGCAAATATCAGCCTGCCGCAACACTACCCTTCCGCGTCTTCAGTATGCGTGCTCGTCTTCCAATAAACCGCGTATCGCTCCCCAAATATCTGATTCAGCGGAATCAAAGTCGTCGCATTCTTCTGGCCTACGGTCTGAAATGTCAGCGGCTGCCCCTTCACCGGCTCCAGCCACGCGGCCGCGCGAATATCCTCTGTTGATTTCGCAAAAATGTTCGCGTTCCCCTTCGCTTCGGCATGCGGAGGAGATAATTGCGTCGGTCCATGATCCGGATCGTATTGCATCGCTTCCGTCAGCCCCTGGGTTCCCAGACACCCGGCCAGCACGATCGGCCCGTACAATGCCGCCACCTGTGTCGGATCACCCAGCAGCGGTTCCGAATGCAACCGCATCGGCAATTTCAGTTCCAGCGTGTCGCCATTCGCCCACTCTCGCGTAATTCTCAAATAACTTCCAGGGCTGGAAAAGGCCTGCAGCGCTTTCCCATTCAACTCCACCGTGCCACCGTCCACTGCCCAACTCGGAATTCGTATATTGATGCCGGCCTGCACGGGCTTTTCCGCTTTTACCGCGATGCTGGTGCCTTCCTGTTCGGGAAATCTCGTCGTCTGACGAATCGTCAGCCCCTTCTCTGGCCAGCGCACCTCGGAAGCAATAAAGAGATTCACGAACACATCATGATCGTTGTGCGAATAGATCGTATCGGTGAATTTGGAAAACTCTTCCACGCCGGTTCCCGTGCAGCACCAGAACGAATTGAACTGCGAGTGGAAAAATTTCCAGTAGCCCGTCTGCAGAGGGAAATAATACATCTTCATTCCGTTGTCCGGATTCTGTGTCCCCAGCCGCGAATTGAAAAGCGTCCGCTCGTAGTAATCCATGTACCGCGGGTCCGCAGTCCACTGGTGCACATGCCGCGTCAGCTTCAGCATGTTGTACCCGCAGCAACATTCCTCCGACCACAAGCTCAGCGCGTTCGACAGATTTCCCGCGTCCGTATCCCATCCTTCGCCATTGCTCGTTCCGCCCGTCACGTACGAGCGCTCTTGCGTCACTTCTTCCCAAAAATACTTAGACACCTCGTGGTAATAAGGATCGCCCGTTAGCTCATATCGCCGCGCCGCGCCGATCACTTTCGGAATATTTGTATTCGTGTGCAGCCCTTTCAGCTCATCCCGGTGCGCGGCCAAAGGACCGAAGTAATCCGGTTGCTCGAATCGCGTCGCGGTCCGAAAATATTGCCACTTCCCCGTGATCGCGCTCAGGTTATAAAGCGCCTCGTTCGTTCCGCCATACTCGGTCTTCAAAATCCGCTGCATGTGATCGTCGCTGATTCCATTGGTCCAGTGACCCATCCACCGCGCCATTCCTTCAGCCACCGCCAGCGCTTGCTCCGACTGGCAGTACGTGTACATGTCCAAATTTCCCGCCAGGATCTTGTGTAGCGTATAAAAAGGCGCCCACACGCCTTTGCCATCGCTCAATCGGTCAAAAAAACTTTCGGGAAACGCGCTTAGATAACCGTTGCCCTTCGCCTCCTGGCATTTCGCCAGCTCCGCCACCACCGCCTCGCCCTTCGTTTTCAATTCCACATCGCCCGTGCTCGCATACCCCAGCGCGCACGCCGAAAGAAAATGTCCCGTGAAATGTCCGCGCAGTTCGCAATCCGGAGCTTCCCATCCGCCCAAAGGCTCCGCCGAACTCGCCAGTCCCGCATTCACGCGAAAATTGTGCACCAGGCGATCAACGGGAAGAGAATGCAGGTACTGCAGATTCATTTTCGTTGCATCCAGGAAAGGGCCGTCCAGCAGACGCACTTGCTGCATGGGAAACGGCGCAGCCAACAGCGTCACCCGGCCTTCGGGACCGTGCAGACGCCCTCCCTGCAAGAGTAAATCCTCGAACGCAGCGCTCCCTGCAAACGCTCTCGCCGTCTTCGGAAGACACGCCAACGCCGCCGACGACACCACACCGGAAACAAACTGGCGCCGCGAAACGTCCTTGGGAAACCTCACATTGCCCTCCCGAACTTTCCAGCCACCTGCCACCACCTACGAAAAACCACAAATCCAATTCTGGGGAAGCGTTTACTCAATTTACTGCAATTCGCGCTCGGCCCGAACAGCGATTCCAGGGGTCATTTCCATTCGGATCGTTCGGAAGTCGGGTGCACGGCAACCCTCTACGGAATATATCTCATTGCAAATTTTATGCAAGCATTTTACAAATGACAAGAATGCAGCAACTAGCTGTAAATAAAGGCGTTACATGCGATGCGGCGCTCCGTGCCGACCCGCAAGCCTGGCCGCATTCTGCGAATCTTCAAATCATGTTTCTTCCAAAAATGGAATCCACGCGCTACTTCGCCTTGATTCTCACCAGAACAACCCCGTGGCTCGGCACATACGCGCTGAACTCCCCACTGACTGCTCCCAGATCCTTCTTCAACCACAGATCACGTACAGAAGCTTGTCCGTCAATTCCCAACTGTGTGAGTTTCACCGTCATCTGCTCCGTGCTTCGTTGGCGATTAAACAACCCGATCGCCTTGCTTCCATCCGCGAGCGGCTTCATCCAGATCTCAAACGGTCCTTCCTGCGAGATTCGATACCCCTGCTTGCCGAGTGCGTCTTGATCCACCGCAATCACTTCACGATTCGTCAGCAACTCCACGGTGAAAGGAGTCATCCTCGTCAGATCGTTTCCTGCGATCAACGGCGCCGCCAGAATTGCCCATAGGCTCATGTGGGTCCGGTACTCGTCCTCGTTCATTCCGCCATTGCCTATTTCCAGCATGTCCGGGTCGTTCCAATGTCCGGGGCCCGCAAATTTTTCCAAGCCATTCTGGCCGAAGCCGATGTCTGCCATCACGCGGTATTGGTCGGTGATGTCACCCGTGGTGCGCCACAAATTTCCGCCCACCGACGGTCCCCATTCCCACACTTTGTTCCACCCGTATTCGCACAGGCTCAACACGATCGGGCGTCCCGCTTTCTTCAGCGCGTCGTGCATCTTCGTGTATGCCGCAATCATCTCTTCGCGCGTGCCGTTCGATTGGCACCAATCATATTTCAAGTAATCGATTCCCCACTTCGCATACGACTGCGCGTCCTGCTCTTCGTGGCCCAGGCTGCCTTCATAACCAGCGCAAGTTTTCGCCGCGGGCGACGAATAAATCCCGATCTTCAAGCCCTTGCTGTGTACGTAATCACCCAGCGCTTTCATGTCCGGAAATTTTTGATTCGGCTGGATGAATCCCTGCGCGTCGCGGCCGGCTTCCCACGTGTCGTCAATGTTGATGTAGACGTATCCCGCATTCTTCATCCCGCTCGCCACCAGCGCATCGGCCGCCGCGCACGCCCCGGTCATCCACCCGCTCCGCAAAATGATTCCAGCTGTTCCACCCCATCGGCGGAGTTGCCGCGGCATTCTGCTCTTGCGCCCAGGTCGGTCTTGCAGCGAGCACGCACAGCACGCCGGCCAGTAGCCAAGCAAGCCTGTTAATTTTCACGGTTGTGATTTCCTCCAGACCGAAGCGGAGAGCGACACAATAGGCAACCCGAAATTACCAACGATTTACATTCGAGCAAAAAAACCGACGCGCTCGCTGGATGCCGAGCTGGCATCCAGCGAACGCGATGGAGGGTGGACCTGGCCGCAACAAACTAGAAAAACAGATTCAACCGGAACTCGATTTCTCTCGCTCCGTTGTTCCCCGGGCTATTCGGAGTTGTGATCGTTCCAGCTTGACCGAAACTGCCGCTGTTGATATTCACGTTACCCGGGTTGGCACTGCCGAGGCCGATCGGCGTTGGGCCGAAGTTTGGATGGTTGTACACATTCAACAGCTCGCTTTGAAACGACATGTGGAAGCGCTCGTTGATCGGTATCTGCTTGCTGATTGCAATGTCCTGGTTGAAATACCGGGGGCCGTACAACCACGGGTTCAGCGCGAATGTACCCGGGTTCGTATTCGGGGTGAGGAACGCGGGATTAGCGGTCCCGTTCGCGGCAAGGTACTTCGGATTGATCAAGTCAACGGTCGTCTGGCCCGGGACGTGATAGACACTCACTGAGCTTTGTAGTTGTGACTGCGTCACGCCGTTGAGCAGCAAGCCGCTGTCGCCGAAGTCGTTATACGTGGAGGAGACGTTTCCGTTGATTGACTGTACGCCCAGCAACTGGAACGGCTCGCCACTCTGCAAGGTCACAATCGTTCCTACGGACCATCCTCCCACGAGCCTGTCGACTAAACCGGTTTGGTTCATGAAATGCTGGCCTGAGCCGAACGGCAGTTCGTACGTGCCGTTCAGATGGAACGAATTCCGGATGTCAAACGGCAGTGGCCCGTAGCTCTGTCGCAGGTTGCGCAGCGAAAACTGGTTGAAAACTCCCGTCCAGGAATTCTGCGTGTTGATTCCCAGCGTGTGGGCCCAGGTGTAGTTCGCATCGAACTGCATCCCGTGCCATTGCTTCTGTCGGAAGTCAATTTGCAGGCCGTTGTAATTCGAGTAACCAGCAGCTGTCGTCAGCCCAACGTCCTGCCCAGAGTTCAGCGGGTTCATCTGGAAGTAGTTGATCGGTTGCGTCCCGCCGGCGCCCGTGTAACCTCCGTTCGCCGCGCACGGTGCAAAAGTCGTCACGATGTTGCAGAAATACGTCGGGCTCCCACCCGGCCCGCCGGCCATCGCCGTAGCCAGGCCGCCCGCCGCTCCTTGCTGCAACATCGAAATGAATGTGGAGTTCCCATATGCCTGCGCTGCCGGCACGCCGGTGAACGCCGCATCGAAGATCGGTGTCGGCGCTTGGCCAGCAAGATTGTTGTTCGCAAAAGAATTTGGGTTTCCGTTCGCGGCGTTGATTGCCAGGTTTTTCTGCGCCTGCTGGAACTGGGGCAGGAATCCGGGGTTTCCGTTGCCACCAAAAATGTTCACCTCATCGGTAAACACGTTCAGCCACTGGTTCACGCTGTGGCTGCCGATATAGCGGAACTCGATCACGTTATTCCGGCCAATCGGACGCTGGATGCTCAGGTTCCACGATTCGGTGTACGGCTGCTTGATGGTCGGATTGATCGCGCCTAGCGCGATGCCGGGGTTGAAAATTTGCTGGTAGGGGTAAACAAACGTCAGCCCAGCCTCCGGATAAGTCGGGGTGTAATTCGGAGTCAAGTTTTGGTACGGCGGAAGTGGTTGTCCCAGTTGCAGCGATCCCGGCTTGAATTGGCCCGCTGAAGTTGGGGTGAGACTGTCAACAAGTTGATTGTTCTGGTAGAAGAAAGCGCCGTAATCTGTGGCCGCGTCCCAAAAGAACTGATACGGCTCGGTGTACTTTCTAAGCGCGAAACCAGCTCGAACGACCGTTTGGCCTTGTGCCGTCAGCTTACCCATGAATCCATCGGTAAAGGCAGGACTCCACGCAAATCCAATTTGCGGTTGAGGGCTTACGTTCCACGAATTGTACTGGCTACCCCTCGCCACGAACAGCGGGTTCTGGTTCCCTGTTAGAACCCCTGGCTTGAACTCATTCCCCGCGCCGGATGGTCCCCACACTCCGTCGAGTCCGACGCTCTCATACGCATTCTTCAGATCGTGATCGTCGCCGGTGAAATCCCAGCGCAGTCCGTAGTTCAAGGTGAAATTCGGTTTTATCTTCCAGGAGTCCTGAAAAAAGAGGCCCCAAGCGTGCTGCACTTCGTCTAGCACGAACGGTGCCGTCGAAGTTTGGTATTGTTTGGTCTGCGGATTGAGAGCGTACGCCGTCCGAACCGCGTAACCGTTCGAAGCTCCGACATCTCCGGTGAGGATGGAGTAAAGTTGCTCTCCTTCGTTCTGCTGCACCGTGTTCGCGCCGGCCGCAATCAATGCTGCCGAGATCGGATTCAACGCCGGGTCGCCGGTAACTAGGCCTAGATTCGTAAAGACGATACCCGACGGCGAATTCCAGTAATGGTCCTGCTCGTGATACCACGAGAATCCGAAGTTAAACGTGTGCGCAGAATGCTGCCATGTCAGCGAATCGGACGCGTTGAAAAGTGGGTAGTAGGTGGACGTGGGCTGCTGGTAAAGATCCCCGGACATGTTAGCGTTGTAGACACTACTGACATTGCTTAGGTTCCACTCTACGTTCTGACTTGAGCCCGCGGTCGGCAGCTTTACTCCGGCTCCGTAAACATTCCAGTTGTATAGGAACCCGCCGCGGAATTGGTTCACGAGCGTTGGCTTAATCGTCCAATCGAAACCAAAGGCCGCCGTGTAGGCCTTCGCCGTGTTCGCTCCTTCTGAATCGGCGAACGCAGCTCCCGGAAACCACGGCGCAGTAGCGCCAACCTGATCGAACTTGGTCATGTTCCAGGCCAAATTAAATCTCAGACTCTGCGACATGTTGTAGTCAACCCGAATCGTTGGGAAGTATTCCGTTATCGGGCTGGCCACCTGCCAACTGATTTGTTGAACGCTTGGATCATTCGGCACACCTGTCAGTTTCCCGAGAGAAGTGATACCGTTGATTGCACCCTGCTCGGTGGTGTAAACGCTGTTGATCGTGTTGTTCACGCCCGCCAGCCCGGCGACGCTGGTCGGTGTTCCCACCAATTGCACCGATGTGGGCCCGCCGGCTCCCATAAAGGTAAACAGCCCCCCTTGCGTGGCTGTCGTAAGAACATTGTTACTTTGAGTGTACCCGCCGGGCTGCTTGGACATGGCAAAGCTTCCGAAAATGAACAGCTTGTCTTTCAGAATCGGGCCACCAGCGCTGCCCCCGAAGTCATTCTTGATGAACTTATTTCGAGGCAAATCGAATGCGTTATTCGCCCAACTGTTGGCGTTCAAGCCGTCATTCTGAAAGTTATCAAAGGCCCGCCCGTGCCAGTTATTGGTGCCGCGGCGAGTAACAAAGTTCACCTGCATGTTTGTCGCGCCATAGCCCTGGTTCACATCCAGTTGGTCCGTTTGCACTGTCATTTCCTGAATGTCTTCGAGGCGTGCTTGAATTGCCGGCGTCTGGTTTCCGGAAAATTTCATCCGGCTCGTGCTTGAAATCACGCCATCCACATTGTTTCCCTGCGCAATCACCGGCAGCCCGTTCCATGTGCCGTTGCCGTTGCCCGGAACTCCACTGAATCCCGCCGACAAATACGCTAGTTGGCTGGTGTCGCGCCCGCTTAGCGGCAAATCCTCTAACTGTTTCATGTCGATCGTCGTACTGATGACGCTCGATGTGCTTTCGACCAGCGGAGTCTCGTTTTCACGAACCTCTACCGTCTCGCTCGATTGGCCGACCTTCAAGTTCGCCGTAACATCGGTTACCTGGGTGGCATGGACTGTGATATCCGTGAAGGCTTGGCTCTGAAAATCTTTCTTCGCGACCGTCAGCTTATAGTTTCCCAGCGACAGGCCAACGAATGTAAACGTTCCATCCCCAGAAGAGACCGCATTTCGCACGTCATTCGTCGAGAGATCCTGCAGCGTCAACGTCGCGCCCGGCACGACCTTGCCGTCCGGATCCAGAACCGTCACACTGATTGATCCAACGCTCCCCGCCTGTCCCCAGGCCGGCTGCACTCCGAACGCCACCACAGCCAGCAAACAAGCCAGCACGCTCAGAAAGAATCCCATCGAGAAACTGCGCGACATATTGCCTCCTTGTTCATTGCCGAATCCCTTGCGCGACACGCAGCACACAGAACCTGAATGGAAACGTCCCGACAAATGCGTAAGAACTCGAGCTACGGCCCTATTATGCATGGCCGTTCCTTAGTGGATTGGAACCGATCTCAAAGATGGGGTCGCCGCATGAATGAAAGCGCGAGCGAGGAGAAATGGCCGCGCCGCATGCTAGGGTGGTAGCGCAAGCGCGGCCAGGCAGGTGTGTTGCTCCGAGAAAACTCGTCAAATTTTTTGGATGAAGTAAACGCTTACTCATAAACCCCATTACCCCTAATGGGACAGACCACCCGATCGATGTCCCGTCTTTTATATTGTATTCGATATCCTGTCAAGCCATTTCTTGCTTGCCCTAGTAGATTCCTACTATCCTCGCCCACCCGCAGTGCAAGACACCTCCCCCAGCCCACTTCCGCCGCGAAAAACGTCGCATTTCCACGAACCCACGCCTTCTCACGCCCCTCGAATACTGGCAGAATCAGGGCGGACCCAAGGAAGCTAGACTCGCGTGATCAACAGCCATTCTGAATTCGCCAAGAACGACCGCGCCCGGCGCAGCGCTGCGCCTACATCAACCGTCACGTTATTTCTCGCCGTTCTCATCGCCCTCTGCGCATGTTCGTCGGCCGCGGCGCAAAGCACGCTAGGCAGGCAGCAATCTCAGACCAAGCCGCCCGCAGACGACTCCGGCGCATCCGCTACAGCCGAACAACAGCTCCAAACCGGAACCGACCTCACCCGCCAAGGCCACTTTCACGAAGCCATTCCCCATCTCCTCGCAGCCCAAGGTCGCGTCTCCAATGAATATGCCGCGGACTTCAACCTCGCGCTCTGCTACACCGCCACCAACCAGTTCGAAAAAGCGATCACCCTCCTCAGCACACTCAGCAGCGCCCCGCATCCCACGGCCTCCGTCTACAATCTCTTGGCCCAAGCCTACGTCGGCAATTCACATCCCGAGCAAGCGTTTACAGCTCTTCGGCAAGCCGCCACCCTTAGTCCAAGTAACGAAAAACTCTACGTTCTCGTCGCCGACGCCTGCATGGACCACCAGAACTACGCTCTCGGCGTAAGAGTCGTAAATCTCGGTATTGAAAATCTTCCGCACTCCGCGCGGCTGTTCTATGAACGCGGAGTTTTCCAAACCCTGCTCGAACGGGGCGACCTGGCCGCGAGCGATTTCGCCCAAGCCGCAAAACTCGCGCCCGACACGGAAATCGCCTACATGGCAATCGCGCAGCAAAATTTAGTGGAAGGCAAAATACCGGAGACGATAGCCGCGGCGCGCCAGGGCATCGCCGCAGGCCACGAGAATTACATTCTGTTTACGCTTCTAGGAGAAGCGCTGATCCGTTCCGGCGTCACGCCCGGTCAGCCGGAATTCGCCGAAGCCCAGGCCGCCCTGGAAAAATCAGTTACCGTACATCCAGACAACTCGCGCTCGCAGATCGCCCTCGCCAAAATCTATCTAATGGCCGGCCGCTCCGACGACGCCATCGCCCACCTGGAAATCGCGCGCCAACTCGATCCCACCAACACTTCCGTGTATTCGCACCTCGCCACCGCCTATCGTCAGCGCGGCCAGCTCGATCAAGCTCAGAAAATGCTAGCAATCCTCGCCAATCTGAACGAAACCCAAGCCGCTAAAATCCGATCAGGTCCCAGCGAACACAAAGCCACCACCGCGCCGTCCCGCGTCGAATAAAAGTCCGCAAAAAACACGAAAGTTGTCATCCCGCAGGCGTAGTATGCCGGAGGGATCTGCTTTTTCCTCGGCGTTCGTTCGATGTCGAGCGCGCCAGTTTATCTCACCCGGGCAATTACGCGCGGAAACGGACGCTCCACCAACCCTTCGCCTTCCTTCACCGCAATAATCTGATCGCTCTTGATATCCGCAAGTTTCGTCACCACTCCGCTCGGCCAGATAATCTCTAGCGCATCCACGCTGGCACGCGCTCCCAACCCAAAATGCAACCGCGGATCCTGGGCCGATTGATAGCTCATCCCACCCTTTCGCTGATCGTAAAGCGTCAAATCTCCCGCCGTCAGCTTCACCCGCGCTCCCACCGCGTCACGATTCGATTTGGTCCCGATCAGAAAAATTTCCAACCAGTGATTCGCATTGCCTCCGTCATTGCGCAAAAGCTGCGCCGGCTCCCCATTATTGTTCACCAGCACATCCAGATCCCCGTCGTTGTCAAAATCCCCAATCGCCGCGCCCCTGCTCACCCGCGGACGCTGAAAATCCGCACCCAGCCGGTCGCTCACGTTCTCAAAAATCCCCCGTCCCGTATTACGGAACATCAGCTTCGGCTCCGCATACCGCACCTCGCCGCGATAGCGCTCGATATTGTCCAAAATGTGGCCATCAGCCATAAAAACGTCGCGCAGCCCATCGTTGTCGTAATCCATGAACCGCGTCCCGAACCCGCTCATATGGAACGTCGCATACGAAATCTTCGACCGCAGCGTCGCATCATCAAACACTCCCCCGCCCATATTTTGATAAAACCGCGCCAGCTGCGAATCCAGGTGCGTCACAATCAAATCCATCCGTCCGTTCCCGCTCGCGTCGGCCGCGTCCACGCCCATGCCTGCCTCCGACGTGCCGTCCATACTCACCGCCACGCCCGCCATATATCCCACTTCCCGAAACGTTCCGTCGCGATTGTTGTGAAATAAAAAATTGGGCATCGAATCATTCGCGATGAAAATGTCTTGCCATCCGTCGTCATCGTAATCAAAAGTCACCACGCCCAGCCCATTCCCCGGCTTTGCTCCCACTCCCGATCGCAAACTCACATCCGTAAATGTCCCATCGCCGTTGTTGTGATAAAGCGTCGGCGCCTGTCCGTGATAGTTGTCCGGATGGCAATAGCTGCGCAGTCCCGGCCCATGATCGCCGCACCAAAAATTATTGTCCGGTGCCCAGTCCACGTAGTTCGCAATCACCAAATCCAGCCGCCCATCGTTATCGTGATCAAACCACGCCGCACTTGACCCCCACCGCCCCAGATTTTCCACTCCCGCCTTCGCGGTCACGTCTGTAAAAGTTCCATCTCCATTGTTGTGATAAAGAATGCACCGCCCGTATCCCAGCACAAAAAGATCCGGAAATCCGTCGTTGTCGTAATCTCCCACCGCCACGCCCATTCCAAAAAGCCCTTCCGCGCCCACGCCCGCCTTCGCCGTCACATCGCTAAACGTCCCGTCGCCATTGTTCCTATAAAGCGCGCTCTGCAACGCGTGCTTAGGCGTGTACAACCGCGTCGCAGCCCCATTCACCAGATACAAATCCATCAATCCGTTCTGATCGTAGTCAATCCAGCCGCAGCCGGAACCCATCGTCTCAATCAAATATTTTTCTGTAGACGCCGCATTGTCATGCTGAAAGGTAATTCCCGCCGCCGCTGCCACGTCCACGTAAGTAACCGGAATAGGCGCACCCGCACCACTCCAACCACTGCGCGGAGCCGCCAGAACCGCACCCACGCTCTTCAACAAATCGCGCCTTGAAATATTGAAATGTCTCGGCACCGGAAAAAACTCGCTATGCGCTCCAAAAAAGTTTACAACGCTGGTAGCCTACATCAGAGGTCACGCACCGTGCAGGGATTCTTGTCCCATCGCTCTCACAAAATTTCTTCCAATGCCGGTCGGAGCTAAATGTCCATCCGCCTCACGGCGCAAATAATTACGCTCGCGTTGTTTTTTCAGTGCTCGTTTCTTGTCGCCGCTCACGCCGCCGCACAGCAACAACCCACCGCCACCATACTCGAGCAATCCACTCCGCCCTCGCCCCCGAAAATCCATTTCGTGGACATCGCCGCCCAAGCCGGCCTAACCGCCCGCACCGAATTCGGCGGCGATCACATCAAAAAATACATCGTAGAAAGCACCGGTACGGGCGCCGCGGTAATTGACTACGACAACGACGGCTGGCCGGACATTTTTCTAGTTAACGGCAGCACTCTCGAAGGTTTCCCCAAGGGTCAGGAACCCACCAGCCACCTCTATCACAATAATCGCGACGGCACTTTCACCGACGTCACCCAAAAGGCCGGCGTCGCGCTCACCGGATGGGGCCAGGGCGTCTGCGCCGGCGATTACGACAACGACGGCTACACCGATCTCTTCGTCACTTTCTGGGGACACAATGTTCTTCTCCACAACAATGGTGACGGCACATTCACCGACGTCACCAAAAAATCCGGTCTCGCTCACGAAGACACACGCTGGAGCACCGGCTGTTCCTTCGTGGATTACGATCGCGATGGCCACCTCGATCTTTTCGTCGCGCGTTACGTTGATTTCGACCCTGCGCAACTCCACGATCCTTCCAGCGCCTCTGCCTGCGATTGGAAAGGCCAGCCCGTCTTCTGCGGCCCCATGGGCCTGAAAGGCACGCGCAACGAGCTGTATCACAACAACGGTGACGGCACGTTCACCGATGTCTCCGAAAAATTAATTCTGAAAGACAACGTGCCGCACTACTGCTTCACTCCCCTCGTCGCCGATTTTGAAAATAATGGCTGGCCGGATATCTACGTTTCCTGTGATTCCTCTCCGAATCTCTTCTTTCACAATAATCGCGACGGCAGTTTCACCGACGTCGCGCTCAACGCCGGCGTCGCCTACAACGAAGACGGCCACACTCAAGCCGGCATGGGCGTGGACGCCGGCGACTACGATGGCGACGGCTGGCTCGACATCATCAAAACAAATTTCTCAGACGACAGCTCCACTCTCTATCGCAACAATCATGACGGCACTTTCACTGACGCCACTCTTCAAGCCGGCCTCGGCGGCAACGTCCAATTCCTCGGCTGGGGCGCTCTCTTCGTGGATGTTGATAACGATGGCTGGCCGGATATTGCAATTGTGAATGGCCATGTCTATCCCGAAATTGAAGGCAAAGGCTTGCTCAGCTCTTTCCGCGAACGAAAATTAATCTACTGGAACGGGCACAACGGCAAATTCAAAGACGTTTCGCTCGACGCCGGCCCCGGTATCACCAAACCATTCAATAGCCACGGCCTGGCCGCCGCCGATTTTCGCAACGACGGCAGCATCGAACTCCTCGTGAACAACAGCTATGACGCTCCCAGCCTTCTGAGAAACGACGCGCCCCAAGGAAACTGGCTCACCGTAAAATTAGTCGGCACAAAGTCCAATCGCGACGCTATCGGCGCTCGCGTAACTCTCCGCGTCGACGGCCACCAGCAGTTGCAAGAAGTCCGCAGCGGCGGCAGCTACATCTCCCAAAGCGATTTCCGCCTGCACTTCGGCCTGGGCCGCGCCGCAGAAATCGAAAGCCTGCAGATCCGCTGGCCCAGCGGCGAGCAGCAAGAATTTAAAAATATTCCGGCAAATGGGATCATCATAATCAAAGAAGGCGCAGGAATCGTCGCGCATCCGTAACGCAGTCTGCAACGATATCAGTCGTGCAATCGAATCAGGAGGCTCGCTGCATGTCGAGAGGTCGAGACGCTGGCTGGAATTCACTTCCGCGCCGCCGCTTCCTGCAACTGCTCGCCGCCACCGGCTTCAGCCTCCGCAATCTCGCCACAAATCGCTCGCGCCTATTCCTGCCCACCGCACCCGCCTTCGAGGAAATGTCCAACTCCGCTCTCGGTATTACCTGGACACACACCAATGGGCGCTCCCCCGAGTGGTATCTCCCCGAAACCGTCGGCGCCGGCTGCGGCTTCCTCGATTACGACAACGACGGCTGGATGGACATCTACTTCGTAAACAGCGGCCCCTGCGATTTCTACACTCCGCCGCAACCCCTCCGCAACGCGCTCTATCGCAATAATCGCGATGGCACTTTCACCGACGTAACTGAAAAAGCCGGCGTGCTCGGCAACGCATACGGTATGGGCGTCGCAGTCGGCGACTATGACGCTGACGGTTTCCCCGATCTCTACGTCACGCAATATCCCCACAGCATCCTCTATCACAATAATGGCGACGGCACTTTCACCGACATCACCGCCAAAGCCGGCGTCGCCGCTCCCGGCTGGGGTAGCAGCGCCGTCTGGTTTGACTACGATAACGACGGCCGCCTAGACCTCTTCGTCTGCCGCTTCGTGGATTTCGATAAATCCAAAAATAAATTCTGCGGCAACACCCTCACCGGCGAACGCTGGTACTGCAAGCCCAACGTGTATGGCCCGGAGCCCAGCTATCTTTTCCACAACAATGGCGACGGCACTTTCACCGACGTCAGCAAAGAATCCGGCATTGCCGCGTCGCTCGGAAAAGCCTGGGGAGTAGTTGCCACGGACATCAACAACGACGGCTGGATGGATCTCTTCGTTGGCAACGACACCGTAGCGAATTTTCTCTTCCTCAATCGCGGCAAAAAACATTTCGAAGAAGCAGGTTTACTCGCAGGAGTAGGCTACAACACTTTCGGCCGCGCCCGTTCGGGCATGGGCGTGGACGCCGCCGATTACGATCAAGACGGCTTTCTCGATCTCTTCGTCGCCAACGTGGACCAGGAAATGTACGCGCTGTATCACAACAATAAAGACGAAACCTTCAACGACGTTTCCATTCCCACCGGCATCGGCCCCACCACGCAATACATGAGCGGCTGGGGCCTGAAGTTTTTCGATTACGATAACGACGGCGACCTAGATCTCTTCCTCTGCAACGGTCATCCCGACGACGAAGTCGAAAAGCGCGTTGAGCACGTCACCTATCGCGAGCCGCTGCTCCTCTTCCGCAACACCGGCTCGGGACATTTCAAAAACGTCAGCCTGGAAAGCGGCCCGATTTTTTCCAAGCCGCTGGCCGCCCGCGGCATGGCTCTAGGCGATTTCGATAACGATGGCTCAGTAGACGTGCTGATCGCGACGAACAACGGCGCCCCAGTCCTCCTCCGCAACAACGCCGGACGCGAAAACCACTGGCTAGGCCTCCGCCTGATCGGCCGCAAATCCAACATTGACGCAGTGGGCGCCAAAATCATCTACCGCGCCGGCGATCTCCAGCGCACTCACACCAAAGTAGGCGGCGGGAGCTACCTCGCCGCCCACGACCCACGCATAGTTTTAGGAATTGGCCAACGAACAAAAATTGATTGGCTAGAAATCCAGTGGCCGCAACCAAGCGGAATAAAAGAACGCTTAACAGAAGTCCCAATCGATCGCTACATCACCATCACAGAAGGCCAGAAAAGCTGGAAATAACGCGAAGTTCGTAGCGCCGTTGCTTTTCTCTGCGCCCTCTGCGTCTCAGCGGTAAGTCTTACTTCTTTCTTCGATTTACCTCCGCCTTTCTCTGTGTCCTCTGTGTAAAATCTTTTGACTTCTCGAACCGCTACTGCGGTCTCCCCGCCCCCTCCTGCGCCTGCGCCTTAATCTCCGCGTCCCGCTGCAACGCCATCTGCCGCTCCGCATCCGCCTTCCGCCCCGATTTCGCATAAGCAATCGAGAGCTGATAATGCCCCGCCGGATCTGCCGCCTCCATCTTCACGTACGACTCCAGCGGCCCCACCGCCTCCGCATTTTTCCCGGCCGCATTTAAAGCCATTCCCAATCCCAAATAGGCTTCCTCAAATCCGGGATCCATCTTCAGCGCGCGTGAAAAATGCGCGATCGCCTCGTCCCACTGTTGCGCCTGTCGCGCAATATCTCCCAGCATGAATTCCGCGGCCGCATTAGCGGGATCAATCGCCAGCTCCGCTTCGAATTCCTTCTTCGCCTCGTCCACCGCTGGAGGCTGCTTCGAAAGCAAAATCCGCCCGAGCCGGTAATGAATGTCCGGCAACTTCGGATTCTCCGCCAGAATCTTGCTATACTCCGCCGCCGCCTCGTCCCATTTTTCCTGCGACTCCAATCCCTCCGCATCCAGTTTGTGCACCTGATAAGACCCCGGCGCCGAGTTCACCAAATCCTGCTCCGAACGATTCGCCAATTCCGAAAAATAGTGAACCGTCACGTAAAGCACTTCCGGATTGTGCGGATACTCCCGATTCAGCAGCAGCAAAGTGTCCACGGTAGTCTCCACCTGATCCAGGCTCATCCCGCACCGCGCGCCGGCCATAGCAGCCTGAAATTTCAATTGCTTATCACTCAAATGCGGAATGGCCTTCTTCAACAGCGGCAAAGCCTCCTTGCACCGCCCCTTCTCCGCCAGCCCAATCCCCTGCTGAGCAGCCGAAGAAGGATCCGCCACAACAGGCGCGCTTTTGGTAACCTGGGCGGAAGTCGGCGCTGACGCCTGCGCGCGCGCCACACCACACGGCGCGAAAATCCTGGCAATCAAAATGGTAGTAAGCAGCAGACAGGTTGGCCTGATCATGAATTAACTATAGATTGAAACGTGATGCGCCGCCATGGCGCCGGTTAACATTTTAAGCGATCGCGAACTGGAAGTTCGCTATTGGAAGGAATCACCCCAATCGTTCCCCGCTCTCACGAAATCCCCGCACGCACCTTCGCCGCCGCAATCACTTCAATCATCACATCTCGATATTTCGCGAAAGTATCATCCACCACGGTTATCGTCGGAATCGTGTGCTTTTCGTCCGGCATCGTCGGCTTGAATTTCGCAAATCCATCCTCATGCACGCCCGTGCTCCCACGCCCCGGAGCCGGCCTGCTCAAATGCTCAAACGACCTCGCGTACTTCGTCAAAGCCGCCGGATAAGCCGGCGACCGCGGCACCTGATACACCGGAATGCACGACATCAAAGCGTCGTAATGCATCTCCCCCACCGCCAACACCCCCGGATATTTCGCGCGCAACTCCTTCACCAGCTCGACAGTCCCCTCATACATCCCGCCGCTCAAATTGTTGATCCACGCTCCCGCGATATCCAAAAAATAAGCATCCACGTGGTACTGCTCGATTACTTCCGAAATCCGCCCCGCCAGATATTCTCGCCACGAAGGAACGGCCAGATTCAAGAACGCGCCCCAGCCGTCGTTGCTCCGGTCGTTGTCCATGTCCACCCAATCATTCGCGAAATCATCTCCATCAATCCGCACCGTCTGCGCGTTCGCCACTTTTGCGTACATCGAAAGATTTCGGTTCGCCACATTCGCGCCAAACATCGGCATCATCCGGAATCCCATGCTCTGCCCCTTCGCAATCAGCGCGCGAAATCCCTCCTCGCCTCCCAATCGCGGATCGGCTTTGTACAAAGGATAATTCCAGTAGTAGCGCCCATCCCAAGCCGGAAGAAACACGAGCACGCGCTTCGCCGGAATTTGCGTCGCGGCCCACTCCAGAGTCTTCCCGATTTTCGCGTAGTCGTTGTAAATGTATCCGGTCCAGTGCATCCCGTGGATCGAAAGCACCAGCGCAATCTCCCTGAACCACTCCGGCACATCCGTCCTCTTCTCCCAATCCGGAATCTGAAAAGCCGTCTCGACGTGCTCAAAATGCATCCGCGACGCCGCGTCCATGCTCGGCGCTTTCCCCACGCGCCACGCCGGGCTTTCAATCTTGTTGCTCTTCTCCCAGCCTTCGCGCTCGTAAATCAGTTCCGCGCGATACCCGTCATCTCCCGGCTGCAAATAAAATCGCGTCGCACGCACCTTTTCGTCGCGCGCCGAAAGATAAAAGAAATCCCCGCTGCTTTTCTGAATCACTACCAACGGCGTAGTCATCCCGCCAAAGAGATAAGGATGCTCCTTCGAAATCTCGTTATCTTTCGGATCGAAAAACTTGTTGCACGAAACCGATATCTGCCCTCGCGGCACTCCGCGCACGATCGAAGTCACCGATTTGATCGGCCAGTCCGTCTCCGCCGTCACTTTCCAGTGAAAAAAATCGCCGCTCTTCCGCACTCGCGCCACCACGCTGCCCGGAGCCTTCAACTGGTCACCGGCCCACACCAATTGTGTGCAGCGCATCTCAAAACCATCCGCCGTTTTTTCCACCTTCATGCTCGCGCGGTCCATCCCGTAACAATCCTCAAACGTGTGCAACCGGAACGAGAACAGCAATCCCTGAAGCGCCACCGACGGCTCCGGAAAGTCAAACCCAAACTTGAAAAAACTCTCCCCTCGCGGCGGCACATGCACCCCGTCATTGCAAGTCAGAGCAACTATCTCGCCGTCCGCAGCAGCGGGAATCGATTCCGTCGTCGCTCCAGGTGGCAACCCTGCATCCAGTTTCCGAAGCACCATGGACGAAGCCCCAGCAGCCACACTCGTCTTCAACAATTCCCTGCGCGAAATCTTGTCAGTCATGAACCTTCCTTGGCTGGACTCAACAAGGCGACGCTCGCACAAAAACTCCCAAATTCAACTAAACTCCCCAACTACCTCAAATCGCTTTTCCCCGCCCGTCGGGAAAATTGCCGTGTCCCGCGAACCGCCGCCCAACTCCACCATTCGCCCATTGACCGTCACGCGCCGCACCGCGCTCGCCGCTGTCATCCGCAACTTCACATGCACTTCCTTCACCCCGCCAGCCTTCCCCAAATCCACCTTTGCGTTCACTTTCTTAGCCGCGACATCCGCCTTCAGGCTGAAACTCACCCTGCCAAACCGCGTCGGCGCCTCCGCAATCCGTATCTCTTTCCCAGACGCGACCCAATCCCGCGGCAACCCTTTCCCAAAATAAATTCTGTCCTCGTCGGAATCTTCCAGCACCATCATCCAACGCACCAGCAAAGGAATCGTCTGCTGCGCCGGAATGCAGAAAAGCGCCGTATCTCCGTCCACTCCCGATACCTCACCCGCGGTCCAACTTCCCCGCGTGTGATCGTGATAACGATGCGCGTAAAGAAACAGCAAATATTCCTCGACGCGATCCAAACGCAAAAGCATCTGCGCGTACCCGTAGGAGATAAATCCCAAAATGTCGCGCCCTTCCGGATGCGGCCGCTCGATATTCGCCACCACTCCCAAAGTCGTTCCGCCATAAGCGCGCATGCAGTCAATCACGGTGTTCGCCAAATTCGCCGGCAGCACATCAGGCTGCAGCAATTCCGCGTACGCTCGATGCGCCCACTGCTGCGGACTCGGATGCTCCTTCTCCAGCGATTCGCGAAACATCAGCGTCGTCCCCGGTATCGGCCCGATATACGCCGGAGTCACATCGTGCCGCACATTTTTCTGCATGCTCGCAATCACCGCGTCCTGCAAATCCTTGCTGCGCTTCAACCACGCACCCGCCACAGCCCCGCCGCCCGGCTGAATCGCCGGCCATGCTTTTCCGATGTCCTTCAGCCCTCGCGCCGCAAACGCATTGTTCGCAAAATAAGGCAGCCACCAAACCATCGGCTTCGGATGCAAACAAGAATCCGACTCGCTCCATCCATGAATAATCCCGTAACCCACATCATCTTTCGGCAACTGCAAACTCAAATCCTGCAGCTCTGTCAAAATCGCCGCCGTCGCCACAATCTTTTCGCGATGCTTCACCAGCAACGCAGAGTCCTGCGTGTAATTGTAATAACGCGCCAGCAACGAAAGTGTCAGACCAAACTGCGCCGTCTCCGGCCCGCGCATATTGATCATTCCCTTCGCGTCCGTAAAATCCGTCAGATAATTGTCGATAATCTCCCGCGCCGCATCGAATCGCCCCCACTCCAGATTCGCGTACACCGCCATCGTGAAAATATCCTGGAACCCGTCGTACTCCGGGCCGTAGTAATCGCGATCCACCGCCCCATACTTCGGATACACGCCGCCCGGCCGTACCATCAATTCCCTCGCGCACGCGTGCTTCGCCATATCCACCCACGCGCCGTCCGGCAGTTCTGCCGGCACGAAACCCTGCAATTGTTTTTCCCAATACGCAGCAAACACGAGCAGCGCGCGATAAAATTCCTCCGCGCTGGGATCTTCCCTCGTCGGAGGAAACGCCGGATAGCTGTAGCCGTACACCACCTTCGCCACTTTCCCGTTTTCCACGCGCGTCGTGCGATGCCACGTCTGCACGATGAACCGATCGCGCGCCTCCACATCTCCAAACACCACCACTTCGATATATACACCGTCGGAAATCGGCATTACTTTGCGGACGGCCGGCATCCATCCGCCAATCAATCCCTCAAATCTTTTTTTCGCTGCATCATTCGTAATCTCCGGAAAATATTGTCCTGGATGGTAGGTCCGCGTGTTCCCCGAAGGAAACACCGGCATCGTGTCCGCACATTCCTTCGTCCCGACGAAAGTGTTCCAAGGCAAACGCCAGCGCGATTCCTCCTTCGCCGTCCCCTGTGGAGGTGCAGCGGCCTTCACTTGCTCGGGATCCGGATCTCCATGCTGCAAAAGCTTGTCGGCCAACAAATCAGGCCCGGACATTCCAATATCCGCCAGCTTCAGTCCGAGATACGGCGGATCAGCCTCCGCGAAAGTCGCCTCTGCGCTTTTCCCCAGCACGCGCGAAACTGCCGTCGCGGAAATAAAAGTGATCGCCCCGTCGCGTGTCCGCAAATCTTCGTACCCCTTCCACCCGGTGCCAGCAATCTTGAATTCGCAAACTAAAGTGTGCCCTGCCACGTCCGGCGCCGGCCCCGATCTCGCACCCAATTCAAGACCCGGATCGAATTCAGCAGCCTTCGCTCGCGAAGCCACGGCAGCATTCGTCGCAGCATATCCCAAAGCCGCGGACGTCACTCCCAAATCCCGCAAAAATTCTCGCCGATCCATTCGTCACCCCTGGGTCAACCCAACAAATCACCAATCGCGCACAAAAAATCCAATCTAAAACGCCACTTCCACACCCTTCCCCTCGAACACGATTTTCCGCAACGTCTCCCCCAACTTCACTTCAATCTCCCTACGCCCCGGCGCCAACATCCGCGATCCCTCAGCCAACTCCAATTTCAAAACGCGCCGCGCATCGTTCCACCGCATCTCGATCCCCATCCACTCGCCCTTCCGGTAATTGAACGAATTTCCGTCATCCTCATAAAGCAAAAACGAACCATCCGCCCCCGCATAAACAGAAATCGACAGCGGCCCATCCACCTTCTCATCCGTAAACTGCTTCACCGGTCCCATCGGCACAATCGCTCCAGCCCGCGCGTATAAAGGTGTCGTCTCCAAATCCACGGCCCGCGTAATTTCCCGCGCGCCCTTCACGCGCTCTCCAGTCCAAAAATCCCACCAATCCCCGCTCGGCAAATAGACCGCCCGCGAAGTCGCGCCCTGCTCCACCACCGGCGCGACCAACAAATCCCGCCCCCACAAATATTCATCGCCGCGCGCCACGGCCGTCGCGTTCATCCGGATAGTGCAGCCACAATGAACGCATCACCGGCATCCCCGTCAACGTGCACTCGCGCACCACGCTATAGATGTACGGAAGCATCCTGTAGCGCAGCTCCAAATATTTCCTGCAAATTATTTCCACCTGCGGATTGTGTAGCTGGCTCGCATCTGGACTCGCCGCCCCGCCATAATTGCGAATTTCCACCGGCCCCGGATCGCCCGTGTTCCATCCCCACGGCAATCGCAGCTTCCACGTCCGCCCATGCGAGCGAAACAAAGTGCAAAACGCGCCAAACTGAAACCATCGCACAAATAATTCAGCCGTGAACTCCTTCGTCGGCACAAATCCGCCGATGTCCGTGCCCCAATAAGGGATGCCGGTCAATCCCGTATTCACCGCGATCGGCAAATGTGTTTTCAAAGTCTCCCAAGTCGAATACACGTCGCCCGACCACAAAAACGACGCATACCTCTGCATCCCCGCATACCCGTTGCGATGTAAAGCAAACGGCCGTTCGTTCGGGCGGTCAATCTGCGGGCCTTCCCAGTACATTCTGTTGCGCACCAAACTCGAAGCAATGTCGAGCGGATCGCCTTCGTCCGGCCACCACCCATCCACGCCCATCGCAAAATCCTTCCGATGCGCGTCCCAATAACAACCCGCCTCCGTCTCGTCATATTTCTTAACGTCGCACGGATCCTGCGCTCTGCCCGTGAGCTTGTCCGCCAAAATCACCGTATGCACGATCGCGCGAAAATTATCCTTATGCAGTTCCGCGAGCATCTTCGGCGGATCCGGAAACGCCCGCGCATTCCACTCGAACGCGCCATTCTCCGTGTTCCATCCGTTCGGGCAAAATCCCGTGCCCAAATAAATCATCGCGTCGCATGGCAATTTCTTTTCGCGAAATGTTTTCGCTTCCGCCAGAATTTCCTCCGGACTCCCCAGCGTCCTGTGCGATTGCATGTAACCGAAACTCCACAGCGGCGGCAATTCCGGGTTTCCGGTCAACAGCGCGTATTCGCCCATAATCGTCGCCGGCTCGCGCGACGCCACGAAGAAAATGTCCAGCGGATAAGCCGCTTCCGGCCCGGTCGGCAGAAATTTGCTTTCCCCCCCGAAAAATCAAACGTCCCGAACGGCGCATGAAAAAACATCGCCCATCCCGCCGTTCCGATAAGCCAAGGAATCGGCACGCGCCCGCCGTTCGTTTGTAGTTTGTAGCCGCCTTGCCCGCGCTTCATCGTGTCAACGGATCCCCGCCGGTCGAATTGCGGCCCGCCCTCTCCCAATCCAAGCAGCGGCGAATTGCCGGTCGCAAACGAAACCACTCCGCTAGCCCGATCGAGCTTCAGTTGCTGAATCACCGGGCCGTCCGCACCCAAAATTGTAAACGTCAGGGGGCTCGGCGAAATCTTCACGCTCAAATCCCCCACTTTCACGCCGCGCTCCGCGAATTCCCCGCTTAGAGTCGTGATCGGCCCGTCCCAACTCTCCTGCACCAACGATCCATCCCCAGGCACAGCCCCGCCGGCGCGGCCTGTCGAAAAAATACTCAGCCGCAACGTATGCGCGCTAACCGAAGAGACCCGTACCTCCAGATCCTGTTCCGCCGGCCTTAATCCACCACCGTCCGCCTCACTTACCGCCGGCAGAAAAAATGCCGCGCAAGTCGCGCTCACCGCCTTCAAAACCTGCCTGCGATCATATTGCCTGCTCATAAATAGAAATCCCCCGTCGAACGAAAAAAGATAAGAGCTAAATCAAGACTTCCTGCGGCCCGACACCTACTGCTTCCCGCTCAAATCCCCATAAAACTTCCAATGCGGCACATAATCCCGCGTCAATTTCTCATTCATGAAATCCGCGCGGATCATCTCAATCGGAATCGCGTTCTCCTTCAACACCGCATCGTGGAACTGCCGCTCCGTCATCTTCCCCGAATCCACCAGCGCCTTATGCAAAGACCCAATCTGCAATCCGCCCAGCATGTAACCAGCCTGATACAGCGGCGAATAATCCCCTGCAAAAGATCGCCGCACCTCAGCCGTAGCGTTCTCCCGTTCGTGCCCCACCTTATCCACCAAGAAATCCACGCACTGCTGCGGCGTCCAGTTTCCCAAATGAAAATTCAGCGAAAACATAATCCGCGCCGCACGATGCATCCGCCAGAACAGCATCCCAATCCGATCCTGCGGCGACCGCGCAAAATTCATATCCCAAAGCAGCATTTCCCAGTGCAGCGCCCAACCCTCTACATAAAACGAAGTATCAAACGGCCGCCGCCACGCCCGATACCTCCGCGCCATAAAACCCTGCAGCTCGTGCCCCGGAATCAATTCATGAAATACCGTAGCCCGCGCAAAATGAATATTATTTCCGCGCATACTCATCATTTTCTGCTCGAACGTCATCCCATCGGTCGGATACGAAACACTGATGCGATCCCCTCCCGTGAAAAACGGATTCACCAGCTGGCGTTCTGGCGTCATCATCTCCATCCACCACGATTCGCTTGCCAGTTCCGGCACCGTCACCAGCTCGTGCTTCTCCACGTAAGCAATCGCTTCCAGCGCCAGGTCGCGTATCAGTTCCGGCTGTTTTCCCGGCGGCACGTAATCGGATTTCACCGTCTCCAGCGCCTTGTGCCAATCGTCGCCGTCACCCATCTCCCGCGAAGCGCGCTTCATCTCTGCCTCGCACCACGCGTATTCGCGGTCGGCGAGCACCAGCAATTCCTCCGGCGTGTAGGGAATCATTTCGTAACGCAAACTGCTGATCAGCGCGTCGCGTCCAATCGGATTTCCCACGATCGTGGTTTTGTCCCCCGGCTTGATTCCCACAATCTGTTCGCGCACCTGGGCCGCGTAACTTTCCAGATTCGTATCTACCGCCTTGTACGTCACGCCCGTCCACCACGTGAACTGCGGATCGTAACTATTGTAAAAAGTGAACCACTCTTTCAACGTCGCCCGCAGCTGATCGGTTTCATTCGCCGCGCGGTTGGCCACGTACTTCGAAGTCTTCACCGTACCCGGGGCCTTTTTCGCCTCATCAATTTGTTTGTTCAGATTGTCCAGCGTCGCCGCCGCCTTGGCAGCATCCATGTTGTCCATGTGCCGCAAAGCTTCCGCCAGCCCCACGATCGTCGGCGCAAACGGCAGCAGCGGCGCCGTCTCCGCCATTTCCTTCCGCCGCCGTTCAATTTCCCGCAGTTCGTGGTTCAAAGTATTCTTCAGCAAAATGTAATCAATCTTCCCGTCCTGATGCATCGCGTCGAAATCCACCTTCTCCATTTCCGCCTGCCACCCGTTGTAGAACTTCTGCATGCGGTCTAGCACCGCGGGCGAAAGCGGCGTCCGGTCCGATCGCTGCAAAAGCGTACGATCCGCGTCATACCATTCCACCAACGCGCGCATCTCGCTCGACGGCGATTGCATCTCGTCCGCCCGATCGTTAGCCTGGTCGCCGGCCCGATCGTTGCGACGGTCGCCGCCATCGCCACCCGCCACCGCAAATCCCACGCATATAAAGGTAAGCGAAAGCAGAACCGCCAAAACGGAGGAATTCACGAGCAGCTTGTGCCTCATAGGACAGGGATTGTATATAATATGCGGAAAAACGCTAGCTCTATCGCACTCCTTCCGACCGGTTCACCCTCATCGAACCGGCCCGCCTCTGCTTTTGCTCTCAACTTTCAGCCTACTTCGTTTGACTCTCAGCCTCCCCTGGCGCCCCCACCTCCCGACACCTCACGACATGTTCGTAGCAAGTTAAAAGGTCCGGTTTTTGTAGTAAGTGAGTTGTCCGGTTTGACTGTTAATCACCCGCCGCCGTCGCGGCTGTGGGGAAGTGGGAATCCCGCGCTTGGCGCGGGATTCCCAAGCGCGGTGGGAAAGTCTGCTTTGTGACTTTTCCACGGCGCGGCTTCTCCACAGCCTCTGGCCGATCGCTACCGATCCAAGGCAGACCCTCGGCGTTGTAGCGCCCCACGCAGTGCGGCCCATAGCGCAGGCTCAGCGTTCCATCCAGGTGCTGATGCACGGTCACCGTACAGCCTGCCAGGGTGGCTCGCCAGCGTACCGGCTGGATCTGCAAAGACAGATTTTGAAAGTTCACCGTGTTGTCGTGGTTCACCGTGCGTTCAAATTGCAACGAAAAGATCCCTTCCAAATCTCGCTGCCGACACACCGTAAAGGCACTCCCCGCCTGCGTCGCTGGCACCCGAAAGCGCAGGTTAAACGCCGCGATGTACTCTTCCTGCAGAAAAGCGTTCGCCGCCTCCACTGTCGTGATCGCCCGCAAGCGCAACTCTTGCGGCAGCCGTCCCTGCCAAGTCCCGAAATTACGCTCGCTGCGTCCACGCGCCTGCGGCGAGTAGGCCGGAATCATCCGCACTCCCAACTCGCGCAGCGCCCGTCCTACCTGCGTCAGACGCGCCTGGTCTACCTTCTGGCCCGCCTTGGGCGTCAGCCAAAAATGGCTGCCCCGGTCGCTGTACAAGGCGCAGAACAATCCCTTCCGTTCGATCACTTCTCGCAAAGCGGTCATCACCGTCTGCGTCGATTCCTCCTGCACCAGTTGCGCGTAGTAAATCTCACTGGTGGCATCATCCAGAATCACGATCAGATCGTGCCAGCGCTCGTCGCCCAACCAACGGTGCCGGCTGCCGTCGATGTGCAGCAGCATCCCCGGCAAGGGTCGTCGCGTTCGTCGTTTGCGGTGCGTGCCGCGCTTGCGCCCACGCGCCACCATCCCCGCTCCTTGCAGAATCCCTTTCACCCAGCTGTAGCTGAGCCCAATCTGATGCTCGGCCCCCAGCTTCTCGTGAAAGTGCTGCACATTCAGATCGAAATAACGCTCCCGGTACAGCTCTAGCACCCGCTCCACGGTCGCTACCGCCACGCGCTTGGGCGAAGGCTTGCCTCGCCTGCGGTCGAACAACCCGCGGAATCCGAACTCCTCATAACGCTCCCGCCAGCGCCGCATATGCCGGTCGCTGATGCCCAGGATCTCGGACGCTTGCCACCAGCTGATCTTCTTGGCCATCGCCTGCAACATCACTTCCTGTACTTTCATCGCCCGCTCCATGGCGGCTTGTGTGTAGGAGATCATGCCTTGCATGGTCCCCTACCACCGCCCGAAAAGCGGACATATCACTTGCTATCTCAACCGGACATATCATGTGCTACTGACACCGACACCTCACGACATTGACTATCCGCACCCGCCAGATATACCTTCATGCGTCTCTCACGAGGAATCCGCCAATGAAAACAAGCCGCGCAAAGCCGCACCACAAATCACACAGCGTTCTGGTAATCGATGTCGGCGGCACGAACGTCAAGCTCCTCATGACCGGTCAAAAAGATCCCGTGAAAATTCCCTCCGGCCCTTCCATGACCGCCGCCAAAATGGTTCGCGTCGTCAAAAATGCCACGCGCTCCTGGAACTACGAGGCCATCGCCATCGGCTATCCCGGCCCCGTCATCAACAGTCATCCGCTTCGCGAGCCGCACAATCTCGGCGGCGGCTGGATGGGCTTCAATTTCTGCAAGGCCTTCGGCCACCCCATTAAAATTATCAACGACGCCAGCATGCAAGCCCTCGGCAGTTACAAAGGCGGCCGCATGCTTTTTCTCGGACTCGGCACTGGCCTCGGCTCCGCGATGATCAGCAACGGAGTCCTCGAGCCCATGGAACTCGCGCACCTCTCCTACAAGCATGGAAAAACGTACGAGGACTTCCTAGGTTTGCGCGGTCTGGAAAAACTCGGAAAGAAAAAATGGCGCCGTCAGGTTTTCAAAATCACGGAAAAACTAAAAGCAGCTCTCGAGGCCGACTACGTAGTTCTGGGCGGCGGCAACGCGGCCAAACTAAAAAAACTCCCGCCCGGCGCCCGCCTCGGCAAAAACGAAAACGCCTTCCTCGGCGGCTTCCGGCTCTGGTCCCAGAACGGCTAGCGTATCTTTGTAGGTCGTGGCCTTAGCCACCGCCTAATCGTAGAAAAATTAGCGCGGCTTCAGTCGCTGAAGTACCGATATTGCGTTTCTCGCACAAACTCTCCAGGCTCGTCGCCTACCCCACGAACCCGCCAACTACTGTTGCGGCGGCGCGCTAGGCGCCCCAATCTTCGTCCCAATCACTTCGCCCGAAATAATAATCTCCACGCGACGATTCTGCTGCCGCCCCGCCGCCGTATCATTACTGGCCACTGGATTCGACTTCCCAAATCCAGTCGCCGTGATCGTAGTCGGGTCCAGCCCCTGCTGCACCAAATAATCCCGCACCGCATTCGCGCGCTGCTCCGAAAGCGTCTGATTGAACGCATCGCTTCCGACGCTATCCGTGTAGCCCTCCACCGAAAGATGCAGTCCCGGATGCGCCAGCACGATCCCCGAAAATTTCGCCAAAGCTTCGCGCGCCGGTGGCTGCAGTTCGTATTTCCCAAACGCAAACAGCACGTCCGCCATGTTCACCTGCAGGCCTCGCGGCGTGTCGGTAGTCGGCAGCACACGATTGAACTGATCCAGCAGCGCGGCGCGCAGTGCCTGCTTCTCCGCTTCCGACTTCGCCGCAGCTTCCTCCGCAGCCTTCGCCTGTTGGTTTGCCGCCGCAGCTTGTTGCTGCGCTGCCAATGCCGCCGCATCAGCCTGTGCCTTAGCAGCCGCCGCCTGCGCTGCATCCCGTTCCGCCTGCAACTTTTGAATCTCGGCCTGCTGCCGCGCCGCCGCATCCTGCTTCTGTTTCGCCTCCGCCGCAGCGACCGCCGCCTGGGAAGCTGCCTGCTCGGCCGCGGCCTTCTGCTGCGCCGCGCGCCTCACCGCGATCAGTCGCGCATCAGCCGCGGTCTGCACTGCGTCGCGCGCCGCTGCAATCACTAGCTTCTTGTCGGATTTCTTCGCAAGCAAGCTATCGGCTTGTGCGAGCGAACTCAGGGCCTTCTGAAAAGCATCCGGCGCTAGCGTATCGGCTCCCGCGCTCTGTGCAATCGAAATCGCGTTGCGTGCCTCATACACTTCCAGCGGCACCTTCGGGGAGAAATTCGTGATCGGTTCCCGCGCCTTACTCATGTCGTACGTGTATCCGCCGCGCTGCATCAGCTCGTAATTCGCCGTCACCTGTTCCGACGTTCCCACCGTATCCGCCCGCACCACATTCTCCAGCACCACCACGTCGCTCGGCATGTTCACCGCAAAATACGGCTCCGCCGTCACGATCATCCCGAAAGTCTGCAAATTCGTCGTGGCCGTCAATTTGCTGTTGTTGCCGTCCAACAGCAATTCCCCCAAATTATTCGGCTTGCCCTCCGGAGTGATCGCCCACAGCACATAGGTCAAATATTCCTTCCCATATTTCTGAGCGGACTCCATATTCTTGAAACTTGCGCTCACCACGATCGAGCCCTGTTTGCTGTCCACCTTCGCATTGCCCTTCGCCATCGGCAGCAGCGGTGTCCCTTGAAAACCAATCATCGTGGACCCGCTGCGATGCTGATAACTCACCGCCGTGACGGTCTTCCCTACCACCGTCACATTGTAAATAGACTGATTCCCTTGCTGCGTCGGCGCAGACTGCTGCTGCGCTCCTGCCGCTGCGCAAAAAATCACCAGGACCGCAATCGCCGCTCCAAGAATTTTTCTCATGTTCGTAAATTGCTCCTTTATCCGGCTCTCTACGCTCCGCGCGGATCCGCGCACAAATCCGCCCATCGGCCAATCCATTTTCGGGAGCTTTGCTTTCTGTTAGCGGCCCTAAGTGTACCAAAATAGTGCATCGCTTCCGAGGGTCTTAACGCCACACCACCTCCCAAAAAATGTCGCACGAATCCTCGATTTCCCCGCGCATCACAAGGTACGATACCTGTTCATGATGCAACGTCCATTCCTCGCCGCCGCGCTCTTCCTCTTTTTTGTTCCCTCAGCCCTTTTCGCTTGCACCTGTTCCAAGCTGCCTCCCGGAAAATGCCCTGGCCTGCAATCCGACGACACCGTCTTCCTCGGCACCGTCACCGAAATCTCCGCCGTAGCTCCAGACGCCAGTTCCGCCGAAGCAGCCGCCGCCGCGGCGAACACCAACGAAGCAAATCCCGGCGCCGCTCCCCAAGGTGTCACGCCCATCACCCGCTATCATTTCCATATTGACGAAAAATTTGCCGGCCCCAACTCCCCCGATATTGACGTCTTCTCGGGCGGCGACGATGCCGACTGCGGCTACTATTTCATAAAAGGCGAGCAGTACATCGTCTTCACTCAGCAGGAAACCGAAGGCCGCCTCTTCGCCGTCGTCTGCAGCCAGACGCGCCCCGCAAGCGAAGGCCGCGCGATCATTCCCCAGTTGCGCGCCATGCGCAATCACGATCGCGTCGCTTCCGTCTTCGGCGTCCTCCGCCGTTCAGACCCGCCGCTCCTCGCCCCCACCGACGATCCCGAAGATCCCATCCCACACGTAAAACTAAAACTGCGCTCCAAAGACGATCGTTTCTCCTCCAGCACCGGCCCCGACGGCGTCTATTCTTTCTACGACGTTCACGCCGGCGAATATATTTATACCGCCGACCTCCCCGCACGCTTCGAGTTCTCCCAAAAAACTCTGAAGGGCGGCCTGCCCCCGTTCAAAATTCCCTCCGGCGCGTGCTACGAATACAATGTCAACGCCCTTCCCACCGGAAAAATTCGCGGCAGCGTCCTCGGCCCGAGCGGAAAATCTCTGAAAATCGCGTCCGTCGAACTCTATCGCGCCGAGCGCTTCGATCCGGAGAAGCCCGGGCTTTGGGGCTTTCAAGGTGCCGACGGCAAGTTCGAATTCGATCACATCGGCCCTGGCGAATATCTTCTCGTTTTCAATCGCATGAATCGCCTCGATCCCAATTCGCCCTTCTCGCGCGCTTTCTATCCCGGCGAGCCGCAGCAATCCGACGCCAAAATCATAAGAGTGAAAGACGGCCAGCAAATTCTCAACGCCAACATCAAACTCCAGGACGGCTACCCTACGCGCAACGTCAAAGTTCAGCTCAAATGGGAAGGCGGCCGCCCTCCCGGCGAAGTAACGGTGACAGCCCAAGCCGAAAAAGGCGATAATCCCGCCGCCCAAAAAATTTCCGACGGCCTCTATGAATTCACCCTCCTCCAATCCGTCGCCTATACATTCTCAGCCTGGGAAGATCTCGATCCCCAACGCGCAACTCAGCGCCGCAACCAACCCGCCTGCACCGTCCCAGCCCGCATAGACTCCGACGTCCAAAAAATAAACGCCGTCGGCAACACCAGCGATAACGCCGCCAATCCCGCAGCCGGTGACACGGCCAAAAACGCATCCGACGACCCCAGCACAATCACGTTGACCTTCACCAGTCCTCCCTGCAACTAGCACTGCTTCAAATTTTTCGTTTTCGATTTTGTCTGCCTTCATTTGCGTTCATCTGTGGTGTCCTTTTCCGTGCAAACCGCCACGCATTCCCGCCGTTTGACTTGCACCAACCCACTACGTAGAATCTGCCGGCGATAATTGGGGCGTGAAATCAATAAATCGGAGCGTAAATGAAGACTTTCCTAGCCACCTGTGCGGCAACCCTGCTTCTCCTCACCACCAGCGCAACAGCGCAAGAACCACCAAAAGACGCCAAGCCCGCCGCCGCAGCGGACGCCAAGACCCCAGACGCCAACCCACCCAAGGAAGAAACCTGGCCCAGTGACCACACCATCAAAATCAATAACCAGTTCATCGCCTACAAAGCCACCGCCTCCACCACGCTCCTCAAAGACGAAAAAGGCGAGCCCACCGCGCTGATCTATTCCACCGCCTACACGCGCAGCGACACCAAAGATTTCTCCCAGCGCCCCATCGCTTTCATCTACAACGGCGGCCCCGGCTCCGCATCCATCTGGCTGCACATGGGCGCCTTCGGACCGCGCCGCGTCGTCAACTCCGACCACGCCGCCACTCCGCCCGCCCCCTACAAAATCGAAGACAACGCCAATTCCCTGCTCGACAAAACCGATATGGTTTTCATTGATCCCGTCGGCACAGGTTTCAGCCACGCCGTCGGCAAATCGCAAAATAAAGATTTCTGGGGCGTTGACCAGGACGTAAAAATGTTCGCGCAGTTCATCAACATCTATCTCAATCGCAATAACCGCTGGAACTCCCCGAAATTTCTGATCGGCGAAAGTTACGGCACCTTCCGCTCCGCCGCGCTCGGAAACTATCTGCAGCAGCACGACGGCATTTACATCAATGGCATCGTCCTGATATCTTCCGTCCTGAATCTCGGCACCATCTCCTTCAATCCCGGCGATGACTTGCCCTACCTCCTCTACATCCCCAGCTACGCCGCCACCGCCGCGTATCAAAAAGCGCTCGCGGATCCGCCGTCCGACGTCCCAGCTTTCCTCGCCGAAGCCCGCAAATTCGCTGCCACCGAATACGCCACCGCGTTGATGAAAGGCACCAACATCACCCCCGCCGAAAAATCCGAAATCGCCAAGAAACTCTCGCACTTCATCGGCCTCAGCGAAGATTACCTGTTGAAAGCGGACCTGCGCGTCACTCTCGGCCAATTCAACGTCGAGCTAAATCGCAGCCGCGGCCTCACCATGGGCCGCTACGACTCGCGCTACACCATGCCCACCTACGACATGCTCACCGAATTTGCCGAAGACGATCCGTCCTACACCGCAGTCCGCGGAGCCTTCACCGCAGCTTTCAACAGCTACGCCCGCGAGGAATTGAAAGTCACGGAAGAAAGATCCTATGAAGCTCTAAGCGGAGACGTCGGCAGCAATTGGGATTGGAAACATCGCAGCCCTCAAGGCGGCGGATTCTTCCCCGGCTCAGCAAATGTCTCAGGCGACCTGATCCAGGCCCTGATGACCAATCCGCACCTACAAGTCCAAGTGGAAAACGGCTTCTACGATATGGCCACACCGTTCTTCGCCACCGAATACACCATGGACCATCTCTTTCTACCAGGGGGGTTGCGCAACAACATCCACTTCGAATACTACGGCGCAGGCCACATGATGTACCTGCACGAAGAAGATCTAACCAAACTAAAATCCAACATCGCCACCTTCATAGACGGCGCATCCAAGTAACCTGGGAACGCCAATCTCCCGATTGGCGTTTTTTTCATTGAATTTGATTCTGAATTTGACTTCGCCCATGTAGCGGCCGCTTTGTCCCGCGCCTATCGCGACGAAGCGGGCATCTTGCCCTTGGTTCTGGCTTTGCTCTCGGATTTATCCCAGATTTGCCTGATCTGTGTTCATCTGTGGTGCGTTTGAACCGTCCAAATCACTCCGCACTCTTCGCCACCGGCGGCACCGCCGTCCCAACCCCCTTCACATAATGCCCATACCAAAATAAATAACGCTCATACCTATCCTTAATAAACGACGGCCGCGAAAACTCGTGATACTCCCCCGGATACACAACCAAAAGCGTCGGCACTCCCAACCGCCGCAAACTCTGATACAACTGCTCCCCACCAATCACCGGCACATTCCAATCCACTTCGCCTCCCATCACCAAGGTCGGCGTAGTAATCTCCGTCACGCGATTGAACGGCGAAAGTTTTTCCCACAGTGCGCGATTCTTCCACGGCAATCCCAATTCGTACTCCCAATCCCGCGAGTACAGATCGTGCCCCCAAGTGGTGATGTACAGGAAACTTCCCGCGCCCGAGATCGCTGCCTTGAATCGCGTCGTCTGCGTAATAATAAAATTCGTTGAGATTCCGCCGTACGACCAGCCTCCCACTCCCAACTTATCCGGATCCGTAATCCCCTGCGCCACGGCGTAATCCACCATGGCCATGTCGTCCTCAAAATCCTTGTGTCCCCAATCCGCAAAAATCGCCTTGCAGTAGTCCAGTCCGTATCCAGACGACCCGCGCGGATTCGGCGTCAGCACCACATACCCATTCGCCGCATAAAGCTGCGGATCAAAATTAAATTCCGCGTAGTAAGCCCACACCGGCCCGCCATGTGGTTTCAAAATCGTCGGATATTTCACGCCCGGCTGATAATCCGGTGGTTTGTACAAATATCCCGCCACGGTAGTTCCATCCTTGCTCTTGAAATGTACGTACTCCACCGTGGGCAAACGCAATTCCGCCATCAGCGCATCGTTCGCGCTCGTCAACTTCCGCAATTCCCCACCCGGCGAAAGCGCATACAGTTCGTCCGGATGCGTCAGCTCTCCCACCGTCGCCACCGCCGTGCCATCCACGCCTAGCGAGTACGCTTCCACCATCTTGCGTCCGCCAATCGGCCGCGTTATCTCGCCGCCCCCCGCCGGCACGCGCAGCAAATTCTGCGTTCCATCGTCGTCCGCAATAAAATAAATAAATTTCCCGTTCGCCGAAAATCGCGGAATCGTCGAATTGCGGTCCAGCTTCCGCGTCAGTACATTCGCCGCGCCGCCCGTCGCCGGCGAAACAGCAATCTGTATCGTCGAATATTGAAATAATTCCGGTTCCAGCTGCGTCGTGTACGCAATCCATTTCCCATCCGGTGACCACGCCGGCGCCTCCTCCGTCCCCACATTCGTCGTCACCTGCACCAGCAATTTGCCCTGCTCCGTGTTGTCCGCCGCCACCACCCAAATATCTTTGTTGTAATTCAAATCCGGCTCCGGCGCCGAACGATTGCTCGAAAACGCAATCTTGCTCCCATCGGGTGACCACGCCGGATCCTCATCGTCGTAATCGCCCGAAGTAATTTGCCGCTGCTTGCGATCCGCAATCGTGAACACATACAAATGCGTCCGCCGCCGGTCCAGATACCCAATCTCATCCTCTTTGAAATGCACTCGGTCAATCACCCACGGCCGCGGCTTGGGCTTCGCCTTGCTGCCCTTCTCTTTGTTCGCGGCCGCCTCAATTTCCTCCGGCGACGCGTCCTGTAGCACCAACACCATCCGGTCGCTCGTCGGCGACCAAACGAAACTGTCCACGTCCTGCACCGTATCGGTCAACTGCTGCGCCTCGCCCCCTTCTCGATTCAGAATCCATACCTGCTTCTTGCCCTTCTCTTCGTCGTCATCGTCTCCGCCACGTTCGCGCGCCGAAAGAAACGCAATATATTTTCCGTCCGAACTCCACCGCGGATGCGAAGACGATTCATTTTCATCGGTCAGCGCAATCGGCGTCCCGCCCCCAGCAGGAATCATCCAGATCCGCCGGCGGTCTTTGTCCTCCTTCAAATTCGCCATCTCCACCGTGTACGCCACCCACTTCCCGTCCGGACTGATCTGCGGATCCCCCACTTCCTTGATCCGAAAATAATCGTCCACCGCCAACACGCGCCCGCCCGCCGGCGCCGCCGCTGCACTCTGCGCCCTCACAACGCCAGCAGTCGCCACCAAAATCATCAACAACGCAAAATTCATCTGCAATTTCATCCGAGCATCCTTTCCAAGCAAGCGAGTCACACGAGGCCGCGAAGTATATCAGAACGCCCATCCGCCGAGGATTCGCGAACCCCAGGTCCCGTCATCCTGAGGACCGCAGCGACGAAGCCTGTCTGCCGCAGGCAGGGATCTTTCTTGGCTGTCGTTGCATGCGCGAACACAAAAAAAGGGCAAGGCCATCGACCCTGCCCTTTTCTACGTATACGCTGCGGAGATGATTCTCCAACGAGAACCAAAAATCGGAAAAACCCGCTACGATCCCTTCGCCGGATTCATCGTCAGCGAAGTCACATGAATCGTATCCCCATCCAAAGTCCCCTTCACCGTCACCTCGTGCCCCGCATGACCGTCCGCCTTATCCTGCGGCTCCAGAATGTAAACTTTCTTGTCGGCATCATTATACAAAGCATATTTCGCCCCATGCGATTTCACGCACTTGGACGTACACTCCGCCTTCGCTGCCGTGGCATCCTTCGCCCCGCACATATCATTAGTAATCACGCCGGTCCACGATCCACTCTTAGCCGCGCTGTCCTGCCCCGCCACAGCGAGCGCCACCGCAAACACCATCGCCAACCCGCCAAGCATCGCACGCTTTAACATGATCAAATTCCTCCTAGCCGTTAGACTCAGCGCAGCCGCCCCACAACTCCGCTGGAAATAATGTGTCACTAATCCCCGCATTTGTCCATAAACCGTGCCGCCAACCACAGTCTCAACTCCGCGATCCGCCGCTCCATTGACACATCTTCGCGCCGCAATTAACCTCAACTCGATGCCCACACAGCCGAGCTTCCCACCGCGTTCACATCCCCACCTCTACGAAATCAACACGTGGACGTGGCTCGAGCAACTCTCCACCCGCCTGGAAAAAAATATCACTCTAGCCGATATCCCGGATTCCGAATGGGACGCACTCACCACCCAAGGCTTTCACATCGTCTGGCTAATGGGCGTCTGGCAACGCAGTCCCATATCCCGCCGCATGAACCAGGAAAATCCCGCCAACGTCCCGCAGTTCAGTCTAGCCCTGCCCGGCTGGAAGCCCGAAGACGTGATCAGCTCCCCCTACTCGCTCTCCGCCTACGTCCCCGACCCTCGCGTCGGCGACTGGCAAGGCCTCGACGCCGCCCGCGAAAAATTGCGCTCTCGCGGCATCGCGCTATTCCTCGACTTCGTCGGCAACCACACCGCGCTCGATCATCCCTGGATGCGCGAACATCCGGAATTTTACGTTCAGGCCTCTCAAGAAGAATTCCAGAAAAATCCCTCGCTCTACTACACTCAATCCACCGAGCATGGCTCGCAATTCATCGCGCTAGCCAAAGACCCGTACTTCCCACCGTGGCAGGACGTAGCCCAACTAAATCATTTCAATCCCGGCCTCCGCGCCGCGCAATTAACCGATCTCCGCACCATCGCCGCCCACTGCGACGGCATCCGCTGCGACATGGCCATGCTCCAACTCAACGACATCTTCAACTCCAATTGGCGTCACCTCATCGGCGATACGCCGGTGCCCGAAAAAGAATTCTGGACCGAAGCCCACGCCGACGTCCCCAACCTCACGCTTCTCGCCGAAGCCTACTGGGGCACCGAACAACGCCTCCTCGATCTAGGATTTTCCTACTCTTACGACAAAACTCTCTACGACGCGCTCCGCGACCACAACATCCCGCAAATCCGCGAACGCCTCGCGAGCCTCCCCGAACGCCAAAGCGATTTCGCGCGCTTCATGGAAAATCACGACGAACAACGCCGCGCCATAGTTTTCCCAAACGACCATCTCGCCCCCGACGGCACATTGCTCGGCACACTTCCCGGCATCCGCTTTTATCATCAAGGCGAACTCGAAGGCCGCAGGATACATCTGCCCATCACCCTCCGCATCGCCGCGGACGAGCCGCCCGATCCCATCAGCACAAATTTCTTCCAGAAAATTTTGCGAATCACCAAACAGGATGTTTTTCACGAAGGAAAATGGAATCTACTGGATGTCGCGCGCGAAGGCGATGCTCCCGCCGACGCTCTGCTCGTCTACGAATGGCGTTCACCCAAAGCGTGGAAAATAATCGCGGTAAACCTGGCGGCTTACACTTCGCAAGGACGCGTCCCCCTGGCCGGGCGCGTCTCCCCAACGCAAAATTACATCTTCAACGACGAACTAAACAACGTCCGCTACAGTCGCTCCGGCCAAGAACTCCACAACATCGGCCTCTTCATCCGCCGCGACCACTTCCAAGCCCACCTCTTCGACATATCCCCTGCGTCGTAACGAGCACTGCGCTAGTCTTTCGTCGCAGCCCGTCGCCGAAGGTTTTCTCCGCGCCCTCTGCGTCCCTGCGATTCCGGTTTCGACGCGCGCCTTTACTTCACCACCAACGTCAAAAAGTTATTCAAAGTCTGCGGCGGCCCACCATTCAACGAAGTCGCCAGCGACAACTGATAAGTCCCCGCCGGCGTAGCCCCATTCAGTCCCGACGGCAAACTATTGCAAGCCGCCGACCCCAATGCCACCAGCAACAACGTCGCAAACGTCAAAGCCACTCGCCGGTTCCGCCGGAATGTCCGTACCGCTCCACCGAAAAGCATCGAAATCAGCAGCAGCCCGATCCCTCCACCAAGCCTGCCGCCAATCCCTCCCACCGGCGGCGTAGATCCCGTAGCAGTCGTCGCCCCCTGGCAGAATGTCTGTATCGCAAACGCCACCTCAGTCGAACCGCCAGTCAATGTCACCGATCCCGGTATCACCTTGCAAGTGATCAGCACCGACGACGGTACGCATCCCAACCGCACCGTCCCCGTTACTCCCGCCGCTCCCTGAATCACCAATCCGTAGTACGCCGTCCCGCCAGACACCGTCGTCGCCGTCGTCGAACCACCTGGTGGTACCGAAATGATTACCGACGAAGTCACGCCTGTCCCGCTCAACGCCACCGTCTGCGGACTTCCCGCGGCGTTGTCGGCAATGTTCAACGTCGCCGTCCGCGTTCCATTCGCCCCCGGCGTGAACAACACATTGATCGTGCAACTCGCCCCCGCCGCCAGCGTTCCCGTCGGACTGCACATCGCGCCAGATGTCGGCAGCGGCACGCCAAAGTCCCCCGCATTCGCACCGCTAATCGTGAACCCGCTGAAATTCACCGCCGCTGTGCTGGTATTCATCAGCGTTACAGTCAGCGGCGCACTCGTAGTGCTCAACGCCTGCGATCCAAACGTCAAACTGCTCGGCGTCACCGTAACCGTCGCCGTACCAGGCGTTCCCGTCCCCGTCAGCGTCACCGTTTGCGGACTTCCCGTCCCGGTATCGGTAAACGTGATCGCTCCCGTCCGCGTTCCCGTCGCCGTCGGCTTGAACGTGATCGAAAATACGCATGGCTCAGCTTCCACTCCTATGCTCGGGCACTGTGCCAGTGTCGCTCCCGCAAAATCGCCGCTCGTCAAGATGCTGCTGAAGATCAGCGGGAAATTTCCGTTATTCGATACCGTCACCGTTTGCGCCGCGCTCATCGTTCCCACCGCCTGGCCGCCAAATGTCAACGCCGTCGGCGCGATCCCGATCGCAACTGCTACACCCGTCCCCGTCAATGCCACCGTCTGCGGGCTGCCCGTGGCATTATCCGTGAACGTGATCGTGCCGTTGCGCGCACCCGCCGCCGTCGGCGTAAACGTAATGTGGAACGTGCACGGCGCCGCGTCCACCGCGATGCTCGGGCATTGCGCCAGCGTCGCGCCCGCAAAATCGCCGCTCGTCGTAATGCTCGTGAACGTCACCGTCGTATTCCCCGTGTTCGACACAGTCAAAGTCTCTGGCGAACTCGTCGATCCCAAGCCCTCGAGCCCGAACGGCAACGGTGTCGGCGTAATCGTGATCGTCGCAGGGCTGCCGGTGCCCGTCCCCGTCAATGTCACCGACTGCGGGCTTCCCGTGGCGTTATCCGTAAACGTGATCGCTCCCGTACGGGTTCCCGTCGCCGTCGGCTTGAACGAAATCTGGAACGCGCACGGCGTGCTCTCCACCGCAAGACTGGGGCATTGCGCCAGCGTCGCGCCGGCAAAATCCCCGCTCGTCACAATGTTCGTGAACGTCACCGGCGTGCCGCCCGTGTTCGACACCGTCACAATCTGTGTCGCGCTCGTCGTTCCCACCGCCTGACTCCCGAACGTCAACGTCATCGGGGCAATCGAGATCGATCCTGTAGCTGTCGTGTTAAACGTCGCCGTCACGGTCTCAGCCGCGCTCATTGTCACCGTGCAACTCGGGGGATTCGTCTGCGGCGTAGCAGGGGTACAGTTCGAACTGAAACTGGTGAAAGTCGAGCCCGCGCTCGCCGTTGCAGTTAGCACCACTGCACTGTTGCCCGCGAACGTGCCCGAGCACGTCGTCGGGCAGTTGATCCCCGCCGGCGCGCTGGTAACTGTTCCAGAGCCGCTCACCGTCACCGTCAATGCCGCGGCGCCCATGCCGGACAGATTAATCATCTGCGTGCTTCCCGTGGTCGGTGCGTTGTCAGAGATCGTTACCGTTCCGCTGTAAGCAATAAACTGTGTTGGCATGAATGCAATGTCAATCTCGCACCGAGCGCCAATCGCCAGCGGCGTAGGCGCCGTCGGGCACGGATTCGCGGAAGTGGCTAGCGAAAATGCCCCTGCAGTAATCGCAATATCCGAAATCGCCAGCGGCGCGTCGCCCGAGTTGGTCAACGTCACCGGCAAGGTTGCGCTCACATTGATCGCTTGGTTTGCGAATGCCGCAGTACTACTGGAAAGAGCCGTGTTCGGGTTGAGCAGAACCTTCCTGATCCTGTTGTTAAACACGTCGCCCACGTACATGTTGCCTTCAGGGGTTACTACGACTCCCACCGGCGTAGCGAAACTCGCCGAAAGTGCCGGGCCGCCATCTCCCGCGAATCCAAACGTCCCACTTCCCGCAAACGCCGTAATAATTTGGCTCGTTCCATCCACCCGCCGAATCACATTATTCCCCGAGTCGGAGATAAAAAAATTGCCCGCACCATTTACGGACACTCTATCCGGAGTACGCAAATTCGCGCTCGTGGCTGGGCCCTTATCGCCGCTGTGTCCGGCAGTTCCGGTCCCCGCAATCGTTGTGATGATGCGCGGCGTGCCGGTGTCAATCTTGCGGATTACATTGTTATCTGTGTCGGCGACGTACAGGTTGCCGCTTGCATCAATGTCCAGGCCGAGCGGACAATCTAAAGTCGCGTTAACCGCCGGGCCCCCGTCTCCAGAGAGATTTCCTCCTGGAACGCAGCCCACAGGTGCGTTCCCATCAGGTCCATTCCCCGCGACCGTTGTGATCGTGCCGGTCGTATCCACTTCGCGGACGCGATTGTCTTGCGCATCCACGAAATAAAGATTTCCCGCGGCATCCAGCACCGCTCCCCGCGCGTCGTTGAGGCTGGCGCTAAGTGCGGGTCCACCGTCGCCGCACGTCGAAAAGGGAGCCGCACACAGATTCCCCGATCCTACAATGGTCGTGATCGTCCCTTCGCCATCCACCTCGCGAATTCGATTGTCACCATCGTCCGCAACGATCAGGATCCCGGACGGTTCGATCGTCACGGTCCGCGGCTGAAAAAGTGCCGCCTCAGCGGCAGGTCCGCCGTCACCACACGGTAGGGCTGGTCGTGCACACGGAATTCCGGTACCCACCACCGTTGATATCGTTTGGTCCGCGGCGCTGATTTCACGGACTCGATTGTTTTGCGCGTCAACGAGAAATAGATCGCCGTTGGAATCCAGCGCAGGATTACGCGGGTAGTACAAGCTGGCGCTGGTCGCCTGCCCGCCGTCGCCCACCGCGCCACTCCCCACGACGGTCGTAACAATCTTCGTGCTCGCCGTGTACATGCGGACGCGATCGCTCCAGAAATCTGCGATCCACAGGTCGCCGCTCGTGGGATCGACGAACAGTCCGAAAGGATTGGTCAGCTCGATCGAGGTTGCAGCTCCGTCGCCGTTGAATCCGAATGCGCCATTGCCGACGATTGTCGTAATTTCGTTTGGCGTGGTCTTGTTCGTCGGCGAGAATACCTCTCGAATGCGTGCATTTTCAGAATCCGCAATGTAAAGGTTCCCTGCACTATCCACGGCCACGCCTTCCGGCACCTGCAGAGTTGCCGCCGTTGCCGGGCCTCCGTCGCCGCTAAAGCCCAACGTGCCTGTTCCTGCCACGATCGTGATATTTTTCGTCGTCGCATCCACGCGGCAAACCACGTTAGCGTTCTGGTCAGCGATGAAAAGATTTCCGCCCGTATCAACCGCCAGCGCAATCGGGCCGTTCAGCGAGGTCGAAGTTGCCAGAACGTTGTTCGTGGGAAATCCCGGAGTGTCCGGAATGCCCGCATAAGTCGTGATGATTCCACTTCCCAACACCACGCGCCGCACGACGCTGTTCCCAATGTCCGCGATATAAAGATTTCCCGCACCGTCAAGCGCCACCTCTTGCGGGAAACTCAGTGCGGCACTCGTCGCCTGTCCACTATCGCCCGAATAATTGCATACGTTCGCTGTTCCTGCGACTGTGTTCATCACTCCAGTCGCAGCAACGATTTCCCGCACCACACAATTATTCTGATCGGAAAAGTAAAAATTGCCGTTGGCGTCCACGGCCGCCCCGATCGGCTCGTACAACAATGCCGAAGTCGCCAGCGTACCGTTCGGCGAAAGTCCCGCCGTGTTATTCCCTGCGTAAATGGACATCGAACTGGGCGCTAGCGTTCCGGGCGTCACCTTGTAGATCACGCCGATGTCGGTTACCACATAAAGATTTCCCGAAGAATCTCGAGCCATTGCTACCGGTCCCTCGATCGGCGCAGCCGTCGGAGAAACGTTGTTGGCAGGCGCGCCCCCGGCAACCGTCGAGATGGTGTTCTGTCCGCGCGCGACATTCGCAAACAGCAGCAGCACCACCAGCGAACAGACCCCAATGAAATATGGCACCGCGCTCTTGGTAGGACGACTCACGAAAGTTCTCCTCGACCGGTGCAACCACGAAATCACACAGTCTTCAGCGCGCTGAGCGCAAACGTACCTCGGCAGCATGTCTCGGTTGCCTGCGGACAAACCTTTATTGTCGGGGAAACAACGCCGAATTCTCTAACCCAAACACCTTCCCCGTCAAGCGATTGTTTTATTTGTCATTGAAAACCGCCGAGTACTCCCATATCATGCCGCACTCTGCACGCAAAGTTACCCAGCAGCTCGATGCCAAAATCCCCCGCTGATCCCGGGCAACCAACTCCCTCCGACGGCTCGCGCCTGCGCCAGATCGGTTTCCTCCCGCTGCTCTGCATTTTCTACGGCTACACCGCCGGCGGCCCGTTCGGTTACGAAGGCATTTTCCACGATTCCGGCCCAGGCATGGCGCTGGTCTTTCTCGCGTTCGTACCCTTTTTCTGGAGCATCCCCATCTCCTTCGCTTCCGCCGAACTCAACAGCTTGCTACCCGTGCAAGGCGGCTTTTATCGCTGGAGCCGCGCCGCCTTCGGCGATTTCTGGGGATTTCAATGCGGCTGGTGGAATTGGACCGGGACGTTTCTACTCAACAGTCTTTACGGCGTGCTGGTCATGGACTACCTCGGAATTTATTTTCCATCGCTCACCGGCTACGCAAAATGGGCCGGCGCCTGCCTCGTGCTCATCGTTCTTGCCTATCTGAACGCGCGTGGAATTCAAGTCGCGGGCTGGTTTTCCGTCGGGCTGCTCGTCGCCGTGATGATTCCCGTCACGTGGCTCTGCGCGATTTCGCTGTTTCATATGCACCACAACCCAGTCGTCCCGTTCGTTCCGCCCGGCGCCCCCTTTGGCAGTGTCTTCGGCAAAGGCCTCGCTCTCGCGATGTGGAATTACGCCGGCTACGAACAGCTCTCCAGCTCCACCGGCGAAATGCAAAATCCGCAGAAGACTTTCGTGCGCATCCTCGCCTGGAACACGCCGATGAATATCCTCACCTACATTCTGCCCACCACACTCGCCCTTGCGGTCCTCGGCAACTGGCAGGAATGGAAAACGGATTACATCGTCACCGCCTCGCGCCTCATCGGCGGCCCAGCTCTGGGCGCCGCCATGCTCATCGCCGCGATGATCGGCACGCTCTCGCTTTCCAATAGCACCATTCTCTACACCACGCGCGTGCCCGCGACGATGGCGCAAGATGGCTACCTGCCTGCCTGGCTCGGAAAAATTCACGCACGCTACGGCACACCGACGCGCGCGATCGCTGTCTCAACAATTGTGTACTGCATGCTTGCAAAGTTCGACGTCGAGGACATGGTCAACATCTACATCTGGACGCGCATCGCCACCACGCTGCTCACACTTCTCGCCGCGTGGCAAATGCGCAAAAAACTGCCCGACGCGCCGCGCAGCTTCCGCATTCCAGGCGGTGCGCTGGGCATCGCGTACATTTTGATTTTTCCGCTGGTATTGTGTGCGCTGAAAATCGCGCAAAGTGAGGATTACGTCTGGCGCTACGCGCCGTTGCTCCTACTTTCGGGGCCCGTTGCGTACGTCGTCTTGCGCTACGCCTTCAAACTAGAACCGCCCGCAAACATTTCCGCGACGAACACGTAGGGGCACCCCATGCCGTGCCCCGACGAACTTTATTTTGTACCGCCGATTTTCTCTGAAACTGTTTTCGCCTGCGTGAACAGCAACAGATAATCCTGCCCGCCGGATTTCGAATCCGTCCCGGACATGTTGAACCCGCCGAACGGATGCGCGCCCACCATGGCGCCGGTGCATTTGCGATTCATGTACAGATTGCCGACATGAAATTCTGCTTCCGCCCGCGCGATCTTCGCCGCATTCTGCGAATACACCGCGCCGGTCAATCCGAATTCGCTGTCGTTAGCCATGGAAAGCGCTTCATCGAAGTCTTTCGCCTTGGTCACCGCTAGCACCGGACCAAAAATTTCCTCCTGGAAAATGCGCGCCTTGCGATTCACGTCCGCGATCACCGTCGGCTCGATAAAATACCCATCGCCTTCGGCGCGTTTTCCGCCGGCCACGAGCCGTCCTTCCTTTTTTCCGTGGTCAATGTAACCGAGAATCGAAGTCATCGCGGCTTTGTTGATTACAGGGCCCATATAATTCGTGGGATCCTCGATCGGCCCCACTTTCATTTTTTTCACGCGCTCTACTAGCTTGCCCAAAAACTCATCGTAAATCTTCTCCACGACGATAGCCCGCGAGCATGCCGAGCACTTCTGTCCCTGGTAGCCGAATGCCGAAAGTGCCACGCCTTCCACCGCCGCGTCCACGTCCGCCTCGTCGTCCACCACAATCGCGTCCTTGCCGCCCATTTCCAGGACGGTGCGCTTGATCCACACCTGCCCCGGCTGAGTCTTCGTCGCCTGTTCTGCGATGCGCAATCCCGCTTCCTTCGATCCGGTAAACGCAATAAACCGCGCCTTCGGGTGCGTCACCAATGCTTCGCCCGCCGTGCTGCCCGGTCCAGTGAAGAAACTCGCCACATCGCCCGGCACGCCCGATTCGTACAAAATCTCAATGAAGATCGCGGCAATCGTCGGCGAATCGCTCGAGGGTTTCACCACCACGGTGTTGCCGGTGACGATCGCAGCCACCGTCATGCCGCCCATAATCGCCGCCGCGAAATTCCACGGCGGAATCACGATGCCCACGCCCAGCGGAATATATTTCAGATAATTGTTTTCTCCGCGGAATGGCGTCAATTTCTGCGGCGCGCCCAGCCGCAACGCCTCGCGCCCATAGTATTCACAGAAATCAATCAGCTCCGCGATGTCCGCATCCGCTTCCGGCCAGGTCTTACCGATTTCAAAGCTCAACCACGCGTCCAATTCGTACCGCCGCTCGCGCAAAATGTCCGCCGCACGATACAAACACGCCACGCGCTCTTCCGCCGGCACTCGCTTCCAACGCTCGAACGCTGCATGAGCCTTTTCCACCGCCGTGTTCGCCATTTCCACGGTAGCTTTCTGAAAAACGCCAATCACCTGCTCCGGATGCGACGGATTGTAAGACTTGATCTTCTCCGAAGTAGTGATGCGCTCCCCTCCGATGGTCAGCGGATACTCGCGCCCGAACATCCCGCGCACCAGCGCTAGCGCGTCCTCCATAGCCTTGCGGTTTTCAGGCTTGGTAAAATCAATAAACGCCTCGTTCGCAAATTCTCCGCGCTGCAAATTCACAGGTGTCTTGTGTGTTCCCGTCGTCGCCGTAGATGTCATTAGTTGTGCCTCACTCTGTCTGTCCTACGCGTTCGTAGCATTTCATTTTACCGCCCCGGGCAATCCCCGCACAAGGACCCTATCGCCGCTACCTAGCCACTCCCTTTCCGTTGAATTCGCAAGGGCACGGCATGCCGTGCCCATTTTACCGAAGGACAGGCGGAAGATTTCGCGCGCCGTGAATTATTCGAGCGACCTGCAATGGTTTGGTTTCGGGATTGTAAACGACGCAGTAGTTAACGTAGGGTTGTACCGACCAGAATCGCAGCGGCAAAGGAGCCAAGTCCTCTCGCACTTTGCCGGCAATGGGCGAATTGGATACTAATTCGCACGCCAAAAATAATCGCTCGCCCCACTCGAGTTGCAGCTTCAGGATTGTCCTGCGTTATATAGTTCCAGATTTCAAAGAGGTCTCTTCTTGCGCGGGGCGTGAACTCTCAGTCCCTCATCCCTCGCGGTGTTCAGCGAACCACGCTCGCTTGTGTTCTTCGAATTGAGAGATAACAGCTTCGGCGGCGATCAATTCGCCGCGCTGGGCCTCGGCGTATCCTTCCGCAATCTTCGCCCGGATTTCCTCGCGATTCTCGGCCAGCCACGCTTCCTGCTCGTGGAGCATCGAAACCGCGTGCTCCACAAACTCGTCCACGCTCTTGTAGGCGCCGCACTGGATGTCCTGCTTGATCAGTTCCTCGATCTCGGGCCGCAGGCGAATGTTCATACCCGCATTATACTTCACGACGCCAGCCGTCTCCGCCGATCCAACAGCGCGCGATGTACACACAATTCCCGCTCCTCTACCCCACTTCCTCTCAATCACTTACCCGGCTCCGTATTTCTACGAATGTCGCCTCCCTCTTTGTGTTAGCGTGAGTCGGGGCACTAGTGAAGCCGCCTACAGGACGCAACATGCGCAACCTAACCCGCTCTCAAAGATCCGCCTTCTCCACTCCGCCCTCTACGCGCAAAACGAAACAAATTCGCCTCAAATGCCACCGCCTCCGCTGCGAAATCTGTCGCCACGCTCTCTGCCAGCAAATCGAGGAAGCCTTCCTCCAATGGCGCAGCCCCAAAGTCATCATGCACTGCTTCTGCATCAAGACCAAAACCACCATTTATCACCACGCTCACGCCCCGGGGCCTTTTCAACCTTCGGAACCGAAACCTCGGTCACGCTCTCGCCCACATCATCGGGGAGGCCGACACCCTACACCCCACCACCGGTGACATACTCCGCGCTATTTACGCTCTCGCCCGCATCAATTCCGAAGGCCAGTGGGTCCATCCCGCAACAAATCTGAAGTCAAATCCCAGGTCGTGCATCACTTGTCACTACCTCAATCAATCGCTAGCGAAACAAAATCGAAAGCTGATGCAAACCCACGAAAACAATCATCAGCGACCTAAATCAATCGCTAGTTTTTGTCGCCTTTTCGGCAATCGCGCCGGACCGCTGAACTCGTCGATACAAAAAAGTCGAGCGCGCCCACCCCTCCCGAATTCCGGGAAAGGTAGCGCGCGCTGTTGTATTGTCGGGTGGCAGAGTCGCCGCCCACTTCGCGTCGTTGCCCTACTTGCTTTTCGAATACAGGATGCGCACCAGGTGGTCGCGGTGCGCGGCGTAATCGAGTGTCGCGCTATAGACATCGCCGAAGAGCGGTTGCTTGGTGTGCAGCGATTCGATCTCCGCGTAGAACTTATCCATGGCGGCGGCGTTGGGAAAAACGGCGATCAGGCTGTAGGAGCCGGGCGTGTCTGTGTGGATCAGATCTTCCCCAACCGAATAGCCCGACAGGGTACCGTCAGCGACCTCGGCATCGAGCGCGGGCTTGCGATACTTCGTCATCAAATCCCGGAACTCCTCGGCGTGGCCTGGCTTCGGCGTCCAATCCTGCACCAGGACGTAGCCGTTTTCGATAGTGCTGCCTTTGCCGTTGTACACGGTGGACATGGTGATGGCATCGGAATGCATGGTGTAGGCGATCTCGGATGCAGGGGGCGCCGAGCTGCGCAGTGTCGCCAAAGCTTTCATTAAGCCCGCCATCGAGGACGAACTGAACCAACCAACATGGGTGGGTGCGTTCAGCCCTTCATGAACTTCCATAGCGCCGTCGCCGTAGCTGAGGATTGTTCCATCGGTGAGGAGACTATCGAAAACTTTGCGCTCTCCCGCAGCGTTCTTTTCGTATGCGGCCCACTGCGCGCGGGGAACTCCGAAGAAAGATACATACGTGTAGACCACCGACTGCTTCGGTGCTTCAGCCTGCTGGGCGCGTGCGGCCGGCGCGGAAAATGCGAACATCGAGATGAGCAAGGCACAGAACGTGGAAAGACACAGCATTCGCTTCATCATCACTTTTTTCTCTCCTATTTTCAGGGATGGCAGAGCGATCGGAACCGAACGGTACGGTTGAGACTTCTGTCCGAGGCATCGTATGCCTGTCGTCTTCCGGACACAACGAGTTTGTGGGCAGGGCGGTTTGACGGTAAACCATTGTTCCCGCGCCTAGATGCGGATCAACGCTCGCACCGAAACCTTGTAGTCAGATGAATTGCGGCGCGCTTACTTACGGTAGATGACGCCGGCTTTCATCACGAAGGAAACTTTTCCGAGCGCGGAGATGTCGTCGAGTGGATTCCCCGGGACAGCGACGACGTCTGCCTGGTAGCCGGGCTTGAGTGCACCGATTTCATCTTGCCAGCCCAGCAATCTTGCGCCGTTCAGCGTGCCGGCTTGAATCGCGGCGAGCGGCGACATTCCGTATTTCACCATCAGGATAAATTCGCGGGCTTGGGTGCCGTGGGGAAATGGGCCAACGTCCGAGCCCATGGCGATCGGGACGTTTGCGGCAAGCTGCTTTTTGAAGTCGGTGACGTGCAGGTCGAGCATGGCTCGATCGCGCGCGGCGACTTCGGGAGTCGCGGCGTGCTCCGCAAAATATTCAGAGATAGTGAAAGTGGGCACGGCAAAGATTTGCTTTTCCCGCATGATGCGCATGGTTTCGTCACTGAGCTGGAAAGCGTGGTCAACGGATTCGACTCCGGCGCGCGCGGCATAGAGCGTTCCGGGTTCGCCGGTGGCGTGGACGGCGACCCGATTGCCGGTGCGCGCGGCTTCACGCACGGCGACGGTGAGTTCATCTTGGGTGTACTGGTATGGTGTCGAGAGTTTTTCATTCGCGACGGTGTCTGCGCCGGTTTCGTAAATTTTGATAAAGTCCGCGCCCTCTTTCAGTTGCTCGCGAATTACGGTTACCAGTTCTGCGGAATTATTCGCGTAGGTGGCGTTGGGCAGAACGTGTTGCTCGGGGTTGTAGCCGATGGCGTCTTCGTGGCCGCCGAGAATATTGATGGCGTTGCCGCTGATGCGCAGGCGCGGTCCGGGAATTTCGCCGCGATTGATAGCGTCGCGCACCGCGGTGTCTGCGGAGCCGGCGCCTTCGGTGCCCATGTCGCGTTCGGCAGTGAATCCGGCGAGGAGATCATCGCGCGCGGCGAGCGTGGCCATGATGGTGCGTTGCGGGACGGATTCCTGCACGGTTTGCAGATCTTCGGCGCCAGGATGGAGGAAGAGGTGGACGTGCGCGTCAATGAGGCCGGGGAGAAGAGTGCAATCGCCGAGGTCAATGACTCCCGCGGCGGCGGGGCGAGTGACTTTCGCGCCGACTTCATTTATGACGTCCGCTTCGATGAGAATTTCGCCGGGGGTGGTGATGCGGCCGGATGCTACGTCGAGCAGGCGCGCGGCGTGAAGGACGATCGGGTGCGGAATTGGCGCGGGCTGCGGCTGCGTGGATTGCGCATGGAGCGCCGCGCCGCATAGTGATGCGAGCGCGGAGGCAAGTACCAAAGCAAAAATGGCGCGGGGCGCGAATTTGTTTGGGTTCATGTGATCGCCGCGATGATAAACCAATTTGGCTCGGCGCCTTAGGATTTATAGCGGGGGTTCGGTGCGACGCTTTGGAAGCCGTAGGTTTCGTAGCGCCAGGAGATTTTCCCATCGCGCAGGCTGACGATCGTGAATCCTTCCGGGAAATCGAGGCGCGGGCCGTGCCACCAATTCCCGCAGACGGCGCCGCAGCAAGCGTACTGGCAATTTTTGTAGTTCACGAGTTCGTTGATGTGGAGATGGCCTTGGAAGACGGCGAGGACGTCGTGGTTGGCGAAGAGCGCAATTACTGCGGAGGAATTTGCGACCGACACGGTGTCGTAGCGCGGCGTGCCGTCGGGTTTGGGACCGTAAGCCAGATAGCCGGTGATCAGCGGCACGTGAGTGATGACGATGATGGGCGCGGCGGGCGGGACGGCGGCGAGATCGTGCGCTAGCCACTGCAGCTGCGCGTCGTCAATGCGGCCTTCCCAGAGGCGATCGGGCGTGGGGAAAATGGAATCGAGGACAATGAAATGGTAGCCGCGATGATCGAAGGAATAGTAGGTGCGCGCGCCGATGCGATCTTCGAACATTTTTTTCCCGTAGCCGGGATCGGTGGGCGCGGCGCCGCTTTTCGTGAGGATGCCGTAGAGATCGTGATTGCCGATAGTGTGATGCAGCGGCACTTTGATGCTGGTTTCGGTGCGTTGGTAGAGATCGAAGAGCATGTCGGCGCGGGTGCGGGTGACATCGAGCGCGTCGTAAACCATATCGCCGCCGCAAATGGCAAATTCGGGTTTGGCCGCGGCGATTTTGGCGAAGGCCATTTGGCAGCCGTGGGCTGCGTCGAGTTCGGGTTGGATGTGGGTGTCGGTGAAGAAGACGAAGTCGAAGGATTCGGGGGCGGGTTGCGGTTTGGCGGTTGTCGCTGCTGCGGCGGTGGCGTTCGCGATGCCATGATTCAGGAGCGGAATGCCGGGGAGCGCGGCAGCGGCTCCTGCCACCGCGAGAGATTGCAGAAATTTTCTGCGGTCGTGATTCAAGCGCGTTCCCTGTTAGGCGTGGAGTGGCTTCACGATTGAATTATAGCGCGCGGCTCGGGGCACAAAATTTAAAAGTGGATGCGAAATCGGGGACCGCAAGCTCGAATAGAAATTATGGGCGGCGATAGCTGGCACGAAATTTTCTGACGCCTGGGTCGTGCGGGTCGAGGTAATCCTCGAAGGAGGCTTCTTGCAGGCCGGCGCTGGAAAATGCGGCGAGTTCGGCGCGGGTTAGGCGCCAGGGCAGGTAGCCGGAGTCTTCTTCTGGATCGCGGCCTCTGGCGAGGACGAGCAGCAGTCCTGCTGGCTTTAGAAAATCCGCAATTTTGGGGAACGCCTGCGCGCGCAAGTCTGGGGCAAGCGATTGCAGAGTGTAGGACTCGAATATGAAATCGAAACTCGCGCGCCAGGGTTCCGGCGGGTTGAACAAATCTGCCACGACGTATTGCACTTTGCTGGATGGAAAGCGTTTTTTCGTGGCCGTGATTGCGGTGGCGGAGATGTCGAAGGCTGTGGTGTGAAATCCCCAGACGGCTAGTTGCTCGGCGTCGTCGCCTAGCCCGCTGCCGATGATCAGGGCCGATTTGCCCCTGGCCTCTTGCGGATGCAATTTCCAGAAATCGAGCAGGTTGGGATTAGGGACCAGGTCGGCCCAGGGAATTTCGCTGACTCCGGATTCGGCTTCGCGGTAGAGAGCGTCGAACCAGCCGAGTCGGTCGCCCTTGGCGTCGAATTCTGCGGCGAGTTCGTGTGCGCGGGTGCGATCGGGCATTCGTTGCCTCCTGATTTTGGCTCGGGCTTATGCGCTTGCCGGCGGCGCGTTATTGAGTGAGTTCATGGACTGCGGCTGTAAAAACTTGGGTGTGGTGGTCGATGTCTGCGGCGCTGGTGGATGGGGACATCAGCGCCATATTGTGGAATGGCGTTAGCAGGATGCCGCGATTTAGGGCGTAGAGATGCATGAAACGCTCTAGCTCGAAGTCCATGGTGGCAGCTGCTTCTCCACCGTTGCGCGGCGGGTGCGGATGGAAGAGATATTCAGCGCGGCAGCCCAGGCGGGCTACGTGCCAGGGAAGCGCGGCTTCGGCGATGGCTTTGGAGACGCCGTCGGCGAATTGTTCCGCGAGTGGAATCATGTGCGCGAAGGCTGCGGGGGTGAGGACGTGTTCGAGCGTAGCGCGAATGGCGGCTAGCGAAAGCGCATTGCCTGCTAGCGTGCCACCGATGCCGCCGGTGTCGCAATCTTCGAGGTGGATGCGGCTCGAGATTTTTTGTGCTACGTCCGCGGTGCAGCCGTATGTGGCTGCGGGAACGCCGCTAGCGATTGGTTTGCCGATCACGAAGAGATCGGGCTTCAGTCCGTGCGCGCGGGTGTAGCCGCCGGGGCCGGTACAGATGGTGTGCGTCTCGTCAATTATTAAGAGCGTGCCGAATTTTCGCGCGAGGGCGGCGGCTTTTTCCCAGTAGCCAGGCTCGGGATGGACGATGCCGACATTGGTGAGGACTGGCTCGGCGAGGATGCAGGCGACGTCGTTGTGCGCGAGTTCCTTTTCGAGCGCCGGGAGATCGTTGAATTCGACGACGCGCGTGGTTTCGATGGGATTTACTGGCGGGCCGATATTTCCGCGGCGCGGGCCGGGGATGCCTTTGTGCAGCGTGATGTAAGTTTCGTCAACCGTGCCGTGATAGCAGTAGTTGAAGACCAGGATTTTTTGGCGCTGCGTGATTTCGCGCGCGATGCGGATGGCGAAGCGGTTGGCGTCGGTGGCGGTGAGCGTGAATTGCCAGTAGGGCAAGCCGATACGGCGAGCGAGTTCTTCGCCGACCCATGCGGCGTCTTCGGTGGGGAGCATCAGGGTGATTCCGTGGTTTGCCTGGCGCGCGATGGCCGCGGCGGCTGGCGAGGGAGAGTGGCCGGTCATCGCGCCGGTGTCGCCGAGGCAGAGGTCAACGTAATCGTGGCCGTCGACATCCTGGAAATGTGCGCCGTGGGCTTCGGCGACGAAGACTGGAAATTTGCCGGCCCATTTTTTCATCCAGTTCATGGGGACGCCGCCGAGGAGGGATTTTTGGGCGCGGGCGTAGAGCACGGCGGAGAGGGGACGTTCGGCTACGAATTTTTCTTCTTCGCGGGACATGAGAGCGCGAAGGCCAGAGCGATGTATTGTGCGGTGAGGGGATTTCCTGGGCGCGGCCATGAATCGCTCCATTGTTCGAAGGTGAAAGGGCCCGTTATGCGCAACAGGATATCGCAAAAGGCTGCCGAAGTTCGAATGGGGAAGTTTTTTCCGAAACCTATCCGCCGCGCTCAACCGCAGTTGGCTAGAAACTAAAAATACGCGCCAAGCCACTTAACGGGTAAGTGCGCAGCGAGGGCATTGGCAAGTTTTTCGTCGGCTGTGACGAGATGGGATTTGAAGGATATGGCCAGCGCAACGTAGATGCTGTCGTAAACGCTGCGATCGAAGGCGGTGGCTATCACGAAGGCGAAATCGAGATGCGGCTTGCTGGGGATCGTTGTGATGCGATACTTACTAAGCTCTGACAGGCCAGTTTGTGCTTCGGACAGAGCGCAACGCCTGGTTCGCACTGCTTTCCAGAGGAAACTCCCCATTTCGGTCCAGAACAGATCCGGAACGACGAGTTGAATTTCGTCGCCCACGTATTGAATCAACAACTGGGACGCTTCATCGGCCAACGGCTCGTGAATGCCTGGGAGTACCCATTTTGCAAGCACGCTGGCGTCCACGATGACTTGGCTCAACGGGCGCGGTCCTCACGCTGCATTTCTTCGGTTGAGGGAAATCGCTTTTTGGATTGCTTGCCGAGGCGTATTTGATTGAGTTTCCGCATGATTTCGCGCCTGGCGCGCAGCTCTTTTTCGGTGGGAATGTTCTGCTCCAGGAGCGCAACCACTTCGGCCGCAATGGAGCGACGGCCTTCGCGGGCGCGTCGGCGGAGAGCCTCGTAAAGTTCGTCGGGTACGTTTTCAACGTATAGAGTCGCCATAGTCGGAGTATAGCATGTACCTAGGAAGGCCGGAGACAGATCGTTGGTGAAATAGGCGGTGGCCAGTAGAGAGTGACGAGTGGCTAGAAAACGGCGGAGCATCTCTGGCGCTGCGCGAGCTTAGCGCGAATGCGGGATTTTAGCGCAGGTGCTTTGCGATTTCGCGGGCGGCGTTGTGGCCGGAGGCGCCGGTTACGCCGTTGCCGGGGTGGGTGCCGTTGCCGCAGAGGTACAAACCTTTTACGGGCGTGGCGTAGCGAGCCCACCCCAGAAGGGGGCGCATAGTGAAAATTTGATCCAGGGCTAGTTCGCCGTGGAAGGGGTGGCCGCCTGTTAGGCCGTAGGTGGCTTCGAGATCTTGCGGCGTCAGGGTTTGCACCGCTAGGATTTTCGACGGGAGATCTGGGGCGTACTGCTCGAGGGTTTTGATTACGGTGTCGCGCAGGGCGTCGCGTTGCTTGGCCCAGTCGCCGGATTTTAATTTGTAGGGGGCGAACTGCATGTAGATGGACATCACGTGCTTGCCAGCGGGAGCCAGCGAATTATCGAGAATTGTGGGGATGGAAATATCGAGAAAGGGAACGCGGGAAAATTCTCCGTACTTGGAATCGTCGAAGGCGCGCTCGAGATAGTCAATTCCCGGGCCGATGTGAATGCGCCCGGCGAGGGCGGCGTTGCCGTCGCAGGAATGCTGGAGCGCGGTGAAGGACGGGAGGCCGTCGAGCGCGACGTTGATTTTTGCGGCGACGCCGTTGCTGCGGAAATTGAGCATTTTTACGACGAAGCTGGGCGGCAAGTGGACGGGATCGAGCAGACCGAGCAGGGTGCGTCGCGGGTCGGTGCCGGAAACGACGGCTTTTGCTGCGATTTCTTCGCCATTAGCTAGCGCGACGCCGGTGATTGCGCCGTGCTTCACGAGAATTTGCGCGACTTCTGCGTTCGTGCGAATTTCCGCACCTGCTTCTTTCGCGGCGGCGGCCATTGCAGCGGTGAGCGCGCCCATACCGCCGCGCGGGTAGGCCGAATTCCCTACCGGATGCGGATCAGCGGCGGCGCGCAACAGGAGCAACGCGGTGGAACCTGCTGACCACGGACCGAGAGAGGCGCCAAAAATTCCGCGTGCGGCGACGACGGCGCGCAACAGATCGGTTTCAAAAAATTCGGCGACAAAATCCGCGACGGCCATGGGGCCCCAGCGGATGAGCTGCATCATTTCCTTTTTTCCGAGGCCGCGGACTTTGCGCCCGAGTTTCAGTAGTTTCCAGAGATCTTCGTTAGAAGGCTTTTCGATGACGGGCGGAGTGAGGTCGAGTAGCTCGCCGGCGATAGCGCCGGCGCGGGCGATTTCTTTTGAGAGTTCGAAATATTTTGCGCCGTCTTTTTTCGAGAAATTATCAATCTGGCGGGCCGAGGCCGAGGGATCGGTGTGCAGCACGAGCGCGCGTCCATCGGGCGAGGGCGCGAACACACGGACGGGCGATTCGAGTTTTTCCAGGCCGTGACGCGAGAGCTGCATGTCTTTCACAATTTTGGCGAGCGGAGGACCGCCGGCATGCGCGACGGTAGAGCATTTGAAACCGGGATGAAATTCTTCAGTGACCGCAGCGCCGCCGACGATGGAGCGGCGTTCGAGAACGAGCGGCTTGTGCTCCTTTTTCGCGAGATAAAAGGCTGTGACGAGCGCGTTGTGGCCTCCGCCGAGAATGATGATGTCGCGTTGCGCGGCCACGCTCAGCTTCTCCCCGTATCTTTCAGAATTTCCATAGCGGCCAAGCGGCCGGGAGCGCCCATGATGCCGCCGCCGGGATGCGTCGCCGAGCCGCACATATACAATTTTTTGATGGGCGTGCGGTAACGCGCCCAGCCCGCGGCGGGACGCAGGAAGAAAAGTTGTTCAAGCGAAAGTTCGCCCTGAAAAATATTTCCTTCAGTTAGGCCGGTCTGGCGTTCGATATCGAGCGGAGTGATGAACTGCTTTCCGATGATCAGGTTCTTTAGGTTGGGCGCGAATTGTGAAATCGTGTCGATGACGGTGTTGCCGAAGGCTTCGCGCTGCTCGTCCCAGGTGCCAGAGGCGAGCTTATAGGGCGCGTATTGCACGAAACAGGAAAGAATGTGTTTCCCGGGAGGAGCCACGGACGGATCGGTGAGCGACGGAATCACCATATCAATGTAGGGGCGGCGGGAAAATTCGCCGTACTTGGCCTGGTCGTAGGCGCGCTCCATATATTCCATGGAAGGCGAAATGGAAATCGCGCCGCGGAGATGATTGCCGGGGCCGGGGAGACAGGTGAAATCCGGAAGGCCATCGAGCGCGAGATTCACTTTGCCGGATGAGCCGCGATATTTGTAGCGGCGAACGTCTTCGAGGAAGTCGCCGGGCAGTTCGCGGGCTTCGATGAATTTGAGGAACGTGAGATTGGGATCGACGCTCGAGGAGACAATGTCTGCGTGAATTGCTTCGCCGCCTTCGAGGACTACGCCCTGCGCGACGCCATTTTTTATGAGAATTTTCGAGACCGCCACTTCCTTACGGATTTCGACGCCCGCTTCGAGAGCTGCGCCGGCGATGGCGTTGGAAATTGCTCCGGTGCCACCGCGACTGAAACCCCAGGAGCGGAAGGCGCCGTCGATTTCGCCCATGTAATGATGGAGCAGAACGTAGGCGGTGCCGGGCGAACGAATTCCGAGGAATGTGCCGATGATTCCGGAGGCGGACATGGTGGCTTTGAGGACGTCGGTCTCAAACCACTGGTCGAGAAAATCGGCGGCGCTCATGGTCATGAGCTGCACGAGATTGTACTTGTCTTCGGCGTCGAGATTCTGGAAACGCTTGCCGAGGAAGGCTAGTTTTTTCAAGTCGCGTGGATCGAGGGACGTGGGATCGGGGGGAATCATGCCGAGGATCGGTTTTACGAAGCGGCACATGGCGACCATGGATTTGCCGAATTCTTCGTAGGCTTCGGCGTCGAGCTTGGAGTGGCGCTCGAGTTCGCGGCGCGTTTTCCCGTGATCGTTCTGGCGCCAGAGGTAGTCGCCGTTGGACATGGGGGTCATGGTGCCGTCGAGCGGGAGGATTTCCAGACCGTGGCGCGGGAGATCGAGGTCGCGAATGATTTCTGGGCGAAGCAGCGAAACGACGTAGGAAAAAACGGAGAATTTGAAACCGGGAACGATTTCTTCGGTGACGGCTGCGCCGCCCAGGACGTAGCGTTTTTCCAGGACCAGGACTTTTTTGCCGGCTTTGGCGAGGTACGCCGCGTTCACAAGGCCGTTGTGGCCGCCGCCGATTACGATGACGTCGTATTTCTTCGCCATGGATTATGCGGGTGATTCAGCCGTTCGAAGGATGAACACCGGAGCCGAAGCATTTTACAGGCGTGGGAGCGGAGTCACAAGGAAGAACGGTGGGGTGGGATTGACTGTAAGTCAGGGAGGACGCTGCGAGTGATGAGCGACGAACGAGAAATACGTTACGACTGACGGTGGATCAAAAAGGCAGTGGCTAGTGGCGAGAAAAATCGGCGAGGGTGCTGTGATCTATGGTGCGGACGAATCGAAGAGAGCTCCTTCTCCCGCCTCCGCGGGATCAGGATGACGGCGCGAATTGAAATCGGCGCTGCATGGTTCGGCTTGCGGCGTGGAGGATGCGGGCACTATAATCGCGGGCTGCGTGGGTTGGGATTTTTTTGCTGATAGGAGTGACTGTGCCGTTTGGAACTGCGGTTCACGATAGAACTTTGAAATTGTGCGAGAGCATGAATTATCGCGAGTGGTCGGGGTACTACGCGGTGAGCGTGTACGAGATGCATCACGACCACGAGTACAACGCGATTCGCAATGCCTGCGCGCTGATTGATGTGACGCCGCTGTACAAATACCGGATCGAGGGGAAGGACGCGACGAAATTTGTAAATCGGGTGATCACGCGGGACATTTATAAGGTGGCGATCGGACAGGTGATTTATTGCTGCTGGTGCGACGAGCAAGGAAAAGTAATTGATGACGGAACGATTTCGCGGCTGGGCGAGAATTCTTATCGCTGGACGGCGGCGGACCCGAGCATTCGCTGGTTTCACCAGAATGCGCTGGGACTGGACGTACAGATGGAAGATATTTCGGACAAAGTGGCGGCGCTTGCTTTGCAGGGGCCGACGTCGGGGCGATTGCTGAAAAAAATGGCGGAAGCGGATATCGCGAATTTGAAATATTTTCGATTCACGCACGGACAAATCGGCGGCGTGGACGTGGATATTTCGCGCACGGGGTATACGGGCGACCTGGGTTACGAAATATGGATGGCGTGGAAGGATGCGCCGCGCGTTTGGGACGCGCTGATGGAAAATGGGCGGCCGTTTGATTTGCATCCGGCGGGAATAATCGCGCTGGACGTGGCGCGGATTGAAGCAGGATTGATCATGCTGGAAGTGGATTACACCAGCAGTAAGCGCGCGTTGATTGAAGCGCAGAAATATTCGCCGTACGAATTAGGATTAGGAAAGATGGTGGATTTGAAGAAGGAATATTTTATTGGACGCGAGGCGCTGGCGGCGGAAAACAAGCGCGGACCCAAGCGGCTGTTGATGGGATTGGATGTTCGTTGGGAGGACGTGGAACGGCTTTACGATGCGGTGGGATTGGGGCCGCAGGTGCAGAGCACGGCTTCACGCGCGCATGTGCCGGTCTATCGCGGGGGGTTGCAGGTGGGCAAGGCGACTTCGACGACGTGGTCGCCGACTTTGAAAAAGATGATCGCGCTGGGGAGTCTGAATCGCGAGCACGCGGCGGCGGGAACGGAATTGCAGATGGAACTGACGGTGGAAGCGGTACGTCATAAGGTACGTGCGACGGTGCGGGACTTGCCATTTTTTAATCCGCCTCGGAAGACGGCCACGCCGGTAACGTGAAGATCCGCGCGGGAGGAATGCATTGACAGCTGAGTTGGTGGCGAGTGCCGGCGCCGCGCCGGGACGTTTGTGTGGTTCTCTGCATCGTTCGAACGCGAATTTATTTCTATTGCGATTATTCCTGCCTGTATTTTTTCTGCTAGCGAGCGCGACGACCGTGAATGCACAAGATACGAAGGCGAAGTGTCCACCGGTGGCGCGGATTGAGGACGTGACGGAAACGATTCACGGAACCCTGGTGCACGATCCGTATCGGTGGCTGGAAGATCAAGACAGCTCCGATACGCGGGCTTGGATTGACGCGCAAAACGCTTGCACGCAAGCAGAGCTGGGAAAGCTGCATGGTCGGGAGGCGATCGCCAAGCGGCTGGGAGAATTGATCAAGGTGGAGACGATCGGGCTGCCGATCGAGCGCGGCGGGCGATATTTTTATGCGAAACGCGCGGCGAACCAGGATTTGTTCGTCCTTTATATGCGGCGCGGGGCGAAGGGCGAGGAGCAAATGCTGGTGGACCCGGAGAAGCTGAGCGAGGATCACACGACCAGCGTGAACTTCGAAGGCGTTTCGGATGACGGGAAACTGGTGGGATATGGAGTGCGCAAGGGCGGCGAGGACGAGGTATCGCTGCATTTTCTGGACACTGATACCGGGAAGGAACGGAAAGACGTGCTCCCCCGGGCGCGTTACATTTCCAGCCCTACGTTCCGAAAGGACAAGAGCGGATTTTATTATTCGAAACAGGTGGAAGAAGGGCCGCGGGCTTATTTCCACGCGATGGGAACGGATGCCAAGAACGATACCGAGATATTTGGCGACGGTTATACGCCGGACAAGATTTTGGCCGTGGATTTATCCGAGGACCAACGATATTTGCTGTTCACGGTTTTTTACGGATCGGCCTGCGACCGTTCGGAAGTTTACTTTCAGGATTTGAAGCTGGCCGGGCCGATCACGCCGGTGGTGAACACTTTGGATGGTTGCTTTCAGGGTGCGATCGCGAACGACACGTTGTATCTGCAGACGAATTGGAAAGCGCCGAAATGGCGGATGGTGGCGGTGCCGCTGCGGACGCCTTCGCAGGAACACTGGAAGAAAATTATTCCCGAGGGCGAATCGCGGATGGAGGATTTTCGGCTGGTGGGCGGGAAAATCGTGGCGCAGTATTCGCACAACGCTGGGTCTGAGCTGAAAATATTTCAGGCGGATGGGAGCGCGGCTGGCGGAATTGCGTTGCCGCAGTTGGGAACCGTGGCGGGAGTGACGGGGAGATGGAAAGAGAACGAAATGTTCTTTTCGTTTCAATCGTTCGCGATCCCGGCGACGGTTTATCGGTACGATGTGGCGGCGAGGGGACTGGAAGTGTGGGCGAAGCCGGCGGTACCTCTGGATGCGAGCGCGTTTGAGGTGAAGCAGGTTTGGTACGAATCGAAAGACAAGACGCGCGTGCCGATGTTTTTATTTTACAAGAAGGGACTGCAGCTGGACGGGACGAATCCGATTTTGATGACGGCTTATGGCGGGTTTGACGTGAGCGAGACACCGCTGTTTCGCGACGACGCAGTTTTGTGGGTGGAGCATGGCGGCGTGTTTGCGCTGCCGAGTTTGCGCGGCGGCGGAGAATTCGGCGAAGACTGGCATCGCGCGGGAATGCTGGAGAAAAAACAGAATGTGTTTGATGATTTTTACGCGGCGGCGGAATGGTTGATTGCGAATCGTTATACGCGCGCGGACAAGCTGGCGATTACGGGGCGCAGCAACGGCGGATTATTGATGGGCGCGGCGATGACGCAGCGGCCGGATCTGTTTGGCGCGATTGTGTGCGGGTATCCGCTGCTGGACATGGTGCGTTACCAGAATTTTCTGGTGGCGAAGTATTGGGTGCCGGAGTATGGGTCGTCGGAGGAAGCAGAGCAGTTCCCTGCCCTTCTTGCTTATTCGCCTTATCACCACGTGGTGGCGGGGACGAAATATCCGGCTGTGCTTTTTCTGACTGGGGATAGCGATACGCGGGTGGCTCCTTTGCATGCGCGGAAAATGACGGCGGAGATGCAGGCGGCGCAGGGCGCCGATAAACCGATATTGCTTTTATATGATACGAAATTGGGGCATAGCGAAGGGCGTCCGATGAGCAAGATAATTGAAGAGGATACACAGGTTTTGGGATTTTTGATGTGGCAGGTGGGGGTGAAGGGATTTTAGGGCGGCGGGGCTGGCTGCAGAAAGTCAAAGGCGCCACAGCTGAACACAGATAAAGGCACACCGATGAAGGCAATGCGACGGGAATGGACGGCCAGAATTTGTGGCAACCGCGACCACCGCCGCAGCCAGAGCTGTGTCGCACCTACGGCGCTGATTTTCGTTGACGTGAAATTTTGGAGGATTGGATGCGAGGGATGATGCGGGTGATGGCGGTAGCTGGCGCGCTAGTATTGGTACTTGTGTGCGGCTACGTGAATGAGGCTTTGGCGCAGACTGTCGCGGCGCCGATACGGTTGCGGGTGGATGCATCGCAGGCGCCGCAGAAAATTTTGCATGTGCATATGGAGATTCCGGTGTCGGGCGCGCCGGTGACGCTTTATTACCCGGAGTGGATCCCTGGGGAGCACATGCCGGATGGGCCAATTATTCAAGTGGCCGGGATGAAATTCAGCGGTGGCGGGAACGCAGTTGCTTGGCGGCGGGATTTGGTGGAAATGTTTTCGATTCATGTGGACGTGCCGGCGGGAGTGAGCCTGCTGGAAGCGGATTTTGATTTTCTGCTGTCGGGGCCGGCGACGGGATTTTCGGCGGGGGCATCGGCTACGGCGTCGCTGGATGTGTTGAGTTGGAACCAGGTGCTGATGTATCCCAAGGGCATGCCGGCGAAAGACATAATTTTTGCGCCGAGTCTGCGATTGCCCGCGGGCTGGAAATTCGGGACGGCGTTGCCGATCTCGAAGCAGGAGGGCGCGACGATTGAGTTCGTGCCGGTGGCGTTGACGACCTTGGTGGATTCACCGGTGATTTCCGGGCGATACTATCGCGCGATTCAGTTGACGCCGGGGCAAACTCCGTCGCACGAGATTGATATTGCTGCGGACAGCGCGGCAGCTTTGGCCATGACTCCGGAGACGCAACTGCAGTTGCACAATCTGGTGACGGAGGCCTACGCGCTTTTTGACGCGCGGCATTATCGCGACTACCATTTTCTGCTCACGTTGAGCGACGACGTGGCGCATTTCGGATTGGAGCATCATGAATCGAGCGACGATCGCACGGCGGAACGGAGTTTGATTGACGACGCGGAGCGCATTGAATTCGCGACGCTGCTGCCGCATGAGTATGTGCATTCCTGGAATGGAAAATACCGGCGTCCGGCGGGATTGGCGACTGCTGATTACCAGCAGCCGATGAAGGACGATTTGCTGTGGGTGTACGAGGGGTTGACGGAATATTTGGGCGAGGTGTTGACTGCGCGCAGCGGGTTGCAAACACCGGAACAGTGGCGGGAAGATTTTGCGGGGTTGGTGGCGCAGTACGAAAACCGACCGGGGCGCAACTGGCGTCCTTTGCAGGATACGGCGGACGCGGCGTCGTTTCTTTACGACGCGACGAATGATTGGTCTAACTGGCGTCGTGGGACGGATTTTTACGAAGAGGGCGAATTGCTGTGGATGGACGTGGACGAAACTTTGCGGACGATCACGAAGGACAAGAAGTCGATCGACGATTTCTGCAAGGTTTTTCACGGGGGCGAGAGTGAGCAGCCGCAGCTCAAGACGTACACGTTTGAAGATGTGGTGGCTACGTTGAATAGCGTGGCCCCGTACGATTGGGCGGGATTTTTGCGCGCGCGGTTGGATGGTGTGGCGACGAAAACTCCGAATGAAGCGGTGGAAAAGAGCGGCTGGAAGCTGGTGTACAACGAACAGCCGAACGAAGTGGTCGCGATTCAAGAGGCGTTGGCGCGGCGGGCTGATTTTTCTTTGACGGCGGGATTTTCGGCTTCGGACGAGGGCATGGTGGGCGACGTGATTCACGGCGGGCCGGCTTACATCGCGGGGCTTGGTCCGGGGATGAAAATTGTGGCGGTGAATGGGACGCAGTATTCTTCGGACGCGATGCGCGGGGCGATCGAGGCGGCGAAAACGGCGACGGAGCCGATTCAATTGATTGTGGCGAATGGGGCGCAGTTCCGGACTTTTTCTGTGGATTACCACGGAGGCTTGCGTTATCCGCATATTGAGCGCGAGGAAGCGCGGCCGGATTACTTGGGGGAGATCACTCGTGGGCGGGTGCAGGGCGCGGCGGGCGCGGCGAATTGAACGCGTGGAGTTGCTGACATGAAATTTCATCCGATTGCGATTGTGGGGATTTTGCTGGTTGCAGCGGGGTTGGCGGCGTTGATCCATCCGCAAGTGGCGATGCCTGCGAAAAAACAGGAAATTCAGGTGGGAGAGGGCAAGGCGATTATTGAGACGCGGAGGATTGTGACATTTCCGCGGGGGTTTAGTGTTTTGTTGATTGTGGCTGGAGTGGGGCAGGCGTTTCTTACTTGCAAGGTGCGGTCGAGGATTTGAGGCGTTTGTGGTGGCTGCGGAAGTCAAGGGCACCGCAGATGAACACTGATAAATGCGTTGATAAAACCGAAGTGCGATAAATTCAACGGCGACGGCGAAAATTACCGCAGAGGCGCAGAAAACGCAGAGAAAGGCAACCGTGGGGAGGGACGATGAGGTTTGACGCGCGAGTTGTGGGGACGGCGGTCGCCGTGCTGTTGGCTGTCGTAGCGACGGCTGTGGCTGCGGCGGGGCAGACGGCGGAGAAGCGCGCGATTACTTTTAAGGATTTGATTTCGTTGCATCGGGTTAGTGAGCCGCAGATTTCGCCGGACGGGAAATGGATCGCTTATAGCGTGGCGACGCCGGATCTGGAGGCGAATCATTCGGTGCGCGATATTTGGCTCGTGCAGGCTGCGGGCGGCGATGCGCGGCAATTGACGCGCGGAGAAAGCGATACGCGGCCGCGGTGGTCGCCGGACGGGAAGAAGCTCGCGTTTATCTCCGGGCGCGCCGGGAGGCCGCAAATTTATTGGATCGCGTTGGAGGGTGGCGAGGCGACGCGGCTGACTTCGATTTCTACGGGAGCGGACAACGAATTGTGGTCGCCGGATGGAAAGACGGTGGCGTTTGTGTCTTCGGTGTATCCGGATTGTAAGGACGATGCTTGCAACGCGGCGCGCGACGCTGCGAAAGAAAAAAGCAAGGTGAAGGCGCACGTTTACGAAAAACTTCTGTACCGCCATTGGACGGAATGGTGGGACGGCAAGCGTGGGCATTTATTTGTGACGGCGGTGGATGGGGCGAGCGGGCCGCGGGATTTGACGCCGGGAGCGAACTACGATGTACCGCCTTTTAATGAGGGGGCGCCGGAGACGATTGCGTTTTCGCCGGATGGCCGCGAGTTGTGTTTCACGGCGAATACGGACAAGGACGAGGCGTTGAGCACGAACGGGGATCTGTTTACGGTGGATGTGGCGGGCGGTGGCGAGCCGAAGCAGATCACTACAAATCCGGGGAATGATTGGGGACCCGCTTATTCGCCGGACGGAAAACGGATCGCTTATCGGGCGCAATTTCTTGGTGGGTACGAGGCGGATCGCTGGCGATTGATGCTGTACGACCGGTCCAGCGGGAAGATCATAAACCGGACGGAGGATTTCGATCGCAGCGTGGAATCGTATGCGTGGACGCCGGACAGTGCGAGGATTTATTTTGCTGCTGAGGACAAGGCGGAGATGCCGGTTTACGTGATTGCTGCGGCGGGGAGTGGCGCGCCTGGTGTGATCGTGGATGGATACAATGCGGAATTCGATTTGAGCCGCGACGGGAGGACTTTGGCGCTGGCGCGGACGAGTCTGACGATGCCTGTAGAGATTTCTATGGCGGATGCGGATGGCGGCGCACATTTGCGACAGGTGACGCATCAGAATAACGCGCTGCTAGCGCAGGTGGAATTGCCGGCGGCAGAGCCGTTCTGGTTCGAGGGTGCGGAGAAGACGCAGGTGGAGGGATTGTTGATCCGGCCGCCGCATTTTGATGCGGCGAAAAAATATCCGACGCTGCTTTTGATTCATGGCGGGCCGCAGGGTGCTTGGACGGACGCTTGGGGCTATCGGTGGAATCAGCAGGTGATGGCTGCGGCGGGATATGTGGTGGTGACGGTTAATCCGCGCGGGTCAACTGGATATGGCCAGAAATTTACGGCGGAGATCAGCCAAGACTGGGGCGGGAAAGTTTACGAGGATTTGATGAAGGGGTTGGACGCGGCGATCGCGAAGTATCCGTTTATGGATGGGGCGCGTGTGGGCGCGGCGGGGGGATCATACGGCGGGTACATGATTGATTGGATCGCGACGCACACGGACCGGTTTAAGTGTTTGATCAGCCATGCGGGGCCTTACGATTTGGCGAGTGAGTACGGGGCGACGGAGGAATTGTGGTTTCCGGTGTGGGAATTTGGCGGGGCGCCTTGGGCCAAGCCGGAGTCGTATAGGAAGTGGTCGCCGAGTGAATATGCGTCTGGGCTGGGGAAATATAGGACGCCGACTTTGGTGGTGGGGGGCGAGCTGGATTTTCGCGTACCTTACAATCAGGATTTGGAATTTTTCACGGCCTTGCAGGTGCAGGGCGTGCCTTCAAAATTGGTGATTTTTCCGGACGAGGGGCATTGGGTTTTGAAGCCGCAGAATAGCGAATTGTGGTATGCGACATTTTTGGATTGGTTGGGGAGATATTTGCACTAGAGCCGCGAAGAAATAGAAAGAGGCGGATGTGCAGTCCGCCTCCAGCCATTTTGGAGCTTGCGGCGAGCTAGTGAATCGCGACGGCTTTGGTCTGGCCAGCGAAATCTATCTCCACGACGCGGTCCGCGTTGAAGAGGATTTCGGTTTGGCGAGGCTTTTGTGCGAGTTGAACCCATTCACAGGGAATGGATGCGACGGTCTTGCCATCCTCGGCGCGGACGACGTTGATTTGATTTTGAGCGTCATTAGCCTTGAGATCGTATATGCCGGGTTTCAACTGTTGAGTGCCGATCGTGATGGGATGATCAATTACGAGCTGAGCCGAATCGGTGCGCGCCCAGATCGGCAGCGAAAGGACTAGCACAGCAACTGCTGTGATGCATGTTTTAGCACGCAGATCCATTTCTATTTCTCCTCCATTCAAAAGTGCAATTTGCCGCGGAGATTTCGAGCGAGACAGCCTCGATACTGCCGCGGGCGAAAGCGCCGCTGTGAAAACATTCGCAGCGCCCTCTATTGAAAGATGCGCCGGTTCGACGGGCGGTTTCGTTTTTTTGTTTGCGTAAGCTTTTGACTTCATGGCACTTCCGTCGCGACACGTACACGGGTGATGTGTGGGGATCGTTACTTGAGCCCGTCAGTAGCTGTGCGGATTGACGGGGTCGTTGGCGGCTGGACATCGTGGGTTCCTCACCTTGGGGTCTCCATGCGAATCTTGGGGCGGTTCTTTTTCCCTGCGTTGGCGGGGGTACTGGCTGCGTTTGTGCTGGCGCCGCTGAGTTGCGCGGAATCTCTTAACATTACTCGTGCGCCGGCTGGTGCGAATGTGGAGATTGATGGCGCGCTGGTGGGAACTACTCCTTTTCATACCGATTATCCTGGCGGTTTCTTTCACAAGACACACACGGTGTTTGGCTCGCGGCTGAAACATGCGATGACTTTGCGCGTTTCCAAGGATGGCTACGCCGCGCAGCAGATTACGATTACGGATGGGCCGTATGAGTGGCTTTCGGTGAATGGAAAGCGACACGGAAATTATTTTGTGCTGAAGTCGGATCATTTTGACATGAAGCTGACGAGGGAGCGGAAATCGCGAGCACGACGTGGGCTGGGGATGCGCCGGTCGGGCCGGTGCATGCGGATGCGGCGGCTTTGAGCGACGACGGGGAGAAGGCGGCGGGGGTGGGGGTGGGAACTGTGACGATTTTGTCTGATCCGGCGGGTGCGGAGGTTTACGTGGATGGGGATTTTGTGGGGCAGACGCCGGCGACGTTGCATTTGGCGAGCGGGGCGCACCGGGTTGAATTGCGGGCTGCGGGGAAACGCGATTGGTCGCGGGAGCTTGAGGTGATTAAGGATAGTGAGGTGACGGTGCGGCCGGTGATGGAGCGGGTGCAATAGAAGTATCGAAACGTTTAGAGAGTGTGGTGGAGTATGCCAATCGGGAGATTCGCGTTCCCGGGCTCCGTGGCATCACGTTCGATTGGCGAAGGAGTAGGCGCGGCGGAGATATTGGCCGACTTCTGGGACGCGGAAAATTTTTAGTAGGGCTATGTACGCGACGATTCCCGCCGAAGTTACCAGCGTAAGCAGGATTAAGGCGCCGAATATGTGTTGCCAGTGGAAGAAATTTTCCAGCCAGTTGGTGAGCTTGTAACAGGCGTAGCCTGCTGCGCAGGATGCTACTGCTACTTTTAGGAAGAAGACTACCAGGCTGCCCTCGTCTGGATTTTTTGTGCGGCGGCAGAGGAGGACGAAAAGCAGGATGGTGTAGGCCACTATGCCTATGGTGCTGGCGAGGGCTAGGCCGACGTAGTCGAGACGGCGGACTAGCAGCCAATAGACTGGCAAACTAAGCAGTGTGGTTACCGTGCCTACTACTGCGGGGGTGATGGTGTCGCGGGTGGCGTAGAAGCCGCGGGCCAGAATATTTTGTGCGCCCCAGGCGAACATTCCGATCGAGAAAAAGGCCAGGGTGGAAGCGGTGGCGGCTAGATCGGGGCCGTGGAGACGGGTGTGCGAGAACACTAGATAGACCAGCGGGAGGCTTTGCGCGATGGTTAGCGCTGAGATTGGGAGGAGCAGGAAAATCAGAGCGCGGAAGGTGGAGTTGAGGATTTGGTTCAGGTCGTCGAATTTTTTTTCTGAGTAGAGCTGCGCGAGGATGGGAAAGGACGCTACGCCGATGGCTTGGCCTACCAAGCCCAGTGGAACGCGCATTAGCGTTTTGCCGTTGTTGAGCCAGGTGATGGAGGCTGGTTGGAGGTAGGAGCCGAACCAGCGGATGATCCAATCGTCCACGAAGGAAAGCGAGAGCGCCAGCATGATGGGGACGGAGAGTTTCAGGAACATCCAGAATCCGGGATGGCGTATGTTGAAATTGGGGCGGAAAATCGCGCCGGCGCGCCAGGCGCCGTAAATTTGCAGCAGGAAATTTCCGCAGATGGCGCCGCCGAGGACGCCGACCGCAAAGCCGTTGATACCGACGCGCGAGTAAAGCAGGACGCCGCCGAGGATGATGCCGATGTTGTAGATGATGGGCGCAAGCGACGGGATGATGAAGCGATTTTTGGCGTATTGCACGGCGCTGAGGATGCTGCCTTCGTAGAAGCAGATTTGAGCGGGGAGCATCAGGCGCGTCAGGAAAACTGTTTGTTGAAATTCGGCGGGGGCGAAGCCTGGGGCGATGTACTTCACCAGATGCGCGGCGTAGATTTCGCCCAGGACCACCAGCGTGACTAGAACGAAGCCCATTACGGTTACTACCGTGGAGAAAACGCGCCAGCCTTCGTCTTCACGTTGTTCGGCTACGTATTTGGCGAAGACTGGGATGAAGGTGATGCTGAGCGAGCCGCCGGCGATGAGATAATTGAGAAAATCGGGGAGGGTGAACGCGGTGTAGTAGGCGCTGGTGGCGGCGTTGGCGCCGACTTGGTGGGCGACAGTCCAATCGCGAAAGAAGCCGAGGATGCGGCTGAGCAGAACGCTGGCCATCACGATGCCGGTGGCCGCAGCGATGCGACGGTGGAGGTGAGCGTTCGTCGTCACGTGGAATATGGTAGATGGATTGTGGGAGTTGGGGTAGAGAGTTTGCGCGGGGTGTTTCCGATTGGAAGAGGTGTGGGGTGGAGGAAATTACGGCAGAGGCGCGAAGAAAGGCAAAGGACTTAACACAGAGCGCACAGAGAAAAGCGGAGAAGACAGAGAAAGCGGGAGAGATCTCTGCCTGCGGCAGGCAGGCTTCGGCCAGCGTGAAGCAAAGGCGCCGGCCTCCCTTTGCAAAATCACTCAGGGCAGGCAGGATCACGATGCTTGTCGCATCGTCGGAAACGCCAATCGGGAGATTGGCGTTCTCAGGGGAGCGGATTTATTCTTGGGTTTCGTCGTGCTCGGCTGCCGTGGATGGATTTTTGGGGAGCGCGATTGCTTCGCGGGGTGGGGTGCCGTCTGGGGCGGCGCGGAGATATTGGACTGGCCAGCTTACCGGGAAACCTAGTTCGCGGGCGACTGCTAGGGGCCAGTAGGGTTGGCGGAGGAATTCGCGGGCCAGGATTACTACGTCGGCTTTGTCGCCATTCAGGATGGCGTCGGCTTGGCCGGCATTGCTGATCATACCTACGGCGCCGGTAAGGATGCCGGTGCGCTGGCGGATTTGGTCGGCGAAAGTGACCTGGAAGCCGGGGGCGACGGGAATTTGCGCATTGGGAACGATGCCGCCCGAGGAGCAATCGATGAGATCCACGCTGAGCGGGCCCAGTGATTCGGCGAGAGCGACGGATTGCTCGATGTCCCAGCCGCCGGGAACCCAGTCGGTGGCGGAGATGCGGACGAACAGAGGATATCCGTCGGGCCAGACGCGGCGCACGGCGGTGACGACTTCGCGGAGAAGGCGCGTGCGATTTTCGAAGCGAGCCGCCGTAGGAATCGGTTCGCTGATTCGCGAGCGGCGAGAGGAATTCGTGGAGCAGGTAGCCGTGCGCGGAATGAATTTCGATTACTTTGAATCCGGCTTGGAGGGCGCGGGTGGCGGCAGCGGCGAAATCTTTGATGACTTTTTGAATTCCGGCGCGATCGAGCGCGACGGGCTTTGCGTAGGTGTCGGAAAAGGGGATGGCGCTGGGGGCCACGGGCGTCCAGCCGCCCTGGGATTCGGGGACGAAGCCGCCGCGCTCCCAAGGGCGGGGAGTGCTGGCTTTGCGTCCGGCGTGGGCGAGTTGAATTCCGGGGACGGTTCCCTGCCCGAGCAGAAATTGCGGTGATGCGCGAGAGGAAGGCGATGTGATCGTCTTTCCAGATGCCGAGATCTTGCGGGCTGATGCGGCCTTCGGCGGAGACGGCGCAGGCTTCGGTGAAGATCAGTGAGGCGCCGCCGACGGCGCGGCTGCCGAGATGGACTAGGTGCCAGTCGTTCGCGAAGCCGTCTGTGCTGGAATATTGGCACATCGGGGAAACGACGATGCGGTTGCGGAGGAGGAGGTCGCGAATTTGCAATTCATCGAATAGGTTCATGCGCGATTGGATGACGGGCGCAGGGAAAAAGTGGCAGGAGAACGGCGGAGGGTTCGTACTTGCGTGTGAGGGCGGACGGTGCGGAGCACGAGGCAACGATTACCTCAGAGGCGCAGAGGAAGACACGAGAAGACAGGAGAATACAGAGAAAGCGGGAGAGATCCCCGCCAGCGGCCGGGCCGGCTCGAAGCATACGCGCCGGCCTCCCCTCGCAAAATCACTCAGGACAGGCAGGATGACGATGCTTGTCGCATCGTCAGAAGCGGAAGACGAGGCCTGCGTGGGCCATAGGGCTGTATTGATAGGTGTTGAAATAGCGCGAGCACATGGCGTCTGCGCCAAAGCGAATCGCCCAGCGCTCTTTGAAGGGCAAGTCAATGCCGCCGCCTAATTCATAGGCAAAGGCGTGCTGGAGACCGGCAGGCGTCTGTGGCGTGAAATGCGAATAGCCGGCGAGCGCATGGGCCCAAACTTCGATTCCCTTTTTCGCGGACCAGCGGAAGCGTGGACCACCACCACCGAACAAGAACCAGGAGCTCACGTTGTCTTGAGTTGCGTGGGTCGCTGCGAACTCGCCATCAGCACCGAGCCAATCCTTCCAGTAATACACGACATTGAGATTGAAGCCATTCATGTTCGGAGTGATGTTCGGCAATTCGTAAAATCGCAGAAAGGTATAACCGCCGTAGACTTGCCAGGAGTAGCTCTGGAACACGCTGGTGACGTCTTGCGGAGGCGCTGCGGGCGCCAAGGATAATGAAAGCGGTGTGGATGGGGCCAAGGCGCCGGGAGGCGCAGTCGCCGCAGGTGTGATGGAAAACGGCGTGAGAGATATGGATGGAGAGCTAGCGGGCGCGTCAGACGCAGCCGGAACAGCATAATAGGATGATGGCAACAAAACTGAGTTGGAGGCAGTGGTTTGAGCGGCGGAGCTTATGGATAGAAGAAGGACCAATCCAAATAGGAAAGTGAAATATCGCATAGCGTATTTCCCCCAGATGACAAAAACGCATCAGAGCTACCCCCATAATTTGACCGAGAAGGGGTGCGGATGTCCACATTAAATTGGGGAGGGGGGCGAAGATGTAAGGGGTAGGAGGGTGGGTTTTTCTAAATATTTTCTAATGTTCAGGGCGAGCTGAGGTGTGGACTGAAAACCGCGCACGGTAGGTTCGGGTGCGGCGTCTGAAGTGCAGTTTGATGTTAACGAGAAGGTTCACGCGGTTTTCTGGCCCGAGCAGAGCGGCGGTATTAGTGCTATAAAACTGGACCGCGGATGCGGACTTGTTTTGTGGCGTTGAGTGGCGGCGCGTGGAGATTCCTGTGGCGGTGAAAATATTATTTCTTGCTGGGATTTGCGTTGTGCGCAAGCGGACTGGTGTCGCCGGCGGCGGGGCTCGCGCTCGGACTGGTGTTTGGATTGGGGATGACGCATCCGTGGCAGACGGAATCGCGCACGGCGACGAAATATTTGCTGCAGGCGTCGGTGGTGGGGCTGGGATTCGGGATGAATCTGCACGAAGTACTGCGCGCGGGGCGGAGCGGATTCGTTTACACGGCGGCGAGTATCGCGTTCGCGTTGACGGCGGGATTGCTGGCGGGGCGAATGCTGGGGGTGAACAAGACAGCTTCGATATTAATTACTGTGGGGACGGCAATTTGTGGCGGGAGCGCGATTGCGGCGGTGGCACCGATTATTCATGCGGATCAGGAAGAGACGGCAGTATCGCTGGGGACGGTTTTCATTTTGAATGCGATTGCGTTGCTGATTTTTCCGCCGCTGGGCTGGCTGCTGCATTTGTCGCAACAACAATTTGGGCTGTGGGCGGCGCTGGCGATTCATGACACGAGTTCGGTGGTGGGGGCGACGGCGCGTTATGGCGCGGTGGCGCTGGTCGTGGGGACGACGGTGAAATTGACACGGGCTTTGTGGATCGTGCCGGTTTCGGTGGGCGCGGCAGTGATGAAGCGGTCGGATAGCCGGATACAGTGGCCGTGGTTCATTGCGCTTTTTTGCTTGGCTGCGGTGGCGAATACTTACTTGCCGCGGATTTTCTGGTGCGTGGCATGTGTTGAGCGTGATGGGGAAATTGGGATTGACGGCGACTTTGTATTTGATTGGGACGGGAATTTCGCGGGCTACGGTGCGGCAGGTGGGGGTGCGTCCGATGTTGCAGGGAGTGATTTTGTGGATTTTAGTGGGGGTTACTTCGTTGTGGTTGATACACGCGGGGTGGATTGCGTTGTAAGGTGGCGGGATAGCGGTGCGCGAAAAAATCGAAGGCAACGGCGAAAGATTACGGCAGAGACGCGGGGATGCAGAGAAAGGTGAAAGATTAAACACAGAGGACACGGAGCAAAACGGAGAACACAGAGAATGCGCGACTGCAAATTCAAAGGCACCGGCGCGCGGCTGACGGCGTGGGGCGATGTGAAAACTTAGTCGCCGGTTTCGGGGGTAGGCGGCGAGGGGACCCGGGTTGGTAGTAATGTCGAGTAGAGAGCTACTACGGCGACGATTATGTTTGCGACCATTACTGGTTTGGAGTTGATCAGGATGCCGTAGGTTAGCCAGACGACCGCGCCGAGGGCCTGCATGATGCGGAGCGTCTTGTGATTGCGAAAAAAATAGGAAGCGGTGACGAGGGCGGTGGCGAGCCAGCCAATTGAGCTGATCATATTGTTGAACCTTCTCCCGAGCGAGTTTCGACGACTTCTTCCGTTGCGGGGCGGAGCGTGAGCCAGTCGGTGCGCACTTTGTCCCATTCCTGAATGAGAAAACCGTAGGATTCCAGAAACGTGCGGATTTGCGCGCGGCCTTTGCCGACAATTTTCTCCAAGATGGGAACGAGGACGCCAAGAGCGCTGGTGCTGAGGATGGTGCGCTGGGCGATGTGGGAGACGTGTTTGGTTTCGGAGACGGCGATGGTGAAACCGTCGCGGGCATTGATGTGCAGCATTACGTGAATGTCGGAGCTGCCGTCGCCGGCGTAGATCACATGGTCGGGGCCGATTTTCATCTTGGCTTGGAGCTCATCGAGGAAGGCGACTTTTCCGTAGCCGGCGGTGGCGCGGACGATGGTGTCAATTTCTCCGCTGCTTTTATATTTGAATTCCGTGCCGTGAATACGATCGGACGGCAGAATTCCTTCGAGCGCGGATTGGATCACTTCGACGGGCGCGGCGGAAAGAACGTAAAAATCGAAGTGATAGCCTTGAATGCCGTGATCGAGAATTTCGTTGAGCAGGCCGATATTGGCTTTCAGGCGGATTTCTTTGCCGACCTGAATTAGATGTTCTTTGCGAACGCGCGAGCGGAATTCGGGATCGTGGAGGAGGAGATAGGCTAGTTCGGCGCCCTGCTGGACGAGATTGAGTTTGGTCATGCCTTGGGCTTTGCGCTCGAATTCGGCTGTGGGGATTCCTACGATCTCGCTGAGGACGTAGCCGGAATCGTTGAAAGTGAGAGTTTGGTCGAAATCGCTGACGAATAAATAGGATTTTAGTGCGGCATCGCTCATGAGGGTGATTTGCCTCCTGCTGACTTTGCTGGTTGCGATTCCTTCATTTTACATCAGATTGCTGTGCGATGGCCGTTGTGCGCACGTGAATGGAACACATTAATAAGATAAATTTGCAACGTGGCGCGACTCTTCAGCGCGGGATTTCGAGGAGGACTGCGATGCCCTGCCCTCCGCCGATGCACGCGGATACGATTCCGTGGCGCAGATTCGAGCGGCGGAGCTCGCGTGAGACTGTCACGGCGAGGCGTATGCCGGTGGCAGCGAGGGGATGGCCGATGGCGATAGCGCCACCGTTGACGTTGAGTTTATTGCGATCAAGGTCTAGCTCGCGTTCGACGCCGATGATCTGCGCGCCGAAGGCTTCGTTGATTTCGAAGCGATCAATGGCGTCGAGTTTCATGCCTGTGCCGTCGAGGAGTTTGCGGATGGCGGGGGCTGGAGCGATGCTCATAAATTCCGGGGGCACGCCTACCGTGGCGACGGCGGCAATACGCGCGAGCGGTTGGATATTGCGCGATTTCGAGTACGCGCCGGAACCGACGAAAGCTGCGGCGGCACCGTCTACTATGGCGGAACTGTTGCCGCCGGTTTGCACGCCGTCGAATGCAGGGCGAATTTTGGAGAGAACTTCGTAGGACGAGGGACGGATGTGCGTGTCGGTGGTGAGGCTTTCCATTTTGCTTGGGAGGCGGATGCCGCGGGGGTTGTAACCTTCTAGCTCGAAAGTTTCGGTGATGAGTGGCGTGATTTCGCCGGAGAGGAAGCAGCTTTTTTGCGCGGCCAGAGCGCGGGTGAAACTTAGTTCGGCGAAGCGGTCCACTTCTTCACGCGTGATTTTGTATTTGCGGGCTGTGTTTTCCGCGGTTTGTCCCATGGTGATTCCCGGCGCGGGATCTAGCAGCGCTTCCCACAGGAAATCTTTGAACTCGATTTGGCCGAGACGAAAACCGCCGCGATGGGTGTAGGCGGCGATGGGATTGCGGCTCATGGATTCGGCGCCGACGCAGAGGCCGAGCTGGATTTTTTTCAGGGCGATGGCGTCGGCGGCCTGGCTGATGGCTTCCATGCCGGTGCCGCAGACGCGTTGGACGAGCAGCGCGGGGCGATCGAGCGGAACGCCGGAGTAGAGGCCGATATGGCGAGGGAGCATGTAGGCATCGAAGCTGGCTTGAGCTACGCTGCCGGCGATTACGGAGCCGACATCTGCGGCGGGAATTTTTGTGCGATCGAAGAGGGCGCGGGCGGCTTTGATGCCGAGGTCGGTGGGTGAGACCAGGCCCAGCGCGGAGTTGTAGTCAACAAAGGGGTGCGGACGCCGTCGAGGAGGTAGATGTCGTCGTGGGCGATGAAATATCCGCCGGCATCGTTGTTGGCAGTGGCCATGAGTTAGTGCTCCTTAATATCCTTGATGCGCAGAATGCGCGGGATAGATTGCGGCGCGTAGAGTTCTTCGACGATTGCGGCGCGACGATCGAGGACGGCGCGCTGATTTAGCGAGCCTTTGTCTGTGATTTCTCCAGCGTCTAGCGATGGCGGCTCTTCTGCGATTATGGCGCGGGTGACGCGAGTGGAGCTGCCAGTAGAATTTGCGGCGCACGTTTCGAGCAGAGCTTGAAAGTGCGCGCGGATTTGTGGATGCGAAAAAATGTCGGCGGCCGATGCTCTCGCGCTTGGAGTTGCGGGCAAAGAGCGCGGCAGGCGTCGGCATCGGCGAAAATCAACATGCCGATGTCGTCGCGGTCGTGGCCAGTGATCACTACGTCGCGCACGAATGGCGCGAAGTGGCTGAGGATGCGCGAGCGCAGCGGGTCCGACGCTGGCCCATGTGCCGCTGGCGAGTTTGAAATCCTCGGAGAAGCGGCCGTCGAAGAGAAAACCTTTGTTGACGTCGGCGGGATCGACAAACTTCAGCGCATCGCCGAAATTGTAGAAGCCGTCCGCGTCGAAAGCTTGTGCGGTTAGTTCCGGCTGGCGCCAGTAGCCGGGAGTGATGTTTGGACCGCGCACGCGGGCTTCTAGTTTTGTGCCGCGGGGGACGAGTTTGGCTTCGACGCCGGGAATCGGGATGCCGATGACTCCGGCTTGATCCGTTTCCCACGTGGTTTGAATCGCCATCGGCGCGGTTTCCGTGGAGCCCAGGCCGGTGACCATGATGATGCGTTCGCCGCAGGTTTGCAGCGCGAGATCGCGATAGGCGTCCCAGACTGGTTGCGAGAGGCCCGCGCCGGCGTAGAAAAGCAGGCGGAGGTGGCGAAAGAAATTTTTGCGCAACTGTTCATCAGAGCGCAGGGCGGGTAGCAAGATCCTCGTAGCCTTTGGGGACGTTGAAATAAACGGTGGGGGAAATTTCGCGCAGGTTGCGAATGGTTTCTGCGATTAGCGCGGGGCCGGGCTTGCCATCATCTATATAGAAGCTGCCGCCATTGTAAAGGGCGATGCCGGTATTGTGATTTCCGCCGAAGGTGTGATTCCAGGGAAGCCAGTCGAGGAGGACGGGGGGCTCGTCCTGAAGGAAACAAAAAACCTGGGCGATCATTTGTTGATTGCAGCAAATCATGCGGTGGGTGTTGATGACCCCTTTGGGCATGCCGGTGGAGCCCGAGGTGAAAAGAATTTTTGCTACGGCGTCTGGCTGGATTTTTTGGTGGGCGGATTCGACGGCGGGGGTTGGCGTGGTGGCGAGGAGTTCGGCGAAGCGCGTTGTTTGCCGACTCGGCGAAGGCGCGGTGGTGGCGACGATTTCTGTGGCGGTCGGAACTACTTTTTCTATGGCGTGGGCATAACGTTCGCCGTGCGAGACGAAGACCAAGCCGGGGGTGAGGAGCCCGAGGGTGTGGCGCAGTTTGCCGAAATCGCGGGAGACGAGGGAATAGACCGGGGAAATATGCGCGGTGGGGATTCCCACGTGTTGACCGGCGAGCATCAGCAGAAAATGTTCGAGATCGTTTTCGGAGAGGATGGCGACAGGACGATCTTCGGAGAGGCCGCGATTGAGGAGGGCTTGGCCGATGCTGGTGACGGCTTGCAGAACTTGCGCGTAGGTGAGTTTGCGCCATTCGCCGTTCGGCTCCCTTTTGGCTACACAGATTTTGTGGGATGAGATTTTCGCCCAATGGGTGAGGCGATCGGTTAGAACTTTCGGGTACGGTCCCAACGGCTCGTCCGCACGAACCAGCATTGCGCCATCGGCGAGGTGATGGAGAGTGGCGCCGGAGGTGCGCAGGCGCACGGGGCGGACACGATCGTTTCGTTGGGGCTTGGTGGTCATTTTGTTGCGTTTGATTTCGCGAAAAGCGGATTATCGATTTCTAGCGCTTAGCGACCGATTGCCTCCCCGATTTTTGCAAGAAGCTTGATGTCCGTGGAAGCCGGGACATCGCCTGCTGTCGTGACGAGCGCGGGCCGCAACCCCGACGTTATATTATGAAGCAATTGCGTGAGATTTTCCGTGCCGGATGCTGCGCCGGGCTGGAAAGCCGCTAGGGGCAGAGCGATACCGACATTCGCGCGACCCAGCGCAGGAGCAATTTCCGCTGTGTTTGAGGCGGATTCGGGCAGCGCCGGGCAAAGGACGCAATCCCAACTTCGCGCGTAGACTACTTCCCTATTTGCGGCGAAGGAAATAGGATCGCTGAATAGGAGTACGGGGAGGGCTTCGTAGAAACGGATGATGTTGAATGCTGGCGCTAGGGATGCGGCCCAGGCTTCGCAGTGTTCGGCGGAGAGCACGGGGAAAATGTTTTCCTGAATGAAGATTACGTTTGCGCCGGCTTCGACAAATTTGGTGGCGATCTGCGTGATGGTGGCGGCGGCCAGCTCCAGTGCGGCGTCGGAAAAATCTTCGCGTGGGGGCGCGTCTGCCGGACGCAAATCGAGAAGATGCGCGGCGAGGGTGAACGGACCGCTAACGCCAGCGCATAGCAGAGGTCATCGCGCATTAACGATTTGAGGCGCTGGATCACTTCGACTGCGACGGCGACGCGAGCGCTTTTCGCGGTGTCTTCGGGCGAGCGCACATTTTCTGGCAGTTCGCCTGGTTCGGCGCGATGTGGCCATTGCAGCGTAGGCGACTGGTCTTCCGCCACGTATTGCGACGTGGCGCCGAGCGCTTCGGCCTCAAGATAGGGATCGAAATAGCAGGCGACGCCGTCGGAGCGCAGGTGGGTGCGGATCTGGCGGAGGGAATTGGTGATTTTTGTAGGCATTGGCGAGAAATGCGCGGCAGCGTCAGATTTTCGACTTTGGCGCCTAGTGAAAATACGATGGGCAGGAACAGTGGGCGGGGCGGCGGAGTGCCCTGCAGCAGACCTTTGAGCATCTGGCGCGGAGTGAGGATGCCATTCATCGCGCTCGGGTCACGGACGGAAGCAGGGACCGGTAGATTTCGCGTCGGGCCAAGTGCCGTACCACTGCAATATTTCTTTGGCAGGGCTGAGTTTGCTCCAGTTCTGCTGGAACTCGTCGTAGGATTTGCCGCGGGCCAGGCGAGCGCGGCGCTCTTCATCGCGAAGCTGTTTTGTTTTTTCGGGATCGAGCTTGCGGCGGACGGGATCGTAGGCGATGCGATAGATATTTTGCGCGGTCGCGTCTGAGATGATTTTTTTCTTTACGTCTTCGAGAATTTCCAGCGGGTCGCGTTCGAGCGGATCGCCGTAGCCGGGACCGCCGCCGCTGAAGCCGAAGAGTAGATCGCCTTCGTCATAAACTTTCGGAGTGCGCGCGATCAATTCCATATTCCAATCTCCTTGGATTGTGTGATCTTCGAGGATGGTTCGGAAATCCATGGTGAGCGCGGGATTGGCGTCGGCCATTTGCTTCAGCAAATCGGCTTTGCGAATGCTGATGCCGGGAATGGGCGAAGAAGCGTAGCCGCCGAAAAGCGGCTGGCCGAGCGGAACTTTGCTGCCGTTGCCCATGCACATGGAAACGAGTTCGGGAACTTTGTGAATCATCCAGTGCTGCACGCCGCCGGAACCTCCGCGATGGAGTCCGGGGCCGCTGGAATCTTTCCAATGCTGCGAGAGAGTGACGGTAACGGGAAGTTCGCTTTCGACTTGTTCGGAATCGGGCGCGCGGCCGAATGCACACCAGGCGAAGCCGTACGCGTCCATGCCGTCCTGGCCGGAGCGGCCGCCCTGGCCTTGCGTATTAAGCGAAAACGAGAGCACATCGGACACTGCGAGATTCCATTGCGAATGGCCAGCGCAGATTTGCGAAGTGTGCTGGCTGCCGGGAGCTGCGGCGACTTGTTTCCAGAGGCCAGCGCTGGAAAACATCATTTTGGCGAAAGCGTTATGCGTGGCGCAGCGGCATTGCATGCCGATAAAAACGCAGCAGCTGGTGGCGGCCATTTTGTCGGGATTGAGGATAATGCCTTCGGGGAATTCGAAATCAATGGCGGCGAACGTGGAGCTGGCGATGGGCAGATCGTGAAAAATATATTCGTACATGAAATTGGCGATGTGGCCGACTACGGCTTGAGGATGAACGTTGTAGGACGAGGGATTTTCGGGCGAGGTGCCGGCGAAATCGAAAACGATGCTGCCATCTTTTTTGGTCAGCGTTAAATTGCAGGCGCGGACGAGGGCCGGGGTCCAGCCGATGGCGTCGTTGAAGACTACGGCGCGGAATTTGCCGTCGGGGAGGGATTTGATTTTTTTTCGGGCGCCGGCTTCGGCGGTTTCGCACATTTTGCGCATGAGGCCGACGACGAAATCGGGGCCGCGTTTTTCGGCTAGCTCGAGGATGCGGACACGCACGCGATCGGCGGTGGTGCAGCGGGCGCGCAGGTCGGAAATGAACATGGCGGGGGCGCGCAGGCCGTACACGGTGTAAAACTCCAGAAAATCCTGGCGGATTTCGAAGTTTTCTCCGATTTTGATTGGCGGGAGATTCAGGCCTTCTTCGAAACGGGATTTTGCGCTGACGGGCATGCCGCCTGGTTCGATGGCTCCGGTTTCTGTGGTGTGTAGCGCGGCGGAGCCCCAGGCGAGGAGCTGTCCTTTATAGAAGATGGGCATGAGCGCGACTTGATCGGGATTGTGGATGCCACCGTAGAGCGCGTCGTTGGTGTACCAGATGTCTCCGTCGCGAATGCCGGGATTTTTTTCGTAATATTTCAGAATAAATTTGATGACGATGGGTTGGATGATGGCGTGCAGGTAGGTGCCGCACGAGGCGTTGATGAGATCGCCGCCTGCGGTGAAGAGCGCGACCATGGAATCGCCGGAGACGCCGAAATAGCTGCGCGAGGAGCGGACGAAAACTTCCATGGCTTCGTCGAGGATGTCGTTGGTGATTTGCACGCCGATTTCGTAATCGCCTTGGGGGATTTTCGCGGCGCAGTCTATTTCGTGTTGCGTCGCGGAGGCGGGTTTCAGCCATGCTAATTTTTCGGTGAGTGTTGGGATGGGCATGTGTCTCCTCGTTTGTGCCGCGGGTTAGCTTTCCAGGATACCTAGGCCACGATCGTCGATTGTGAAATGGAGCGCTGGGGGGATTACCAGCGTGGTGTATTCGCCTTCGACTATGGCGGGGCCTTCTACGACATTTCCGGGGCGCAGTGATTCGTATGTGAATATTGGCGTGGGGCGAAAATCTTTTTCGGGCGGCCAGTAGACGGGGCGTTCGCCTTTGCGGGCTGCTGCCGGACTTGGGCCTTCGAGTGCGAGCTTCGGCAGCTCGATTTTTTTTGTGGTGACGATCGCTTTCAGAATGAAGCTTTCGATGAAGATGCCGCCTTCGGGATTTACTACGAAGGGGCTGAAGGCTTCGCTGAATTCTTTGTTGAAGGCGTCGCAGATGGCGCGGACGTCCGCCGTCGAATGCACCGCTAGTAACGGTGAGAGAGAGCGCTTCACGTGGAATTGGCCGCCGTAGAGCATGTCCAGTTCCAGGACGAAGGAGGCTTCGTTCAGATTGAGGCCGTCGCCGGTTAGGTCGCGGCGGGCTTGTTCGATCAGGCTTTCGACTGTTTCGTTGAAGACTGAGAATTCATTCGTGATTTGTTGAGTACGCGGTTCCATTAGCGTGAGTTTTTTGGAGACTTCGTAGACGTGCATGATGTCCATGGTGGATGAGCCAAATGCGCAAAAGACCGGCGAGAAAGCGAAGGTGACGGCTTTGGGGATGTCGGCTTTGTAGCCTTCGGCGTGGGTGGGGCCGGCGCCACCGCCGACGAAGAGGATGAAATCTTCGGGGCTGTGGCCGCGGAGATGAACTTCTTTCATGATTGCGGAAGCCATGTTGCCATTGACGATTTTGCGGACGATTACCGCGGCTTCTTCGACGCCGATGCCGAGGGGCTTGGCGATTTTTTCGCGCATGGCTTGAACGGCGCGGTTCTTATCGAGGCGCATTTTTCCGCCGAAATAATACTCAGGATTGAGGTAGCCGAGGACTACGTCGGCGTCTGTGACCGTGGCTTCGGTACCGCCGAGATTGAAGCACACGGGGCCGGGAATGGAGCCGGCGCTGCGCGGGCCGACTTGCACGCGATTTTCGAGCAGCTTATTGACGGAGGCGATGGAACCTCCGCCCGCGCCGATGGAAAGAGTTTTGATCATGGTGATGCCGACCATCCAGCGGTCGATGATGGGGCGAAAATCGTAGCTGCGGACGCTGTCTTTGACGACGAGGCCGACGTCGAAGCTGGTGCCGCCCATGTCCGTCATGACGACATTTTGGTAGCCGAGAATTTTTGCGACGTGATGCGCGCCCATCAGTCCGGAGACTGGGCCGCTATTGAAGGTGCGGCTGGCAGCGGTGCGAAAAACTTCGGCGATGCCGCCGGAACTTTGAATCATTAATAAGGGCTTGGAGTAACCTTTTTCGCGGAGCTTGTCCCACATGGCGGAAAGTTCGATTTGCATGGAGCGTTGTAGATAGGCGTCGAGGATGGCGGCCATGGTGCGTTCGTATTCGCCGAGCTTGCCGACGACTTGACCGGCGAGAACGACGGGCAAGTAGCCGATGTGAAATTCTTTGTACTCGTCGCGGATGATTTCTTTGACGCGGCGCTCGTTCGTGGGATTCAGGAAACCCCAGAGGAGCGCGACGACGAAGCCGCGGGCGCCGCGGCTGGTGAGATAGCGAACTTTTTCGCGGACGTCGTTTTCATCGAGCGGGCGGATGATGTGGCCGCGCGAATCGACGCGTTCCTTTACGCCGACGATCATGTCGCGCGGGATGAGCGGGTCGGGTTTATTTTGTACGGCGAGATTGCGGCGTTCGGAAACGCGGGTGCCATCAATCCATTGGGCTCCGCGGCCGAGAAGGATTACGTCTTCGTGGCCTTCGGTGGTGATGAGGCCGAGGCGCGGACCTTTTTTTTCGATGAGGCGATTGAGCGCGATGGTGGTGGAGTAGCGGATCATTTCAATCGCGGGGAGGAGGTCTTCGATTTTCATGCCGAGGGCAGCGGCGCCGTCTTCGATTACGCGGGTGAAGCAGACGGAGAGATCGTAGGGAGTCGTCGGCGACTTTTTGATCAGGGCTTTCCCGTTGAAATTCAGGACCAGGTCGGTAAAGGTGCCGCCGACGTCTATGTCAATGGAGTTCATTCGGTGGCCTCGAGGCGTTGGTCGCGGATTACGAACTCGCCTTTCTGCAATCGTTCTTTCAGGCGATCCACGTCGATTTCGATGTCGTGGGTGATGGGATGGCCGGGCGGGAGGTATTCGGTTTCGACCTGCGTGCCGCAGCCGGGGCAATAAAATTCGACGATGCGGACCCAGAGCGGGTCGGGCGAAAAATTAAATGCGCCGGTGACTAGCGGCGGATGAATTTCGCGTGGGTCGCGGTCGTGGACGAGGCAGCCCTTTTTGTAATTTTCACGGGCGGGGCCCAGGGCGCAATTGCAGCGGTTGCAAGTCCATTGGTCGTGATCGAGGTCGAGGTCGAGATATTCGGTGATGCGCAGGCGACTTTCATTTTGTTTTGCCATGGTTATTGTTGCTCCATTGAGCGGGTTAGCGCGGCATTGCCGAAGCGGTCCATCGTCAATTGCCAGTTTTCGGGGACGAAGTACGTTGTGTTCACGTCTTCGAGGATGGCGCAACCTTTTATTTGATTGCCTGGTTTAAGAGCTTCAAAACTGTAGATTTGCGCTTCGCCGGTCTGGCTGCCCCAGGTGACTTTGCGGCTTCCTTTCAGAGCGTGGGAAGAATTGGGGGATTGCAGCTTGCGCTCGACCAGGTGGGGTTTGGGCATTTGTTTTTTTACTGAGAGGCGGAGGAGTTCGAGAGAAATTGGGGCGTCGCCTGGCGCGGCTGCGGAATTCGCTAGCGCTTTCGTGAGCGTGGCTCGCAGATCTTTTTCACTGCGCAGAGAGGATTCTGAGCAGTGGACGGCGATGGAGTTGTGGCCGTTGCGCGAGGCATCGAGTTCGCAGGCATAGGTGATTCCATCGGGGCGGATTCCTTCGCCTAGTAGATCTTTTGCGCCTTCGGCTTTCATTTCTTCGAGCATTTGGCGGATACGGACGACACCGCTTTCGTTAAGCGCGACGCCGGTCAGGGAGCCTTCGTACAGATGAGAGATATCGGAGACGGAGGAGCCGAAGGCGCTGAAGACGGAGCCCAGGGAAAATAGTTGGACTCGGTGGAGGGCGGCTTTTTCTGCTACGCCGCAGGCGAAGAGGCTGCCGTTGCCACCGTAGGCGAAGAGGACCGAATTCGAGAGATCGTCGTGCAGAGATTTTTTCGCGGAGAGGATCATCGTGGCGACGGTTTCGAAGGCGCGGCTGATGATGATGCGGCAGGCTTCTTCGACGGAGACGTTGAGCGGGTGCGCGACGGAATCGTTGATTGTTTTGCGCGCGAGTTCGAGGTCAATTGATTTTGTGCCGCCGAGAAAATATTCCGGATTAATCAGGCCCGCCGTGACGAAGGCGTCGGTGAGCGTGGGTTGATCGCCGCCGAGGCCGTAACAGGCGGGCCCGGGATAGGAGCCCATGCTTTCGGGGCCTAGCCGCACGTCCGGTTTGTTTGCGTGCGCGGCGGGTTTGACGATGCTGCCGCCACCTAGCGCGATGGAATGCAGGTTGGGGAGCGAAATGCCAACGGGGATGCCGAAAAAATCCGAGGGCTTGCGATAAATTGGTTCGCCGTTGCGCAGGACGCTGACTTTTGCGGTGGTGCCGCCGATGTCCATCGCGATCACGTCGTTGAAACCGTAGGCTTTCGCGAGGTAGGCGCTGGCGTGAATTCCCAGGATTGGGCCGGACTCGATGGTGTCAATCGCTTTGCTCTTGGCGATTCCGGCGACGCCGCCGTTGATGTGACTGACCAGAAATGTTCCGGTGTATCCGGCGGATTCGCGTAGCTCGTCTTCGGCTTTGAAGAGCGTGGCGGCTAGCGCGCCGTGCGTGTAGGTATTGATGAGCGCGGAATAGGTACGCGTGCGGTCTTCGGCGGATTTGGAAATGTCGCTGCCGGCGAGGACGGGCACGGAACCTAGGAAATGATCGGGATATTGTTGGTCTATGATGCGTTTGATAGAAATTTCGCGGCGCGGATCGCGATGGGAGTCTTGCAGGCTGACGCAGATACGACGCACGCCGCCTGCTAGAAGTTTGCGCGCGGCGTTCATGATTTCGAGTTCGTCGGCGGCGGAACTGAGGCCGATCACATCGTGCTCGGAGATCAGACGGCTCAGGACGCTGCTGCGGGGCTCCGGGCCGTAGAGGTCGAGCTGATGGCCTGCGGATACGAGCAGGCCGATGCGCGGGCCGTGGGATTCGGCGAGGACGTTGGAAGTGATGGTGGTGGACCAGCGGATTAGTTCGACGTGTTCGAGAAATTCCTTGGTGTCGGAAAAATTGAGTTTTGCGGCTGCTTGCGAGAGGCAGTCGAAGAGGCAGACGGTCAGGTCGTGCGGCGTGGTGTCTACCTTCACGAAGAACATCTCTTCCACTTTGGTGAAGAGCCCGTCTGTTAGAGTTCCGCCGACGTCAATGTCTACGGTCCACACTTGAGCCTCACGCGGCCTTAAGGATTATTTCGCGGCGCCGGTCGCACATTCGCGGGCGCTGAGAACGATGGGCGAGGACGAAGGTTTCCAAAAAGTTCTCCTGGGAAACGGCGGGACGTACGAAATTCCAATTTTCGATCCGCCCGATATGACGGTTCGGCGGAGATTACGGAAACTGGAAATTCATGCCCTCAGCGGCTAAAGCCGCTCGAACTCTGTGGGCGTTATGTCGTGGCTGAAGCCACGACCTGCAAAGATTCTCGAACCGTTGCTTCCCACCACCGCGATCAGAATGAGAACTTGGCCGCGAATTGGAACTGGCGCGGATTCAGCATGGTTCTGGGGGTGCCGAAGCTGGCGCTGGGCACTGGCGGCGCCGGGACGGGACCCAGGGTCGTGAGCGGGCAGGTCGGTGGACCGGTGCCGGTGTCGAAGGCGATGGCGGCATCCTGTGTTGCGTGTGTGGCGGCGTCGTTGTAACGGCCGGGGACGGGGCCGCAGAAAACAGCCGCGCCGTAGACGGAGGTGACCTCATCTACGTTGGGGCGGTTCAGGACGTTGAATGCATCCACCATCAGATCGAGCCGGTAGTGCTCCCTAAATTCAAAGTAACGAGACACGCGAAGGTCCCAGGAATATAGGTCATCGCCGTAGTAGCTGTTGCGTGGCGAAAGACCGACACGGTCCGTCACCGGATTGGTGTCGCCGTTGGCGTCGAAACCAACGAAGAGAGTGAAGGGGCGAGGGGTTTGCAATGTGACGATATTGCTGAACGTGAAATTGCGCAGGATGCTGTCCTTAGGACCTTCGAAACTGAAGTTGGTGATGAAGCGCTGGCGAACGTCCTGATTGGAATTGGCGTATTCCAGCGGGCGATCGTAGAGGTCTTGGGGCGTGCTGACAAACGTGGTGAATGTGCCGTCGTCGAAAGTGTGTGACCAGGTGTAATTGGCGTTGAGGGTGAACAGCGTGTTGATTCTATAGTTCAGCTGCAAGGTCAGGCCGTTGTAATTGGAATTGCCGGTGTTGTCTGTGTAATAGAGCAGGCCGGCATTGCCGTATGCGGGCGAGCCGCCGGGATTCAAGCCGTTGTAAAAAAACGCCTTTCCAGTGGGCCAAGCAGAAGGCGGCTGTTCTGCCGGTGGACATGCCGGAGTGCCGGGAGTAACGCTGGGAACGGTCGTGCCAGCGGCGGCGCCGAATGGCGGGCAGACGTTGAGGTTTTCTGCGCGAACCAGGTGATGCGCCGAAACCCACAAATAGCCGGCGCTGACGGTTAGATCCTTGCCAAATTGATGTTGAATCTCCAGGTTGGCCTGTTCGGAGTATGGAATCTGGCTGTTGTGTTGCACCATGCCCGCACCTGCCGTGCAGGACGGAGGGCACGGACCGGTGATGAACTGGTCTGGCACCTGGCCAGTAGTGATCAAGGTAGCGGCGGCGGTTGCCGGCAACGGTTGCCCTGCTGACGGAGGCTGCGGCGTCAATTGGTTCAGCACCCAGGTTGCGGTGTTGGCGCCCTGGCGAATTCCGGGCAGAGTCTCGCCGGGAATGATCACGGGCCGCTGCGGCTGCGTGATGAAGAGGAAGGACAAATTGTAGCGGTCGTCGAAGATGCCGAAACCGGCGCGGACGACCGTCTTGCCGTTGGGCGACCAGGCCAGACCGACGCGCGGTTGAATTCCGTTGTAGTGCGGATTGATTTGTTTGGAGAGTCCCGATTCAAAGTCGTAGCGCAAACCGTAGTTGAGCGTCAGGGTGGAATTTATGCGCCACTGATCTTGTGCGTAGAAGCCGTAGTAAGCATGGTTCAAGGTCTCCGAAAAGTTCACGGTTTCGCTGGGTATATAGGCGTTGTTCCAGTTGGTGGGGATGGGCGGCGGAGTTGGCAGCTGGCCGCTCGGCGGATTCGGGACAGTGCCCACGGGCGCGCCCCAGAACGCGATCGGAACGCCGTTCAAAGGCTGGTCGTTGTTGTTAGGGCCGAACGGAGCGCCGGGCTGCGTAGGAAAGAAAGGAGCTGTCGCCGTGGGGCACGGACCATCCGCAGGATTGGAAGCAATGCCCGCCGTGGGGTTGACGAAGTTGGCGAAATCCACGAGACAATTCAGGCCGGGCATGACGATGCGCATCGGCGTGAATCCCGGCCAGATCACGAAGTTATTGAGGTGGTTGTAATCCACGCCGAATTTCGCGACGTGATTACCTTTGACCCAGGACATGGAATCAGTGATTTGGAAACGGCTCTCATAGACGGCATCGAAGACGCCGAAATTGTGGCCGAAGAGGAGCGTATTGGGGATGTCCAAGTTGGGCTGGCCGGTAACGCCGGGGAAGTTGTAGTGACGGCGGCCATACTGCATGAGGAAGCTGTTCACGAGATCGGGTTTCAAGGTGGTAGCCATGCTGCCGACCAGCGACTGATCGCGCAGGAAAAGATTATGTCCGCTGCTGGGGGCGCCGATACCGCCGCCGTCGAGCGTGCTGCCGACCAACTCATTCAAGTCGCGGCCGTCTTCGATGTTGTAACGTATGGTGAGGTGGTTGCTGGGATTGATCTGATAATCCAATTTGGCGATGCCGTAATCGTTGTCCTTGGTCTTCAAAACAGAATTCAGATATTGCAAAGGGGACAAGTTGCAAGTCGCCAGGGCCGTGGTGCAGCCTTCCGGCGCGATTCCCAAAGCTGCTTTGGCGCTGTCTACCAAGCCGATGTTTTGGTAGAGCACTTCAGGGTAGGTGGGCGATTCGCCGCGGCGCTGGCCTTCGTAATTGGTGAAGAAGAATATTTTGTCCTTCTTGATGGGGCCGCCAACGGCGCCGCCGAACTGATTTTGTCGCAGGACGTATTGATCGGGCGCGGGCTGAAGGAGTGAGCGCGCGTCGGTGGCGTTGTTCTGCAAGTAATCGTAAATCGAACCGTGAAGTTCGTTGCCGCCGGATTTGGTGACGATGTTGACGATGCCGCCGAGAGCGCGGCCGTATTCCGCGCCGAAGGCGTTGTTGACCACGCGAAATTCCTGCACGGATTCCTGCGGTGGCGTGGCGCGCTGCGAGCCGGTGGCGGTGTTGACGTTGTCCGCGCCGTCTACCGTGATCATGTTGCTGAAATCGCGCATGCCGGCGAAGGAGATGCGGGTGGTTTCAAATTCGGTGATCGTAGATTGCAAGCTGCTGCGACCGGTGGCGACGCCGGCTGTCAAAAGAGCGAAATCGGTGAATTGACGGCCGCTAATGGGTAGGTCCTGAATTTGCTCGGCGTTAATTACCTGGCTGACTTCTGTCCTGGTGGGCTCGATGGGCGGGACTTCGGTGGTGACGACGACTTGTTCATTTTGCGTGGCGACTTTCAGATTGATGTCCACGGTGGCGGTCTGGCCAACGTTCAGCACGATACCTTTTTCCACGGTGGTGGCGAATCCGGTGAAGGCGACGGTCAACTCGTATGTGCCGGGCGGCAGGTTGGGAATGACGTAGAGGCCTGAGTCGTTGGAGGTGGTGCGATAGACCGCGTTGGTGGCAGTACCGCGCAGGGTGAGGGTGGCGTTCTTTACGGTGCCGCCGCTTTCGTCGTGGACGGAGCCATTCAACTGCGCGACGGTGATTTGCGCGAACGTGGGGACGGTGCAAGCGAACAAAAGCGCGAGAACAAGGACCGCGAGCAGCGCCGGACGTGCGCCCATGGTTCCCCCCTTTAGCGGACAGCCATTTGGAAGGTGGATAGTCCGCATCCACACCCTTTATGGGCAGAACGTTTAACGCCGCGGTGTGGGTTTGTCAAGCCTTTAATCGAGCGTCCGTGCGAATATCGCCCCGGCGGCCTGGAAGGCTGCCTTGACTTGCACGGCGCAAAGCAGTATCGAAGCGGCTGCGTGGCGCGCGAGCGGATGATGCTCGCGGGAGAAACTTTGAGCGCGGAAAAGTGTTCGTTACCGGCAGGGGCGTTCGCTTCGCTGGCGATTGCGCTTTGCGTGGTTGCGTCGGCATTTTGCGCGGGCTGCGGGAGGAGTGGTTCGCGTGGTTTGGGCGGTGAAAATTCCGGTGCGGACGCTGGGCAGAGTGTGAATGAAGCGCGCGCGATGCGCGCGGACCGCGATCCTGGGAATTGGCTGGTGCACGGGCGCACTTACAACGAGCAGCGGTTTAGCCCGTTGAAGTTGGTGAACGACAAAAATGTGGGGCAGCTGGGACTGACGTGGTTCTACGACCTGGACACGCGGCGGGGACAGGAAGCGACTCCGATCGTGGTGGACGGGGAGATGTACTTTACGACGGCGTGGAGCAAAGTCTTGGCGTTGAATGCGGCGACGGGCGCGCCGCTGTGGGCTTTCGACCCCAAAGTAAATCCGGAGTGGGCGGTGAACGCTTGTTGCGACGTGGTGAATCGCGGCGTGGCGGTGTGGGATGGGAAAATATTTTTCGGGACGCTGGATGGACGCCTGGTGGCACTGGATGCAGCGACGGGAAAACTGGTGTGGGAAAAGCTGACGATTGACCGGAAATTTCGCTACACGATTACCGGGGCGCCGCGCGTGGTGAAAGGCAAAGTGATCATCGGGAATGGCGGCGCAGAGCTGGGCGTGCGCGGTTACGTTTCGGCGTACGACGCGGAAACGGGCGAGATGGCTTGGCGCTTTTATACGGTGCCGGGAGATCCCGCAAAACCTTTTGAGAATCCGATTCTGCCCAAGGCCGCTAAGACATGGACCGGGGAGTGGTGGAAACACGGCGGCGGCGGAACGGTGTGGGATTCGATTGTGTACGATCCGGAGCTTGATTTGCTTTTTATCGGTGTGGGCAATGGAGGACCTTGGAATCCGAGAATTCGCAGCCCGCATGGCGGCGACAATTTATTTACCTGTTCGATTGTGGCGCTGCGGCCGGAGACAGGTGAATATGTGTGGCACTACCAGGAAAATCCGGACGAGGCTTGGGACTACGATTCGGACGAGCAGATGATCTTGGCTGATCTGGTGATTCAGGGGAAGCCGCGAAAGATTTTGATGCACGCGCCAAAGAATGGAATTTTTTATTTGCTGGATCGTGCGACTGGGGCCTTGATATCCGCTGCGCCTTATACCCACATCACGTGGGCTACTGGCGTCGATATGAAAACCGGACGGCCGATCGAGACTGCGCTGGCTCGCTATCCGGGACATGAGACGGAATTGATTATTCCCGGACCTTTGGGGGCGCACAGCTGGCAGCCAATGTCTTTTAGCCCGTTGACTGGATTGGTTTACATTCCGATTCAGGATGCGGGGTTCCCGTACAAGTCCGAAGCGGATTTCCACGCTCGGAATTTTGCGTTTGATACTGGGACCGACTTTGCCGCCGCGGGAATGCCTCAGGACCCCGCGATTAAGAAAGCGATCATGAACGGCGTGCGCGGGCGATTGGTGGCATGGGACCCGCTGCAACAGAAACAGGCTTGGGATGTGGATCGTCCCGAGGCTTGGAATGGCGGAGTGGTTTCGACAGCGGGCAATTTGGTGTTCGAGGGGACGGCGAAGGGAAATTTCGAAGCGTATCTTGCGAACACTGGTACGAAGGTGTGGTCTTATGCGATACAGACTGGGGCCATTGCCGGGCCGATTACTTACACTGTGAATGGTGAACAGTATGTTGCGATTTTGGCTGGATGGGGAGGCGTGTTTCCGCTTGCGGCGGGTGAACCGGCGTTGAAATCGGGGCGCGTGCGAAATGTGAGCCGCATGCTGGCGTTCAAGCTTGGCGGGAAAGCGGTTTTGCCTGCGGTGCCGGAGGTTGAAGCGGAAGTGTTGCATCCTCCGGCGGCTACTGCGGATGCTGCGACGGTGCGTCGGGGCCAGGCGTTGTATCAGCGATTCTGCGGGACTTGTCATGGCGATGTGGCGGTTAGCGGCGGGGTGTTGCCGGATCTGCGTTATTCGAGCACTTTGACGAATGATCAGTGGTTCCACATCGTGTTGGGTGGATTGCTGCGGGAAAATGGGATGGTTTCTTTTGCGAAAGAGATTTCGCATGGGGATGCGGTGGCGATTCGCGCTTATGTGATTTTTCGCGCGAATCAGAGTTTGAAAGAAAGCGCGAGTGGCCAAGTACGCAGCTCAGGGTCAAATCCGTAGTGTTAGCGAATTGCTAGTGGACGGCGCGGTCGGTGCCGGCCCAGTACGGTTTGCGAAGTTGTTTGTGGTCGATTTTTCCCGCGGGAGTCTTGGCGATCTCTGCCACGAACTCGACTGATTTCGGGGATTTCACGCCGCCCAGTTTTGCCTTGCAGTGGTCCAGGATTTCTTGCTCCGTTAATGGTTGGCCCGCGCGCAGAACTACCAGCGCTTTTACGCCTTCGCCCCATTTTGGGTGCGGCACGCCGATCACCGCGCATTCGTGCACTTGCGGCAGAGCCATGATTGCCGCTTCTACTTCGGCGGAATAGACGTTGAATCCGCCCGAAATGATCATATCCTTCTTGCGGTCAACGATATAAAAATATCCGTCTTCGTCGCGGTAGCCGATGTCTCCGGTGTGATGCCAGGCGTGCGTGCGAATTTCTGCGGTTGCTTCCGGCATTTCGTAATATCCGGGGCTGATGAGTGAACCGCGCGCGACGATTTCCCCGGGCTGGCCGGGAGGCAGGAGATGGCCGTGATCGTCCATGATTGCGAGACGCACGGCGGAGGTGGGTTTGCCGCAACTGCGCAGGCGTTCGGGATGATCGCCGGCGGCTGCGGCTGCAACGGTCTTTTGGTCGAGGAAAGTCATGAGCATGGGAGCTTCGGTCTGGCCGTAACTTTGGCACATGCAGGAACCGAAAATTTCGACGCCTTGTTTTAGTTTGTCGGGCGAGACGGGCGAAGCGGCGAGCAGGAAAACGCGAAGGCTGGAGTAGTCGAATTTGCGCACGTCCGGATGCGCGAGTAATCCATAGAAGGCGGTGGGCGGCAAAAATAAATGCGTGACGCGGAAGCGTTCGATATTGCGCAGGACTTCGAGCACGTCGAAGCCGGGCATGACGACGTTTGTGGCGCGCAGGGTGAACATGGTAAACGCGACCACTCCGGCGGCGTGCGAAAGCGGAGCGACGCTGAGGCAGACCGGGTCGCAATCTTCGCTGCGCCAGTAGTGCGAAGCCATTTCCGTCATGGTACCCCAGGAGAGGCTGGTGACGCGCACGCCTTTGGCCGGTCCGGTGGTGCCGCCGGTGGGAACCAGACCTACGAGACGATCGGGATTCCCGCGGGCGTCGGCCCATTCGAGATCGTCTGCGGTGACATCGACTGCGCCGGTTCCGGTCTGCATAAATTTTTCGAGCGACGGATTTGTTCCGCGTTCGGCGTCGATGCAAATTAAGTGCGTGAGCGTGGGGACGCGCGCTTGCAGCTCCGGAATGCGATCGCGATAGCTGCCGTGATAGAAGAGCCAAGAAGTCTTGACGTAATTCAGATATTCGACGTTGGCGTCGGGCGCGTTGCGGTAATTGATCGGGACCCAGACGGCTCCGGCGCGCATTAGGCCAAGCATGCAGAGCAGCACGCGAGCGTCGTTGATGGAATAGATTGCTGCAGGTTGTTCGCCGCGCAGGCCGCTGGCCCACATGGCGCGGGCGATCCGGTGGCTCGCGTTACTTACCTCGGCATACGAGTAACGAACATCGCCGTCAATGATTGCTGTGCGATCGGGAGTCGCTTCGGCTTGCTTGTCGAAATAATCTATCGCTCGCATTTTTTTGCAGCGCGCTAATGCAGCGGTTCGGCGACGAGCTGCGGAGGCGCGCTGCCTTTTCTTACGTTTGCGGTTTCCTTCAAAAACAGCGCCACCAGGAACAAAAGCCCTGCGCCGCCTGCGGACATCATGAGCGTAATTCCCAGCCCATGTTTTTCCGCCAGCGCGCCGCCTAAAGTTGGCGCGATTGTGGCGCCGAACACTTCGCCGACGAGCGTGGCGAGACCGATGGACGTGGCGGCGAATTGCGGTGGCACGCTTTCGGTGGGAATCAGCACCATCGTTAGAGTGGGCATGCCCTGCCCCGCGTTGGTGAGAAATAAAATCGCCGCAAGGATCCACGGATAGGCATAGAGCGGCTGGATCAAGAGCACGAGCGGGACCAGCGCGGACATTGCGGCCATCGCGAGCAGCACGGGCTTGCGCCCCAGGCGATCGGACAATGCCGGCAGCAGAAAACCGAGCATGAAACTGCCGAGGCCCGTGGCGCCGAGGAGAAATCCGGCGGTGGTGGCTTTCTGATGCGCGACTTCGGTGATGTACAGCGGCGCGAAAACATTCGTCAAGAACAGCCAGGAGATGAAACCGGCAGCACCAATGCAGCACAGCCACACGTTGCGATAGCGGAGAATCGCGAAGTAATCGCGAACTCTGGGTTGGTGGAGGCGCTCACCGTCTGCGCCAGATTTTTTTGGCGGCTCCTTCACAAATTTCCACATCAGCAGGCCCATCACAATTCCTGGGACGCCGCAAACGAAGAAGGCCCAGCGCCATCCGAAGCGCGCGGCTACTTGAGTGGTCAGAATCGGCGCGACGGCGAGGCCGACTAGCGCGCCGGCGCTGACAACGATACCGATGTTCCGTCCGCGGCGGCTGGGAGTGGAGGATTCTTCGATTAGCGCGGTCAGGATGGACCAGCACGGACCTTCGGCGATTCCCATCAGCGCGCGAACCAGCAGCAGCTGGTGAAAAGTGTGCGCGACGCCAGAGATCCAGGACAAAAGCGAAAACGCGAAGACCGCGGGGATGAGAATTCTTCGGCGGCCGAAGCGATCGGATAACGCGCCGAAAAATAAAGTTGAAACGGCCCAGGTGATCGCGAGCACTGACGCGAGCATGCCGACTTGTTCGTGCGTCAGATGGAATTCGGGAGCGATGTAGGGCGCCAGATAGAGCTGCGACATGCGGTCCAGAAAGACCGTGCCCCAGGAAAAGAACAGGATTGCGACAAGAGTGTTTTCGTAGCGCTTTGAGTAGTCATTCGTATCCATGTTCACTTTCAGTTTGTCGTGATTACCGTCGCGTTCGTCTTCACGATCATCAGCGCAACAACATGCAAAGCTCCTGCGCCGCGGCGCGCAGTTGCGGCAGGAAATTGTTGAGCATCTCTTGATTGGAGACGCGCTGTGCATGCGCGCCGACATTGACGGCCGCTACGACCTGGCCGCTGGGACTTAGAATCGGTACGGCCATCGAGCGAAGGCCGAGTTCGAGTTCCTGATCCACGATGGAGTATCCGTTGCGCAGAACCGTGCGCAGCACGGGGCGCAATTTATCGGCGGTGACGATCGTGCGTTCGGTGTGGCGCGTAAATTGAATGCGCGCGAGACAAGATTCGAGTTCGTCGAGCGGCAAATTTGCAAGGAGCACGCGGCCCATGGAAGTGCAGAATGCCGGCAGGCGGCTCCCGACGCCGAGGTCGATCGCCATGATGCGAGTGACGTTGGCGCGCGCGACATACACGATGTCGAGGCCATCGAGGGTGGCGATGGAACAGGATTCGTGCATCATTCGGCTGAAGCGCTCGAGGATGGGATGCGCGGCCGTCGCGAGCGGCATGGAAGAAATATAGGAATGGCCCAGTGCCAGTACGCGCGGCTGCAGAAAAAAATGGCGATTGTCGTCAGAGCCGGCGAAGCCTAGTTTTGCGAGTGTGTAGAGGCAGCGGCGAACGGCGGCGCGGGAGAATCCAGTTTTGTTGCTGACCTGCGAAATTGTGAGCTGGCGCCTTTTTTGAGAGAAGGCCTGAATCACGGCGAGGCCGCGCGCGAGCGATGTCATGAAATCGGGATCGCCGGTAAGCGCGTCGATTTGCGCGGAAGGACTGGGCGACGCGACCGGGGGGTCTGCCGGCGATTGCAATTGCGTAAGGGGCAGCGCGGGGCGATTGGAGCGCTTGGCGCGTTTTGTGGACTTGTGAGTACTGGAGCGAGGCATCGAATTTCTCCATGGATGACGCGTCGGAACGGCGCAGGATACACGAATTGGGCGATAGGCGCACGTTATTTCGATAATCGGCCTTGACAGAAAGCAGGCCGTCTGCCTAAATTCGCCGAGGCATTTCGCAAACCCGCGCTGCGAACGACGCACGCTTCGGGAGAGACGGTGGCGGCTCTCGTATCATTGCGCGAAGCGGCTGCGGAGGTTGCGCGGCGAGGGCGGAGCGAACGTTGCGCGTTTTATTCGCGCGCGATGTATATTGTTGTTGAGGATCATTGCATGAACTACCCTCCTGAATATCGGCGCGCGATTGCTGGAACGCAGCCGGAATATTTGCATCCCCCCTACAAGTCGTCGCTGAAGCGTGCACCTTCGCAGCCGCTGGTTTATTTGCCGCACACGCTTTCGGAAATTACCGGGCCCGTGTTTGCTCCGGGAACGGTGAATGTGAAGGCTTGTGATTTGACGCGGCAGCATTCGGGTGAGCCGCTGGGGGAGCGCATCATCGTCAGCGGGCGGGTGATGGATCAGGATGGAAAACCGATGCGAAAAACGCTGGTGGAAGTGTGGCAGGCGAATGCGGCGGGGCGTTACCGGCACAAAGTGGATCAGCATCAGGCTCCGCTCGATCCGAATTTCAGCGGGCACGGTTACGCGATGACGGATAACGAAGGCCGCTATCGTTTTATCACTGTACGGCCGGGAGAGTACCCGTGGGGCAATCATCACAACGCGTGGCGACCGGCGCACGTCCATTTTTCTGTGTTTGGTCCGGCGTTTGCGACGCGTTTGGTGACGCAGATGTATTTTCCCGGCGATCCGCTGTTGCCGTTCGATCCGATATATAACTGTACCGCGGATGAATCGGCGCGGCAGCGATTGATTTCAGTTTTCGATTGGGAAAGCACGATTCCGGGGCACGCGCTGGGATATAAATTCGACATTGTTTTAAACGGGCGTGAAGCGACGCCGATGGAGAAATAGATGACGCTGCACGCGACTACGTCGCAGACGGTTGGGCCGTTCTTCAGCATCGGAATGGAGCGGCTGAATTGCGCGCTTGTTGGTCCTGGCGTCACGGGCGAGCCCGTGACGATTGAGGGGCGCGTTCTCGATGCCGATGGCGTGGGTGTGCCGGATGCGATTATCGAACTGTGGCAGGCCAATTCGTACGGGAAATACGCGCATCCAGAAGATCCGCAAGACAAGCCTGTGGAAGCGGCATTTCAGGGCTTCGGAAGAATTCCGACGGATGAGGATGGAAGATTTCGTTTTATGACGATCAAGCCTGGGGCGGTGCCGGGTCCGGATGGAAAACCGCAGGCACCGCACATTGCGGTTTCGGTTTTCATGCGCGGGTTGATGCGGCGAGTGGTTACGCGGATTTATTTTCCGGATGAGCCGGGGAATGCGGGGGATTTTGCTTTGGGATTGGTGGAAGCGGAACGGCGCCGGACTTTGATTGCGCGAAAGGTGCCGGGAGTGGATGGATTGCTGAGGTGGGATGTGATTATGCAGGGGCCCGGGGAGACTGTTTTTTTCGATTCTTGAGTCGTAAGCGAGGCGAAAAGCGAGAAGTCAAACGCGCCCGTCCCGCAGACGCGGGATGGGCGCTACAAAATCAGATCCTTGACCGTGCTTAGAACGGATAGTGGCGGCGGCCCATCTGGATCGTTACCCACTTTACTTCGGTCATTTCTTCTACTGACCAGCGGCCACCTTCGCGGCCGCTGCCTGAATCTTTCACGCCGCCGAATGGAACTGTGGGCTCGTCGTGCACAGTGGGTCCGTTCAGATGCACCATGCCTGCTTCGAGCTCGAGGGCGAAACGCATGGCTAACTGCAAATCATTCGTGAGGACGGCGGATGAGAGGCCGTAGGACGAATTATTGGCGAGCGCGAGGGCGTGATCGGCGTTTTCCGCGCGGCTGACGGCGGCGACCGGGCCGAACAGTTCGTCGCGGAATGCGGCCATGTTCGGAGTAACGTCCGCTACTACCGTGGGCTGATAAAAATTTCCTTCGTAGGTACCGCCGGTTAGAACGCGCGCGCCGGCCGCGACGGCTTCCTTGATTTTGCGGTCAATCATTTGGCATTGCGACGAACGGATCAGCGGGCCAATGACTGTGTGCGGATCGCGCGGATCGCCGACTTGCAGAGTTTTGGCCTTGGCAGCGAAACGCTGCAGAAAAGTTTCGTAAATCGGCGCTTCGACGATGATGCGCGAACCCGCCATGCAGATTTGTCCCTGATGAATGAAGATGCCGAAGCAGGCGGTGTCCACGGCGTAATCCACGTCCGCATCTTCGAGCACGATGAGCGGGCTTTTACCGCCCATTTCCAGCACCACGCGCTTGCCTTTTTTTGCGCACTCGACGGCGATGTGGCGTCCGACGGCAGTAGAGCCGGTAAACGAAATTAATTTCACGCGGGGATCATCGAACAGAACGCGCGCGAGCGTGGGGCCGTCTCCCGGAACAACGTTGAGGACTCCTGGCGGCAGGCCGGCCCTTTCGAAAATTTCAGCTAGCTTCAGGCCCACCAGCGAAGTTTCTTCGGACGGTTTTAGGACGAACGTGTTGCCGGTGGCCAAGGCGAACGCTACTTTTTTCAGCGCCAGCACCACAGGAAAATTGAAGGGTGAGATGCCGGCGACGACTCCTAGTGGACGGCGAATCGCGAGCGAGAGAAGGCCGGAAACGTCGGAGGGAAAAACGTCGCCTTGCACGCGGCGCGCTTCTCCGGCAATCGAGCGCAGCATGTTCGCGGCGAACGGGACTTCGAAGTGGGCTTTGCCGAATGTGGAGCCGCCTTCTCCGATCAGCAGATCCACGATTTCATCTGTAACTGCTTCGAGTTCGTTGGCGGCGCGATGCAGAATTTTTTCGCGGAGGGCTGCGGGGGAATTTCCCCAGGAGGCTTTCGCGGCGTGGGCAGCGTCAATCGCCGCGCGCATGTGCCTTTCCTGGCCCATGAAAATTTTGGCGAACGGTTTTTGATTGGCTGGGTTGAGAACGTCGGCCATCGCGGAAGGCGCAACTTCGATGGATTTGCCGTCAATGTAGGGAGTGGAGAGCATGGTGGACCTTCCTCATCGATCGCGGTTTGCGAATCGAATTCCGCGGATCGATTGCGAGCGCACAATGCACGTTAATCGCGCAGTTGTACGATTCACTTTCTCGTGAATTCTTCGCTTCTGGTCCGGGAATGTCAACAAGCCCCGGTGCAGAGCGCGGGAACGCTTAAATCCAGACGCGGCGAGCGACGTCTGTTACGAGGCGCAGCTTGGCCCACTGCTCCTCTTCGGTGAGCAGATTCCCTTCCATGGTGGAAGCAAAGCCGCATTGCGGGCTGAGCGCGAGATTCTCCAGCGGGAAAAAGCGCGCGGCTTCCTCGATTCGGCTTCGCGATGTCGTCCGCGTTTTCCAGTTGCGGCTTTTTCGAGCTGATCAGGCCGAGGACCACGGTCTTATCGCGCGGGACCAGGCGCAGCGGCTCGAATGTCCCAGACCGATCGTCGTCATATTCCAGCAGAAAACGATCCACGGCCATGGTAGCGAAAAGTTTTTCGGCGATGGCGTCGTAACCGCCTTCGGCGTACCAGTGGCTGCTGTTATTTCCTCGGCAGAGGTGTATCGCGAGGGTGACGCCGGGACGTTCGGCCGCGGCGAAACAAGCGTTGTCTGCGCGGATCGATTCATCGAGGAGCGCGTCCGGCGCGAGTTTCATTTCGGTGCGAATCCAGTTGCGCCATTTGGGGTCCATGAAATAGCTGTAGCGCGGCGCGTCAATCTGAATGTACTTCACGCCTTCGGCCGAAAGTCTGGCCAGCTCCGTTTTCATAATCGCGACGATGTCCCAGAGCAATTCGGAGTGATCTTTGTAGACTTTGTCCGTGACGCCGCGCTTGAAAGCGATGGCGGGAAATTGCGTGGCGCTGGGCAACGTCATTTTGATGTCGCCGGGGCTGTGTTTTTTCAGGAACGTGAGTTCGCGCCCGGTGAGCGGCTGGACCGCACGTAGTTTTCTAGTGACGATGCCGGTGACGCTGCTGACGGGCGCGTCTTTTTCCTGGCCTGCTTTCCAGGCGCGCGCGACGGCGTCTCCCAAGTCGAAGCCTTCGACCGCGTCGGTGAAGTCGCTCATGAAATTGCGGCGGCGAAATTCGCCGTCGGTGAAAATCTCGAAGCCCAGTTCCTTTTGCTTAGCCAGAACGCGCTCGATATCGCGATCTTCGATCGCGCGGAGGCGTTCGGGATCGTGTCGCGGCGTTGCGTCGCGCTTCCAGCAATTCGGACGGCCGAAGAAAACTGCCGACGTGGTCAGCTCGATATTGGTGCGGACATGTTCCTGGGTTCCCTTTATTCCTTTTCGCGCAGTCAAATCCAGAGTTTCTCGTTGATCTTCAGGCCGTGGGCGCGACAGTGGCAGAGGTAATGGTCAATGAACCAAAATACGTCGAGGGTATCGAGCAACACGTCGTGGTCGTCGTAAAATTCGAGGGAGCCATTCAGAAAGAAAATCGTTTTCATGCCATTGGGATCGTCGGAAACCAGGGTGTGAATCACGCCGGGGTTTTCGCGGACGTAACTACCGGGACGCGCGACCCAATCGTATTCCAGATAGCGCCAGCTGCCTTCGAGCGTGCAGGCGGAAATGGGCCCGCGATGGCGGTGGCGGCCGAGCATACCGCCTTTTTTCACCCAGAGAATGTTGGCAAAAGAATTAGTGCGCACATCGAAGGCGAGATGACGGATAAAAACATTTTCTTTGAACGGCACGTAGGGAGACTCGTCTTCCCCCGCGCCAATATGAATATCGGGGCGGCCGTATTCCTGTATGACCGACGCTAAACTGCTTTTCGCATCAACCATAGCCATGTGGTCCTCCGGATTCGAGCGCGCGCGGAATGCAAAGCGGGCATCTGAACCGATCGCGAGGCCAGTATACATCCGGGCACGGGCACGGCAATCGCGGCGGCCGATGTTCGCCCGATTTTTGCGCGTGGTGCGGGCTGCGGCAAGGCCGGGCGAGGTGTTAAGGGTACCGATGGAACCGGCGCGCCAGAGAGCGCGCCGAGCCGGCTACGTGAGTTGCGCCGCCGCTTTACAGGGTTTGCGGTAGGGGGTTTGCGGGTTGTTTCGATTAAGATGGAGGTGCTGAGAACGCCTTGGATCGCGCGGAACGGAACCGAGTCGAGAGGGATTGATGCGTAAATGGATTCTCGCCGGCGGCGCCGCAATTCTGTTCGTGCTGGTGGTCGCGGGCACTTTGCTGGGTCCGACGCTGCACAGGTTCGTTCGCGATCGAACGCAGAAGGTTTTGCAAACGCATTTTGCTAGCACGGTGGAATTTACGGACTTCGACGTGACTATGCTTCCACGGCTGCGCGTGACAATCACTGGACTGGTGTTGCGGCACAAGGGACGCACCGACATTCCACCGCTCATCGAAGTTAAGACGGTCTTGATGTACGCGCAGCTTGCGGAATTGCTGCAACCCCGGCCGTACATTTCCTTCGTGCAACTGGACGGATTGCAAATTCACACGCCGCCGCGCGTGCCGGGCGGAGAGCCGCTGATCCACAAGACCGATCAAGACCTGGCGAAGAAATATCCGGTGCTGATTGGCGAAGTGCGCGCCGACGATGCGAGCATCGAAGTGCTGCGCGCACAATCCGACAAACCGCCGCGCGAATTCCCGATTCACCATCTGGATCTGCATAACGTCAGTTTCGATCGCCCGGCAGAATTCCATGCGATTCTGACCAACGCGATTCCGAGGGGCGAAATTGACGCGACGGGCGAATTCGGACCCTGGCAGGCGGAAGAACCAAGCGCGAACCCGGCCGACGGGCACTATACTTTTCAGGATGCGGATCTGGGAACGCTGAAGGGGCTGCGCGGGACGCTTTCGTCGAAGGGTACATTTAGCGGGCCGCTGGATTATCTGGCGGTGGCGGGTTACACGGATACGCCCGACTTCGGCCTGCGCACTGGCGGCAAGCCTGTAGCGCTACACACTGATTTTTCCGCGCAGGTGAACGGCACCAATGGCGACGTGATTTTGAAAAGCGTGGTCGCGAAATTTTTGCACACCACGCTCGCGGTAAACGGGAAGATTGTGGACGTCAGCAAGGATATAAAAGGCCGCACGATTTTTCTGAATGCCACATCGGACAACGCGCGCATCGAAGATTTGCTGCGCCTGGCCGTCAATTCCGACGAGCCGCTGATGACCGGGTCGGCGAACCTGAAGGCCACGATTGATATTCCCGAAGGCGAAGACGATATGCTGGACCGCATGAAGCTCGCCGGGCAATTCGGAGTCGGCAATGCGCAGTTTACCAGCGCGACCGTGCAGGATAAGGTGGACACGCTGAGCCGCAAAGGACAGGGAAAACCGAAGGACACAGATATCAGCGAGGTTGCGTCCGATCTCCGCGGAAATTTCCGAGTTGCTAACGGCGTGCTGACATTTACCAGTTTGAGCTTCGCGGTGCAGGGCGCGTCGGTGCATTTGGACGGTACGTACAACATTGATAGCACGGCGATGGATTTCAACGGCGAACTGCTGATGCAGGCCAAACTTTCGCAAACGACTACGGGGGCAAAATCATTTTTTCTGAAGGCCGCGGACCCGTTTTTCAAAGGTAAGAATGGTGGAAGTGACGTGCCCATTAAAATTGGCGGAACGAAAGACCATCCGACCTTTGGACTGGCTAAACGCGGCGGCACTAAGACGGCCGACGAGCCGGGGAAATAAGCACCTCATCTCCGCGCCCGATTGCTTTTCCCCTACGCTGAATACTTTTTATTCCCTTAAACACGACTAAAGAATGTGCTGGTATGTGCGCCGCGATGGTATGAGAATGCAACGGCTCCGAATCGTTGACTGATGGGAGTTCGCTGCTCACCACGTACTTAAGGATTCGTTTGTACACGTCCCGTTCGAACGGGCCATTTCATCCTAGGAGAAACTTTTCATGCGTTTGCGCTCGATGTGCTGCTCGCTACTTACGATTGCCGTATTGCTCTCGGCTGAAATCACGCCGGGGCAGAACACCGACGCGCGGAACGTTACGGTGATTGCCGGATACACGCGGACATCTTCGGCGGCGGAGAGCCCTCTGGAGAAAAAGTTTCAAGACGGCATCGTGCCCGGAAATATTCGCGAAAACATGCGGCGATTGAGCGCGCGTCCCCATCACGTGGGATCGCCTTACGATAAGGACAACGCCGAATGGATTCTGGCGCGCATGCAGGAGTGGGGTTTGGATGCGCACATCGAGACATTCAGTGTGCTATTTCCGACGCCGAAGGAACGCATCGTGGAACTGCTGGAACCGACGCAATTTCGCGCCAAGCTGCAGGAGCCTGTGCTGCCGATCGATCCCACCAGCAACCAGACCGCGGAACAACTGCCGACTTACAACGCGTATTCGGCGGATGGAGACGTGACCGCGCCGCTGGTGTACGTGAACTACGGGATTCGCGAGGATTACGAGCAACTGGATCGGATGGGAATTTCGGTGAAGGGCGCGATCGTGATTGCGCGCTATGGTTCGGGCTGGCGCGGGACGAAACCGAAAGTCGCCGCGGAACACGGCGCGATCGGCTGCATCATTTATTCCGATCCGCGCGCCGACGGATATTTTCAGGGCGATGATTATCCCGCGGGGGGCTGGCGTCCGCGCGAAGGAGTGCAACGCGGCAGCGTGATGGATACGGATTATCCCGGCGATCCGCTGACGCCGGGCGTTGGCGCGACCGCGGATGCAAAACGCCTGGCGATCAAAGACGCCAAGACGATTACGAAAATTCCCGTGCTGCCGATTTCTTACGCCGATGCGCAGCCTCTGCTTTCCGCGCTGCAAGGTCCGGTGGCGCCACAAAGTTGGCGCGGCGGGCTGGGGATTACATACCACGTCGGGCCGGGGCCGGCGAGGGTGCGTTTGAAAGTGGTGTCGAATTGGGACATGAAAACAATTTATGACGTGATTGGCACGCTGCATGGCGGCGACGACGCCGGGCAGTGGGTGATCCGCGGCAATCATTTCGACGCGTGGGTGAATGGCGCCGACGATCCAATTTCCGGACAGGCGGAAATGTTGGAAGAGGCGCGCATGCTCGGCGAACTGCACAAGCAAGGTTGGACGCCGAAGCGCACGATTATTTATTGCGCGTGGGATGGAGAGGAACCCGGCCTGCTCGGGTCCGTTGAATGGGTGGAAACACATTTGGCGGAACTGCAGCAGCACGCCGTGGCTTACCTGAATTCCGACAGTAATGCACGAGGCCCTTTTGGCGCAGGCGGCACGCAGGATTTGCAACGAGTAGTCAGCAGCGTGGCGCGCGACATTCAGGATCCCGGAAACGCATTTGTCGGTCTTTCAGCGCGCGCATCTGGTGGGAATCAGTGAAGCGAAGGATGCCGAGGAGCGAGCGGAGGCCCGCAAGCGCGCAGACCTAGACGTTGCCGCGCTGGGCGACGGATCGGACTATACGGCATTTCAGGATTTCGCAGGGATATCCACGCTGGATATGGAATTTGGCGGCGAGGAGGATGGCGACCAGTATCATTCCATTTACGATGATTTCTACTGGTACACGCATTTCGCAGACACCGATTTTTCGTATGGGCGCGCGTTGGCGCAAACCGCCGGGACAACTATACTGCGTTTAGCGGATGCGGATTTAATTCCCGTGGACTATGCGCCGCAGGCGGAAGCTATCGCGAAGTACGAAACAGAATTGGAGAAATTGCTGAAGGACAAGCAGGACGAAATCACAGAGCGCAATCTGGAATTGCAGGAAGGTGTGCTTACGGCTGCGGCGGACCCGCGCAAGACTTTCGTGCCTCCGCCCGTGGAAGCGGTGCCGCCGTACATGAATTTTACGCCGATGAAAAATTCCATTGAGACTCTTAAGAAAAGCGCGGAGCGTTATTCCAAGGCGCTCGCGCAGTGGCAGGCCGCAGGGTCGCCGGCTCTGGCGCCGCAGTCTTTGGAAACGCTTAACGCCGATTTGCTGCGAATTTCGCGATTATTTCTGAATGAGAAGGGATTACCGGAACGTCCTTGGTTCAAGAATCAGATTTATGCGCCGGGCGCTTACACGGGTTACGGCGCGAAGACGGTGGCGGCGGTTCATGAATACATGGATGAGAAAAAATGGAAGGAAGCGGAGGCGCAGATCCCGCAAGTGGCGCAGATAATTGAGAAAGTGGCTGCCGGAATTGACAAAGCAGCGGCTGATTTTGAAACGGCGCTGCCGCCGAAGCGGTGATTTTTGCGGCGAACGCGGACCGATACGCGACTACGACGCTACGGCCAGAATACGTGGCGTTCGCAGCCGCGCACCATGCACTCCACGGTAGAGCTCAGGGCTCCGGTGGTTTAATCGAAACTGCCGGTCACGCCCTGGAAGCGGTTTGCAGCTTGCTTCAGCAGCCACTTCATGACGCGGGCGGTGCTGTAGCAGTAGGCAAGGTTGTAACCGAGCGTCGAAAAACATTCGAGCTCGCATGATTTTTTCATTTCGTTGAGCTGCGTGAGCTGGAATTTCGGCTTCTCGATGGTGCCCCAGTCGTACGTGGCGTTGTACATCGGAAAGCAAGGCGCCAACGTGCCGTCGGTGCGGACGATCAACCAGTTTTGGCCCGCCCGGCAACCCCAGTGTTCACTTTTGCCGCGCATGAAACCCTTCATGTTATTCAAGCGCGGGACCGAGTCCACCATCTTGTAGCCGTGCTGGTTTTTTTCAGCGAGCCAATCAAGCAATTCATCCACCTGCGGATAATCCGGCGGGCGGATATAGGTGTCATTTTTATCGAGGTGCTTGAAGTGGTCCTGTTCCATCATGGGCGTTTCGTTGATGTGATAGGTGGTGGCGATGCCGTGGTCGTGCGCGATCTGCGTTAGCTCGCGTACGTCGTCCAGGTTGGTGCGGCAGATATTAATATTGAAAAAAACGGTATAGCCGTAGCGATACTGGCGTCTCACCAGATAATCAAAATTCGAAGCCACGTGTTCGAATGCTTTCGGCAGTCCGGGTTTTTCCTTCACGGCATCCACGGCAAAATTGATGGTGGCGATGCCTGCATCGGCGAGGCGGTCAGTAACGTCCGGGCGGAGGAGGCGCGCATTTGTCGCCAAGTAGACCCAAAAATCTTTCTTGGCGGCGTAATAAAGGGCTTTATGAACAAAATCAGGACGGAGGAGCGGTTCGCCACCCGTCGGAGCCAAAACCCGGCACGGTGTGTCGTGCAGCCAATCGATTGCACGGCGGGCCACGTCCTCGGTCATGCCTTTCACACGATTGTCATAGGACCAACAATAGTGACAATCGAGATTGCATTTCCACTCCGTGAAAAGGTACGCGATGATCGGTTGGAAATCCCCGGCACGCACGCGCGACTTCAGATAAGGGAAAAGCCAGCCGCGCATGTTGTCCAGGATTTTGGCCGCGCCCCACTCGCGCTTGCCGGTCTGCAAAACGGTCTGGTGGGCGGCGATGTCGGCTTCGTCTAGGTCATGGATAAGTTCGGGATGCTGTGGAAAAACCGGTTCCGGCAGCAGCATGCCTTCCGAAGTACGGTGAACGGCGGGCCTGGGTACACTCTGGTTGAGAAGGTTATGGATCGGAACGTCCAGGCGGTGAGAGGGAACCGGTGAGACGAAGCCATCGTGACTGTTAAGTTCAGACATTTATCCTCCGTATCGAAGAGTGGTTGACGTGTTTTGAATCGCGAGCAAGCGGATGAAGTCTCCTTCCATCCATTTGCCGCTGTAAGTTTATGATTTCCTTGCCGATTCGCAAGAATCGCGAGCATCGGCGGTACGAGACCGCCCCGCATCTGAGAATAGATGCACGAACCGGCCCAAGGTCGCGGTCAAGAAAGCCGATTTTTGCTTTTTTTTTCGCTTATGACTGTCCGCTAGCGTACCGACAGAAAAGGAGTTAGAGGGTCGGGAAAATTCCAACGGCGTGCGCGGGCGTGGTATTTTTTATTGATGAGTGTGACGCAGCAGGTGATCGTAATCGGGGCGGGCATCACTGGCCTGACGTGCGCATTTCGCTTGCAGCAATCGGGAATCCGCGTTTTGGTGCTCGAGGCATCTGATTCGCCCGGCGGGTTGATCGGCACGTTCGAGAAAAACGGGTTTCTTTTCGAAGCCGGGCCGCAGTGTCCGCGATTCGCCCCGGCGCTGTGGGGACTGGTCCGGGATCTCGGACTGGAGGGCGAATTCGTCCCGGGAGATACCCGCCTGCCACGCTACCTGCTTAAAAACGGCAAGCTGCACAAGGCGCCGTTTTCGCCGATTGATTTTCTGGCGACGAAACTGGTAGGCGCCGGTTCGAAGTACCGGCTTCTTACAGAAGCGCTGCGTGGATCGCGGCCGCCGGCCGGCGAGGAGTCATTAGCCGGATTTGTACGCCGTAAATTTGACGAAGAGGTTCTCGCCTACCTGGTTGAGCCTTTTATATCCACGATTTTCGCGGGGGATACGGAGCAAATCGGCGTGGCGAGCGCGTTCCCCTTCCTGGCGCGTTGGGAACGCGAACACGGGAGTGTGTTACGTGGAGCAATTCGCGAGAGGAAACGCAACGCGCCGGCGGCCTCCCAGCCGGCGTCGGCGCTAAGGGGCACAGGACGGAAACTGGCCGTAACAGACGCTCTGCCCGCGATGGGCTCGTTTCGCCGGGGACTGGGCACGCTTCCAAAGGCGCTTGCGCAGAAGCTCGGAGATTCGATTCGCTTTCGGGCCAAGGTGGAGACGATCAATGCGCGTATGGCCGCCGGAGGCATGGATTCTGCGTGGCGGCTCCGACTCAGCAATGGAGAAGAGATTACCAGTACGGGGCTCGTGCTCACCGCGCCCGCTTACGAGGCCGCACGCCTGCTGGGGACAACGGCGCCGACACTCAGCGCCAAGCTTTCGGAGTTATACTACGCACCGATGGTGGTCGTATCTTCCGGATACGATCGAACGCAAGTGCGCAATCCGCTCCACGGGTTTGGACTAATGATTCCCCGCCGCGAGAAACTCAACACATTTTTCAACGTGTGGAATTCGTCCGTTATCGGCGGCCGCGCCCCCAAAGGAAAGGTTTTGTTGACGAGCTTTGCCGGCGGCGCCACAAATCCAGAGTTTGTGCGATTGGAAGAAAAGGCTATTTCGCAAATCCTCGAGGCAGAGGTAGCGGCTGTGTTGGGAATTGAGGGACCGCCCGTCGAACGGTTGGTATGGAAATTCCCCAAGGCTCTGCCGCAGTTCAACCTGGGCCATGCACAGACGGCGGCAGCTATTCGCGAAGAGGTGACGGAACTGCCGGGCCTGTACCTTGCCGGGAATTATCTTGAGGGACGCTCGCTAGGAGATTGCGCGGAAATCGGGTCGCGGACTGCTAACGAAGTGCTGAGTCAGTTTTCCACACGAAGCATCCAACTGGAGAGCTGAAAACAGCATGGCGTGAAGTTCATTCTGCGGGTAAAGGAGAGGCAATCTTGCACTCCGTGATTTTCATGACGATGGGGATCGCTGGTTTGGCGCTCTTGGCTGGATGGGTTTACCAGCAGGTGGCGACAGCCGGAGATCGCAGGCGGTATCCTGCGCCGGGTGAAATGTTCGACCTGCAAGGATATCGTTTGCACTTGCTGGCCATGGGTCACGGCAGCCCGACTGTGATCTTCGAGTCTGGCTTGATGTCAACCGTGCTGAGCTGGGATAAGGTGCAGCCGGAGATCGCGAAGTCCACCCGCGCCGTGAGCTACGATCGCGCGGGACTTGGCTGGAGTGATCCTGGTCCAGCCCCTCGCGATGCCGAGCAGATCGTTAGCGAACTCCACCGGCTCCTGGAGCGAGCCCACGTGTCCGCACCATTTATTCTGGTTGGACATTCCTTCGGAGGTTTAACGATGCGGCTTTTTGCCGAGCGGTATCCGGAGCAAGTCGCAGCGTTGGTGCTGATCGACCCGGTAGTTCCGGGCGAGTGGAATCCTGCGAACGAGCACAACGCGAAGCGTATTCGGATGGGCGCGAGAATCTTGCGCCGAGCCTCGCTGCTTGCGCGTTGCGGGTTGATCCGATTTGTTTCGCTGCTTTTTCGAGTAGGCGCCAAAACAATTGCCGATCCATTGGTGCGCATTATGAGTAAAGGCGCGCCCAAAGGAGACGGCACGAGCAGTAGCCCGCTTTTTTGGAACTTGCCGGCAAGCGAGCGGGCCATGGCGCCCGTTTTCTGGGTGCAGCCAAAGTTCACGGAAACAATTGCGAGCCAGCTTGAAAATCTTCCGAGAAGCGCGGCGCAAGTGGCCGTTGCCGAAGATCTGGAAGGCAAGACCATCACTATTATTTCGGCCGCGGATACCAATGCGGAGCGAAAGGCCGCACACAATGCGACAACGCGGCTTTCGTCTGGCGGAAAGCATGTGATCGCAACGGGGAGCAGCCACTGGGTAATGACGGACGAGCCGGAACTTGTCCTCGAGGCGATTCGAGAAATGATTGCACGAGTGCGCGAGCCTAGCGTGAGAAGCGCCCGCGCGTGATAGGGGCACGGGCAGGACGGCTGGGCGGTGCAGGAGGGGAATGTTCAGGAGTGGGGCGGGGCGGAGCGGAGCGGAGAAAAAATCAGAAATCTTAGAAAAATCGTGATGATCTTTTTTCTAGCCGCTACGGCTGGGGGACGTTGGGCTGTTGCGTCTGCTATTGCGCAGGAGCCGTAGCAACCAGCCCCAACGACATCATCGCCCGCTCCAAATCAATCCTCGCCGGATAAGCCGCAACCAGCCACGTCTGCGAAGGACCGGAAAGATGTCCAGCATCAAGAACAAACCGGGGCACGGCAGACAGTGTGTGGGGCTCGGAGCTCGGATGGGACGTTGGCACGTATCAGATCTAGGAGTTCTGGCCGGGTCTTCGCCGCAAACAACATTAGGACAATCAGACCAGTCCCTAGGTGATTCGAATTCTGTTCTGCTAAGCACGTCTTTACGCGCCCGGGAAAGGTGCGCTTGCTTTTTGCATGGAGCGTAGCTGACACTGTGCCGCGACTCGATACTTCTCGAAAAATCAAGGTGCAACCGCAATGAAACTTTTGGGGATTGATATCGGGACTGGCGGCACGAGAGTGGTGCTGCTGGATGGCGAGGGCCGTGTGGTGAGTTCGGCGACCGCGGCACATCCTCCGTTCGCATCACCCGAACCCGGTTGGGCCGAGCAAGATCCCTCTGATTGGTGGGCCGCGGTTTGCAGCGCGATTCCGGAATGCCTGACGCGCGGCAAGCCCGCCGGCGGCGAGATCAGCGGCATTGGGCTAACAGGACAGATGCATGGGCTGGTGCTGCTGGACCGCGGCGGGAGGGTTCTGGGCCCATCCATTATATGGTGCGACCAACGGACGGGCGTGGAGTGCCGGGAGATTACCGAGAAAATTGGCGCGGCGCGGCTGATTGAGCTTACCGCCAACCCGGCGCTGACCAATTTCACGCTCCCTAAAATTTGGTGGGTGCAGAAGAACGAGCCGGAAATTTGGGCGCGCGCCGGCACGATTCTGCTGCCGAAAGATTACATACGTCTGCGGCTGAGCGATGCGCGTGCGACGGACGTCGCTGATGCGTCGGGGACGCTGCTGTTTGACGTGGCAAATCGCCAATGGTCGCAGCCGATGATGGAAGCTTCGCGACTGCAGGCGGATTTGTTGCCTACGGTTTTCGAATCGTGCGAAATCTCCGGGCACGTTTCGGAGGAAGGCGCGCGCGCGACAGGACTTCGCGCCGGAATCCCCATCATTGCCGGGGCCGGAGATCAGGCTGCAGGAGCGGTGGGCGCGGGAATTGTGCGGCCCGGAGCAGTGAGCGCGACGATTGGAACTTCCGGCGTGGTGTTTGCCGCAACCGCCGGACCGGTGCGCGATCCCGCGGGACGCATCCACACATTTTGCCACGCGGTGCCGCAACGCTGGCACGTGATGGGAGTGACACAGGCCGCGGGATATTCGCTGCGCTGGTTTCGCGATCAATTTGGCGCGACCGGCGATCCCGCGCAAGACGCTTACGCAGGACTGATGACGGAAGCGAGCGCGGCTCCGGCGGGTGCGGATGGTTTGCTGTGGGCGCCGTATCTGATGGGTGAGCGGACTCCTTATCTGGTATCCTCATGCACGCGGCGCGCTGGTGGGAATTTCCGCTGCGCATACGCGGGGGCACGTGATTCGCGCGATCTTGGAGGGCGTGGCTTTCAGTCTGCGTGACACTTTGACTATTTTCGCCGAATTGAAAATTCCGGTGGAGTCAATTCGGCTCGGCGGAGGCGGGGCGCGGGGAGCTTTGTGGCGGCAGATTCAGGCGGACGTGTATGGAATGCCGGTTGGAGTGCTGGAGGTGGAGGAAGGCCCGGCTTATGGCGCGGCGTTGCTGGCAGGAGTGGGCGTGGGCAACTGGACTAGCGTTGAGCAAGCGTGCGACGCGACCGTGGGGGTTTCGCACCGAATTGAGCCAAAGCCGGAACATGTGGCGCTGATGAATCGGCAGTACGGCGCGTATCGCAAGTTGTACCCGGCGCTGCGGGACATCCGGGGCGATGGACGCTCCTAAGTTGTGCGTCCGGAATTAGCGGGAATCATCAGCGACGCGACCGCGGCGCTTGCGACGCATAGTCCTGCGCAGATCAACGTCACGATTCTGAATCCAAAGACAAATGCATGGGAGATTGAGTGGCGGAGCAGCGCGGCCGTCTGCGCATCGAGGCCGGAGGGCAGGTCCAGGCCGGCGAGCTTGATTTCGTTGGACCGAACGTACTGGAGAATCCCCGGTGGCAGCATCGCGCCCGCGAGAGCGCGCTGCAAGTTGTAGCTGAATAATTTCACCATCACGATTCCGAGAATTGCTACGGCTAGCACGCTCGCGACCCGCGCGACTGCGTTGTTGATTCCGGAGGCCGTGCCAGCGCGTTCCTGTTCCACCGCATTCATCACTACGGTGGTGAGTGGAGCAACGCTGATGGCCATTCCGAAACCGAGCACAGTGAACGCGGGGAAAAATCCTTGCCAGTAGCTGGCGCCCGCGCGCGGTAACGCGCAGAGAACGAAACCCAATCCGGCAATCAGCGGCCCGACGATCAGAGGAGCTTTCGACCCATAACGCGCGACCAGCCCGCCGGACCAGCGCGAAAGAAAAAACATCAGCAGAATCAGCGGGAGCGAAGCCGCGCCGGCAGCGGTTGTGGAATATCCCTGCACTTGAATGAGATCCATCGGGAACAAGAAAAAGAAAATTCCTAGAGCGGCGTAGAGAAACAGCGTGAGCAGGTTCGCGCCAGTAAAACCGCGGGATGAAAACAGCGCGAGCGGAACCATGGGTGAAGTAACTCTGTCCTCGACACACGCGAAGGCAATCAGACAGCCGAACCCCAGAATCAAGCTGCCGTAAACCAGAGGGTTATCCCAACCGAGACTGCTGGACTCGACGAATCCGTAGACCACGCCGCCCAGTCCCACTGTCGCGAGCAGCGCGCCAAGCCAATCCACGCGGCCGGCCGTCGCTTCGCGGCTTTCGAGAACGTGCCATAGCGAAATTGCGATCACCGCGGCCGCGAGCGGAACGTTGATGAAGAATATCCAGCGCCAGGAGGCATGCTGAATCAGCCAGCCTCCCAGAACCGGGCCCATCGCCATGGTGATGGCGGTGAAGCCGGACCAGGTGCCGATCGCTTGGCCGCGTTTTTTTTCGTCGAAGGACGCGCTAATGAGCGAGAGGCTGCCGGGTACCAGAAAAGCGGCGCCAATACCTTGGACACTTCGCGCAAATACCAGTTGCTGAATATTTATTGCAAGACCGCATGCAACTGACGCAGCGGCGAAAATTCCCACACCAATCAAAAACATCAACCGGCGGCCAAATAAATCGCCGAGCGAGCCGCCAACGAGAATCAAAGCGGCAAGGATCAAACCGTACGATTCGACAACCCATTGCACGCCAACGACGCTGGCGTGGAGGCTCGTTTGCAATGCGGGCAGAGCGACGTTGACGACAGTGCCGTCAATAAATGCCATACTGGAGCCGAAAATTGTGGCTGCCAGAATCCAGCGCCCTGTTCGCGGCGCACACGGAGCAGCAGCGTTCACTGATCGGAGTACGGCTTCGTCGCATGGTGGTTTCATGAGGGTATGGATGCATTCTACCGGCGTGAAGTGTGATTTTGCTCAGGCTTTTAGCGTCGCTGCGATTGCATTGAAACTTGAGAATCGGGCAAAATCTCGATTCAGTTTTGAAATGACTATTGTGGGCCGGACATGCCAGATATTTTCGCAACTCAGATGCGTTTATTTCGGTCTCTGGGCTGATACTTGACAGGAGAAACGCAATGAATTTGTCGCGCAGGGATTTTGCGGCGGCGCTTCCGGCGCTGATCGCTGGTTTGCAGCTCGCTGCGGCGCAGCAAGGGCAGGCACACGAGCATCTGCGTTCCGGGGCCCATGTCTTCGCAGACTCGCCGGTTCGCCGCACGGATATTCTGGAATACCGACGCTCATGCAAGGCCAGACGGTTGACGCTTGCACCTTTTCCGGCCACGAATCGTCTCTTGCACCCAACCGTGAGCCTCATCCGCCTCACCACCACAAGGGCGAAGAAATGTCTCTGATTATCAACGGCATACTGGAAGTGACGATCATGGAACGGCTTCGCGCGTAACTCGTGGCTCGGTGGCATGCATCGGTTCGGGCGATGAGCATGGAATCCACAATGTTGGGGAAAAGCCCGTGAAATATTACGTCATCGAATTGGGGCCGCAGAAATAGCAATCGTTCTCGCAGTCGTCCAGCAGGGAGGGGCCATTACTGGATTCATCCAAAAGAGATATTTTTCGTGCTCTATACGCAATTCTCTGCTCGGCAGGATTGCTTGCCGATGAACAAAAAACTCTTCCTTCCAAAATTTATGATTTCGATGTGATGCCCGTTCGCAACGCTGGAAGTCTGATCTACCGCGGCATCTTTGACGGCGCGATTTATGAAGGCTGCCACATCTCGCTCCATGAGTCCGATCTCGCTCCGCACTCCGAACCTCATCCGCCGCATCAACATCGGCACGAAGAGATGGTGCTGATTCTGGAGGGCACACTGGAGTTCACGATCAACGGGAAATCCACGCGAGCCGGAGCCGGCTCCGTCATGTTCGCAGGTTCAAACGATCTGTACGGAATTCGCAATCCGGACGATACCCACGCCAAGTATTTTGTTTTCGCGCTAGGACCGGAGAACCAGTAGCGCGCTCATCGTCAAGCTGGTCCCAGTTCACGCAGAGCTTCGCCGGCACCCGCCAGATTCGTGAGCTTCATCTCCGCGTACTTGCGCGACAGCACCACACCCGGCGCACCCGCCTTGAAAGATGCGATTACCGCTGCCTTTACATCCGCAGGTTGCGTGCGCTTCTCATCCACGCCGGTAGGAATATCAATGTCAATTCCGGGATAAATCGGTATCACTCCTTGAACATCCGCAATGGCGCGTCGTGTCTCAGCCGCGACGTATTCAGCAGAGAGACCGGTGATCGGCAGCTGGCTGAGGCTTGGTTCGCCTTCGAGTCCCATCATCTTGTAATGAAGCTCCAAGACTTGGTCGGGCGTAGAGTCGCAGAACACTGTGGTCTGGATGTTTTTTATGTACTGCGCCAGGCGCGGTCCCGCGCAATTGTTATATGGGCACGGTTTCAGAAAATCCGAGACGTGCATCAATCTCGAGTAGTCCTGCTCGGCCCGGTAGAATGGGCTCATCGTAACCAGGTGCATGATGTGCCAGCCCACTTGAATCTTGGGATTCGCTTCCTTCGCGGTGCCGTAGATCAGGCCATACACTTCCTCCTGGCTCTTGAACCAAAACTTTTCCAAGGCCAGGATTTCGGGATACTCGAGGAGCGTCCGCCAGTATGTGACGAACGCTCCGTCGTTCGCCCTCGGCTGGCCGTACGTCCGCTTAACCCAAAGGTCGAGGGCTTTGTAGCCTTCACGCCCTCGGGCGACGTTGATTCCCTGCTCGGTTGCCTTTCGTACGCAGTGAACGCAAAAGCAGTTGATGAATGAAGTTCCGTTGAACTTGCCGAAGTAAGCGCCGATCGTCTCATTGAGCGGCCCCTGCCGCTCGGACTCCCACATAAGCCCGTCGAGATCGTTGGACTTCACCCAGTCTTCGACCATTGACGCTAGAAAATTTCGCGCATCGGGATTGTTGAAGCACGTGTCGCGGCCGATTCGTCCATAGATGTCCACTTCGGCGATGCGCTCGAAATTTGTGATGAGGCGCGGATTGTAGGCTTCTTCAAAAAGCGCGTACACCTGCATGCCGCGCTTTTTGGCAGCCGGCGTCACGTCCGCCAGAATATCGAAATCACCCAACTCCGGCGCGCGAATATCCTTGACCACCGAGTTTGCGTAAAACTCAGGGTGAACTTTCGTGTAGCTCCCGCCGTGAATCTGGTCGTACTCCTGAACTCCGTGATCGGGCAGGGGCTGGCCCGGAACTTGTCTCCCAGAAAGACCTCGCCCATAAGTGAACACGGTGGGCATCAACACATTGACGCCGCCTTTTTCCTGCAGCGTGTCCAGACATTTATCAACGCCTTCATCCACAAACGATCGCGCGCCGATTTGGAGCGCGACGAAGCGCTTTCCGTCTGAAGCAAAAGGCGCGCGCGGGTAGACTTTCGCGGGTTCGGCCGTACGAGTCGGCTCGACGCCGAAGTTTTTGCTGCCGGCGAGCGCGATAGCCGGCACGGCAGCGATTTCCTTGAGAAACCTACGTCGCGAGGCGCCTTTTATTTTGCCTACTTTATCCATTTCGCTCCTTCCCATTTGGAGAGATCGGAAAATCTCAACATTAGTACGACAGGAATAATCGCGCGCGCACAGGTACGCACCTCGGCAGGGGCCGCAGAAATAATCTGGCGTGCCAAGGGTTGCGATTGTAGGACGAACCGGGTGATTTTGGGACTGGTTTCCTCAAGGCTTCGGCGGACCACCCGGCTGGCTTACGGTCAGGCGGGTTCGGCGCGACGGCCCGCAAACCACAGGTGACGCGAAGCTTACAGGGACATTCACAGTCGGCTTTTGTTGCGCTACGCGATCAATATCCTTTAAAGAGGTACGTTCAGTGCCTTTTCCATTAATCCGAAACCGCTCGTTGGCGCTTGGAGTCGTGAGCCTGCTTTTTTCCTTCCCGGCGATGTGGAATATCTCCCCAACAGAGAATCTGACCGCAAGCGCAAAATATTTCGCCCGCCCTATAAACCATTACGGGCTCAGCTCATCCAACGCGACCGCAGCCTACAATGCCGGCCCTGGCGGTGCCGCACACGGTGCAGGACAAAGCTATCAAAACGCGTTCAACCAACACCTTGGAATAGCCCAGAACCTTGTCAATTGCATGCACTAGGAGGTGCTAATGAAGAGTTGGTTACTCGTGGCTATTTGTTTAGCTGGCGGGCTGTTGCCTCTGGGTTCATTTCCCCCGCAGGGGGCCGGAGCAGCTTTCAGCCCCCACGTACTTCATCGCTGTTGCGGCACAGGTGGAGGAAAAGGGACGGTTCGTTTCAGAGGGAACGCTAACTTTCCTCCCGGAGCTAAGAGTGCTGTACAAGTCTCAAAGTTTTCTGGCTACGGCTGGGAGTACTACAGTGAAAGCGTGTGTGTTCCCCTCGCTGCCTTCGGATGGCGTTGCCTCAAGCTATCCAGTGCCTGGCTAGTCGCGCAGTCGGAAATGTGAAGTAGCGCTTTATTTCTCAGGTAACGGCGTCAATCGTCCAAGTGCCGCGACGGGTCGCTTTCGACTACTTCTCCGACGCGTTGCGGGATGACGTCCGTGTAGCCGACAATCCACACGCCAGGCCGGCCTCGGGTATGATACTGAACATTCTTTCCCTCGTACTTCCCCTCGTGGCCGGCCTCAGCGGGAGATATCTTTTCGCCGTTGTCGCTCGCTCTCCCTGATCATTTCGGTTATATCCGCGGCTGGACGTATCTCGATTGTTCCACACTTCAACTTCACTCCCGGAGATTGGGAGATGAGCTGAATTGCGTGATTCAGATCGCGCGCTTCCAGCACCTGAATTCCACCCAATTGCTCCTTCGTTTCCGCGTACGGACCGTCTGTCACTGCAACCTTTCCATCCTTCCAACAGACGGTCACCGCCGTGTTGGCGGGCTGAAGAGGTTCCTCAGCGAGCAAATGTCCGTTCTTCCGCAGTTCGTCGTTATAGCTAAAACACTCGTCCAGCACGGTGTTGCGCTCGCTCTCAGACATGTTTTCGAACTTGCCGGGCTCGAGATAGCCCAAACAGATGTATTTCATCAATGCCTCCACGACGCGACTTTCTCCGTTCTGCACAAAACCCGCCGTGTAGGTGTTCGCGGCATCCGCCCTTCGCCAAAAACGCGAAGGACGGGACACCCCACTGTGTTGCTGACGCCAACGAGATCAAAAAACTGGGTCACCCGCCTTCGGTTGGGTCCTCAGTCCTGACCTAGCGCGGGGATCTGCGGGTTGTCGTCCTGGGATCGCGCAAGGAACGCGCGCACCTCGACCGGCGCCCGACAGGCGACGACAGCCTTGCGCCCCCATGCCAGTGCCTCATCCAGGTTCGCGCATTTCAGCAGCCAAAAACCGCCGACGTGCTCCTTGGTCTCAAGGTACGGCCCGTCGGTGATGAGCACCTTGCCACCGGGCTGCGCTCGCAGCGACCTCGCACTGCTGGCGGGGGAGAGGCCGCCAGCGAAAATCCTGGCACCGGCAGCCGTCATTTCTTCGTTGAGCACGTCGATATCGCGCATCATCGCTTCGCCTTCGAGGGATCCGTCGTAACCGTCGGGGTGGTGAATCGCAACTAGATATTGCGGCATGATTTCTCCTTTTCCCGTAACGGGATTCGGGCCGGGCGGTTGCCCTGCCTTCACTACATAGACGAACGGCCGGACCGGAATTCGACAAAGCGCGGAGAGTTTTTTTATTACTGGCCCATCTCAGCGGCGGCGGCGGCGTCGCCGAACTTCTTTTGGATCTCTTTTTGCGTCTCGGGATCGAAGTCGGTCAGGTCAAACATCCGGCGAACTTCGACCGTTTCGTTGTCCCGGCCGGGGATGCGCGAGGCCCATTCGAGAGCCTCTTCGCGCGACTTCACCTGGATAATCCAGTAGCCGCCGACCACTTCCTTCGTTTCGGGAAACGGTCCGTCGGTCACTTTCGACTTTCCGCCTTTGAAGGTGACGCGCGCGCTCATCGTCGCGGGCGGGGTCAGCCCGTCAAGCGCGAGCAGCACGCCGGCTTTCCCCAGTTCCTCGTTGTACGCGCCCATTTTCTCCATGTCTTTCATATTGGGTACAGAGCCGGCTTTTGCGGTTTCGTATTCTTTCGGAAACATGATCATCATGAAACGCATGGTGTTCTCCTTGAGTGTTGTGCGGGCACCGTATCAGGGCCGCTACTTTTATATAAGAGCTTGGACCGCGCTACGCCTGGAAAGTTGCGACGCGCCGGGTGCGCGGTGCGGCTCCACTTACTAGTCGAACGGGGTGATGGGGAATCGACACGCGATTTGCAGATTTTTCGCGTAGCGTATCACCCGGGCAACATTTTCTGGCGGGCCGGTTGCCCGGCCATCACCATATCGTCGAACGGTCCCACGGGAATTCGACAAGTCGTCGAGGTTTTTATTTTAGCTGCCGAATCCGCTCTTGCAGGAATTGCCGCTCGGGTCCCTGCTGGGTCAGCGCCAGAGCTTTCTGATAAGACGACCGTGCCTCAGCCGTCCTGCCGAGCCTGCGGCACATATCGGCACGGGCTGAATGCGCCAAGTAATAATTTGCCAATTCGCCATGTTCCAACACCGCGTCGATGTGCGTCAGACCGGCCTCTGGACCATCGCGCATGGCAATTGCCACGGCGCGGTTCAGCTGTACAACCGGCGAAGGCTGAATTCGTACCAACTGGTCGTAAAGCGCAACAATCTGCCGCCAGTCGGTCACCGCGACCGATTCCGCCTCCGCATGAACGGCCGCAATGGCAGCCTGCAATGTGTAGGAGCCGAAGCGGCGGGACTTCAGGGCTTTCTCCAACAATGCCACTCCCTCCGCAATCTGGTCCCGGTTCCAACGCGAGCGATCCTGGTTCTCCAGCAAAATCAGCTCTCCGGTCGGAGAGGTTCTCGCGGCGTGACGGGATTCGTGTAGCAACATCAGGGAAAGCAGCCCAATGACTTCCGGCTCCGGCTGGAGTTCGGTCAGCAACCGGCCCAATCGAATCGCCTCGCCGGTTAGCTCGGCTCGAGTTACTTCCGCTCCCGCCGCAGCAGAGTAGCCCTCATTAAAGACGAGATAGACGACCTGAAGCACCGCGCCCAGTCGTTCCGGCAATTCCTGCGGCGTGGGCACCTCGTACCTAATCGGTGTCTCTCGAATCTTTGCCTTTGCGCGCACAATGCGCTGCGCCAGCGTACGCGGAGTGATGAGGAAGGCCTTTGCTATCTCCTCAGTTGTCAGCCCGCACACCTCACGCAAGGTGAGCGCAACGTGCGCTTCCGGTGCTAGCGATGGATGACAGCAGGTAAAAATCAGACGCAGCCGATCATCGTCAAGGCTGTCCTCTTCACTGGACCTTTCCGCCGAACTCGATTGCGCTTCGAGATATCGCACGAGATCGTCTTGCGACGCATCAAATCTCGCCCGTCGACGCAGAGTATCAATGGCTTTGAATCGGGCCGTCGAAATTAACCATGGTCGCGGGTTGCCGGGTACTCCACTTTTCGGCCACACGCTGAGCGCAGCCGCAAACGCTTCGTGCATCGCCTCCTCGGCAAGATCAAAATCACCGAGCAACCGGATCAGAGTTGCCAGGATTCGTCCCGAATCCACTCGATAAAGGGAGTCGAGCAATTCGCTTATCTGCTCGGTGGAACACTCGGTCATGACGACGACCTTAGCAAACCAGCTACCCCGAATCAATTTAGCAAACGGCGGGTCAATGCAAAGTGCCCAGGTCGTGACTCTGAGATCTGGACATCAGAACGCTTCCTCGGTTGACCCAAAATCGCCAGTGCGCTCATTTGAGCTACGTACAAGCTCAGCACTACCGCGTTGCTTTCGAGTCGCGAGCAAGCCGCAAGTTACCTAAGAATTTAGAACGCATGCGCTCAAATCTGGGCCGTAAGGTGATAATGACGAGCTGATTGGGAACAGCTGCTGCAACCTGAAATAACGTGGAATTTCGCCTAGACTAGACCTGGCGGGTCGCTTTGGGCTCTGAGATTCTGGACGACCGAGCCCCATCTGGACCGAATGGACCGAGAGTTGAAGGCTGAGCTGTTGAATAGGTCGCCGTACGTCCTTGATGAAACGATGGTTGCGCGAGGCGCCCGTAGTTCAGTTGGAAAGAGCGTCTGTCCCTTGAGCAGAGGGTCAACGGTGAAGAGCGATTCTTTTTACTCTTGTCAATTCAAAGAGGTGGCGCGCCCAAGGGGGCAATATTAGAACTTTTCGGGCCGATTTCGTGACATGTCCGCCATAGGTTGACTTCCCCACTGGATTAAGCGTGTAGCACAGTTGAACTGCAAAGACGGAAGGCAACAAAAACGTCGTTCGAAGGCGTTTCTCTGTGCCAAAGCTTCTCAAGCACGATCGCGGTCACCTTGCGGATGGGTCATGGACAGGCGGTTTGAAGCGGCGTCATGGAATGAGTTTACACAGACAATTTCTACTGCATTTCGGCAAGCGACAGCAAGGTTCGCGACTTATTAATGCGCACTGCCGGGCCCCGAGGACGCGAGGAGGAGTTGTCAACGCGCCCTAGTGCTCCCTGGATTTCCTTGAACCACAACAGAATCAGAAAGTTGTTGATAGGGGTGGTGGGGACCGAAAACAACGGCGCCAGGGATTTCAAGGACTTACGAGGAACGCGAAGAAACACTTCGTCATTGAAAAGCAATGACAGGGAACACGAAGAAATTCTTATTGCTCCCTTAAAGCTCCCTCGTTTTTTCCGAATTCCTTAAAATCCCTGGCCGCGGGTGTTCAAAATCCACCGTACCAATGACAAGTCGGCTTCGGGCCCAAGTATCGTGGCACGGATGGCAAGCCGACTAACTACTTCCGAAGAATGCTTGTCCGCGACGATCATTTGCCGCTAGAAACTTACGGAGAACCACGTGTTTTGCGAGTAAGCAGGTCAAATCACTTAAGTGCCACGTCTGGTGTCGCTTACCCTTGAGCACAATCAGAAGCGATCCGCTTGTGTAATGGCATTGTGGATTGTCCCGGGCTCGCTCTGCGGACCGGTGCAGGAGTCAACGCTTCGGGCGATGCCAAGCTTCTTCATCCGGAAATACAAGGTCGAGCGGTTCAATCCCAAGCGAGATGCTGCGCCGCTGGGTCCGGAAAGAATCCACCGGGTTTCTTTCAGGGTCCTGAGGATATGGGTGCGCTCGACCTCTTCCAGAGTTTGATGGCGGTCTGTGTTTTGACCGGGCGCGATCCGAGAATTTAAGTCCCGGAGCGAAAGCCGCAGCACAGGACCGGGGCTCAAAATCACTGCGCGTTCGATTACGTTTTCCAACTCCCGAATGTTGCCAGGCCATCGGTAATGAATCAGGGCCTCCATCGTTTCCGAGGGGACCGTATCGATCGTCTTGCGCATTCGTCGTGTGGCTTGTTGTACAAAATGCTGCACCAACAGCGAAATATCCTCCGGACGTTCGCGCAAAGGCGGGATATAAATGGGAAAGACATTCAGTCGATAGTAGAGGTCGCTGCGAAACAACTTCTCCAAGATCATTCCTTCCAGGTCGCGATGAGTCGCTGCCACAATACGCACGTCGACTTTTTGCGTCCGAGTGCTTCCCAGGCGCTCAAATTCCCGCTCCTGCAAAACACGAAGAAGCTTCGGCTGGAGCTCGAGAGGGATATCGCCAATTTCATCCAGGAACAGCGAGCCTTGATGCGCCACCTCAAGCCGGCCGATCTTCTGTGCGATCGCGCCGGTGAACGATCCCCTTTCATGCCCAAACAATTCGCTTTCGAGCAGCCCGGTAGGGATGGCGGCGCAGTTGAGCTTGACGAAAGGTCGATCATCGCGAGGACTTTGACTGTGAATGGCCCGTGCGATGAGTTCTTTGCCCGTGCCGGTCTCGCCCAGCAAGAGCACAGTCGAATCTCCGCCGGCTACGGTTTCGACCATCTGCAGCACGCGACGAAGACCCGAGCTTCTTCCAATGATCCCTTCGAAACCGGTCCCCGAGCTGACCGTCTCCTCGGTTAGGTCGATATGAGGCGTGCTCTCCAAATCGGTTATTGGCTTCGCGTCTTCGTAGTGCAACGGATAAGTAAGACTATTTAAGCCCATTGCCTTGCTCCTTTCTGCGCAGTTTGTCGGCCCCGTCGTTGTAGGTGAGTTTGGCTGAACTTGAATGGCTTCGGCGTTCTCCACTGGCTTGCCCTCCTTTCGGTGATGTGCGCCGATTGTGGCGCTGCCGGAATCCTGTCGTCTTGAACAAACTTGGCGTGTTTGGGATGTTTCCGTGATCTGGATCACATTGAATCGTGATCTGGATCACAATTTGGCTGCATCTTAGGTGTGCCGGGATCGAAAGAGGGTTCCAGAGAGACGTTTCTGCCTCGGTGAGCGACCTTGCGTCGCTAACTTACTTTTTCGCATAGGGTTACGTTGTGGGGAGGGGGTTCCCTTCCGACCAGCGGACCTGGCGCGGGGACATTCCAGCCCACCTCCGGAAGTGCCGCGCGAGATGGCTTTGGTCAGAAAAACCAGTCGCCAGGGCTATTTCCGACAATGGAGCATGTGTCTTCCGCAACATGTATTCCACCTCTTCCAAGCGCCGCCGCAACAGGTACGTGTGTGGCGGTACTCCCACTGACTGGTGGAATGCCCGAGCAAAATGGTCGGTGGAAAGCCCAGCCAGAGCGGCCAGCCCGTCGAGGCGGATCTTTTCATCCAAATGCCCTTCAATATAGTCGCAGATGCGGCGTGTCACCGCTGGCGACAGCCCGCCACGGCTGGGTTCCGCCGCCGTGGCCACCCGCAAATCCCCCAAAGTACTTATTCTTGGCCGGGAATGGACCACTGCTTCCGCCCAGCCGCGCGCGACTTTAGGCCTGCTCAAAGGTGGCGTAAACAATGCCGACCACCTACGTCCGTCAGCAAGGGCACTCATTAGGTGTATCGGAATGTCCTCGTCGGCTGTGCGGCGGAAGAGTGAACGGTCATACGCGAAAGCAGCAGACAACGGAATTCCGTCCGCAAGGCTTTTGTCGCTCAGAGCGAAGAACTTCCGAGCGGCTTGGTCGCCGCCAATAATAGATTGCTGGTCGTCGATCGCAAGGAGCAGGGATGCTCCTAAATCGTCTGATGGCGCAGCTGCAAGGATCCAGCAATGCTGAAAATGCTCACGAAAGATGCGTTCCTCAATAGCTCGTGCGGAGACGACCACCGTCTGGAGCAGCAGGGGAAACGGCTGATCGTTAGACTGCTGGTGCACTTTGGAAACATCTAGCACCGCCAGCAAATCTCCCTGAGGATCGAAGATCGGCGCGCCCGCGCAACTCAACCGGGTGTGACGGCTGCGAAAATGCCCGGCACAATGCACGAGGACCGGCCGTCGATCCGTGATGCAGGTGCCGATACCATTTGTGCCTTCGACCCGCTCCGACCAGACGCCACCCAGCCATATGCCCCATTGCTTGAACTCGTGGTCCTTGTTCTCGTCGCCACGATGGTGGATTGCGACCCCATCGCTGTTGCACAAGAGAACTACGTAAGACTGCGGGCGAACAATGGCATAGAGGCGGTCTATCTCTTCTTGGGCCTGGAGTAGAAAGTTACGCAGCGGTTCGCGAGAGATTCTGAGCTCACGCTCCGAGAGCAAGTGGGGTATTGAGCCACTGTTAGGGTCAACACGAAAGTCGCGCAGACACCTTCGCCAGGAATCGTCTATCGCTTCGGGGTGGAAGCCTTCGCTTGCGCCGTCAGCAACCAACTCAATGCGCTCCTCGTGTGACACATCAACGTTGGAAGAAACGGTGCGCAGCTGAGCGACTGTGTTCATGTACCTCTCAACTCTCCATGCGTGCCAAATTTGCCGCCAAGACCCATGAGCGCTGGCCTGAGGCCTGCCTAAATCGCGCGGGAGTAGATAAAGTACTCCAGCAGGCTGCGCCCTTCAACCACTGACAAGAAAATGCGCCCGTGGGCCTACGGAGGACACACCTCACGTCGAGGAGCAGGTCACAGTCGAAGATCTGACGACGACGCTGGCGAAGCGGGTTATTGAAGTAATCGAGGTAGCCATCAGTCCGGGCGGTGAGAATCAGCGCGGGGATCGAATCGAGTGGAAGCTGAATGTTCAACGACTCGGATTCTCGTCTTGGACAGGCCATGGCGGACACTTTATTGCTCTAGGTCCATTTCCTAACCTCACTGAAATCCCGGCTGCGGTCGCCATGTCAGCATCTTTGCAAATGGCGGAATGTTGGCATCAAATCCCGATGGTCACGAGATTCTATCAGCAGCAAGCTGATTCTTTCCATGGAGATTGATGCCTTGGCAGCTCGGACCCCGGAATGCTGAATGCGGAAGTTGGGAGACGCAGACGGTTCGATCATTGCTGCGGCGAGGGCTTCGGCACGGATTTCGGCGCCTTGGTTGAGCGGAAGACCCAAAGATCACGAGACACGTCGTCAGCCCGGGAAACTTTTGTAACACTTCATGGTTCGCGGGACCGCGGGCGAAGGATGGGCCGTTCGCGAGCTACGAAGCTTTGCTTAGATTCAAGACCACCGCTGCCGCGGAAACCAAAACCAGAATTGCAAAAAAGGAGGAATACAATGGACGATTACAAGAATCCCCCTAGCGAAACGCCGTACGGACAGCCAGAAGGCGGATCTGCAACTGCAGCGCGGATGAAGCTTTCAGAAAAAGCTGCAGAAGTTAAAGAGAAAGTTGCCGACTTCGGCCGCAAGACGGTGGACAATCTCGACGAATCCCGGAAAAGTACCGCGGGCGCCTTGGACCAAACTGCAGCGAAACTGCATTCAGGTGGGGACCAACTGTCCGGCGCAGCGCATACGGCCGCTGACCAAATCTCGGGCGTCGCGCACCGTACTGCGGACAAGCTTCAAGCCGCCGCAGATTATATCCGCGAGACGGACCTGAAGGCCATAGGGGAGGATTTAAAGGACATCGTAAAGCGGCATCCGGGACCAGCGTTGGCCGCCGCGGCTGTGCTGGGCTTCATCGTGGCGCGTGGCTTTCGTCGCGACTAACGAATTCGAAATCGTGAAGGAGGCTGCTTATGGCAGCGCCACAAATGCAACGATCCGTGCCGGAAATATTGGAGGACATCGCCTCTAATCTGACGCAGATCGTCCAAGCTGAGTTTCGGCTGGCCAAGACTGAACTGAAAGAAGGGGCGGAAAAAGTCGCAGGGCCAGGCGCCACACTGGGTGCAGGTGTTGTCCTCGCGTTTTACGGATTGGGGTTTTTACTTCTTGCCGCTGTGTACGCGCTGTCGTTAGTCATGGCAGCTTGGCTCGCGAGGTTGATCGTGGGCGCGGTGTTAGCGGTTGCGGCAGGAATTTTGATTGGCGCCGGTGGCACGAAATTGAAGCGGCTAAATTTGACGCCTGACAAAACGATTCGAACGTTAGAGGAGGACGTGCAATGGGCGAAACAACAAATCAAATAGCGTGGGAAATCGCACAGAAGCGAAGTGAGCTAAGCGATAACTTGATCGAGTTGAAGCAAGGGGCGAAAGCGGCAGTCGATTGGCGCTCGCAGGTTGAAGAACGTCCAGGAACGATGCTCGCAGTGGCATTCGGCGGCGGCATCGTCCTCTCAGCTCTGTTCAGCGCGCTGCGAGGACCAGCAAAGGATTATGCGGAGCGACCGTCGGGCAATGCCGTCGAATACGATAGCCCGATATCTAAGACTTTGGCCCGATCGCCGAGCAAGCTGGCCACTACGACCCGAAAAAACCTGGATGCTCTGGGCGGAGCTTTGCTCGGCATCGTGGCAACACGCACGACGAGTATCCTGGAAGGAATTCTACCCGGATTCCAAAGAGAATTTGAACGAGCGCGGAACTCGCAGAGCCAAATCTAGAAGCGACAGAGTTTGGAGTTAAAGGCCGAGCGTCCTGAGTAGTTCTCGTCATGAGATTTTGAGAGGTCCGGTTGCGCGTGCCAGCTCAACCGGTCGATGCAACACCATCCAGTGCATTGATTCGGCAATGCTTGCGCAGAAGAACCATCTGTTTGGCTGTACTGGGCCAAAACCTAGCCCAGGGCCGCGTTCCTGCTGGTCTATTTCTAACGGGCGATTTTGGCTTTTGTTTTCAATGCAAGGTGGGTTCAAGCTCGGTGTTGCGTCGTCCCATTGAGACCACGCGACAAATCGGGAGTCAGCCGTCATCGCGAACACAAACCATCTTCGATTCGCTGATTTGTCAACGATCGGGCCGCTGCCGTTCGAAATGTAATCGGGCATCCTTGCAGAACGCAAAATACCGAAACTCTTGACGAACCACCTTCTGTGACATCTTGGCCTTTGCCCCGACGGCGGTAGCGCTTAAGCTTTTACTCCATTCAGCATGCCTTCCGAGACTCGCGTATCCCGTTTCCGACCTCGGCGATTCCAGACGATCCATCTCTAAACATGCGCCGCAGACGAATCACCGTGAGCTAGACCGTTGCTCACGTTTTCAGGTCGCTCGAACTTGCCAATATTCGCTCGAGATGTATCTCGGACGCGGGTGGAGTACTAGCATGCGACGGTTGGCCGCGAGATACACCAATGGCTCTAAGAAGGAAGCGTTCAACAGCACCGTGCCGATGCGAACCAGACGTCTCGACGCTTCTGCAATTAGGACACAACCGCTTGGGAGGATCGTGCATTTTTAATTCGACCAATCCCTCTTGCATTGCGTGGGCCGTAGAGGTTCCTTCACGAAGCAAGAATCGCAGATCCTAGGTTCATTCTTCAGCGTCAAATCAACCGTTCGACTCGAATCAATTTTAGCCCCGCACTTGTCACAAACGTCGGCGTGCGTTTCGCTCATCTCGACCTTTAAGGTGCGCGCGGTGCTTGAGTTCAGCGACTCAGCGTTACTCTTACTTTTTTTCAACAACTTCAAAACGGATACCGCGTTTCCCATTGCCACTCGCTCTTCCCACGGGATACTGCCGTTAAGCGCGGCATCGCATCCATTGATTGCGTTTTCCGCAGCTTTTACGTAAGCCTTAAGTTTTTCTCGTTCGGAGACAGAAATGGTAGGCTGGTATAGCTTCCCCCGATGTTTCTCTTCCATACTAGCTCCTGAGGCGTCGCGGCTTCGTTCCAGGAGTACGAGGGATGAGCAACGCCGTCTGATTTCGCAAGGAGCCGTACGATGGTAGGGAGTTGCGGCGGGATGCTAGTGAGACACTTCGACCGTACTCGCTTTTAGGCTAGATAGCTATCCGAGACTTTCAATGAGAGGAATGGCGGCGGTGCCTAGGCGAGCCGCATCTTTTCAGAATTAACCGTACGATAGCGCACAGATTACCCCCCGATCTGCTAAATACACGCTTCGATGTATCGCTTTCATCCGCCTGTCCTGTTCAGCTAGCGTCTAACCGGTCAAGGACCGCAAGAGTGATGCCGAAGACAGTCTTGGTTGCTGACGACAACGCTTGGATTCGGAAGAGCCTTTGTATGATGTTTGAAATCGAACAGGACTACGATCTTTGCGCAGAGGCGGCCAATGGTCAGGAAGCAGTTGCTCTCGCCATTCAACACAAGCCCGATCTAATCGTTCTAGATTTTCAGATGCCGTTAATGAACGGGATCGAGGCCGCTTACGAGTTAAAACGAATTATGCCGGATGTTCCCATCATTCTGTTTACCCACTACGGAGATACAGCGCGGCACGCTGTCGTAGGAAACCCTCCGATTGATCTTGTGCTCGCAAAATCCGATGCGGCTCACCTTCTAGCCCACATTCGCTTGCTAATTCCCGTCTGAGTTAGCCGCTGGCTCGTTTCCGAATGCTGCCTACCAGCTCTTTACGGGCTTTCGCTCACTCGAGATGCTGCTCTTAGAAAAATGTGGAGAGACGAGAAATCCGGCTCCTGGGTCCTCGCTTCTCACTTTTCCACGCAAGGGCGCCCCGGTACAGCATCTTGGCCCTGGGTCTACCTTCTTGACCGTATGTACCTAATTCTCTGGGACTGGCACGCTATCGGCCGTTGGAGCATCGTGTTCTCGGTGGAGGCTACAATGTTCGGATACGGACTGATCGGGACCCTGGTGATTATCTGCCTGGTCGTTTGGCTCGTACGCGCTTTGTAAGAGCGGATTCGCATTGGCGGGCAAATCCTGTGGCAGAAGATTCGTTTGAGAAAGCTCGCGAGGCATTTTTCGGAACCGCCGCCGCAACACCGAAGGTGTGCGCGCCCCTAACCGAGTGCCTGAACCCGAAAGACCCACCGGCCGCAGAAGAGCCGTCAGGGGTTCCTCGCGATGTTACTACTTTTTTCGACCTTCGTTGAGAGTTGTAAGGCGCACCGAAGAAGACCTCGTTGCGTGCGGAGCCAGACAAGATCGAAAAGAAATCTTGAAAAGCCAGTTAACAGTTACAATTCCGCGCTCCCAGCACAACCCGTTTCTTTCATACCGCGTCCACCGGCCGAGCTTTACATCCAAACCCCGATTCCGAGGTTGGTCGAATTTCGCTATCGGTGGCTTGGGAGGTCAACCTAATGACAACGATGCAACTGGCAATGATTTCTATCGCCATCGCGCTTAGGAAAATGTGGAGAGACGAGAAGTGCGGTTTCTGAGTCCTCGTTTATCACTGTTCCGAGGTAGGGCGTCCTGGTACAGCATATTAGCGAGGGGCCTACCTTCTTGACCGTATGTACCTATTCTCTGGGGCTGCTAGGCTATTGGCGATCGACCGAAGTTTTTCGGCGGTTGCGCCGCGCGGGAGTGACGGGGCATGTGTTTACAACGTACAGAACTCGACCCTGTCTCACGCTAACCTGACGTCCACACAGAATTCTAGTAACGGAGGAAACACCCATGAAACTACTCGGAGTCATCGGCACAACGGCCGTGTTATTGCTTTTCGGAGCGACCATTCCTGCGTACGCGCAGGACGAGCACCACGAAGAGGGCGCTAGGCCAGCACAGCAGGAGGAACCGGCTAAGCCTGCTCCAAAGCAGGAGCAAGCCAAGCCACCGCAAAAGGAAGAGCAGCCAAAGCCTGCAAAGCAGGAACAAGCCAAACCGCAGAAACAGGAACAACAACAGCAAGCCAAGGACCAGCAACAACAGCAAGAGAAACAACAGCAGCAACAGGCCAAGTCCTCGAAACAAAACCAGCAACAGCAGGCCAAGGTTCAGCAACAGCAACAAATAAAACAACAACAGGTCAAGACTCAGCAGAACGAAGAGAAAAATCAGCAGCACGAACAACAAGCCAATGGCCAAGCGCAACAATCGCAGGGGCAGTACGCACGGAATGGTCAGAAAGACAGAGAGGGCCACGAATATAACGAAAGTCATTTTGGTCCAAACCATCATGCCCGCTTTGAGGCAACTGGTGGGCGCTACTACAACGGACGCCGGGAGTACTCCTACGGGGGTTATTGGTTCTATGCAGGATCATACCCAGCGTGGTTTTACCAGCAGGACGTGTACTTCATTATGGGAGCGGATGGCCTATGGTATGCAGTCGCATCCGGCAACCCTTCTCTGATGTTCCAAGTCAATATCGGGTAATAATGCGTACCGAAGTTACAGGCGTGTGAGGTAGTTCAATGACGACCCAAATGGTGGTTCTTACAATTGCTGTGATCGTGATCGTAGCGGTGGCTGTCATGCTTGTTTTGCGAGGCCGCAGCGCAAAACTGCGCGCCCGATTTGGCCCGGAATACGACCGTGTTGTCGCCGAAAAGGGGAATCGATTCAAGGCCGAGGCCGAACTTGAGAGGGTCGAAAAACGGGTGAGAAGCTATTCTCTCACGCCGCTAAGCGCGGCTGATCGCGACAGGTTTCAACAGTCGTGGCGGAAGGTCCAGGCGACATTCGTAGATGATCCTTCGCGTGCACTGTCGGAAGCGGATCAACTTTTAGGGACAGTGATGTTGGCTAGCGGCTATCCACCCAGCGATTTTGAAAACCGCGCTGCGGAAATTTCCGTTGCCCACGCAACGGTGGTGGAGCACTACCGGGCTGGACACGATATAGCGGTGCGCCATTCTCAACGCCAAGCTACGACCGAGGATCTCAGAAAAGGCATGATTCATTACCGTGCCTTGTTCGACGAATTAATGGGAGAAGAGCAGGTCCCACTGCGTGCGCGTGCCGTTGGTCGCGCTTAGCCGACTCGGGTAGATGCGGCGAAACAAACACCTATTCGATTTCCCAAATCCTGAAACAAAGGAGATTGTCGATGACCGAATATCTTCGCAAGGATACGGGCCTCCTCTCTGAAAGGGCGAAAGTTGTGGATCCGAACTCGGCAGAAGCAGAAACAATTACCGAGCGAACACTTAGGCGTGACACCGAGGCTCACACTTTAATCACGCCGGCTCCTGAAAATGCTTCGCTCGCGAACCCCGCTAGCCCTTCGGGCACAGCGACAGGCGCCGCCGTTGTACGCGCACGTGAAGGGGACAGGGTCGCGCTGTTCATAGCGAATGAAGCGAACGAGCTACGTGGGCGTTGGGATGGCATTCAGGTGGGATTCGTTGACGAACCGCGTAAGTCCGTGCAAGAGGCGGATGCACTCGTTTCCGCGACAATCGCACGGCTGGCGAAGATGTTTGCCGCTGAGCGCCAAAAACTGGAACAGCAGTGGGATCGAAGCGAGAATGTTTCAACCGAGGATTTGCGTCTTGCGTTGCAACGCTACCGGTCCTTTTTTGCTCGACTACTCGCGATCTGAAGGCACGGTCAACGCCGTTGTCCAAGCTCGCGGATAAAATGACAATCGAAGAAGTCAGCGAAAACCAGCAGAAAGAAACAAGCGACTCACGCTTGCTGAGGGGCAAAGGCGCGAAGGCTTAGTTCGCGATCCGACGCCGTGGCCCATCAATTCGTGGCAGCTGCGCCGTGTTTTTTCATCACCCAGGGTCGGTAGTCTACCCCACAGACGACGCCGGTGGGATTTGCTACATATGCCCGGCCAATCTGGAGGACGGGTGGACGGCGAATATGACTTGTTCGAGAAGTATCCCACCGGTGCTGTAATGTGGTTGGGTACGGTGCCCGGCCTCGACAGTGCCATTGCCAGGCTCAAGGAACTCGCTAGCCTTTCGCCCAATGAGCATTTCGCGATCCATACCCTGACCAATACGGTGGTAGCACGTATGAACGTGCCGAAATCGGATCAGGCAGGATTTGTCGAATAGAGATTGCCTCTCCAAAAATTCTCGAGGAGAACGCCCTGTGCAGACTGGCAGAGTGTGTAAATGCTGCGACGAAGGACTATGGCTAAGACCAAACTCGTAGGGCAACGCCACAGAACATCTTCCGGTGGGAAATCAATACAAAATCAGCCGCTTCTGGCAATTCCAGACGACGAGTTTGCGTTAATTCGCCCCCACCTTTATTTCGTCAACCTGGCTCAGCATCTGACGCTTCATCAGCCTCACCGGACCCTGCGGTTTGCGCATTTCCCGAATCGGGGCTTGATTTCCCTTATTGTCGAGATGAAAGACGGGAAGAGCGCTGAAGCTGGCCTTCTCGGGAATGAAGGGACATCCGGTATGTCGGGAGTTCTTGGACTAGCGAAGAGCCCGCTGCTAGAGATTGTTCAAATTGAGGGGAATGGGTTCAGAGTCGCCGTCAGCACTTTAAAAGAAATCGTGCGATTGACTCCAAAACTCCGCGGGATATTGTCACGTTACGCCGCCGGGTTGGCAATGCAGGTAGCCCAAACAGCCGCGTGCAACCGACTACACAAAATCGAGGAGCGTTTCGCTCGATGGTTACTGATGGCCCAGGATAGAGTCAACTCTGAGGTTGTGGCGATTACTCACGATTTCCTGGGGACAATGTTGGGTACTGATAGACCGAGCGTTTCGCTGGCCGCCGGTGTTCTGCAAAGAAAAGAAATAATCAAGTATGCGCGGGGCTCAGTGAAGATTTTGAACCGGAAGAAGCTTGAACATGTAGCATGTGAATGCTACGGCATCATTAGGCAGTACGATGGCCAAGCGGATGAGTGAGGCACTCTTGAAGTCTGCTTCTTAGATCCAAAATCCGTTGCACATGACGCGTATAGACCGGCCAATCCGACAGAACCACACGTAGCGAATTTGCAGTCGCACCATCGGCGCTCATTGCTCCAAATTCATGGCTAGCGAGGCTTGACCGGATTTGGAAGTCGCGCGTCCACGCGCCGCATCAACTCGATCGCGTTGTCGATTGATTCTCAGTAAGCGGCTTCGCGTGCCGGCGAAGGCGGCTCGTAGAGCGCGCGCCGGATTCTATGCCTATCCCGGCGCCGGCCGAACGATATAGACGGATTCTGGATCTGTCCTTGGGTGGCACAACGGCCTACGGCAGCAAATTCGGCCGAACGTCCGCCGGTCACGCCCCGCATAGTAATCTCCGGTCAGGCAGCCGCCGATAGAGACTCTCAACACGGCAGTGCCGAAGTGCATGTGCATCGTTCGTGTCGCGTCCGCAAGTGGCTGATTCTGATACTGGTAGGTCAATGCGACGCCTTCCGGGTCGTCAACTTGAATCACCGCCACGCAACTGCGTGAAATTGATTCAGCCGTGGTGAAGAATATGGTGATCTGCGTCCAACTCTGGAAGATATTGATCATAAGGTCGTGGCGCTTCGCATGGCTGTCAAAAGAGGAAGTAAGGTAACCGTTCCAGCATCCAGCAAGATTCGGGATTCTAACTATCCCCAACTTGGACACGAGGCCGTTCCGCCAAAGATACCTGTCGAAAAAGGTGTAGAGCGCACCGTAGAAAGCCATAACGGAAGGAGCATCCACCCACCAAGGGACCGAGAGGTGAAACACCAAGAGAAGTTTGGACGACAGCCACGCCAAAGAAATTGCGAGGGACGCCAGCAAAAGAGGAACGATCCTCCGCTCGTCGGAGTCTGTACTATAGCCGTGCATACTTCACCTGCTCGACTCCTGGGAGCCGAACAGACCTTCATGGGCCTGCTGGGTTGCGCGTTCCACCCGAAGTTGCGCTGGGAAGCACCAAGGAGCAGAACTAGCTTCGTCTGTGACGTGGCTTTCTGAGGATGGAACTCGTTTTCACGCCAGGAGCAAGCAACTGCTGGATGGTAGCGCCTCTGTGATTATTAGAGTGCTAAACCCGAAAAAAGGTTGGACGGCGAGCTTGGCCGATTCTGGAGAATTTAACCGGGAGCACTCGCCTGGGATTTCGCTTAGCGATTATTCACGTTAGGCGAGTCGCGACTTTCCACAATCTTTCGAACTGTTCGACCGTCGCCAGCGCAAATCCCGCATAGTGATTATCCACGTAGACAAACGTGCTGACGCCCCGTCGGATGGCCCGCTCACACACATTCACCCCACTCATTAATTCTTTCGAGCGATCCACCTTGTCCCGGCTCTTCGTCTGTTTCTCGATTCCTTTCCGATCACCCAACGGCCTTATGTAGGTAAAGTCTGCCGTGATGGGATCAAACTTCTCGAAGATCTCGGCGGGTCGTGGCATCCACGATTGGTCAATCAGGGTGTAGGCGACTTTGTGCGCGCGTAGTAAATCGAAGAACGGTTTGGAAAGCCAGTTCTTGTTGCGAATTTTGACCGCAAATTTATATCCCGTCGGCAATTCTGCCAGGAATGGTTCCAGCCGCGCCAGAAAATCTCCGCCACTTCCGAAAACTGTCCTGTTGAACTATCCGAATTGGAAGAGCAGCGGTCCGAGGTTGTGACCCATCAAATCAATCGTTTCAAGAAAATGCTTTAGATCGTCATCGCAGTCCTGCAAAACGCTTTCGCGAGTAATTATTTGCGGAAATTTGGCTGTCGGTTACTTGCTCAAAAACCCTCCCTGCCCAAAATCCTCAGTTCTTAGTGACCCAGAATCGTTGAGAAATCCTTGCCCAAAACTACGCCGAAGCGCGTCCCAAAAAGAACCGTATTTGGGCATCAGGCAGCGCTCCAACGAACGTCTGCGCGCCGATCAAACAAGTAACATGAATTTCGAGTCGTGGATTCTTTCAGATATCAAACCGGGCACGGTTCAAGGTTTCCTCTCAGAAAAGACTCAGAGCGGAGTGGGTTGGAACACGCTCCGGAACGTGCGTAATCTTTTGAGTTCGATTCTGAGAACGGCCGTTGACTGGCAATACCTGGAGGAGAATCCCGCGGCCAAGGCGAAATTGCCACCTAAGCCTTTGAAGAGGTCAGCGAGGCATCTTCTCCCGGACCAAGTGCGAAAGCTAATTGCCGAAATTCCGGAACCATATCGCTTGATCGTGATTGTCGCGTTATTGACCGGACTTCGGAGGAGTGAACTGTTCGCACTCCGGTGGGGAGCCCTGGACCTTGAAAAGGGCGTGTTGGAGGTCCGCGAATCAGTTTATAACGGACACTTCAGTACGACGAAGACGCGCAGTAGTTCACGGCGGGTCCCTTTGAGTTCGACTGTGTTAAAGCTGTTACGGGATCGGAGAGCGAACCTTGTGTCTGCAAGAGATGAGGATCTCGTTTTTCCATCTCGGAACGGATCAGCCTTTCGTCCGGATAATCTCTTGAGGAGAATCATCCATCCGGCATGCGATCGGTTGAGAATACGCCGTGTGGGGTGGCACGCGTTTCGCCACACTCATGCTACACAGCTCAGCGAACTGGGTGAGAACCCGAAGACGGCGCAAGCCATCTTAGAGCATTCAGATCTTGAGACGACGATGCAGGCCTACACGCACGCGGTCCCGGATACGATGGTTCGGGCGGAGGAAAGGCTTGCACAGTTGTTATTGGACCTAAGCGGACCCAAATCGGAAACAGCGGCTACTCAACAAACAGAGGAAGACGTGTGGATTCAGTATGAGCGGCCTGAGACACAGGTAACACATTGTACCGGACACATAGGTGACACTTTCTCCCTGTAATGGGGAGGGAGTGATGCCTTGGAAGGAGTGTTCGGTAATGGATGAAAGAATGCAGTTCGTTGCTCGCCGGCTAGCCGGCGAGCAAATGGCGGAACTTTGCAGGGAGTTTGGCATTTCGCGTAAGACGGGCTACAAGATCTTCGATCGCTACCAGGAATGCGGGGTCGAAGGACTGACGGACAGGAGCCGACGTCCGTATCGGTAGGCGAATCAGCTCCCCTTCCAGGTGGAGAACTACATCTTAAACATGAAGCGTGAGCACCCCAGCTGGGGTGCGCGCAAAATCCGTGAGCGCTTGCTTCGCCGGTTCTCTGGTATTCCTTTGCCGGCCAAAAGCACCGTCCATGCGGTTCTGGATCGTCATGGACTGGTGGAGCGCCGCGGCCGCTTGCGTCGTCGCGCTCAGGGAACCGCTTTATCTTTGGGCCAGCGGCCCAAGGAGTTGTGGTGCACCGATTACAAGGGCGAGTTCTTGCTGGGGAATCGTCAATACTGCTACCCGCTGACGGTCACCGATCATGCCAGCCGGTATCTGCTGACCTGCGAAGCCCTTTCCTCTACTAGAGAAAACTACGCTTTTACTGTGTTTGAAAGGCTTTTTAAAGAGCGCGGCTTGCCCGCCAACATTCGCAGTGATAACGGCGTGCCCTTTGCGTCCGCACATGCGTTGTTCAACTTGAGCAAGCTCGCCGTCTGGTGGCTGCGGCTGGGCATCGGCATCGAACGGATCAAGCCGGGTCACCCGCAACAAAACGGCCGCCACGAACGCATGCATCTCACACTGAAGAAAGAGGCCACTAAGCCGGCCGCTCGGAATTTTCTGCAGCAGCAGGCTAGGTTCGACAAGTTCATCGAGGTCTTCAACAACGAACGTCCTCACGAAGCCCTAGACATGAAGTGTCCGGCCGAAGTCTATCAGCCGTCCACGCGTCCTTATACCGGACTGCCGGACATCGACTATCCGCTCCACGACAAAACCATCGTGGTCACCCGGTGCGGTAGAATTTGCCTGGGTCGCAAAAAAATCAATTTCAGCCAGGTCTTTGCGGGGCAGGCCGTCGGCATCAAAGAAGTTCACGACGATATCTGGCTGGTGAGCTTTATGGATTATGATCTGGGGTACTTCGATCTGGAGACTCGGGTGCTCGAACCGCTCGAAAATCCGTTCGGCCCAAAAGTGTTACCTACGTCTTAGGTACGTTGTGTCACCCATGTGTCCGGGCTGGACCCTGAAAACAGTGGCGCGCCCGGAGGGATTCGAACCCCCGACCCTCTGCTTAGAAGGCAGACGCTCTTTCCAACTGAGCTACGGGCGCTTGATTGATTCTAAAAGATTTCGCGTCCTCGCGACCATCCATTTGTTACCTTTCGTATCAAATGGAGTGAACCCTTATTTTGAGACACTTTTCGCGGCCACACTTCCGGGTCCGATGATTACGGTGGAGTCGAGGTGTGGCGCGGTGGTTTAGGCGGAGCCTATCTGTTACCGACCCTTTCGTTAGTCGGTGCCTCACTAGCTCCGCCTTGCTTCCGTTTCCACACCCCGCTCATCGAACCGGACGTGCGGATTTGCCGCATCCGGCTCTCGGAGAAGACTCACACAATCGCCGTGGCCATTGCATGTGACGCCGTCTGCAACTTCTGAAAACAATGCGGGAGTTGCTAGGCTCTTCGCCATTCTCCCTTTCCGTCGTCGCTTCTTGCGTCCGCCTTCAACTGAGGCTCCTTCCCTCCACCGGAGTTACCCGGCTTCATCAGTACTACGAGCCTCTCCGCCATCCCAGTCAGCCCAGCCTTTCTCTCACGAGCTGCCAGTTGATCCCTACTGCGATCACCGCTGGGACTTCCCGTGTTGCGTCTGATCCACTTTGCCTACATGCCGTCGCCACTACCCCGGCAGGTTCGATGGAAACTTGTTCGCTCGTGCTTTCCCATCGTCTTCGGCCTTCCCCGAATCGGAGGCGGGTCGGCTCCTGCATTGTCGGTTTCGAGGCCTGCTCAGCGTTCACTCACGTTACGGCCTGCATGCTCACCGAGTCGCCTATGCGACCTTCTACACCGAAGGCTTCAGCAGCTTCGTTGCCTCCGCCGCTGCTTCGGTTGCTACCGGGTGGAACGAACCAGTTCCCGGGCGGGATTTCTCTCCCGCTGAGGATCAGCGCCTTTTCACGGCGCACTCCGAGTTGCCGACTAACCGGGAGTTGGCAAAAGACGAGTTACCTTTCTTCAGAGCAGCAATTGAATCTTGTCAAACTGCTGAGCCCAACCATTCTTCAACAGGGGGTACGCGATGAGAGGAACGCCTACTTCTCTAACAGTGACTCTGGCCTTGCCCTCAGATTCACTGAATTCAACGATAACGGTGATCTCGTTAGGCCACTGCCCGGGAACCGATACCTGCGAGCCGGGAATTGTTTTCCCGTTCTCGTTAGAGAAAGCCATCGTTGACACGATTTTCTTGTTTGCGACGACTTCCTTGTAGGTTCCGGTGTTCCAAAACATCCTTCCTCGCTCAGATTTCATCGCCCAAAGATAGCTGCCACCCTCTCGCACGTCGTTCCGGACGACGATTGCGGTATAGCTCTTGGGTCCCCACCACTTCTTAATAGAGTCCGCATCGGTCCAAACCCTCCATACTTCCGCTATGGAGGCGTTGAAGGTACGTTCCATGCAGACGGTCGTGTGGAACTTCCATGCACCGAGGACCAACAGGGCCAACATCAATGTGATACTGCCCGATATTTTGTAAATCATGCTGAACCTCCCTATATTCGGCCTTGACATTCCTCCCTGGCTGGTAAGGGCTAGAGCATTCCTTCCAGCCGAACGTAGCTCGCTTCCATTCCACGTTCCATGCCTGTTGCAAGCATCGCCGCGCGCGTCTTACCATCGGGCAGCGTCATTCGCATGGTCATCAGCGTTCCTGCGCCGTCGGCTTCAAATCGCGTTTCAATATGGTTGTCTGGCGTGGGATCCGGCAGGTGCATGCGCTCGACATGTACGATCCTGTTATAAGGCTCCAGCTCCAAGTATTCGCCAGTGATGTGAAATCCACCGCCTTTGCCATTCGTCCATTCGTAACGGATCTTGCCGCCGGCCTTGGCCTCGTTGATGCAGACCGGCATCGTCCAACCTTCCGGACCAAGCAACCATTTCTGGATTAATTTCGGATCGGTATGGGCGCGGTACACGGCTTCTGGAGGCGCAGTGAAGCGCCTTGTCACAATCACGTGGGTATCTCCTTCGGTCTTCAGCGTCATCTTCCTCATCGCTTTTCTCCTTTCTTGTGTTTTTCCATCCCCGCCAGAACTTCGTCCAGCCGGTCATAGTTTGCCTCAAGGGCTTTTCGCAGCATTGCGAGCCATTGGTCCATCGCTTCAATACCCGCTTTTGCGAGCCGACGAGGGCGCTTCGTACCCTCGACTCGGCGAACGATTAGTCCCGCAGCTTCGAGCACCTTCAGGTGCTGGGAGATTGCGGGTTGCGTCATCTCGAACGGCTCTGCCAATTCATTGACGGTGGCCTCCCCCTTGGCAAGGCGCGCAAGAATCGCCCGACGCGTCGGGTCGGCCAAAGCGGAGAAAGCAGCATCGAGATTATGCATAACGTACAGCTTATATAAGTCAGTGTTTATTGTAAAGCAAAATTTCGCCCCATCCACGGAGAATCATGGAAAGGTGGGCTAACCTCCAGTTTTGGAAGGTCTAGTCCGACAGCCGATTTCGTTGTTCGCCATCGGAGATCAGGTGATGGTCGGCAGTTGTCGCTGTCGAAAGGAAATCCTCGATGAGCTGAGGATCGAAAGAGTTTGTGATGAGCGAGTGACGAGCTAGTCGGAAGTTATGTAGCCGCTCCTGTCCCGCATTGTTTTCGCGGGATGTGCCAGTGCGCCAATTCAAATTGTCTCACTAAGGGCTTAACCCCAACCGCGCGCGAACCCGGCTGTGCCAGAACTGTGCCAAAACCCTACTCATTTGTCCCGTTGGGGTTAGCTTTGAGCGAAAAGCAGACTCCCCAAATTGTTGAAAAGATTGAAAAGCCAAAGGTACAAATAGAAGGTTTGGAATCGAGCGTCGTGCTTAGAACGCAGACGCTCTTTCCAACTGAGCTACAGGCGCACGCAGGGACTGTCCAAATTGTATGAGAGTTCTGTGCGGGACGGAAACCAGGAAACGCGGTTCCCGTTGCTTGTTTGCGAGGTGCGCCGCCGTATTATTTCCTCGACAACTGTTTCCAAGGATACTATTATTTTCTGGCGAGGGACGGAACCACGGCCACGAAGAAAACCCGAAGAATCGTCGCGAGCCGACTGACCATGCACATCGGGTTCTGGATGCGGCTGGTTTCGAACCATGTCTCCTACGCCTTCGCGCGGAAGCTGGAAACCAGCGGCGTGACGGTGGCCGAGTGGGTGGTGTTGCGCGAGATGTACGGCGGCGACGACAACACTTCGCCGAGCGTGGTGGCGGAGTTGACCGGCCTCACACGCGGTGCCGTTTCCAAACTCATCAGCCGCCTTCTCGAAAAAGGTCTGGTCACTCGAAAGGAATCCAGTAGTGATCGCCGCTATCAGGATATCGAGCTCACGCCGGCCGCGATCGCGATGGTCCCCAAATTGGCAAAGCTGGCTGACGAAAATGATCGGGAGTTCTTCGGAGTCCTCAGCAGATCTGAGCACAGGATTCTGACCGGCCTACTGAGGAAAACGGCGACGCTGCATAAATTGACGAAAGCTCCCGTTGACTAAAGTTGACTGGAAGGGAAAACGAAATGAACCATGCAGTCATTCAAAATCTGATCAGCAAGGCCCTGGCTAAACAAATCAGGTTCTCCGAAATTCTCGCGACGTTGGCAAAACAGGGAGTGGAGTCATATCACGTGGATTTTTTGCGAAACGAATTTCGTTTCTACGCAACGAGCGGGGAGTCTCTGCTGACCGGCGCCGCGCTGGTGCACGACGGGGTCGCCGCTGAATTTTCCGCGGAGAAGCTCGAACCCATCAATCAGAAAGTGCAATCCGGGCAAGCAGCCTATCCCGATTTCGTAAAAGAAGGCACGGCGGCCGGGTGCGCTTACTACATCGTCTATCTGAACGGGAAGAAAGTGCGCTACTTCGGCCGCGGTGGCGGCGAACACGTGCAGCATTTTCGCGGCTCTAGCCAACAGACGCTCACAAGAATGGAGCGGACATCATGAGAAGAATTGCACGCTCCGCCATAAAATCAGTCGATATCCAAGCCCGTCCGGACAAGGCCTTCGATTCCCTGGCAAATTCGATGAATTGGCCCGCGTACGCCGTGGTGAACTTGCGTTCCGTGAGCCCTGGGAAAGACAGATGGTTCCATGCCGTCACCAAATTCGGCGAAGGCGCGCTGAAAGTGAACGCCGTGAAGGAACTTGGAGTTTTCGACCACGTCTGGAAAGATAAGCAAGCGACGTGGCAGGTCTATTCGCGTGTGGCGCCCAATCGCGAAGGCGCGACCGTGATGATGACGCTGTTTCAGCCAGCGGTGATGAGCGATCAGCAGTTCGACGAAGCCATGAAGCAAATGGATACGGAGATGAAAAAACTAAAAGCTATTTTGGAGCAATAACGCGACGGAATGATTCCGCTTACTGTTTCCAACCGCCGCCGAGGGCTTTGTACAGTTGCACGAGGCTTTGGTATTCGGCGCCGCGCGCCTGCGCCAAAGTGATTTCCGCTTCGAAGAGTGACCGCTGGCCGTCGAGCACTTCCAGATACGTAGTAGTGCCGCCTTTGTAACGCATGACGGAGAGGCGCACCGACTCCGCCAAGTCTGCGACGGTCAGTTCCTGGCGTACGCGCACTTCGTGTAATTTCTGATATCCAATCAGAGCATCGGACACATCTCCGAACGCGTGCTGAATCGCCTCCTTGTAGGCGAGCAATGCCGCTTGGTGGTTCGCTTCGGCTAGATGTAGGTTCCCACGCAACGCGCCGCCTGTGAAAATCGGCTGACTTACCTGCACACCGTACGACCAGATGCTCGCTTGCGAGCTCATCATGCTGGAGAAGAGATTGCTGCGCCCAAAAGCGCCGCCGCCCGCGCCCGTCAGCGAAATTTGTGGAAAGAACTGAGCCTTGGCCACGCCGATTTGGGCATTGGCGGCGATGAGCTGTTGTTCGGCTTGGCGAATATCGGGCCTGCGTTCAAGCAGAGAAGACGGCAATCCAGGGGGGACACCGGGAGGAAGCGGCTGATCCGCAAGTGCCAAACCGCGCGGCAAGCTTTGCGGGTAATTGCCGAGGAGAATGCTGATGGCATCTTCCTGCTGGCCAATCTGCCTCTCGAGATCCGGGATCTGGGCATTCGCGGTATCCAGCACCTGCTGAGCCTGTAGCACGTCCAGCTTCGTGGCGACTCCGTGGTCCAGTCTCAGCGAAGTCAGCTTGACCGAGTCTTCCTGCGTCGTCACGGTATCGCGATCGATCTGCAATTCCAGGTCAAGCTGCAACAGAGCAAAGTAATCGGTGGCGACGTCGCTGACCAGAGTCAGCACCACCGTTTGCCGTGCCGCCTCGGTTGCCAGCAGCTGCGCGCGCGAAGCTTGGGTGGCGCGCCGCAACCCGCCGAATAAATCCACCTGAAAGGCCGTGTCTGCCGTGAGCGCAAGAAAGTTTGATTTTGACTGAAAATTCTGTTCTTTGCCGCCCGTGAAATTGCTGTTGCCTTGCACCTGCGGGAAAAGACTGGAGCGAGTGATCGCTACTTGAGCGCGCGCGGCGTTGATGCGCTCCGTCGCAATCTGCAAATCATAGTTCTGCTTCAGCGCCGTGCGGATCAGCTCTTGCAGGACGGGATCGGAAAACACTTGCCACCACGGCAGATCGGCATAGGAAGCGGCCTGTGCCTCGGCTCGCGGATTTTGGCTGAGATCGTGATACGCGGCGGGAGTCTGCACGTCGGGCTTATGGTAGTTCGGACCTACCGCGCAGCCTGCGATAAAGCTCGACGCCAGCATAGCGGCGATAAACGGACGCAGATTTTTCATCCATTTCATGTTTGCGAACCGCTCCGCTGCGCGCTTTGATCGCCGATCAGATGCTGGCCCATTTCAGTCTCCCGGCGCCGGCGCCGGCGTCGGCGAGGGCACGGCCGGCGCTGCGGCAGCTGCGTCTTTCTTTCCGGCGCCCGACCACTTCTCGATCAGATAGAAAATTGCCGGCACCAGAAAAATTGCGAGGAAGCTGGCGGCCAGCATTCCTCCGATCACTGTGGTGCCGATAATCTGGCGCGCTACGGAGCCGGCGCCGGTGGCAATCCACAAAGGCACGCTGCCCAGGATGAACGCGAATGACGTCATCAAAATCGGCCGCAAGCGGATTCGCGCGCCTCCTAGCGCAGCATCAATCAGCGGCTTACCATGCTCGTATTCGTCTTTTGCGAACTCGACGATCAGAATTGCGTTTTTTGCCGCAAGTCCGATCAGCATGACCAGCCCGATCTGCGAATACACGTCGCTTTCGATCTGCACCATGTACGCCGGGTAGAACCATCCAGCTACCGTGCGGCGCAACCACAGCGTCGCGAATGCGCCGAACACCGCGACGGGCGTGCTGAGCAACACGCTGAAAGGCAGCGACCAGCTTTCATACAGTGCCGCCAGAATCAGGAACACAAATAAAAGTGAAAATGCAAAAACGGCGGTGGGAGAAACTCCCTGTTGCGCCAGCTTTTCTTGAAACGACATGTCCTTGTAGTCGTAGCCCATGTCGTTCGGCATCGTTTGCGCGAAGGCTTCTTCCAGCGCTTTCATCGCCTGCGCGGAACTGTATCCCGGCGCGGCGCTGCCGACGATCTGCGCGCTGCGATATTCGTTGAAACGCATGGTATATTCCGGCCCCATGCGCGGCTCGAATTTCGTAAGTGCGGAAAGCGGCACATTGTCGCCCCTAACGTTGCGTACGTAGAATTGCCCCACGTTTTCGGCACGCGTGCGGTATTCACCTTCCGCCTCGATGTACACCTGCCACTGGCGGCCGAAGCGGTTGAAATAATTAATGAAAAATCCCCCCATGAAAGATTGAATGGTCTTGTAAACGTCGCTGATGTTCACGCCCTGCTTGATCACCTTGTCGCGGTCCACCGTCACGAATTGCTGCGGCACGCTGGGCAAATAGGTGGTGGCCAGAAAACCGATCTCCGGACGTTTACGCGCCGCCGTCATGAACGTGTCCAAATTCTGCGTCAGATACTCCACGTCCTTCCCGGCGCGGTCCTCCAGCACGAAGGTGAATCCGCCGGAAGTGCCTACCCCGGGAATCGCCGGGGGTGAAAAGTTAAACGCGATGCCCTCGGGAATCTGGCTTAATCGCTGGTTCAGGCGCGTCTTGATTTCCTGGAATTGTTCGGCGCGGGATTTCCGCTGGTCCCAATCGTCCAGCGTGACGAAGAAAAACGCGTTGTAGCTGGTGCGCACGAAGCTCAGCAGGCTGAAGCCGATTACGCTAGTCGTGTATTTCACTCCGGGAGTGTCTGCCAGTATTTTTTCCACGGCGCGCGCGGCGCGGTCCGTGCGTTGCAGCGAAGCGGCGTTCGGAAGTTGCAAGTTGATGAAGAGATAGCCTTGATCTTCATCCGGCAAAAAACTGGAGGGCACGCGCGCTCCGAAAAATGCCGCGCCCGCTGCGAATGCCACGAGCAACACAATGGCGATGGCGGACTTGCGAATCAGCGCGTGGGAAACGGACACGTAGTCCTCCGTCGCCCGCTCGAATGTCCGGTTGAACCATCCGAAAAACCTGCCCATCACGCCCTTGCTCTCTCCACGAGGGCGCAGCAAAAGAGCCGACAGCGCTGGACTCAGCGTCAGCGCGTTGAAAGCGGAAAGAATCACGGAAATTGCGATGGTCACCGCAAATTGCTGATAAAGGCGTCCGGTGATTCCCGGAATGAACGCGGTGGGAACGAATACGGCAGAAAGCACCAACGCGATACCTACGACCGGCGCGGTCAATTCGTCCATGGCCTTCAAGGCCGCTTCTTTGGGCGCAAGGCCTTCCTCAATATGCCGTCCGACGCCTTCCACAACCACGATCGCGTCGTCCACCACCAATCCAATCGCCAGGACCAATCCTAATAGTGAAAGCGTATTGATCGAAAATCCGAAGAGCGGGAAAAAGACGAATGTCCCGATGAGCGCCACCGGCACGGCCAGCATGGGAATCAACGTGGCGCGCCAGCTTTGCAGGAAGATGTACACCACCAAAATCACCAGCACGATCGCGATCAGCAGCGTCTCGACAATTTCCTTGATTCCGGATGTCACCGACTTTGTGGTATCCAGCGAAGTGACGTAGTCGATGTCCTGCGGAAACGTCTTCTTCATCCCGGCGATCAATTTATTCACGGCGGTTGCCGCGTCCACCGCGTTTGAGCCTGGCAACTGGTAGAGGGCAATGATCGCGCCGGGTTTGCCGTTTAACCGGCCCGCCGTGCTGTAATCCTGCGAACCCAATTCCACGCGCGCTACGTCTTTCACGCGCACGACGCCACCATCGGGCGTTTCGCGCACCACGATCTGCCCGAACTCCTCCTCGGAGATCAATCGCCCTTGCGCGCGCACGGAGTAGGTGAACTCCTGTCCCGGAGGCACGGGCTCGCCGCCCACTTGCCCGGCAGGATTCACGGTGTTCTGCCCCTGGATCGCGTTGATGATGTCCGTGACCGCGATGCCGAGTTTACCCAATTGATCCGGCTTCACCCACAAGCGCATCGCGTATTGTCCGGCGCCGAAGATCTGCACGTTGCCGATTCCGTACGAACGCGTCAGCGGATCGCGAATGTTGATGTACGCGAAATTGGAAAGAAAGGCCGCGTCGTAGGTGCCTTTCGGCGAATACAACGTGAGCAGCATCAGCGGAGAAGTCACCGACTTCTGCACGGTGATACCGTAATTGTTCACGTCCGCCGGAAGCTGCGAGGCCGCTTGCGTTTCGCGACTCTGCGCCAGAATTTGATCGATATTCGGATCCGTCTTCACATCGAAGTCCACGATCATCGTCATCCCGCCATTGGCCGTGGCGTTCAACGAATACATGTAGTTCATGTTGTCCACGCCGCTCATTTGCTGCTCGATGGGCGTGGCGACGGATTGTTCTAGCGTTTGCGCGTCCGCGCCGACGTAAGTGGCTTGGATTTGTATCTCGGGCGGAGCGATGTTTGGAAACTGCGCGACGGGTAAGGCGACGATAGTGATGATGCCAAGAATCACCATCACAATCGAAATCACGATTGCGACGATGGGACGATTGATGAAAAATTTGGACACGGGCCTTAGTTTCCCTCCGCCGTCGCGTCTTTCGCCACCACATACGGCTTCGGGTTAACTTGCGATCCGGGACGCACTTTCTGCGCTCCTTCGGCCACCACGCGCTCCCCGGCCTTCAGTCCCTTGATGATGATCCAATCGCTGCCGGTGCGATCCCCCGGCGTCACGGTGCGGATGCTCACTTTATTTTCGCTGTCCACCACAGCGACCTCATAGCTGCCTTGCAGCTCGGTCACCGCGCGTTGAGGTATCACCAGCGCGCCAGCCGCGGTTTTCGTGGCTGCACGAACTTTTCCGTAGCCCCCCGGCCGCAAAATATTTCCAGGATTCGGGAACAGACCCGCGATCAGAATGGCGCCGGTCCCTTGATTTACGGCGCGATCCGCATAGTCCACAGTTCCTTGACGTTCGTAAGTGGTGCCATCAGCAAGCACCAGATCGAGTGGCGTACGTTTAAATTCCGCCTGTCGGCCGGATTCAGTGGGAAATCGCCGGTTGAAATCGAGGTATTCGCTTTCGCTGACGGTGAAATAAACTTTGATGGGATCCACCGTCGAAACAGTGGTGACCGGAGCGCTGGTGGTATCCACCAACGCGCCGACTTGCAACTGGGCGATTCCAGCGATACCGCTGATCGGCGCGACCAGTCGCGTGAATCCCAGATTGAGCTTCGCGGTTTCCACCGCGGCTTGCGCTGACTGAATTTGCGCCTTGGCCGTCGCCACCGTGGCTTTCGCCGCCAAATTATTCTGAATGGCGTTGTCGAGATCCTGCTGGCTCGCTGCTTGCTCTTTCGCCAGCGGAGTGTAGCGGTCCACGTCGAGCTGGTTGCGCAATTGTACGGCTTCGGCATTCGCAAGCTGCGCCTTGGCTTGCGCTAATTGTCCTTCCGCCTGATCGAGCACCGCCTGAAATGGACGCGGATCAATCTGAAAGAGAAGTTGGCCCTTCTGCACGAACGAGCCCTCTTGATAATCCTGCTCCTGCAAGTAGCCGGTTACTTGCGCTTTGACGTTCGCGTTCACCAACCCATCCAGCGTGCCAATCCATTCGCTGTACAGCGCTACATCTTTCTGCTGGACCGGCGCAACCATCACGTCCGGCGGCGGCCCTGCACTGGCCGCTGGTTTCGGGCGCAGCACTACGGCGATCACCGCGACGGCGATAACACCAAGGATTACTGCGACAACGAGAGTGCGTCTACCGGAACTAGTCATGGAAGCTCTTTGACAACCATTTCATCTATAAGTCATTTTTCCGCGCTTTTCAAGCATGCGGCGAAGTGCTCCTCGCTTGCGCGGTTAGATTCAGCTGGGGACCGGCAAGTTTCAGGAATCTCATCAAGATGCCGAAGAACTTGCGCGCGAGGTTGCCGCCTCCAGAATCAGACTGAAACGCTCCCGCCCACGATTCCTTCGTCGCATCGCCGATGACCACAGTTTTGTATATATGCCCCACAACCTGTAAATTGTACCCGAGGAATGGAACGCGAATTCGCAGGAGGCCACCACACCTCGATGCCTGGGCTGCTGACAAATCCCCTTCGAGAGCGACCGTGCGCTCGCTCGTAGATTTCCTCGCACACTACGCAGCGCGCGGAAATGAAATCGCCGTGCGTTATCGTCGTGGCTATCGCATGGAGACCTGGACGTACGCGCAGATCACGCAGCAAGCGAATTGCGTGGCTCGCGAGCTGGAATCTCGCGGGATTGGCAAGGGCGACGCCGTTCTGTTGTGGGGCGAAAACTCTCCCGAATGGATCATGGCGTTTTTCGGATGCCTGCTGCGCGGTGCGGTGACGGTTCCGATTGACCGCGGCTCGACGGCGGAATTTGCCGCACGCGTGGCTCGCGAAGTAAACGCCAGACTGATTTTTCGCAGCCGCGTGCTTTCAGATGCTGGCTTGCCGGGGAATCCTGTTATTCTGGAATCGCTTGCGGAGCTTGCGTCGCGGCGAGATGCTTCGCCGTACGCTGCTCCGCCTCTCACGCGCCAGGATACTCTCGAAATTATCTTCACTTCCGGCACTACGGCAGAACCGCGCGGCGTGGTGATCTCTCATGGCAATGTGCTTGCCAACATCGAACCGGTCGAGCGTGAAATCCAGAAATACCTTCGCTACGAGCGCATCTTTCACCCTTTGCGCTTTCTGAACTTGCTTCCGCTGAGCCACGTGTTCGGCCAGATGCTGGGAATGTTTATTCCGCCGTTTTTGGCCGGCACCGTGATCTTTATCGATTCGCTGAAACCTTCTGATCTGATTGACGCGATTCGCGACGAGCGCATCTCCGTTCTGGTGGCGGTTCCACGATTCATCGAATCTCTGCAGCGCGAAATACTGCGTCAAATGGAACGTGATGGCCGTTCGCGGCGATTCAACGAAAGTTTTGCGCGCGGCGAGAAGGAACATTTCTTGCGGCGCTGGTGGCGGTTTCGGCGCGTTCATTCCCTGCTGGGCTGGAAATTCTGGGCGTTCATCTCGGGAGGAGCAGCGCTCTCCGAACCGGTGGAAACTTTCTGGAACCGCCTGGGTTACGCCGTGATTCAAGGATACGGCATGACCGAAACCACTTCGCTCATCAGCCTGAATCATCCGTTCCGTTCCGCGAAAGGGTCGATTGGCAAAGTCTTTCCGGGCATGGAAGTGCGCGTTGACGAGCACGGCGAAATTCTGGTGCGCGGCGAAAATGTTGCCACAGCGTATCGGCAGCGTGATCACGCGCAACGCGTCGCGGAATCGGATGGATGGTTTCACACCGGAGACGTTGGCGAAACCGATGCGGAGGGCCGGCTGTATTTCAAAGGCCGCAGGAAAAATGTGATCGTCACTCCGGCGGGCATGAACGTGTACCCCGAAGATCTGGAAAAAGCAGTGCGCGGCGAGCCGGGAGTGCGCGATTGCGTAGTGATTGGGATCGAACGCGCAGGCAACGCCGAACCTTGCGCGGTGCTGCTGCTCGAGAATCCGCAGCACGCAAATCAAGCTTCGCTGATCGAGAATGCCAATCGGTCGCTCGCGGAATATCAAAAGATTCGCCGCTGGTGTGCGTGGCCCGATCCCGATTTCCCGCGCACGCCGACTCTGAAGCCCCTGCTCCCGCGCATTCGTGAGGTGGTCAACGCAAAACTCGATTCGGCGCCCACGTCACAGGACGACGGCAGCTCCTTAGCGGCGCTGATCGCGCAAATCACCGGCAGCCCGGTCGCCTCCAATTCGCGCAACGCCACGCTCGATGCCGACTTGCACATGACTTCACTCGATCGCGTCGAGTTGATGAGCGCACTCGAAAATCGCTATCAGACGGACCTCAGCGGCGCGCGCTTCAGTGACGTCGCAACCGTCGGCCAGTTGGAAAAACTTCTGACTGAATCGCCCGCGTCGCCTGTCGAACACCTGTATCCGCGCTGGCCGCAAAACTGGCTCACCACGGGCGTGCGCCTCGCCGTCTACTATCTGCTCGCGTGGCCCGCCACCTATATTCTTGCCGCACCGCGAATCCGCGGACGCGAGAATCTGCGCGGCCTGCGTGGCCCCGTTTTGGTGGTCGCGAACCACATAACCTACGTGGATATCGCCTGGGTTCTTCCGGCGTTGCCTGCGCGCTTGCGCAATCGGCTGGCCACCGCCATGCGCGCCGAACGCCTGGCGGAAATGCGGCGCCCCCCGAAGAACATGAATCCATTCAACCGCATCCGCGAACGGCTCGATTATTATCTGGCGCTATCGCTCTTCAACGTATTCCCCCTACCCCAACGATCCGGCTTCCTGAAAAGTTTTGGGTTTGCCGGCGATCTGGCGGATCGTGGCTGGAATATTTTAGTCTTTCCGGAGGGCCAGACGACGGAGGATGGGCAAATCGCTCCGTTCCGTGCGGGCGTGGGCCTGCTTGCGAAACAACTCAACATTCCGATCGTACCCATGCGCCTTGGTGGGGGACTTTACGATTTGCGGCAGAAAAATCAGATCTTCGCGCGCCCGGGACACGTGCAGGTGACGATCGGAAAACCGGTCAGCTTCACCGCGGAGCAGGATGTGAACGATATTGCGATGGAGTTGGAACGGCGGGTGAAGGAACTTTAGTTCGTTTCCGATTCCCTGCTGCGGTCGCGGAGTTCAGAATTAATCCAAACGGACAGGCCGCCGACGCCTAAAGATTTTTCCAGGCTACGGAGGCCGCGCCAAGCAGCGGGCACTCCTCGTTCAACACCACGTGAATGGGAATCTGCACCAGGAACGACTCGAGCTTCTCCTTGTGCCTCACGGCGGCCACGAATTTTCCGTTTTTCAGCTTGGGTAACACTTTCAGAGCAATTCCGCCGGCGATGTAAATCCCGCCGCGCGCCATGGTGCGGAGCGCCAGGTTCCCCGCTTCCGAGCCGTAGATTTCCACCCACAGATCGAGGGTAGCAGCGCACACCGGGCATTCGCCGCTCAGTCCGCGGCGCGTGATTTCCGGCGCGGGATCCTCGCCGTCATCATCGAATCCCGGATGCCGCACGTCCGGATTCAAAAACTCATGCACGCGCTGAAATCCACCGCCGGACAAAATCGTTTCCGCGCTCACGCATTCCTGGCGTGTATTCAGAAATTTCCACAGGTCCGCTTGCTGCGACGTGTTCGGAGCAAAATCCGCATGGCCCGCTTCGGTGGCCATGGGGACATGCCGGTGGCCGTCCCAAAACAGAATGCCTTCGCCCAAGCCTGTGCCGGCTGCGATTACGATTTGCGTGGAACGTGGCGAAGGCACGCCAGCATGCAGCGTTTCCAGTTCGCTCGGTTCCAGCACGCCGATTCCGTAGGCCGCCGCTTCGACATCATTTACCAGACGCACGTGATTCAAGTGCAAATGTGTTGCGACGCTCGCGCCATCCACGACCCAGGGAAAATTTGTCGCCTGCACGCGATTGTTGACCACCGGGCCAGCAATTCCGAAAGACGCCGCGGTAATTTTCGCCCCTGCCCCATTCAGAAAATCGCTGGTGATTTCTTCCAGGCCCGAATGTTTCTGCGTGACATAACGCCGGTCGGCGACGCGGACCAGTTTCCCTGCCTTAATGTCGAAGAGACCGAGATTTGCCTTGGTCCCTCCTAGGTCGCCCGCCAGAATCATTTAGGCCTCCGAACTAGAAAATCGAGCGTGAAGTAGATCAACATTGGACGTTCCTACAGCGGGCGCCAGCGGCGGCCATCGGAAGCCGCCAAGTCGTCCACCGTCCGCGGGCCGTCGCTTCCGGCTGGGTAGTTCGGGAAAGGCGGCGGAGAGGCATTCTTCCATGCTTCCAGGATTGGGTCCACCAATGTCCAGGCAGCCTCGACGCCATCGGCGCGGTCAAACAGCGTGGCGTCGCCCCGGATACAGTCATTAATAAGGGTGGCGTAGGCGGGGCGCGAGCCGCCGCCAAACGCATCCTTGTACTTGAAATCCATGGTCACCGGCTGGATACGCATCTGTGCCCCCGGCGATTTTGCGCCGAAGGAAAGCGAAATTCCTTCGTCGGGCTGAATATTCAGGACCAGCGAGTTGGTTTCATTGTTTTCGCCGCGGAAGACCATGTGCGGCGCGCTCTTGAACTCGATCGCGACTTCAGTGAGCGGCCGCGCCAAACGCTTTCCAGTGCGCAGGTAGAACGGCACGCCGCTCCAGCGCCAGTTATCCACGTGCAACTTCAGCGCCACAAACGTATCCGTCGCCGAGTCCGGTTTCACTCCCGGCTCCTGCCGATATCCCGGAACTGGTTTTCCGTTCTCCTGGCCGGGGCCGTACTGCCCGCGAATCACGTCTTTCCAAACAGATTCCTTGGTGAAGGGCCGGATGGATTGCAAAACCTTGATCTTCTCGTTGCGCACGGCAGTGGCGTCGAAAGTCGCCGGCGCTTCCATGGCGATCAGCGAAGTGAGCTGCAGCACGTGGCTCTGAATCATGTCGCGCAGTGCGCCTGCGGATTCGTAGAACGCGGCGCGGCGCTCGACGCCCAACTGCTCCGCGGCAGTAATCTGCACGCTATCAATATAGTTGCGGTTCCACAGTGGCTCGAAGATGCCGTTACCGAATCGGAAGGCCAGCACGTTCTGCACGGTTTCTTTGCCCAGGTAGTGGTCTATGCGGTACACCTGCGATTCGTCAAACGCTTCCAGCACCCGTTTATTCAATTCTTTCGCTGATTCCAAATCGTGTCCAAACGGTTTTTCGATAATGATGCGCGCCCAGGATTTTTCGCTCTTGGGTTTATTCAGCCCGGCCTTCTTGAGCTGCTCGATCACGTGCAAATAAACTTCCGGAGGCGTGGCCAGATAAAAAAGCCGATTGCCGCCGAGCTGGCCTTCCGCATCGAGTTCTTCCAGGCGCTGCGCCAAGCGGCGAAAGGCATCCGGATCGTCGTAGTTCCCAGAAAAATATCGCAGACACTTCAGAAAATCACCCTTCTTGCCGTCGGCAGCGCCTTCCTCATTTCCTTTAGGCAGGAATTCGTCGGCCTTCTGGGTGAACTCGCCGTCGGACATTTCTGTCCGCGCGAAACCCAGCAGCCGAAAACGCGGGCCCAGACACGCATGGAATGAAAGATCGTAAAGCGCGGGCAGGAGTTTGCGGCGCGCCAGATCGCCCGACGCGCCAAACATCACAATGGCGCATGGATCGGAAGGAACTTCGCAGAAGAAGTCTGACGCGTGCGGAGCCTCAGAAGCAACGATTGCTTTGCTATTCATGATGACTTTCCCGGTGGTCCGGTGCGGTACGGCCGGACTCACACTCATGTTTTATTAAAACAATAGCCCTTCCACAAGAGCCTATCATAATTCTGCGGATGCCCTGCTACACCACATCGGCGCCAGCCTGGTCTCGCGCTTGGTCCGGCCCTCAACTGGAATTTCGTGCGCCGATGCAGTATCTTGAAATTGCAGCACAGTCTGCAAGGAGACGTCCATGGCCGACGAGAGGAATTCAGGAAATCCGGGGGCAGCTGCTTCCGCACAAGCGGCGCCGCAAACTCCACACATCGTGAAGTGCGTCAAATTCAGCCGGGAAATGCCTGGCCTCGATCGCATCCCGTGGAAAGGCCCGATTGGCCAACGAATTTATGACAACGTTTCGAAGGAAGCCTGGAAGCTGTGGGTGGAGCATTCGAAGATGCTGATGAACGAGTTTCGCCTGAATCCGCTGGACCCGAAATCGCAACAGGTGATGGAAGAGCAGATGGAGACTTATTTTTTCGGCGAAGGCGCGAAACTGCCGGACAGCTACGTACCTCCGAAACCCTAAGAAGAATTGAACCCAGTTCCCTACTGAAGCGCGAATTCAACTTATGCGCATATTCGTGCATTCGGGTGCGAAATTCGCGCCAGAACCTGGGCGGTAGTGCGCTAAAATGAATTGTTCTGATGAGAGGAGAATTAATCCCCGCATGAGCTCCGCGAAGAAAAATTCGTTTGGCACGCGTACTCCGTTACGCTCCGGCAATGATTCTTACGAAATTTACCGGTTGAACGTGCTGGAGCGCGCCGGGGTCGGCAATATTTCGCGGCTGCCTTTTTCGCTGAAAGTGCTGCTGGAAAATTTGCTGCGGCATGAGGACGGACAGTTCGTATTCTCCGAAGACATTCACGCACTGGCGGGTTGGGACCCTTCCAGCGCCGCGGGCGCCACGGAAAAAGAAATCTCCTTCATGCCGGCGCGCGTGCTGCTGCAGGATTTCACCGGCGTCCCGGCGGTGGTGGACCTGGCCGCCATGCGCGAGGCCATGCGGGACCTGGGCGGCAATCCGAAAAAGATCAATCCGCTGCTTCCGGCGGAACTGGTGATTGACCACTCGGTGCAAGTGGATAAATTCGGAGTCGAGGGCGCGTTCGCCTTCAACGCCGACCTGGAAATGCAGCGGAATATCGAGCGCTACGCGTTTCTGCGCTGGGGACAGAAGGGCTTCCAGAATTTCAAAGTGGTGCCGCCGGATACGGGCATTTGCCACCAGGTGAATCTGGAATATCTGGCGCGCGTTGTGTTCAGCCAGCAGCAAGAAGGCGCGCGACTGGCGTTTCCCGATTCGCTGGTCGGCACGGATTCGCACACGACCATGGTGAATGGCCTCGGCGTGTTTGGCTGGGGCGTCGGCGGAATCGAAGCGGAAGCGGCGATGCTCGGCCAGCCGCTTTCGATGCTGATTCCGGCGGTGGTCGGCTTCAAATTGCATGGACGCGCTTCCGGAAGGCGCGACGGCGACGGACCTGGTGCTCACCGTGACGCAGATGCTGCGCAAAAAAGGCGTCGTCGGAAAATTCGTGGAATTTTACGGCACGGGACTTTCGAGCCTCACCCTTCCCGACCGCGCGACGATCGCCAACATGGCGCCGGAATATGGCGCGACGATGGGATTTTTCCCGGTGGACAGCGAAACCCTCGCCTATCTGCGTTTCACCGCGCGTGAGCGAAGACCAAGTGCGCCTGGTCGAAGCGTACACGAAGGAACAGGGACTGTTCCGCACGGATGAAACGCCCGATCCGATTTTTTCTGACCGGCTGGAGCTGGATCTCGCGCAGCGTCGTGCCGACGATGGCCGGACCGAAGCGGCCGCAGGACAGCGTGCCGCTGACGCAGGCGAAAGCATCGTTCGAAAAAACGCTGACCGCGGCAGCCGAAACACGTCAGCGTGCAAAACAATGGCGACAAATTCGATCTGGCGGATGGCTCGGTGGTGATCGCGGCGATCACCAGCTGCACGAACACTTCGAATCCGTCGCTGATGCTGGGCGCGGGGCTGCTGGCGAAAAAAGCAGTCGAGCGCGGGCTGAAAACCAAGCCCTGGGTGAAAACGAGTTTCGCGCCGGGCTCGAAAGTGGTGACGGATTACATCGAAAAAGCCGGCCTGTGGCCCTCGCTCAATGCGCTGCGCTTCAATCTGGTCGGCTACGGCTGCACGACATGCATCGGCAACAGCGGCCCGCTGCCGGACGCCATCGGAAAAGCGATCAAGGACAATAATCTGGTGGCCGTTTCGGTGCTGAGCGGCAATCGAAATTTCGAAGGGCGCATCAATCCGCTGTGCCGCGCGAATTATCTGGCTTCGCCGCCGCTGGTGGTCGCCTATGCGCTCGCCGGACGCATGGATTTCGACATCGTCAACGAATCGCTGGGCGACGACAAATCCGGCAAGCCCGTTTATCTGCGCGATATCTGGCCGACGCCGCAGGAAGTGGAGAAGACGATGCGCTCGTCCGTGACCAGCGAAATGTTCCGCAAGGAATACGCGGACGTCTTCACGGGCGACGAACACTGGCGCGCGCTGCCCATTCCCGAAGGCGATCTCTACGCGTGGGACGAGAAATCCACCTACATCAAGCATCCGCCGTATTTCGAAAACATGCCGCTGAAGCCGACCGCGCTTGCGGATTTGCACGGTCTGCGCGCGCTGGCGGTGCTGGGCGATAGCGTGACCACCGATCATATTTCTCCGGCGGGCTCGATTCCCGCGGACACGCCTGCCGGAAAATATTTGATCGCGAACGGCGTGCAGCCGAAGGATTTCAATTCCTACGGCGCGCGCCGCGGCAATCATGAAGTGATGATGCGCGGAACGTTTGCGAATATCCGCCTGCGCAATCTGCTGGCGCCGGGCACCGAGGGCGGCTGGACGATTCATCAGCCCGCGCGGCGAGAAAATGTCGATTTACGACGCCGCCATGAAATATCGCGACGAGCATGTGCCGCTGATTATTTTCGCCGGGAAAGAATATGGCTCCGGCTCGTCGCGCGACTGGGCCGCGAAGGGCACGATTCTGCTGGGCGTGCGCGCGGTGCTGGCGGAAAGCTTCGAACGCATTCATCGCAGCAATCTAGTGGGCATGGGCGTATTGCCGCTGGAATTTCTGCCGGGAGAGACACTCGCATCACTCGGACTGACGGGTCTGGAGATTTTCGAAATCGAAGGGCTGGCGGGAATTTTCGAGCCGCGCAAGAAAATGAAAGTTACGGCGCGCGATGCGCACGGCAAGGAGACCCGCTTCAACGCTTTGGCGCGGATTGATACGCCGTTCGAGGTTGCTTACTACCAGCACGGCGGGATTCTGCAGTACGTGCTGCGCCAGATGCTCTAGCCGGCGCTCTAGCGACGTCGACGCTCGCGATTCAAGCTCAGGCGCGGTGGCCGCTCAGATGCGGGTCGGCGTGGTCTTTCAAGCGCATGCGCAGGAACACCGGCGCCGTCAGCGCGAAAACTGCCGCAAACACCACGAAAAATCCCAAGCATGCCACCCAGAATTCCGCGCCCTTGTGCCGCAAAAACATCAGCGCCAAATCCCCCAGGCCGAACGAAACAGCAAAAACCAAAATTGCCGAAATCGGCTTCGGACACAGTGCGGCCTGACAATTCGTGCAAACCACACCCGAAAGTCCGCCAGGCGTCAAAAGAGATCTTGCGGGAATACGCTGGTTGCACTGCGGGCAGGTCATGGCGGAACTCCTCCCGTGCAATTAAATGGTTTCGGCCGGATATACCAGCCGGGCTGGCGCGCTGACGGGGCCTAATCTACCACGAGTTGCACCGTAGTTGAATGCTGGAAGTTTCCGCCCGCACCTTGGATCATGATCTGGTAGGTCTGCGGGACGGGGCCGCTGCCTCCTCCACCACTGCCGCCGCAAGCCGCCATTACGCCGAGCAGCACGATCACCGACAAGCATGCTAAGACCATCCGCCGCACGAGCGCGGTCCGAATTTTTCAGCGCAGCGAACAAAACAAGAATTGCGAGCATCGCCACAAACGCGAGCAGCGCAGTTTCCATTTTTCCTCGCGTCCGCAGACTGCTGAGAGGTGCTTTGGGCAAAATCGCGGTCGCCGGCACGGACACCATCAACGCCACGCTGGTGCCCGCCGCGGAAGTGGTCGCAGGGTTCGGCACGAAATTGCAAGTGATGCCCGCAGGCGGACTGCTGCAGGAAAGTTGCACCACGCCGCCGGCGTTTCCCACGGCGTTCAGATTCACCTGGTAACTTGCAGTTCCACCGGCGCTGGTCGTGTCGCTTGACGGAACAGTCGAGCCGAAAGAAAAATCGCAGGACGCGCCAACGGAACTGAACGTCAGCGTGTTCGTTGAGCCGAACGCCGGATCGGAAACCGTCACCGGCAGTCCGCCGCCGCAGTTCAACGCGGTGGCCGGCGCGGTCGCCGCGAGGCTCGTCGAATTAACAAACGTGGTGGGCAGCGCGCTGCCGTTGAAATCGATTACCGATTGTGACCGTGAACCCGCTGCCCGTGGCCGCCAACTGAATCGAACCGGAACCCGCGGTGGCCGCCGTCGGACTCAGCTCCGTCAGCGCGAAGGTCGGAAGATCGGGCAGCAGCAAACTCCACAGGCCGCGCCCGTGTGTCCCCGCCACCAGCGTGCGCGACGTATTGCGCAGCCGCAGCGCCAGCACTTGCGCATTCGGCAAGCCGGATTGCAGCACGCTCCAGGTTGTCGCGCCGCCGGCGGTGGCGTTCGCGCTGGCGTAAACCCCGGAATCCGTGGCGATGTAGATCGTGTTGTCCGTCGCGTCGGTGGGATCAATCACGATGTCGTTCACCGGAACGTCCGGCAAGTTGCCGTCCACCCGCAGCCACGATGCGCCGGAATTATTAGTGAAGAAAACGTGGCCCAGGCCGTCGCAGCCAGTTACTCCTGGACAAGAAAATCCGGAATACGCCGCGAACGCCGCCTTCGGGTTGGCGGAATCCACAGCGATGGCCGTGACGCTGCGCGCTGGCTGATTCGTCTGGTTCACCTTGTGAATATCCGTCGCGCCAGTCAGCGCCTGCGAGGACTGCCAGATCCGCCCGTCGGAAGTTCCCGCGTAAATCGTGTTCGAACTGCTCGGCGCCACGGTAATCGTGGTGACGAAATTCTCGCTGTTGTCGCTGGTCAGATCGCGAAGTAATCGCGGACCAGCTGGTCCCGGCATTGGTCGTCTGGTACAAACGATACGTCCCGAAATATAAATTCTGGCTGGTCTTTGAATCCAGCACGAACGGCGGAATGAAATCGGCGTTGTCGGCGAAATTGATTCCGCTGTTGTCTATCGCCGGCCAATTGATGCCGTCCATGCCGGGAACGCCATTCAGAATATTTTTGGTCAGCGTGCCGGGACCGCCCAGATAGCTGCATGCCGCATAAATCGTGCTGGGCGTTTGCGGATCAATCGCCGTGTAGCCGCCGTCGTAAGGACAAGCCTCGGTGCCGCTCGCCGCCAGCGAGCCGCTGAATTGCTGCACGTCGTTCCCTGCGGTGCCGCCGTAAATAATTTGGTCGGTCGTGGGATGAATCGAAATCCCGGGATAGAACTGCGTCAGATTTAGCGATGTGTTGGCATTTCCTGTAACTCGGTATTCAGGTCGGCCCAATGCTGACTGCCCGGCGCCGTCGCGGCGCTGAACACGTCCTGCGAAGCCCACACGCCGCCATCGTTGCCCGCAAACATCGCCAGCACTGCGCCGCCGGATCCGACCGCGAAATGGAGCGCGTGAACATCCACGTGGATCGAGGTCTCGTTTCCGCTGCCGTCCATGCTCATGTCGCCCCAGGTATTTCCGCCATCCAGCGAGCGATACAGCGACGAATTGCCGATTTTGATTTTGCCGGCGTGCGGCTGCGCGGAACCGCCTGCAAAAATCGTCTGACCAGCCGTGCCCGGGACTACGGCAAGCTTCATATCGTAGAAACACTGCGGCGCGCAGAAATCCGGCAAATTCGAAACGTTGGGATAAATCGTGGTGAACGCCGCACCCCTGCCGTTCGACTGAATTCCAGTGCCGGAAAGCACGCCGAGCAGATCATCTGAGTTCGTGCTCGCATCGGCAATCGCGACGTACAGAATCGAAGTTGCGGGCGAACTGCCCGGCGCAATGGCCAGCGAAATGCTGCCGTACGAGACGGCGTAGATGCGCCGTCGAGGCCCGTCACGCGATTCCAGGATGATCCCAGCATCCGACGAAACATAAACGCCGTTGCATGGCGCGCTCGAACACGCCGCTTGCGGATCCGCATCGCCTTCAGGTCACCGAGCGCAGCATAAACTGTTTTCCCGAAGAATCGCTGGGATCAAACTTGACGTCCGTCGCCGGATTGTATGGCGGGTTGCCCGCGCTGCTGCGCGGCTGCACGCGATCCAAGTGTTCCCGCCATCCGCGGAACGCCACATGCCAGAAGGCAGCGATCCGCCCGCGGAAAAATCCGTTCCCTGCACCGCCGCCAACATGACGGGATTCGTCTGATTCGGCTGCACGGCCAGCGCCGCAATGTAAGGACCGCTCGCGCAAGGTCCCTGCGAAGCGCTGCGCGTGAAAGTTGAATCCTGCGTCCAGGTGTGGCCGCCGTCGGACGAGCGCAGCACTCCCGCGCCGTAAATACTGTCGTGCGCATAATTCGATTCGCCGGTGCCCACCAGAATCAGATTGCTCTGCGCGTGGCCGTTCAACGTTTGGCATGGTTTGGGAGCCAATGCCAGCGCGCCAGTGGAAAGCGACGGCTGATTATCCGTCAGCGGCTGCCATGTGACCGGATTGCCGCTCAACGCATTGAAGCTCACCCACACGCCGCCGTCTGCGCCGCCCGCATACACAGTGTTCCCCGTAGCATCGCAGGGATCGACGGCGAGCGCGGTCACTCGCCCGGAAACATTTCCATAGAAGGCGGTGTTCGCCGTGGGCTGAGGGCCGAGGGACGTCCAGGAATGCAGCGAAGGCGAGATGTCCGGTTTGAGAATAAGTGCGGCGGCATGCTCAACGAAAGTGCCGTTCGCGCTGACCATCTTCTGGTTCTGCGCGAAGGCTTGCAGTAAGAGGCTGCTGGGAATGTGGCCGTTCGCGGAAGCGCGCTGCCGGAAAAACCATTCCGCGCGCCTGCGCACCTGCTCCACGGAACCCTGCTGCCGCATGGCGCGCGACCGATGCGATGAAATCTGCTGCGCCAGCAGAGGCGCCAGCGCGCTGCACAACACCACAGCGCACACTACGCTGCGCAAGCCGCGGCGATGTTCCCGACATCCTTCAGCTGGCTTTGAAAAAGCTCCGCCCGCCCCACATGCCTTACCGACCCGGTCCGACAAGCATCACCACCCCGCAGCGAACGCTATTGTAACCAAAAATTCACAGGCTGGGGGGTGTTTGCTGACTATTTAGAGAGGTGACATCGCACGGCGAATAAGTTTGCGACGTTTCAGTAGACGCCAGCCGCCCATAGAATCAAAATGGCTCTCGGTGTTATTGTATGCGGCAGGAGCGTACAGGCGTGGCGGGCTACAGAGTCGAGACCACGCGTGTTGTACATTCACCCTGCATTTTAAAAAGGAGTGCGTTCATGAAGCGAAAATTGAGTCTGTCGTTTTTGGTGCTGACGGCATCGCTGCTGTTCGTTCTATCCGTCCCGGTATTGCCGCACAGCCATTCTGCAGCGGCACAATCCGCCAACTCCGGCTCCCAGCAGCGCCAACCTGGTGGATCTGAACTCGGCCACCAAGGAACAGCTCGACGCTCTGCCGGGGATCGGCGCAGCGTACTCACAGAAAATTATTGACGGCCGCCCGTATCACGCGAAGACTGACCTGCTGAGAAAGAAGATCGTTCCGAAAGCCACCTACGACAAGATCAAGGATCTGGTGATCGCGAAGCAACCGGCAACCAAGTAACCGCGGCGGCGTCGCGATTCCAGACGCCGTCCTGCTGTGCTGAATCCGTCGCGCGGCGAGCCTTGCGCTGCTCGCCGCGCGAGGCGCTTCTCCAATCCATGAACTTCGCGTCCCTATCCCCGATGATCCCCACCGGCACCGAACTTTCCGCGATTCTGGTGGTCGTCAGTTTCTCCGCCGGACTGAACGTGTACGCCACCGTGGGAATGCTGGGCCTGCTGGCGCGCTTCAACGTCCTGGCGCTGCCGCCTGCTCTGCATGTGCTGCAGGATTGGAAAATTATCGCGATCTGCGGAGTGCTGTTCCTGCTGGAATTTGTCGGGGACAAAATTCCGGTTTTCGATCTGCTTTGGAATGCGGCGCACACCTTCGTGCGCGTTCCGGTGGCGGCGTATCTGGCTTATGCTGCGACTTCGCAATTACCCCAGTGGGAGCAAATGGCGGCCACTTTTGCCGGCGGATTGATCGCGCTGGCCGCGCACGGCGGCAAGACGGCGGCGCGCGCCGCCATCGTGCATTCGCCCGAGCCATTTTCGAATTTTGCGCTGAGCCTCAGCGAAGACGCGCTGGTGATTTTTCTGATGTGGATCGTCACGCGGCACCCTTACGTCGCTCGGCATGATTGTCTTGCTGGCGCTCTGCGTGATCGCGATTCTGATTCGCTTCGTGGTGCGTTCGCTGCGCACGCTTTTCAGCGACGCTGAAGCTTCGTTGTTCTCGAACGGCTCCGGCAACTCCGCTGCGCTAAAGCGCAGCGTCCTTCACCTGCGCTCGATTCGATCGTTCGCGTCGCTCGCAAAACAATCTCCGGCTATTGCGGCGTCTTCTTCTTCCCGAACAATCCGCCCAGGGCGCCCGACGCCGCGCCGGTGGCACCGCCTTGGCCGCCGGGCACTGCACCCTTTGCTGCATTGACCGCCATTGATTTCGCATCAGGAATCACCTGCGGATTTGACGTGGTGCCCTGCACGATGAATGGGATTCCTTTGCTCGAGCCACCGCCGCCTCCCCCGCCGCCCGAGCGAGAGCACCGAGCTTGCCGCCACCCAACTTGCGCTCCGCCCGCACCTGCCGCAGCCAGCCGCGCCGGTGAGCGCACCCGCGGCGCCCGAAAGATTCGCCACCATTTTAAAATTGAGCTGCCCCGCCGCGCTTACCGTTCCATTTCCCGTAACCGTGCCCAGCGACGGCATCACCAGATTCAAACTATCAATTGTTGTTCCCGACGGATCGTTTCGCATGGTGGCGCTCAGCGTTTGAATATCCGTATCAGAGCCGCCACCGCCGCCACCGCCACTGCCGCCGAGTCCGGGAATGGACCCCAGCGCGCCCAGCTTCGATTTCAAGCTAAATCCCGCCAGTTTGGCGTTCGACAGATTTATCGGCCCGGAAATCACCAGCTTATCCGCAGGCCCGGTCACCGTCAGATTCGCGGTTAGCGATCCGCCCTGCAGCTTCGATCCGGACGGCACCACCACTCCCACCGCCGGGAGAAATCCTTCCAGATCGGTCACCGGCATGGCCTGCGCGTTCAACCGCATATCGAACTTGGCCGGTTCCGATGCAGTGTTATATGCGCCGTTCAACCGATGCCAGCGCATTGCCGATGTGAATGTCACCCTGGTTCAGATTTCCCGATTGGCTCTTCAGCGCGTACGTCGTGGCGTAATCAACATTCAGTGGAACAGACGAAGGCTGCCCCGCCGCGGAGAGTTTCAGCTTTGTCGCCTTCACGGTGCCTTTGGAATTCAGCTGGTTCCCGTCGGAATTGAGCTCGCCCTTGAAATCCACCACGCCGCCAATTCCGGAGGACGCATCCATAAATCCGGTGTTGGCCAGATCGAGGTGCTGCACATCCACCGTCGCGTTCAACGGAGTCAACGACGCATCCGCCGCATTCATCGGTCCGGCTTTGCCTTCCACTTTCAGCGCGGAATTTCCCGGGCCGGTGGCGGTCAGCTTGAAAGGAAATTGCGAGGTGTAGGAAAGATCGGAAGCTTCCAGGTCAACGTTCTGGTAGATGCTCGGCTTAGCGCTGGAGCCCGCAGCTGCTCACGATAATTTTTCCATTCTCGATGCTGAGTTTCCCCACGCTCATGGCTTCGGCGCCGGGAGCGCCACCCTGGCTCGGTGCCGGCGCGATTCTTGCCTGGCGCCCTTTGCGCCCCCAGGCTCGAATAATTCCACGTCCCATTCGGACCGTGGATCAGATTCACTTCCGGATCTTTCACCGTGAGCGAACGCACTTCGAGCTTTTTCGAAAAAATCAGCGGCAGCAGCTCGACGCCCACGCTCAAAGACTTGGTCGTCAAAAACGGCGACTTACTGAAAGCCGGATCGTCTGCAATCGAGACATCCGAAACGGTGACTCCGCCCGAAAAGATCGAGAGGCTGATATCGCCGATCCCCACCTGACGGCCGAGCGCCGTGGCCAGCTGTGTTTCCAGCGTAGGCTTGAATTGGTTGGCGTTGATGAAGAGCGGCAGTGCCAGAACAATCAAGAACAACAGCACTACGATGCCACCGGTAATCATGAGGGGCTTTTTTTTCATGGCGAGCCTCCAAAAAGAGCGTTCCGCAACGCGCCGAAACCACGGGTTGGCCCACGGCCGGCCCAGCGGCCGAGTGGAAGGCGCCCATCATACTCCCCGCTCACCGCATCCGACAATCGCGATGTTGATTCCGCGCGGCCGCAGCGCCGATGCAGCCGGAATGCGCGGGAAGCGCAACGAAACGCCTGGCGCTTTTCCGCCGCTCAGCGCGCGCCCACGCGCTACGAATTCGTTAGGGTGCAGGACCAAACCATGCTATGTTTGGGCTGCGTTTGTTGCTCTTGTAACACCTTTAGATTCGATTGAAGGGGCTGCAAGTTCACACTTGCGGCCTCTTTCGCTTTACGGCTGGAGGCGGTCGAGAAGCAAACAAATAGCTTAAAAAGAAGGAAGTAAATCAGTGAGAGAACAAGGAACAGTAAAGTGGTTCAATGCCAGCAAGGGCTTCGGATTCATCCAGCGCCAGTCCGGCGAGGACGTTTTCGTCCACTTTTCGGCCATTCAGGCGGAAGGTTATAAGTCGCTGAACGAAGGCCAAGCGGTTGAGTTTGAAGTTACCCGTGGACCGAAGGGTCTGCAGGCAGCGAACGTCACTAGCCTCTAGTCGAAGAGGGGCGAGCCGGCTTTTGCCGGTTCGCCCTTTTTTTCGCACGCGCAACATCGGTCTTAGGAGCCTCGTTGAAAGCACTTCCCGAAGGGCAGTACATCAAGCACTTCCAATACGGTTTGGGCGTCATTACGGAATCCGATAACGACCGCACTTCGATTGACTTCGATCTGCACGGAATGAAGAAATTTGTCACCAGCATCATGGTGGTCGAAATCGCGGAAGGCACGCCGCCGAAGCGCAAGCGCGCCAAGCGCGTGAAGAAAGTCGCGGCGGTGGCGGTGGCTGTAGCGGCCGCTGGAAAATGAGCAACAACAACGTCATCGTGCAGTTCGTCGGATTCGAGGCCAAGGCGCAGGTCCGCGAATATACTTTTACCGTTCGCGAAACCGCGACTGAACCGCGCGAATTCACTCTGACCATTCCGAACGAAGCGTTCAACACGCGCCGCGTCCGTTTTCAGGATGCGCCGGACATCTGCTCCCACCGCCTGCACCTGGAACTCGCCGCAACGGAAAATCATCCCGTCAAGACGCATTTCAATCTGACGGACGCGGAGCTGGAAGCCTACCGTACCTCCCACATGCAAAAACCCCCGAAGTATCCCTACGCGCCGAAGAAAGACGACCAAGAAGCGTAATTTTCGCGGACGTTCAGCACAAAAAATTTAAGCGATGTTTTGCGGGCTCGAAAGTTAGCAACGTGTAGCGGCGCACTTCAGTGCGCCATTGCTGTCGCGCCTACGCGACTTTCGTCACCACGCGCCGCGCCGCCAGAGAAATCATCAAACGCGTCACGCCGCTGAAGAAAATGCTGATGCCAACGATCGTGCCCACCACCCATTCCGTGCTCGATGGCCAAGTCGCCCAAATCATTCCGCCGAGGATCAGCGTCACAATGCCATCCATCAGGAACCACCCCGACCCGGCAGCGGGCCGGTGCTGAAAATACAGCACGATCTCGAACACTCCCTCGATCAACAAATAAAACGCCAAAGCCAGCGTCAACGTCGCCAGCCCGCGCGCAGGATGATCCAACAGATAAATCGCCACGCACAAATACAGAATCCCCAGCAACGCTTTCAATAGCACGCTTCCGGTGCGCCGCGTGAACCACGCAAAAACGAAATGCGCCACCGCCGCGAAATATCAGCATCCACGCCACGAAAATATTCACGGCTAGACCAGCCTCCAGCGGCATCGCAATCGCCAGAATGCCGGCCACAATCATTAACACGCTGATGAAAATCGACCATCCCACCGCTTTTTTCGCAATGTCCGAAATATTGGGATCGCTCATCGCTGCCCTCCCGCGCATCGTCTTGCCTCGAGACGCCTCGTGGCAGCTCGTCGCGCCACTCCGGCATCCTTATATCACTACTCGCTGGGGTTCGGGGAGACTGCCGCAGCCAACACATCTCGTGATATGTTTGCGTCAATGCAGCGCACACTTTCGCACCCGCCGAGGTGCCCTTCTTGAAGCAGCACAACCACGCCAGCCCGGTCAATCGCACCGAAAATGAAATCGTGGAAAGCAATCCGCAAACGCAGCCGCACACGCCGGCCCTCGCGCAATCGGTCGCATTCGTCCGGCAACACATATGCGCGTTCTGCTTATTTCCGCCGCAGTCCTCGCGCCTGTTTACTGGCACCGCACCATCGCCGCCGGCGACCTGGGCAGTCATCTCTATAACGCGTGGCTCGCGCAACTCATCCGCCACGGTTACGCGCCCGGCCTGTGGCTCGCGCCGCGCTGGAACAACGTGCTCTTCGATTTCCTGGTCGAAGGCCTTGGTCGCTTCGTCTCCTTTCATGCAGCCGAAAAAATCGCGGTCTCGCTCGCCATACTGATTTTCTTCTGGGGCGCGTTTGCGTTCGTTTGCGCCGCCACCAGACGCGCGCCGTGGCTGCTCTGCCCCGTCATCGCCATGTTCAGCTACGGCTATTCCTTCCAGATGGGTTTCCTGAATTTCTATATTTCGCTGGGCCTGGCATTTTTCGGCACCGCAATTTTCTGGCGTGGATGTGGCTGGGAGCGCTTGATTCCCGTCGCGCTCGCGCCGCTAGCGATGCTGGCGCATCCGCTGGGCTTCGCATGGCTGGTCGCGGCGTCCGCCTATGTAGCGATCGCCGAAGTGATTCCCAGTCGCTATCAGATTCTGCTGGTCGCTGCGGCGGGCGTGGTGCTCTTGCCACGCGCTATTATTTTTGGCACCACGATATCGTGCAGGCACGCGACGACCCCTTCTATTTTTTCAACGGCTCGGATCAACTGCTGCTGTTCGGCCCGCGCTATGCGATTCCGGAATTCGCGCTGCTGGTTTTCATTTTCGCCGCATTCGCGGCGGATTTTTTCAATCGTCCATGGGGAAAACTTCGCTGGCAAGATTTTGCTCTCCCGCTGCAACTCTACGTCATCGCCAGCTAGGCGTAATCCTGCTGCCCGATGGCATCCGCTTTCCTTATCAGCCGTCCGCGCTCGCGCTCTTGACCGAACGGCTTACCTCGGTTTCCGCTGTGCTGCTCTGCTGCCTGCTCAGCGTCTTGCAGCCGCGCAAATGGCACCTGCTCGCCTGCGGCGCAATCGCCGCGCTTTTTTTCACTTTTTTACCAGGATATGGGAACCATCAATCGCATGGAAGCGCAAGTCGACGACTGGTGCGCACCGTGCCGCCGCAATTCGCGCGTTCTCGCCACGATCAAGCCGCCCTTTCCCGGATCGCGCATCCTGGTGCAACACATCGCCGATCGCGCCTGCATTGGCCACTGTTTCAGCTACGGAAATTACGAGCCGGCTTCCGCTCAATTCCGCGTGCGCACGAACGCCGCACAATCTCTACGCGATGTTCAACTTTGATGACGCTGTGAATATGGAAGATGGCTCGTACGAAATGCAGCCGGAAGACTTGCCGGCCTATCAGATATATCAATGCAGCCCAGACCGAAAGCAATTGTGCATCCGGCCACTCGCGGCCGGCGAAATGAATGATGACCTGGGAATTCATCCGGACGACGAATAATCGTCAGACATCCATGCGATTCGCGGCCCCCAATCGCGTCCTGAACATGGCCGTGTCGCGTCAGGGAGTCCTGCCAGATGAGCACTTAGCGCGAAGGCTTGTTCACCGACGAACTGGCCCCCAAGTATGCGCACCTTGCAGCCGATCGTCGCATTACTCGAGTCCAGAATTTTCACTCTGGTTCCGCATTCCACCAGCAGTAATTTTTCGCCGGCGACCAGAAGAGAAATCCCCAGATCGTCCTTCGCGGCTTCGCAATCGCGCATCTCTCGAAGAATTTCCTCCGTGATCGGCAGCAGCACGTAGTTGCGGCCGGCTTCGTCGCAGATCGTTGCCTCCTGCCCGACCCATTCAGCGCGCGGCTCCGGCGCATCTTGTCGCGCATCACCAGCCGAGGAAGAATCCATTGCCGCCGCTTCCGCCTGACTCCGCTCCACGGCGCCGATGAAACGGTAGCCGCGCCGCGGCAGCGTCTCAATGTAGCGCGGATTTTTGTGCGAATCGCACAGCGCGCGCCGCAGCGTCTGGATTGCGGCGTTCACGCCGTGCTCGAAATCCACGAACGTGTCCGCAGGCCACAGGCGGCTCTGCAATTCCTTTCGCGTGAGCAATTCGCCGGGCTGTTCGAGAAGCAACGCGAGAATCTGAAAGGGCCGGCCGGCCAGACGGATTTTCCGTCCGTGTTTGCGCAGTTCGCCCGTGCGGAGGTCAACGTGGTAGGCGTCGAAGCGCAGCCTACCTTCGGAAGGGATATCGTCGCGCATCACAGAAGCTGGGGCGACGAAGTGTACTGCGGGCGCGAACAGAACTCAAGCTGACGTGCACAGAGCCACATAAGCACCGTATTTTCAAGCGTAATACGACTTTACCTCCCTTGTACCAACAAACGACCCCCGTTGCATTGAACTTTTAGCGATTAGGACGAAACTGCGCGTGCATTGAGGAACCAAATGAAAAACCTGAACTCAAAGATTGAAAGCAAGAAGGAGACGAAAATGAAAATGACGACAGTAATGAAGATTTCGTTGTACACAGCGGCTCTGGGACTCGCGTGTTTGCTGCCCGTAACGGCGCGCGCGCAATCGGATGTGATGCCCGACTCATTCCCGTTTTCCGCCGATGAAGCGACGACCGCACGGCCCGCTCTGGTGGCAGCAATGGACGACGTGAACCAGACGCAAGACGATTTTCAAGGCAAAGTCTCGCTGCCTTACAACGCGAAGTGCGCCGGCAAAAATTTGAAAGCCGGGCAGTATTTGGTTTCCGTGAAATTGGAAGCGACCGGCCGCGTGGTCAGCATTCACGGCAACGGCGCCGACATGAATATTCGCGTGCGCGAAGTGCCGACGAATCACCGGGCCAGCCAGAGCTCGTTGCTGGTGCGAAATTCGGGCCACGGCCGCACGCTGGCAGCGGTATCCGTCGAAGGACTCAACGCAATGTTTTACCTGGGCACAAGTGCAAGCCAGGCCCTGACGGAACGGCTGCCGATCTCGTAGTTGGTCCAGCCCCTGACGCCCCTTTGGCGCGCGCGGCGCCGACGGGGCGTTAGTGTTTTTGGCGAATGCTCCAGGTCCACCTCCCAATTCTTTTGTCCCGCCTGAAACCTCACCCACGCAGTGGATCCCGGCTAACGCCCGTTGCAAACGCGCGTCTGTCCAAGCGTATAATGTGCGCGAAGTCGGGATCTGGGAGGTGACCTCTGGAACGACTCCTGGGTTGGGTTTGGCAAGATCTGCGCTACGCCGTCCGCAGCCTCATTAAGGATGGTCGTTTCACACTGCTCGCCGTCCTCGCCCTCGCGCTAGGCATCGGCTCCGCCACAATTATCTTCAGCGCAATCGACGGAGTCCTGATCAACACGTTTCCGTACAAGGACGCCAACCACCTCATCAATTTTGGGATTCACGGTCCGGCTGATGCTGTTGCGGTGGGTCGCAACTTTTACACGATCCGAGAATTTCTGGACTTCCGCGAACAGAATCACGTCTTCACCGATGTCAACGCCGGCTTCGGCGGATTCGGCAGTTCAAAAATTCTCTACGCCACCGGACATGGCACCGTCGAGTTCAACGGCGGCTATCTGAGCGCGAATTCTTTTGAATTTTTCGGTGTGTTCCGCTGCTGGGCCGCTTGCCGACGCCCGCCGACAGCAAACCCGGTGCTACCCCCGTTTTCACCATGAGTGAAAGGCTCTGGCGCGAGCAATTCAATCGTGATCCGAACATTCTCGGCAAGAGCTTCACGCTGAATGGTGTGCCCAGAACCCTCGTCGCCATCATGCCTCCGCGCTTCCGGCCCGGCTGGAACGAAATCCTAATTCCGTTTCCTCTCGATAAAGGCCAAATTGCGAACGACCCGACTTTCGCAAAAGAGTATGTGTGGCCTCTGGGACATCTGAAGCCCGGCATCAGCATAAAGGCTGCGGCAGCCGACCTCGATGCGGTGGCACATAACCTCGCGAAAATCTATCCGGACCAGTACCAAAAAGAATTCAGCGTCATCACCTGGACGCTCGCGGATGCAGCGCTAGGTCCTTTTCGCGAGCTCTTATACCCCCTGATCGCCGCTGTGTTGTTGCTGCTTCTCATCGCCTGCAGCAACGTAGCAAATCTCCTGCTGTCGCGCGCGACGGCGCGAGACGAGGAGATCGCCATCCGTGCGTCCATCGGCGCCAGCCGCGGCCGGTTGATCAGGCAGTTCCTCGTTGAGAGCTCCGTCCTTGCAGGAGCCGGTTGTGCAGCCGGATGTTTGCTGGCATACGTCGGCATCAAGTGGTTGGTGCCCTTCATCCCGTACTATTTTTTTCCGCAAGAAGCTGTGATTGAGCTGAACCCCACGGTGTTTTTGTTTTCGTTGGGGGTGACGATCTTAACGACTGTCCTCTGCGGCGTCGCGCCGGCGATCCACGCCTTCCGCGGTGAACTGCAATCGCGACGGATGGGCGCCGGCAAATGCTCGGGCGGAGGCTTTCGCCACGGTAAGCTTCGGGCCGTGCTGGTCGTCTCGGAAGTGGGTCTCTCGATTGTGCTGCTCGTTGGAGCGGGGCTGATGGTGCGCACGTTTTTCAAACTGACGCATGCGAATGAAAAGGAATTCCCTTCGACACAAGAAAGGGGAAGCCGCGTAATCCTCGGGTGAATGCAATCCCCTTGTTCATGTCAGCAACCTTTTGCCGCTTGAGTGAATGTCACGTCTCCTGGGTTCAACAGGCATCGACGTAGAACACCAGTTCTCCGTGTTCTCCGAGGGAAGTCCGCCACTGTTTTACCAGGCTCCGGATATTGTCGATCAGACTGGTCAAGTCATTCTTGTTGATGACTACCCCTTGTTCTTCCATGCTGTCTTTGAAACTGCCGACATTGAAGCGCTCGTCGGCCTCCATATAGTCGAGAGCTCTGTTGCCGTCTGCGAGCCAGACTGCCTTTTTGTCGCCGTATTCGTGTTCGTCGCTGGCGGTGCCCACCCTGGCGGCAAGGTCGTGCAGCAGCGCAATCAACTCGTCAGGTTCAACGAAGCAGGACGAGTGTATATTCCATATTTCTTTCACGGGCCGAAAACTTTGGCTCACGGCCTGACCTCCTTTTTGTGTTTCGATAATCCAGTCCAGCGCCCTATCTTCCCTCGCCATGTCAGGAGATCTAGGGGCGGCAACGTCTGTAAGGGATGTTTTCTTCCACATCAGAACCGTTTAGGCTGTAAAAAGGGACATTTCTAGGCTCGATGCAGATCCCCGCGCGCACGTCTAAATTGGGAGAATTTCTATGGCTGGCACAACGGGAGTTCTGACGCCCCTTTCGTCCGAAGAGCTGCGGACGATGGATGCCTATTGGCGCGCTTGCAATTATCTGTCGGCGGGCATGATCTATCTTCGCGCCAATCCTCTTCTACGCGAGCCGCTCAAGGCTGAGCACATCAAGAATCGACTCCTTGGTCACTGGGGTTCGGATCCTGGCCAATCCTTCGTCTGGGTTCACATGAACCGTCTCATCAAGAGATACGACTTAAATGTCATGTATATCTCGGGCCCTGGTCACGGCGCGCCGGCGACGCTCGCCAATTGCTATCTCGAGGGCTACTACTCCGAGATTTACCCGGACAAGAGCCGCGACGAGGCCGGCATGCTTAATTCTTTCGGCAGTTTTCCTTTCCCGGAGGAATCGGCACGCACTGCACCCCGGAGACGCCGGGTTCGATTGACGAAGGCGGCGAACTTGGGTACTCGATCTCGCACGGCTACGGAGCGGCATTCGATAATCCCGATCTCATCGTTACGGTCATGGTTGGGGATGGCGAGGCGGAAACCGGTCCGCTTGCGACTTCCTGGCACTCCAACAAGTTTCTTAATCCGATTCGTGACGGAGCCGTCTTGCCGGTGCTACACCTCAACGGCTACAAGATCGCCGTCCACCTCTTTTGGTCCGGTCCATCCTTTCGGGGAGCGCCTCCTTTCTTAAACGGCGCAAGGTCGGGCGGGCCATGTGTGGAACCCGCCCGCGGTGGCTTGTTTCAGGCGGCTTTGCCGGGAGCGATTCTGTGTGTGGTTGAGGTCTCGACATTGAAGGTCCGGATTACGGGTTCCGCTTCCAGGAGGTGCCGTACCATCTCGTGGATGGCGGGATATTGCTCCCGCTAGTACCGTTCGGCATCTTCCTTGCTGTCCCAAAAGCTCAATGCCAAGATCTGATTGGGTTCTGTGTCCGATACCAGAAGGGTCTCATCCACAAACCCGGCTTGTTTCTTCAAAATCGGCAGCACTTTTTCGTTAATGGTGCTGGCCAGTTCTGGCAGTTCTGATTTGGCCATGTCGGCTAGTGACTTTCCGAGGTCAACGTCCGTTCGCCTAGCCAAATGGCATGAACATGTGCGCGCACCAGATCTTCATTTGCCAGGTCGAGCCTTGGCGGCGCCACAACGCCAGGGTCACGTTCTCCTGCCTACGGAAGTAGTACTGGTCGTGTGGTGAACCGCTTGTGCAGTAGGTGAAGACGAGCGCTGGCTGGCCGCTTCGTCCCGCGCGGCCGCTTCGCTGTGCGTAGTTTGCGGGCGTTGGCGGCACGCTTCCAAGGCTTACGACATTTAGGTCCGCTATGTCGACACCCAATTCCATCGTGGGAGAGCAAAACAGGATTGGTAGATCGGCGGTTTTGAAGCGCTGCTCGCGAACTTCTCGCTCGGCCGCCGACACCTGGGCTGTATGCTCGCGAGAAGAAATTCCACGTAGCCCTGAAGCTCGTTCTCGATAGAACCGTTCAAAGAATGTGTTGTGTGTGCGGCGATGTTCCTCGCCAGGATCTGTTGCACGCCAAACGAACGCGGACGCATTGAGTTGGTATGCGACCTCATTCTTACTTGGGTTTATCTGACTCAATAGGCCCGCTTCCGTAAGTACTTCGACTAGATCTTCCAGGATCGACGACTTGTCGCCGATCTTTAGCGGCTGGTTCAGACTGGAAAGGTGCTCGGCTGCCCAAGAAAGACGCCAAGCGCACTTTTCGCGGTTAGGAAGACATCGTTTCGATCATCGCTCGCATGTGAAGCCTCCAACCAAGCGAAGTTAGCGACGTCCATTTTTAGGGACTCGTCGTTCGATAGTCCCCAGGGCTCACGAAGAAACTGTGCTGCTCCTTCGTCGTGTGCTCTCCTGATAGTCGGCCTTTCTGAGTTTCCATCGCGTCTTTTTCGTTGGAAGCTTTGGCGCCAGCTTGCGTATCGGTCGGGGACATCCTGCTCCATTCCTTCAGGAACACGCAGTGGCTGCGGTTCCCGCTTCACTCCGCGGATTGCGGGAGAGGCCCGGCGAACTTACGCTCAACCGCCTCAAGTAGCAGTAATTTCAACGATTTGAGGAGCCGACGATCCTCCTCTATTTTAGCACGAAAGAGGCCCGCTCCCAACCACAAACAGGCTGGCGAAGCGTCTTAGTATCAGATGGTTGCGAGCAGGTGTTTCGAGAGTAACACCGCGTTGAAAAGAGCGCTTTGTCAGGCCGTTGTTTTCGGCTCGAGGTAGTTACTCATTGATGAACATTCGCGGAAAGTTCGAGGCGGAAAATCGGCGCGCAACCTGCGATTCACCCCGGGATGTCAAGCGGTTTGTCGCTGTGACAGCACGTCTTGCGCGCGCCAACAGTTGCGTGGTTACGCAACCGGCGAAGTACAGAAGGCGCACTTGCGCGCGGCGATGGGAAGCGAAAGATTGGGCGTCCGAACGCCCAAGGGCCATCCTGTCACCACTGTTACGAGGAGGTTCGATATGCCCACGACCGTCCTAATTGCCGAGGATCACCAAATCGTACGGCAAGGCTTTAAAGCTCTCCTGGAACGCCAAGGATTCAATGTGGTAGGCGAAGCTGCGAATGGACAAGAGGCTTTGCAACTCACGGAAATCTGCACCCGAAGGTAGCGGTTTTAGACCTCGCCATGCCGGTTTTGAACGGCATCGACGCGGCGCGAGAAATCCAAAGTCGTATTTCCCCCGAAACCAAGTCGATTCTCCTCTCGATGCACACCGATGCCCGTTACATCCTGGAGGGGCTCCGGGCAGGGGCGAAGGGCTATGTGTTGAAGACAAATGCCCCTGAGGACTTAGTAAGGGCGATCCGAGAGGCGGAACGGGGTGGAACCTACCTGAGTCCTGAAATTACAGAGGCGGTGGCCCAAGCTTACCAGAACAAAACCGAGATTCCTCCTGATCCCCTAGTCTCCTGTCCCAGTGATTCGTGATTTAAGTCCATCGGGTGGGGATAAGCAGGTACGCTGAGCGAATGCCGTGCCTCCCAGGCCAGGATCGCGTCGATCTTACCAGGACCTCCGGGCCCGGCGACGATTCAGCTTGGGCGGCATGGGCGGATACCTAGTAAGCAAGTTCGTCAAACAGACCAAGATCGACTCCCGGCTTGCGGATAAGCCCAGCCTCCACCAGATCGCGCTGGTCGAGACAGAGCCCGAGGAACGGACAGGTGGTACACGGGTTCTGGGGAAAGCGGATGCCGCTGTGGGGCAGGAACAGTCCGGACTCGATCCTGCGCACCGTGTCTTCGACCAGGGTCTGGAACTCCTGCCGCTGTTGGTCGGTGATGGTGGCCCGCAGGTACTGGACTTCCACCATGCGCTTACGAACGAAGACGACCTGAGCGACTTCATTGATCCCGTCATCCAGGAGTAGCAAACTAGCTGCGGATCCAGGGCCGCAATGCCGTCCGGTTCCTCGGGATAGCGGGCGGAGGCGGTCTTCCACTCCAGCACACAGGGTGTGTTGTCCAGTTCGCCGACCGCATCGACGAAGGCGACAAAACTGTTGCCAGAACTAAACGTCGCGCGAATCGGATCTGTTGATGGCTGTGCGGCTGGTGAATCTGGACGCGCCCGTCCTGAATGAAGCGCTCCAGCAGCTGGATGCCTTGCTGGAGCATGTGGTCCCAGGTGTCATGGCCCGAGTAGACCAGCTTCATTTCCTTACACGGTGCCCATTGCTCAAATAGGACTGCCGCTGGATCTTCGTGACGGAATAGAGCCGCTACGGCCTGCTCGAAGCAGCGGCCAAAGAGCATGGCAGCCCGAATATCTTTCTCCTGCCAGCCATCCAGATAGCGATGGCGGTAACGGCGCGGGCAGGTCAGGTACTGGGAGATCTGGGTATAGCTGTAATTCATCGTGACGCCCTTTCCTTCCGCGAGCCCTTACCGTTGCCAGCCGTTCACAGCAACCTCAGGGCCAATCCCGACACCACGATTCGGATCGGCTCCGTGGTGGGTGACGTCCACGCCCGCGTTGCGAGCGAAGAGGAGCGCGATCGCCACGGCCCGAGTTTGTGGAACTGACCCCGGGTACGACTTCTACGATGCCAAGGGTCGGAAAGATCCCGATCGTGATCCTCGACCCTCGCTGAGGACCCGCCATTTGCAGGCGCTTCCCAATGGGCGCGGCCCGACTTACGGGCGACCCCCTCGGTGTAAACGAGGTGCTCGGCGAAGCCGAGCTACGCGCCCCGTGTCCGGGGTCCGGTCCCCCAAAGGCTAGCGCTCCGGGGCATGCCGGT